>VEQH01000021.1 GCA_018883325.1 Flavobacteriales bacterium | reverse complement strand
GAAATACTTGACAACTACGGTGCAAAGATCGCCATCGAGTTGCTTTCTGTTGATACAAAATTAGTAAGTTTAAGCGATCATTTTATTAACTCTCGTAAGATTGTCCGATTTGTAGGGGGGCAAACCAGTAGGACCGAACAAAACCAACCCCTTTAAAACAAAAAGAAAGCCCCGAACCTGCGGAGCTTTCTTTGAAATTGTTAAAGATTTGGTTTATTGGGATTGTCGTGGGAGTAAGGTGTTAAGAAGTTTAACATCTTCTAATTTTCAAACTATACTCCTCAATAGTTTCTTTAAGTACTTTATCATAAAAATCAATTGAAAAATTTTTATTTTTCGTTTTCAATAAATCTACTTCTTTAAGAACTGAATTAATGTCGCTTAAATATAATTTTGTAATAAAATAATCGAAAAGAAGCGTTGAATCTTTAATGTTAAAATCAATTTGATTTTTTATAACTATTAAATTTTTATTAAAGCTTTTATTTGAGATTATTGAATCTTTACATTGATATTTTAGCCCTGTAATATGAT
The DNA here is from genome assembly GCA_018883325.1 of Flavobacteriales bacterium. GTDB lineage: Bacteria > Bacteroidota > Bacteroidia > Flavobacteriales_D > Crocinitomicaceae > UBA952. Next base: position 50,266 of record VEQH01000021.1, on the reverse strand, counting down.
TATTATAAAATTCTAGGTGATAATCTGAAAGTCCTGAATTACTTTGTTTTAATAGATTTTTCAAAAAGTCATATTTTTCCATATCTATTAAAATTGGTATTGCTAAATCAAAATTTTTTGGTGTTATTTTGTTCTTTTTAAAATCCTCATTCACAATTAATAAATTATAACTCTTTCTTAGTTTGGACTTTTTACCAAAAATTCTATATGTATTATATTCATTTCTAATTTGAGTATATGTTATTTCTTTTTTTGAATTGCAAGAGATAAAGATTAATACTGATACTATAATAATAAAATAATTCCTGTTCATATTAATTTTATTTATTTTTAAATTTAATAAGCATGTTGATTTTAGTCCTATTTTCTTCTACTAGACCAAGAGCACCGGGCATCATTAAGATACTTACGCTTTTATCACTTACACACGCATACTGTCCGTTTAAGTTTAAACTATAATTAAATTCTTTTCCGAAGTTATTTTGAATAGTCTTAGCTGATACGAATCTCGTATAATGTGATGATGGTAAATTTGCTACTTCTGTAGCAAAGTTACCTTCCATTTTCTTCAAGGCTTTTCCATTTAGAGTAAATTTCATATCATGTAATTCATACATCGCACTTCCACCTGGTATTGCTGCTGAAACATTTGAAACTGTTGATGCAAAAACATCAATTCCTTTAAAATTTTTCTCAATTACATTTCCTGTTTCGTCATATTTCGTTTCAACATTAGGAACAAGAGAAACAACAAGCTTTGTGTCAATTCTTCCGTTATAAAATGCAACCGTTTGCACATTCCCAACCTCTTCATTATCCGAACCCATAAGTCCAATATCATAGGTGCTTTCAGTATGTGTTGATTTATTATCAAATAAATTATTTACGATATCAACATCTTTTTTTCCTATATATTCAAAGCCTTTTGGTGTATCACTTTTTTTATTAACTTTTGAGTCCCATTCAAATTTACCCGTGCTTTTATTTTTTATCCAATCATTCGGTTTGTCTCCTTTTTGATCATTGAACCAAATTGGATTATTGTTCATTGAATGGTAGGGTGTTAAATTAGGAAACTTAGCAAATAAAGGGTCAATTGAAAACCATTTCCCGACCCTTGGGTCTAATTGTCTATAAAACGTTGTGTAAGAATTTCCACCTCCTTTAGATTCATCATCTTTTTCAGAACCTTGGTAGCCATAACGGTAAAAATCCCCCTGTATCGTCCTGCCATCCAGCTGCACCCCAAACGGAGAATAATCAGCTATGTTTCGTATAGGAACACGGATTTTGGGAATGGTGCGATATGGCCGATTTTGGACTTGCAGAAAGGTTGGGTTTAAAGGTTATAAAAGTTTGATTCTATAATTTTAACTTTATTTTGGGAGTAGAGAAAAAATATAAGATCAATTTCGCTTTTTTATTTTTTTGTTTAACATTTCTGAAGGAAAAAAGTCGGTTATGTAAATAACATTTCGTTCATAATCAACAAAATATAGGATTTTAACAGTTATTCTTTCTGTCCTTTCAAAAAGTAGAAATCTAAATTTTTCGGGTCTTTCTTCTAAAATTAACTCAATAGTTCCCATTTTAGGAAATTGCTTCAAAATAAGCGGGAACTTGAGTAACTCTATGGCAATCTTTTCTGCCTTTTTGGGTGTGTGGTATTCATAAACATATTCTAAGACTTGAAAATATGCTTTTTCTGCGAAGGATGTAATTATTACTTCGAATTCTTTTCCTTCAACCATTGTTCGACTTCATTAGAAAAAGATTCATAAGAACGCACTTCATTGTTTTGAATTTGGCTTAAAGAAGTTTCAGTTCTAGCTTGTAATTCTAAATCTGTTATGAGTGTTTCAAACTTATCAATAGTCGCAACTTGTTTAATTCTCATAATTCGTTCTATGAGATTTAACTTCTTTGTTTCTATGTTCATACTTATCAGTTTTAGAAATTAAAATTACAAAATAATCAATCAATTGCACAATTATAAAACGCTAAACTATTGTTCTAATACCAATATTGATCAAACTATAAAATTGTTCGCATTATTAAATTAGTCATACAAACGGAAGCAATTTAAAGTTTTTGATTATTAGACCTGATTTGATTAAACAATTTATATGTTTCAATAAGAATTTGATAATCTTGAATATTTAAAACTTCGTTTTTCAAATCTATTTTTTTTAGTGATGGTCCTGATACATTTATGAAAAGAAAGGTTATTGTATCCTTAGAAACGAAGTAAATAGAGTCAACAAAAGGATGGCTCATATTAGTTGTACAGTTCTGAACATAATGAAAATCTCGTTGATACCAATTTTCACTTAAATTAGACATACCTAGTGAAAATGATTTTTCAGGTAAAAACTTTTTGTTTGCTTTTATTAAATTATTGAAAGAATAGATCCACGAAAATTCACTTTCTTCTTTTTTAATTAAAAGCTCTTCGATTAATAAACCATTATATCTTACAATTCTTATACCATTGGGTATTTTAGATTTAATATTTAAGGAACCTGTTTCTTTTGTTATATTGCATATTGTTTCACGATTTTTTAAAACAGAACAGCTAACAAGAAAAATTAAAGGAACAATTTTAATCATTTTTCAATATCTTTTAATTTATATTCACCCTTAAGATACTTTTCTTTATTAGCATCTAATTCTTTTAAAATAGTGTATTCAAAAATTGCTTGATATTTACCATTTTTTGTTTTTTGTGCTTGTGGAAACGAACCATAGTAATTTGATTTTAATTTCAAGTTTTTTCCTCTTTCTATCAATTCTGACCTTACAATGTTTTCGATATGGACTGCATCCATTTCACATTTAATCTTTTCTTCACGTTTAATTTCAATTAAACTTGATGAAAAATATATCGGCTTGAAATACTCTAAACTAGTTGAACTTTTAACATCAAATTTCATTGCTTCCCTCCATGCATGACCAAATTCATGTCCTAATGTAGCCTTTAAACTTGTTTCACGATCAAAAGTATTTTCATTTAAGAATCCAGATTCAGAAGTCATATCACCTAAACCAAAATTTAGATTATTACCGTAAAAATCTCCACTACCTTTATCATTATTGCCAAAAACAGTATATATTTCTTTTTGGTCATCCAAAAACTCATACATTTGTTTAAAAGTTTGTGATTCTTTTTTCAATTCGTCAATTGATTTTTTTAGTTCTCTTTTAGCATTATTAAATTCTTTTCTTGTTGCAAATTTCGCATGTTCACTCTTATCTTTTTTATATCTACCGAATTTAACTTTATCCCCTTTAGGATCGTTCAACATTATTGGATTCCCATCCATCGAATAATATGGACTCTGCCATGGTTGAAAAACTGGATCTATCGAAAACCATCTACCAACCCTCGGGTCTAACTGTCTATAATAAGTTGTGTATGAATTTCCGCCACCTTTAGATTCATCATCTTTTTCTGAACCTTGATAGCCATATCGGTAAAAATCCCCTTGAATCGTCCTACCATCCAGCTGCACCCCAAACGGTGAATAATCAGCTATGTTTCGTATAGGAACACCCTCGCTTGAAACTGAAAAATGGGTCTGTCTTTGAAGGTTCAAAAAAGTTGTTTTTGGGTTTGTTAAAGTTAGTTTTTTTTGATACACGAAGGTCTAGTTTTAAGTTTGTCGTGGGGGTAGGTTCTCAAGATTAAATTTTAGAATAACAATTTTCACCATCAAAATAACCAAAACACAAAATTGGAGAATTCTCTTTTAGGTCAATTAAAACTTGGAAACTTCCCGTTGTATCGTTCAGTAATTCTGGATATTTATTTAAATCTCTATCAAGGTTTAGAAAAAAATTATTGAATTCAATTTTATTTTTGCTCTTAAAATACCATTTTCCCTTTGTTTTATAAACTAGTTCTTTTTTCTTGTCATAAATTACTCTGTAATAGGTGTTATTTCCTACAATTGAAATTGTATCAAAACATTTTTCATAATTAATTGGAGTGTAATTTCCTATTAGTTTCCTTTCTGAAATTGAATTTTGACAAGAGTAAATAAAAAAAAAGATAAGCTGAAACAGAATAAATAATCTCATTTTTGTGTTATTAAAATCCAAATGAAGGTTTGAATGAAGGAATTTTTGGAATAAATGAATCGTAAACATCTTTTAAACTTTTAACATGTTTGAAATTAGATTTTATGTATTTTGATTTTACTTCATACATTGATTCAGTCCAAATATATGTCTGATAAGTGTTTCCAGCCACACTAAATATGTTTCTCTCATGGTCGCCTAATATTCTGTATGATAAAGATGTTAAAGATTTTGAATCATTAACCATAAAAAGGACTTTATCTCCTAATTTGTAGTAGGATAAATTAGCTCTCCCTAAAAATTGTTCCCAACCATCAGTACTTGCAGTAAATGGGTTAACTTCTGTGTAATCAAAACTTACTTGACCTTTAGAATCACCACTTGTCATTACTTCCTCTCTGCCTTTAGAGGCATAAGTAGATGTTATTTCATCCATAGAACCAAAAAAACCAATTTGAGTATCATCAAAATCAGAAATTAAGGAGTTTTTTGTACCTAAACCTAAACTCCATTCTGAAAACAACTTTTTCCAACTTGTACTTTTATCTCGTTTTGTATAATTTTTTAACAATCTCTCACCCCCAGTAATGATGTTAGAAGCTCCTGTTTCTCTATCTACTACTTTGGTGTCTCCATTATCTTGATGATGAAAGTCTATTTTATTTCCTCCTAATTCACTTATTTTTTTCCCATTTTTATCAAATTCGTCATCAAGTGCTCCTGAGGGATCAATCATTAACATAGGATTATTTCTTCCGAAATTATAAGGGTTAAAACTAACCCTCATTGCCATCATTGGATCAACCGTTAACCACCTTCCAACACGAGTATCATATTGTCTAAACTCGGTTGTGTAGCTATTTCCTTGTCCTTTGAACTCGTTATCGCCTTCCATTCCGTTAAATGCATATCTATAACTATCCCCCTGAACCGTCCTCCCATCCAGCTGCACCCCAAACGGTGAATAATCGGCGGTGTTTCTTATAGGAACACCCTCGCTTGATACTGAAAAATAAGACTGTCTTTGAAGGTTCAAAAAAGTGGTTTTAAGGTTTGTTAAAGTTAGTTTTTTCGATACATCGAAGGTCTTGATTTAAGTTTGTCATGGGAGTAGCAAGTTAACTCCTTTCATCCAACAATCTAATTTTATTTATCATAGATGGTCTAGTTTTAAGTTTTCGAGGGAGTACCAGAGAAACAATACCGATAAATGAAAAAGGAGTAGTTATTAACTCCCTTCTTAACATCTACTATTGATTTTCTGATAAAAGAAAAACCGATAAAATAAATATCACTAAATTCATCAAATGAATAGTTATTGTCAAAAATATTCCTTTCATACTAGTTTCTTCTGTTTTAAACTTTTTATAGTAACTTAAATATTTGTCATCTTTCCTAATAAAAAACCAATTAATATAAAACGATATGATAGGCAAACCAACAACAAAATAAATTAATTCTCCATTTATTGTAATTTGACCTAGTTTAACAATATAAAAACTAATTGTTCCTAAAAATATAGCAAAGGTTAACACCATATAATTTAGTGAAAAAAAGGTATTAAACCCTTTTTCTTGATTTGTAATTACATTTGAAAAATTTCGTTCCGCTTGTCTTAATTTTTCTCCTTTAAGAATACCTACAGATTTATAAAATTTCAATATCGGCTTAAAGAAAATATTCACACTCAATAAATTCAATAATCTATTTGTATTGTAGTAAAAATAATTCCAAAGCCCTTCTATTTTCTCAAAAGTCATATTTTCAGCATTTTTATTCATAGGCATTTTCAACTGCGGCTTCAGCAGCTTCTTCTCCTCCCCAAGCACCAAAAAATCCTCCTATAACTCCTCCAACTAGAGTACCAACTGGACCAAAAGCACTACCAATTGCGGCACCTGTTACAGCTCCTGCCCAACCACCACCAGCACCACCTAGTACACCAGCACTTTCTTTAACTGTATTTTTTCCAAGTGTAAACCCATCTTTTCTAAATCCTTGTACTACCTCAATACCATCTAATACATTTCCAATAACAGGTAATCTATCTCCAATAGTTTTTAAGGCGTGCTTATCAAATACATTTGTTGTTTTAACATATTGATTTCCTCCCCAATTGTCATAATATTTACCATTATCGCCAATTTTTAAATTTTGTCCTTTCTCCCCCATAAAAAATTCAGTTGCTTCTACAAAAGCACCTGCACCAGGAGGATTAAACTCAACACCCATTGTATAATCGTCAACTAAAGAAGGTCCTGTTGAAAAAGTAGGACCATCGAAAACGATTCCCATATTTGGAGCGCCTGATTCTTGACCTAGAGGCATAGGAACAGGCCCTGTAGTTGTTGAAACAAATTCAATAAACTGGTAATAAATTTGATAGGAACTTACTACTTCTCCTTGTTCATTTTTGTTTGTATATTGAACAACACATCCTGTCATACAATCAGTACCATGATTAAGAATCGTTGAACCGATTAAATTACCATTCGAATACATATTGTATTTTGCAGGTTCTAATCCCTCTAATTCTACGGCATCAATAACTCTGTTTCCTGAAAAAGCATATGGAGAATAATAAGGATATTTAGCTTTCAACGGATCAACCGCAAAGAACCTCCCAACTCTCGGGTCATGCATTCTGAAAGTGTAATTCACAGAATTTCCAGCGCCCTTAATTTCATCGTCCTTTTCTTGGTTTTGAAAACCATATCTATAACTATCCATCGAAATCGTCCTCCCATCCAGCTGTACCCCAAACGGTGAATAATCTGCGATGTTTCGTATAGGAACACCCTCGCTTGAAACTGAAAAATAGGTCGGTCTTTGAAGTGGCAAAAACGTGGGTTTTTAGGGTTTGTTAAAGTTAGTTTTTTCGATACATCGAAGGTCTTATTTTAAGTTTGTCGTGGGAGTAGCAATGCATGTTCAATTTCTTCTTTTAAACTTTTTTTTTAGGTAAACATCTAATTTGTTCCATGGAAAAAGCGAAGCTAAGACTAAAATTAAAGAACCAAGAACAAATCTTTCGTTCATAAAAATAGTATTTGGGACATAAAAACTATCTGAATTTTTATTGTAAATAAGTGGTATAGTATCTGTTAATCCTATACAATATTCTTTATTTGGTATTTCAATTCTATTATATTTTTTGTTTTTGTAAAAAACATCAACATATTGTGCTCTAGATCCACTATTAATACATTCCTTATTTATTATTTTAACGTTAATTATTTTCCCATTTCTTTCAAGAAAAGAGTTTTCAAAATATTTTTTTAACTGAAAAAAGCAAAAAACTAAAGAAATTATAAAAAATCCAATTTGCCAATTTGAATATTTATTATTTTCAATAAACCTTGTTTTCATTTGTTTTAATAGTATGTTCAAGAGTGATTCCTTTATTTTTATTTTTTATAAATTCTTGTGCTTTATTACCTAAAGCTTTTGCAGTGCCATCTTCAATTGATTCAATAGTCCGTCTCATAATATTATTTTTTTTGTAGTTATATGAGGCGTTGTCAAATTTATTTTTGATTTTGTTTTGTTTTTTTTCGCTTAACTGATTGAAATTTTTCCTATTCATTTTATCTTCAGCTCTTTTCATACTGTGTTTTGCATTATTCGCTTTTCTTTCATAGTGCTTAGGTTTTGGTAAAAACTCACCCAAACCAACTTCAACTAATGCACCTGCAATTGCAGCTCCAATATCAATTGTTTCATTATTAAAATAGTCTTTAGCTATATTTTCAACAGCACTTATTGAAGATTCAATTATAAACTCTGCTGCAATCTTTAAAATTCTTCTATTTGAGGATTTGCTTATAAATGAAGTGAAAGTAGAAATCCCACCATCAAAAAAACCCCAAAAAGCAGCACTTCCTGCAGCAATAGCAATATCAGAATAATCAAGTTTTGAAAATGATTTTTGAATATCAAAACCCTTATCAAAATAATTTAAAGACAATTGAGATATTACCTCGGAAACAGCTCCTAACGCTCCTGCAACTAAAGCAGGAGGCACAGCAAATCTACCATCAGGATCATGTAAAAATATCGGATTATTATTATTAACACAATAAACACTTTGGCTTACAATCCGTTGCCATTCAGGGTCTATATTAAACCTTCTACCGATTCTAACATCCATACCATAATCTCCCCAACTTATATGATTCCCACCACCTTTCACTTCATCATCCTTCTCCATTCCGTTAAATCCATATCTATAACTATCCATCGAAATCGTCCTGCCATCCAACTGCACCCCAAACGGTGAATAGTCCGCTATGTTTCGTATAGGAACACGGAAGCCATCTACTTTATTATCAGAGTTTTGATCTAGAGCAATCTTCACATCACTAAACACAGTGAGCACATTTCCAAGGTGATTGGAGAACTCATAATACTTATTTCCAAGCACTTGCTTATAGTTTTGTGTTAAGGTCGCAGTTAACATATCCAACGAATCCTGTTTTGAACCAATCCTCGAAGAACCAAAAATATTGCGTTCTTTCAGATTGAATTGTGAGGCACGGTAACCTTGCTCTTGATCATAAACTGAAATTTGGTTTCCTTGTGCATCGAGAATATAATAGGTCGATCGTTCATGAGTTGAACCATTGTTAGCATACACATGTTTCGCAATTCTGTTGCCCATCGCATCGTAATCAAAACGCAACCATTTTGCACTTCCACCATTTCGTTGAATCTCTTTCACTTTACCATCTACACGCCAAACAATTTTATTTATTCGCTCCGATGAATCTTTTACCAGACGCCCTTCTTCGTCGTAATTGTAGTTATTATTTACATTCAGTCGATTAACATCATCTCTAAATGTTAACATATTATCAATGTCATCATCGAAAGCATTTGAATCAGTTACATCGTCATTGAGATGGTACAATCTGTTTTTAACCAATTTTCCACCACTTTTTTGATAGTGATAAGTTAAGTTATCAATCATTGCTCCATTTCGAGCATGTCGAATTTGATTTTCGATGTTTCCCATCGCATCATAGGTAAAAGAGTTGAAATATTCATCTCCATAAGTCGTAGGATTCCATTCCACTTTATCAAAACCTGTTTCATAAGATCTTGATTCTTTCAAACGGTTCAGTTGATCATATTTATATGCATTCAACATTGGTAATGGATCTAAATTGGTTGGGTCGGTCAATCGCGTTTGCATATACCGAATATTCCCATTAAATAATTCGCTACTATTGGATGCAGGATGGCTTGATTCTTCAACATTTGCAAAAGGTAAAGTATTATTTATTGCTTGATAGTCATTATTAAAATATTCCAAACTAAAGGCCGCAAGGTCGTTTCCAAAAGTGCTGTCTACACCAAAATATCCATCCTGACCTGGATCAAACTTTTCCTTCATGACATTAACTCCTTTCATCCAACCCTGCAAGTTATAAATAAAATCGAAACCTTGCAACTGATCGTTCCCAATTTCAGTTCGAGCAAGAGGTCCATGTGCATAATAGAAGTATTTCGCATCGTTTTCCCAATCCGTGTTATAAACCAATTCATTTTCCAATGCCGTAGAAAGTTGTCCGTGTTCGATGATTGGTGTTTGTGAGTTGGTGTAAGCCGCTGTAATTCTGTTGTCTGCATCGTATTGATACGCATGGTGCCATTGATCCACTTCACCATTTTGCATGCTCATACGGTGTACATTTCCAGAAACTAGGTCATAGCGGTAGTCCATGCGTTTATAACGTTGTGATGCCAAATATGTAAAGGTGGTCGCCATTTTTCGGTTGTCTTGCAAGAGCGTTTTCACGTTGCCATGAATGTTCCCGAAGCTCCATTGCATTCCGAACGGGACAGGCTACATCGTAGTGCGTGGCGTGGTCGTAGGTTTGGTCGTTGCCGGTGTTGTAGAAAATACATACATTTGTAATACAGTAAATTTAATTTGCTTATTTTGTTTAATTAATAATTCCCTTCGTAATACTTGACATCAGGATAATAGTCGTCTTCCTTTTTTTATGGAAATGATAATAAGCCTTGGTTATGTTAGTATAATTAAAGAAGTTAAAGACAAGCGTAAAAGTCAATATATTAGTGAATTAGCCGAAGCCTTAAATGATGTAAAATTACACGAAGAGGGAAAGAAGAAACTAAAATCGGCCAAAGACTTGCTGAATGAGCTTTGAGGTATTTTGATTGAAATGTTAAATAACAAATAAGAGCCTGTTTAAAATTCGTCTAATCTCTTTGTTATACTTCATTTTCAAAATCATTAAAAAATCAAAGCTTTAATTTCCTCAAAGCCCAAATCATAAATAAACTGTTTGACTTCTTGAAATTTTGGGTTTCTAATAGCTTCATAAAAAACCACAATCCAACCAAGTTTAACAAAGATTTACGGCTTTGCCAAAAAAGACTATAAGCTTAGTTTTTATCCAAGTATTAACTAATTTCGTAAAAATTTAAAAACAATGGAAAGCAACAGAATTTGTTCCTTATTTAATATAAATTATCCAATCATTCAAGCAGGAATGATTTGGTGCTCTGGTTGGGAATTAGCAAGCGCAGTTTCCAATGCTGGCGGCTTAGGAATCATTGGCTCGGGTTCGATGTATCCCGAAATTTTAGACCAACAGATTCAAAAATGTAAAGCTGCAACCGACAAACCTTTTGCGGTAAATCTTCCGATGCTTTATCCCGATATCGACAAACACATCGAAACAATCATCAAACATAAAGTGCCAATTGTGTTTACCTCAGCAGGAAATCCAAAGACGTGGACAGCGCACCTTAAAGCACACGGAATAACAGTGGTTCACGTTGTTTCAAGTGTGAAATTTGCCAAAAAAGCGGAAGAAGCTGGTGTTGATGCAGTGGTTGCTGAAGGTTTTGAAGCTGGTGGTCACAACGGTAGAGACGAAACAACGACACTTTGCTTGATTCCGATGGTGGCACAAGCGATTACGATTCCGTTAATTGCCGCTGGTGGCGTCGGAACGGGACGAGGAATGCTCGCTGCAATGAATCTTGGTGCTGACGCAGTACAAATTGGAAGTAGATTTGTTGCAACACCTGAATCAAGTGCGCACGAAAACTTCAAAAAAGCAGTAATTGACGCAAAAGAAGGCGATACTTTATTGACGCTAAAAGAGCTAACACCTGTGCGTTTGATAAAAAATGAATTCTTCAAACAACTTGAAATTGCTTACGAACAAAATGCAAGTGTTGATGATTTAAATAAATTATTGGGCAGAGGTCGTGCTAAAAAAGGTATGTTTGAGGGCGATATTGTTGAAGGAGAATTAGAAATTGGACAAATTTCTGGTTTAATCAACGAAATAATTCCAGCAAAACAAGTTGTAGAAGAGATTGTTATGGAATTTAAAAGCGCATTAAAAGAACAAAACTCACCTAAATTTCAATTTTAAATGATACAATTTGAAAGGTTTGAATTAGAAAACGGACTAAAAGTTCTTTTTCATCAAGATATAACAACGCCAATGGCAGTTGTCAACACACTTTACGATGTTGGTGCGCGCGATGAATCGGAGGAACACACAGGTTTTGCGCACTTGTTTGAACATTTGATGTTTGGTGGTTCTAAAAACATCAGCGACTTCGACACCCAATTGCAAATGGCTGGAGGCGAAAGTAATGCATTCACTAGCAATGATGTAACCAATTATTACGATGTACTTCCTGCAAATAATTTAGACACAGCGCTTTGGTTGGAAAGTGATCGAATGTTATCGCTTGCCTTCACGGAGAAAAGTTTGGAAGTTCAACGAAATGTGGTGGTTGAAGAATTTAAACAACGCTACTTGAACCAACCTTACGGCGATGTTTGGCTGCAATTACGTCCACTTGCTTACAAAGTTCACCCCTATAAATGGGCAACAATTGGCAAGGAATTAAGCCACATTGAACAAACGAAAATGCAAGATGTAAAAAACTTTTTCGCTAAGTTTTACAATCCTTCCAATGCCATTTTGTGTATTGCAGGAAATTTTGAATTAGCAACTATTAAAGAAAAAGTAAACTACTGGTTTGGCGATATTCCCGGAGGATTAAAACCACCACGCATTTTACCAAAAGAACCCATTCAAACAGAATACCGCGAGCTGACAATTGAAAGAAATGTTCCTGCGAATGCTTTTTACTATGCCTTCAAAATGGCGGAGCGCAAAAGTCCTGAGTACTACATTACCGATTTATTGAGCGATTATTTAGGAAGTGAAAAATCTTCCATTCTTTATATTTCGCTAAAAAAAGAGCAGAAATTAGTCGCTGAAATAAATGCCTACATCACAGGTTCAATCGATGAAGGTTTATTTATTATTTCTGGAAAATTGAACGAAGGCGTAAGCTTTGAAGCATTGGATAAAGCACTTTGGATTGAATTAAAGAAAGCGCAAGAACAGGAATTGCCAGAAAAAGAATTGAAAAGATTGAAAATCAAATTAAGAACGGCTAAAGAATTTCAAGAACAAGGATTGCTAAATCGCGCTATGAATTTGAGTTTCTTTGAATTATTGGGCGACGCAAATGGAATCAATGAGGAACAAGAAATCTATCAACAGATTACTTCCAAACACTTGCTTTCGATAGCCAAAAAATTATTGATTAAAAAAAGATGTTCACTTTTAAAAGTTAAAGCCATTTCCAATGCTGAATAGAAAAAACCCACCTTCACTTGGTGAATTAACTGATATTTCATTCGTTACACCTGAATTGGTAAAATGTACGCCAGACTTGCCTTTGTATTGGATGAAAAAAGTTCCAAATGCTACTTCACGTATTGATTTTTATTTCAATGCAGGAACAACAAAAGACTCAAACGTCATTAGTGCCATCACTTCTGGATTACTTTTTTCAGGAACAAAAGACAAAACTTCGACGCAAATTCACAACGAATTGGACAGCTTGGGTGCTTACTTTGACGTTGGACTAGGATTTGAATCAGCAATCGTCACGTTTTACGCGCTTAACGAGCAACTTCCTGCAGTTGTGAAACTATTCGTTGAAATCATGGAAAACGCTAATTTTCCTGAACACGAAGTTGAAGAATTAATAAACGATCGCAAACAAAAACTTCAAATTAACCTTGAAAAAGTAAGTTTTTTAGCGCAACGCAAATTTCAATCGCTCATTTTTGAAGGAACGAATTTCAGCCGAACAGTAAATTTAGAAGATTACAATTCCGTAACACGAGAAGAAATCGTTCAATTTTTCAATACGAATTATAAAAAAGGACTGAAAAAAGTATTTTTAGTTGGTGATTTTGAGGAAGAAATTGTTTCAACTATCGCCAATTCTATTTCAAGTTGGGCTGTTGAAAAGCAAGATAAAACAGATATTCATTTTCAAAACAAAGCTGAAACAGTTCACGTTGAAAAAGCAAACGCTGTTCAATCTGCAATTCGTATCGGAAAAATCCTTTTCAACAAAACGCATCCCGACTATTTTGGATTTATGATTCTGAATACCATTTTAGGAGATTTTTTTGGAAGCCGTTTGATGAAAAACATTCGCGAGGACAAAGGTTACACCTACGGAATTGGTTCTTATTTAAGTGAAATCAAAGACACAGGTTATTTCGTTATCGGAACAGAGGTTGGCAAGGAAGTCAAAGATGCAACTTTAACCGAAATTCGAAAAGAAATCGAAAAATTGCAGCAAGAATTAGTAAGTGAGGAGGAATTGAATTTGGTGAGAAATTATTTATTGGGACAAACGCTAAAAAGTGCCGACGGATCTTATGCATTAATGGAACTATTTTTATCTGTCGAAAATCAAAATTTAGACTTGGATTTCTACAATGATTTCATTCATAAAATTAAATCCATTCAAGCAGAAGAATTGAGAGAACTTGCCCGAAAATACTTGGATTGGAATAGTTTCTCCATCGTTTCTGCCGGATAGCAACTTTATTACATTGTTTCCGTTATACTACAACGCCGTTTATAACGTTTTGCCTATATGATTAAATACGTGTTATTTCTCTTGCTACTAATGCAAACTTTTGCATTTAAAGCTTCCCACGCGATGGGAGGAGAAATAACTTATCGATGCGTTGGCGGAAACGCTTTTATCTTTGAGTTGATTTTCTACCGCGATTGTAACGGTGCACAAGTAAATACGTCTACCGAAAATCTACGTGTTTGGAATCACCCAACTGTTACGAGTATTAGTTTACAATTTGTTTCCAGAGAAGATATTTCTCCTCAATGTACTCCTGTTGTGGGTTCACCTCCAATGCTAGAATGTGGTGTTGGTGCAGGTGGTGGAAATGGCGTTGGAGCAATTGAACGCGTAAAATACGTCAGTGCGCCCATCACTTTGTTGGGAACACCTCCCGCGCAAGGTTGGATTTTTACTTACGAGAATTTCTCGCGAAGTAGCGCGCTCACCAACATCATCAATCCTTCCACTTATGGAATCACTTTAATGGCTAAAATGTATGCGATTCCGGGTAACAACGGAATTTCTTGTTTAGACTCCTCTCCTATTTTCTTGCAAGAACCTTATTTTGTAAGTTGCGCTGGAAGTCAATACCAGTATAATATGAATGCCATTGACCCCGATTTAGATTCGATCCACGTTGACTTTAGCGTTCCCTTTAATTATTTCCCAACAGGCGTTTTCGACCCACCAACAAACCCAATTCCCGTGCCTTTTGAAAGTGGTTTTTCCTATTCAAGTCCAACGCCGGGAACTGGTTTAAATCCAAATAATGTTCCTGCAACTGTTGATCCTGTAACTGGAGAATTGCGTTTCACGAGCTTCACAGTTGGAAACTTTGTAGTGAAATTGAGTGTTAAATCTTACCGTTTAGGCTATTTAATTTCTGAAGTTGAACGCGAAATGCAACTCGTGGTTGTAAGTTGTAATCCAGCAAACAACGCGCCGACGATTGTTGCTCCTTTTCCGGGAAATTCATTTGAAACAACCGTAAGCGCAGGCGACCCAATTTCTTTCACTTTGAATGTTAGCGATTCCGATTTGTTGCAAGACAACTCACCTCAATCCGTTTACTTAACTGCATCTGGACCAATGTTTGGGACCAATTTAACACTTGCAATTGGCTGTGATACTGAACCTTGTGCATATTTAAACAGTACTGTTCCAATTTCGGGTGTAAGTACTGCTGGTGCAACATTCACTTGGCAAACTGATTGTGATCACCTTATCAACGATTACGGAATTGTGGCAGATGTAATTCCTTATAACTTCGTGTTCAAAGTACAAGACAATTACTGCCAAGTACCGCGTGTAACTTACACAACTGTTAAAATCAACGTACTCAATCCTGGAATTATTCCTGCAACTCAAATCAATTGCATTGAAACAGCAAGCAACGGCGATTTAATTCTCAATTGGAATCAAGTGAACAACCCTAGTTTGTCGTTTTTATCTTACGAAGTTCGCTCCGTGCAAGATGGACTCATTGCCACGATAAACGACATTTCAACCGTTCAATACACAATTCCGGGAGTTACAACAGTTCGCGATTATTTTATCGTTGTTCGCTCGGGATGTAATGGAAATGTAAAACGCTACAGCGACACGATTTCCAATATTCGCTTAGCCGTAAATAATCCGTTAAATGGAACGGCTGTTCTACAATGGAACAAACCAAGTGCAAGTCCGCAAGCGCATTATAATTCGCATTATCACATTTACAGAGAATACCCAACAGGAACTTTTACGTTTTTGGACAGTGTTCCATACAGCACTACACTTTACCGCGATACGATTGATATTTGTGAAGCATTTATTTCTTACAAAGTTGTGCTTCCAACTTCAATTTGTGATTTCAGTTCAAACGTTGTAGGCGATTTGTTTCACGATATGATTACCCCAAATATTCCAATTATTTACTCGGTTGGCGTTGATACAAGCAACAATCAAATTTTAGTGACTTGGAATCAAAATCAGCAACCTGACACCTACGGTTATGTAATTTACACCTTCGATGAAAATGGATTCTTGTTCGAGTTAGACACAGTTTGGGGTTGGAATAATACTTCTTACACTTATGCTACAGATTTAACAAATGGTCCTTTTTCATACTCAATTGCTGCGTTCGATTCATGTTTCACAACTGCTGTTCCTGTAACGTATCAAACCTCTGCGAAAAGTCCGATTCACACAAGTATGACCATTTCCCACAAGATATTGATGTGCGACCAAAAAGCAGTTATAACTTGCGTTCCGTACATTGGAAGTACAATTGTCAACTACGAAATTTGGGGCAAAGTCAACAATAATTGGGAACTCTTTAAAATCACAACTTCCAACTCAGATACAATTGCTGTTACGAATAATGAGTCGTATTGCATTTATGTAAAAACCAATTTCTCAAACGGAAAATATGCTTTTTCAAGTCCTGATTGTTTCACTGTTCCCTTACCAGGAAGTCCGAGTTATCATTATTTCAAACTGGCAACAATTGAAAACAAGCAAGTAAAACTGTACGATTACATCGATGCTTCAGTTGGTATTTCGCAAATTATTTTCCAACGAAGAAGCGAACAAAGCGCTTGGGCAGAAATTGGTCGCGTTAACGTTACAGGTGATGTCACTTACCTTTTAGACAATACAGCAAACACAGAATTAAATCCTTGGTTTTACCGCACAAAATACACCGATAGTTGCGGTGGGGATGGAACCTTTGCCAATATCAACAAAACCATTTTCGTCACGGGAACAACCAATGAATACGATATGATCAATACGATTTATTGGAATCCGTATGAAGGATTTAATGGTGAAATTATTGAATATGAAATTTATCGCAGTGTCAATGGCGAATTTGAGCAAATTCCAATCGGTAACGTGAGCAGCGATTCCTTATATTTCGTGGACAACGTGAGCTTAATTCAATCAGATGGAGAGATTTGCTACCACGTTGAAGCAATTGAAGCTTTTAACTTTTATAATTTCTCCGAAAGAAGTCGTTCAAATGATTTTTGTTTTAAATACAAACCTCTTGTTTTTGTTCCAAATGCATTCACACCGGGCGGAATGAATCCAATTTTCAAACCTGTACTTTCGAATGTTGCAATGGAACGCTATTCCTTCACCATCATTGACCGCTGGGGACAAATTATTTATCAAACCTTCGATACTTCTGAAGGCTGGGATGGGAAAATCGCTTCATCAGGAAAAGATGCCACTTGCGATATTTTTCAATATGAATTAATCTACTACGACCAAAACGATGACAAGTACATCAAGCGTGGAACAGTTGCTTTGTTAAGATAAAAGGATGCAGAAAATTTTAATCATTCAAACAGCCTTTATCGGTGATGTCATTCTTGCAACGCCTTTGATTGGAAACTTAAAAGCACAATTCCCTACTGCAAAAATTGATTTTTTAGTTAAAAATGGCAATCAGTCCCTACTAAAAAATGATCCCAACTTAAACGAAGTTTTTGTTTTCGATAAAAAGAAAAAAATCGCTTCCATCCTTGAATTATTAAAAAAAATCAGAGCCAACAACTATGATTTAGTGATCAATCTACATCGTTTTGCTTCCTCTGGAATTTTGACTTTTTTATCAGGAGCAAAGCAAAAACTAGGTTTCAAAAAAAATCCATTTTCATTTGCTTACACCCAATCATTTCCGCACGAAATCGGCAACGGAAAACACGAAGTTGACCGCAATTTAGAATTGATTAAACACTTTGTATCGAATCCAACGAGACAACCAAAACTTTACCCATCAACAGCAGATTTTGAAGCTGTAAAAATTCACAAATTAAAAAATTACTACTGTTTAGCTCCGGCATCAGTCTGGTTTACGAAACAAGCACCCAAAGAAATTTGGTTAAAATTAATTGCAAAATTAAGAGCCGAAAACGCAACAATTTATTTGCTTGGAGGTCCAGATGATTGGGATTTATGTGAAGAGATAAAATCAAAAACAGATACTGAACAGCTCATAAATTTGGCTGGAAAACTGAGTTTGATGCAATCAGCAGCTTTGCTAAAAGACGCAAAACGAAATTTCGTAAACGACTCAGGGCCATTGCATTTATCCTCAGCAATGAATGCGCCCGTCAGTGCATTTTTCTGTTCCACCACTCCCCTATTTGGATTTGGACCACTTTCCGATGATTCCGAAATTATTGAAGTCAAAAATCTTGAATGTCGTCCCTGCGGCTTACACGGACACAAAGCTTGTCCAAAAGGAAATTTTAGGTGTGGGAATGAGCTGAATTTATAAAAATCTAAAAAATTAATCAGCTATATTTCGCAAAAGTTCTTGCAACTCTTTGTCAGTCAAGTTTTCTTTATCCGATTTATCATATATAGAAAGTAGATAGACTGTTGAGTCGGTCACAACAAAATTTGTTATTACTCTTGCTCCTCCAGATTTACCTTTTCCTTTGGTAGCTATTGAAACACGAATTTTATAACATCCTTTTCCTATTGACGTTCCTTGATCAGGATTCTCCGCCAGTTCTTGTATAAGTTTTAAAAGCTCAGACTTAAGAGATGCATATTTTTTAATTAGTCTTTTGGCTTGCTTTTCAAAATTCGCTATCGTTTTAACATTATAGCTCATTTAAAAAATCTATTGCATTACGAGCATTTTTTTTACCTGCTTTCACCAAATTTAACTCTTCAACAGCTTCTTTTATTTCCTCCATCAACAAAGCTTTTTCGTCAGATAGCGTAGTTGTCTTAACATAAGGTAAGCTTTTCAAAACTTCCAATAAATGTTTGGCTTTATTATCTTTAATATCCAACAAAACTCTCATACCTTTTATTTTATGGGTAAATATTACTTGGAGAGTAAAGTTAAAAAAATAAAAGTGAATAGGAAAAACTGATTTGTTTTTATGCAAGCCAAGATGGAGCAAATTGATCTTGTTTTTTTGGATTAAATTGGTTTATTATTTTTCAAACACAATTAAATGGCAAATCCGACATCTAGAGATTCATTATTCCTTAACTTTGGTTTAATCTAAATGAGCAAAATAGAAACGATACTTCATGAATTTAAGCCAATTTCTCTTGCAGAAATGGATCGAGTTAAACTCATGAATCGAACGGATACTAAATTTGCTTTTTCAATTCAAAAATTCATTGAATTTCTTGGAAGCTTAAATCAATTTTACGACGTACTTGAAATTGAAAAAACACGTACTCCGCACTACGAAAGCTTGTATTTCGATGATGATCAATTCACTTTTTTCAAAGACCATCACAATGGGAAAACAAATCGGTTCAAAGTGAGAATCAGAAAATATGTGGAATCAGAAATACTTTTCTTGGAAATTAAACACAAATTTAAAGGCAGAACAGATAAAAAACGGATTCCGACAAAAGCTTTTGACGAAGCATTTGACGAAAAACAACGCCAATTTTTAACTAAACAATTACAAAGTGAAAATCAATTAGTTCCAACAATGTGGAATTCATTTCAACGCATCACACTGATAAACAGAACGTTAAACGAACGCTTAACTTTTGATTTCAATATCAATTTCCACCACCAAAATACAGAACGAAATTTCAATAATTTGGTAATCGCTGAACTGAAACAAGAAACATTGAACAGAAATTCCCCTTTTTATACCTTGATGAAAAACCAACAAATTCGTCCCTACCGCTTGAGTAAATACTGCTTAGGCTCGATTGAACTTTATGGTCGAAATCAATTAAAATTTAACAGATTCAAAAAAAAATTACTTCATTTAAAAAAAATTGAAAATGACATTATTTAGCCTATTATTTCTTCCACTAAAAAAAGCCATTGAACCCGACCACATTATTTGGTTTTCGGATGATTTCTATACCTTGCTTTTCAGATTAGCTATCAACCTCTTTTTTCTAACAATAATCATTCGTTTTTTATACTATCCACGTACCAAACGAAAAGATTATCTTTTCACGTACTATTTGATTGGAACGATTACTTTTTTCTTGTGTTTTGGTCTGAAAAAACTCGACATCGATACCGGAATGGGCTTGGGTTTGTTTGCCATTTTTGGCATCATCCGTTACCGCACTGATGCAATTGAAATCAAAGAAATGACCTATTTATTTTTGATTATTGGCATAAGTGTCGTGAATGCTTTAGCAACTAATCAAGTAAGTGTTTCTGAGGTGGCTGTGATCAATTTAACTGTAATTGCGCTCACTTTCGTCCTTGAAAATCTATGGTTGATGAAACACGAAACACGTAAAACCATTAATTATGAACGTATTGACTTAATCACGCCTGACAAACACGAACAAATGAAAGCTGACCTTGAAAAACGAACAGGTCTTACCATCAATCGCGTTGAAGTAGGAAAAATTGATTTCTTAAACGATACAGCCCAAGTTCGTATTTTTTATTTCGCCAACGAGCAAGAATTGTCGGATTACCATGTGAGTTGAATTTTTGATTTTTGATGCTTGATTTTGAATGTTGAGAGCATTAATAAATAGAAATAATTTAACAAATGAAAACTGCCTTAACCATATTTCTACTACTTAGTGCGTTTGGGCTTCGTTCTCAAAAAAAAATGATGATACATCCAAGTGTTGAATTAACTGCCAGTCCATTATTTCATTTATTTGAAAAAAATTCAAGTTTAATTTTTAATCAAAATCAAAACTATGAATTTGGAGGTTTCTTTGTAAATAAATTTCTACTTAAGAAAAACTCAATTGACTTAAGGATAGGTTGCAATTGGAATAATAAAAGTTATAATATTACAAATATTGGGAACTCTGTTATCAAATCTACTTTTACAGCATTTACATATATAAACGTTCCAGTTTTACTAAGTTTTTCATTTGATAATTATCGAATTGTTAAACCATTTATATCTAGCGGTTATTCATTTGGATTCTTAAATAAAGAACTCAGAGAAACTACTTTTCAGAGTGGGGAAACTTCTACAGGATTTGGTAATGATGTTATAAACTATAAAAAACCCAATTATTTTGTAGTTAGTATTGGTGCAAATATTCAATTTAATAGCCAATTATCAATCTGTTTAGAACCATTTTATAAACATTGTATTCGTCAAGAAGGTCCCAGTCAAGATAATAGAGTTATTAAATCTTTAGGCTTAAGAATTGGTTTAGTTTACAAACTACCCGACTTAAAATGGAAATAAAAAACTCATTACATTGGAAAACAAGCCAAAATGTAAGTTAAAAATAATAATCTCAGATTCTAGGATAAATAAGGGAGATTAGGTAGAATTACCTAATTTGATTTCAAGAAATAAGGCTAGCTTTGCAAAATAACCTATTTCATGATAAAAATTTTCAAAATCTCCTTTCTCTTTCTCTTAATTCAAAACTGTGCCTTTGGTCAATTCATGTCTGGAACGCTTGGTCCAAAATACAAAGGCTTCAAAAGAATTTATCAAACTGAAATTATTGGTAAAGATGAAAGTGGCTTCTTTGTAAGCCAAATGACAGCCGCACCGTTTGCATTTCGTGGAAAACTTGTGAGAGAAAGCTATAATTTCGGCCTAGAAAAAACAAACTCTGCTCCAACAGAAATAAAATCAAATAAAAATCGTGTCAAAAAAATATTAAAATCAACCATTATTGTCAACAATAAACTATACGCATTTTACTCAAAAATTGATAATGTAAGCAAAATCAATACATTAACAGTTGACGAAGTTGATAAATCCTCTTTGTTTAACAATGAAGATGAAAAAGTACTAGCAGAAGTTTCATTTGAAGAAACAAATAAAAGAAACACTGGTGTAATTGATTTTGTACTTTCTCCTGACAGTTCCAAAATTCTTGTGTATTACCTGTTACCGTTTATTAAAGGGGAACCTGAAAAATTTGGAATGCATGTTTACTCTAATGAATTTGAAGAAATATGGAATAAAGAAATCGAGTTACCAATTAAAGATGAATTATTTAATGCTTCAGAATATACTATTGGAAATGATGGAACTGTTTATTTACTTGGAAAAGTGTATGAAGATGTAAATAAAGAAAAAAAACGAGGAGAGGTAAATTATAAATTCCATATTTTCATTTACAACCAAAACGACGAAGAACCTTTTGACTTAACGATTGACACAAAAAAGAACTTTTTAAATCAAACTTTTTTGTCCATTAATAAAAAAAATGAACTTGTTTGTTTGGGTTTATACACTTCAACTTTAAATGGAGTTAATGAAGGTACATTTTATACACGAATTGATTCAAAAACACACCAAGTGCTTGCAAGCTCTCAAAAAGAATTCAGTGAGCTGATGGATGACAATAATAATTTTAGTGAGAAAAAGCGAAAAAGAAAACAAGATCGAATTTATAGAAATTACGTACCAAAACATTTCATTCAAAAAGAAGATGGAGGTGTAATATTTATAGCTGAACAATACTATGTCGTGGTGGTAACAACTACCTCTACAAGTTCAACTGGTGGGACAACAACAAAAACCACTTACTATTACCATTACGACAACATTTTAATCTTGAAAATTGACAAAAACGGTAAATTTGTTTGGCAAAAAATAATTCCAAAAAAACAAGTTTCTGCTAATGACGGCGGATATTATCTATCATTCGCTTTAGGAATAAAAGATGAAAATCTGTATTTTCTTTACAATACGCCACGTAAAGAATCAAAAATTTTCAATTACAGATCGGATGTTCTTTCGGCTTTTATCTTGAATAAAGATGGAGAATTATCAGAGAAAAATGAGATCATTAAATACAAAAATGCTGACGTAATCATGGTTCCTAAAACAGGTTTGCAATTGACAGATAATGAAATTTACATGTTTGGAAGATGGCGTAAAACAAGCAGAATGGCTAGGATAAACATTTAAATTACGGTTGAATTCAAAACTAATTTTTAATTTTTATTGAGTATAGCCTTTGTACCAGAATTAATAATCCATAAGCTAAAATGGATTGAGATGATAAGATTTTTGCCTTTGATTACTCCTTCAATCTACTCACGAAAAACAATAAAACACTAGATATTTTCTTTGGGCCATCTTCCAATTTATAAAAATATAGATTGCATCATTCAAAATAGAAATACCCTTTTTGTAAATAAACAAATCTATTGGAATGATATAAATCCAACAGCTTATATAAAAAGTGGAATCAATATTGGCTTGCGATTGAAGTTTTAGTCATTTACAATCCATACTTTTAGAAAAAATACGTTTATCAACGCTTTATTATGAAAGAAATCGAACGCAAATACCTTATTCTTGACAAAGACTTGAGTTTCTTAAATTCCATCGAAGGAAAGCAGATAAAACAAGCTTATGTTCAAAATGAAATAGATCGAACAGTAAGAATTAGAACCAAGGGCGAAAAAGCTTTTCTTACCATAAAAATTGGAAAAGATGCTTTGAGTCGCGATGAGTTTGAATACCAAATTCCAGTTAAAGATGCGCTTTCAATGATGGAAATCCTTCAGCTTAAGGTGTTAAGCAAAACGCGGTATGAAATTAACTTTGAAAATCATTTATGGGAAATTGATGTGTTTGAAGGTAAACTTGAAGGTTTAATCGTTGCTGAAATTGAATTGAAATCCGAAGATGAATCTTTCAGCAAACCACCTTGGATTGGCCTTGAAGTAACAAATGATCCATCCTATTTGAATGCACGATTGATTGAACGTTTATAAAAAAAGGCGACCACTTTCGTAATCGCCTTCACTATCTATTTGAAATATTATTCCTTTGAAGCTAAATAACGCTCTGCATCTAAAGCAGCCATACATCCTGTACCAGCAGCTGTAATTGCTTGACGATAAGTTTTATCCGCAGCGTCACCAGCTACAAAAACACCAGGTACGTTCGTTTTACTCGTTCCAGGTTGTGCATATTTAATGTAACCTGTCTCGTCTAAATCGATGAAATCTTTGAAAATATCTGTATTTGGTTTGTGACCAATCGCCACAAAGAAACCTGTTGCAGGAATCTCTTTTTCTTCATTTGTAACATTGTTAAATACGCGAACACCTGTTACTAATTGACCATCTCCAAGAACTTCTAAAGTTTCAGTGTTGTAAAGAATTTCAATATTTTCCGTTTTTTTCACGCGGTCAGCCATAATTTTTGAAGCTCTAAAATCTTTACGTACCAACATTGTAACTTTTGTACAAAGTTTAGATAAATAATGTGCTTCTTCACATGCTGAATCTCCTGCACCAACGATCACAACTTCCTGATTGCGGTAGAAAAATCCGTCACAAACCGCACAAGCAGAAACGCCTCCACCTAATTTCAAATATTTTTGTTCACTTTCCAATCCAAGGTATTTTGCAGATGCTCCCGTTGAAATGATTACTGTATCGGCATGGATTTCTTTGCCATCATCAGCCCAACATTTGTGAACGTCACCAGAAAAATCAACCTTTTCAATGAATCCAAAGCGAATATCTGTGTTGAATCTTTTCGCTTGAGCTTCTAATTCTTGCATCATTTCTGGCCCGCTGATTCCATTTGGATAACCTGGGAAATTTTCAACTTCATTCGTTGTTGTAAGTTGTCCTCCAGGCTGTAAACCTTGATACATAACAGGTTTCATATCTGCACGTGCTGCATAAATAGCAGCTGTATATCCCGCTGGTCCTGAACCAATAATTAGGCAATGTACTTTTTCAATTGAGCTCATGTTTTTTTTCGTTTTTTAAGAAGCACAAAATTAACTAAAGGATTGAAAAAAGACTTTTTTAATTGTCAACATTTCGCGTGACCTAGGTTACATTTTTGTCTCGCCATTTCAAAATTGGTCGTTCAAAAAATCGATAAATCAATTCCGCAATAAGAAAATTGAAAATCCAAAATAACACGAAGTTTAGTAAGGGAAATTTATTCAAAATTTGAAGTTGATCTTTAAAAAAAGGAAGGACAAAACCCAAAACTAAGGAGAGATTTATCAGGTAAAGACTGTATGAACGAGTGCTTATAAAATAATTCAAACGACCAGAAATTCCATTTTGAGCGAAGTTTAAACTATAAATGAAGGGAATAAAAAAGCAATAACTCAAAGCTTCCAAGGAAAAGAAAAATGCAGTAAATGGAGCTGTTATATTTTTAAATTTAAAAATGCTAATCGCAACCAACAAAACCAATCCAATAAAGAACAAATAGTTTTTCATCTTACTGAAATACAATCCATTAAAACAATTAAAATAGGCAATCAAAACGCCATAAACAATTGCATCAAGTCGAAAAACAAGCAATTTCCTGAATTCAAAATCGTTATCATTTCCTGCAACAATCAACCTTAACAAAAGGGGAAAAAGTAGAAAAATCAGTATCGTAACGATTAGTGCTTGTTTTTTCTTGAATAATCGAATAAACAAAAATAAAAGCAATGGAAACAGCAAGTAAAACCATTCTTCAATCGACAAACTCCAAGCTTCGGGATAGAATTTAGAAATTTCAAAATTGATATTTTGCAAAAAGAAATAATAGCTCAAATGATTCCAAAAATCATCGTTTGTATTTTTATAAATGGAAAGTGCCAACACAATCGTCAACACCAAATAATAACTGGGAATTGTTCGTAACCAACGTCTTTTCAGAAAGGTGAAAAGTGATTGAAAACTCGCTTCTTGTTCAATAAAGGTTCGCAACAGCAATTTCCCTATTAAGAAACCACTTAAAACAAAAAAAATGGAAACACCATCGAGAATATTTATTATAGAAACAATAACCTGATTTTCAATTGGAGGCAAAGTAAACAAACTGTGCTGAAGTAAAACAATCAAAATTGCAATTGAACGCAGTAAGTCCAAGCCATCATTTCGTTGGCTGAAATTTTCTGAAAGATTAGTGTTTTGACTTTTACCAATTTGCATTAACTAACGAAAATAAACAAAATGTGAAAGGTAAGAGCCTGTTTAAATTTTATAAAACGAATTTGTTATAGTTTATTTTTGAGTGAGAAAAGGCGGATTTTGCAGTCATAATGGAATAGTTCTGACGAAAAAATCCAACGAATTCGAAACCAAAAAGAAGCATAACAAAGAGATTAGATAAATTTTAAACAGGCTCTAAGTTGATTTAAACTTTTTACATTTACAACGTGTCAGAAAATAAAAGCAAACTTCCTTCAAAAAGCAATCTTCACCCCAAAAGTAAACATCGGGAAGCTTATGATTTTCAAGCTTTAACAAAGATTCACCCTCAACTTAAGGATTTCGTAAAAGTGAACGAATTTGGAAATGAATCCATTGATTTTTTCAATCCGGAAGCAGTTAAAGCCTTGAATTATTCTTTGTTGAAGTATTTTTACAAAATAGAAAATTGGCAAATTCCCGCTAACTATTTGTGTCCTCCTATTCCTGGCAGGGCTGATTACATTCATCATTTAGCTGCACTCATTGAACCTCGAAAAACGAAAATTAAATGCTTAGATATTGGCGTTGGAGCAAATTGCATTTATCCAATAATTGGCGTTGCTGAATACGGTTGGGATTTTGTTGGTTCAGATATTGACCCCATTTCAATCAAAAATGCACAAGAAATTATTGATTCAAATTCGATTTTAAAAGGTAGAATTGAATTGCGTTTACAAACAAATGAGCAATCAATTTTCGAAGGAATTATTCAAGCAAACGAACAGTTTACAGCCACTATTTGCAATCCTCCTTTTCATGCTTCGGCTGAAAAAGCAAGCAAAGGTAGCAAACGCAAACTTTCAAACTTAAAAAAAGAAAAAACGAATACTGTTTCTTTAAATTTCGGCGGACAAAGTAATGAATTGTGGTGTGAAGGTGGAGAATTACAATTTGTTAAACAACTCATTTCTGAAAGTCGAAAATTTTCAAAAAACTGTATTTGGTTCAGCTCTTTAATTTCCAAAAAAGACCATCTTTTCAGTCTGTATAAGCATTTGAAAAAACAAAATGTTGAAGAAATAAAAACGATACAAATGGGACAAGGTAATAAAACGAGTCATTTACTTGCTTGGACTTATTATTCAGTTGAAGAACGAAAGCAAGGTTAGAAATCAATTTGAATTTGAGGAATTTATGTTGTGCGTCGAATACCGATTTCCTTTCTAAAACAAGTTTCTATTTGAGCTGACTATTCATCCAATTTCGACAAAAACAAGGTTCTTACCGCTCGTAAATTCTAAAAGATTTTAACTTTGTTTTATGTCAGACTTACAAAAAACGAAATTCGCAGTAATTGGAGGAGGAAGCTGGGCAACGGCGATTGTTAAACTTTTATCCAACACACAGCAAAAAGTTGGTTGGTGGATGCGAAATGAAAATGCTGTTTCACACCTTCTGGAATTCAAGCACAATCCTAATTATTTACAATCCGTAGCGTTTGACTTAACGAAATTGAGCATCAGTAGCGATTTAGAAACAATCATTTCCAACACAGAAATTGTGATTATTGCTACACCTGCTGCTTTTTTATCTAAAACGTTTGAAATTTTGCCCGAAAAATTGTGGGAGAACAAAATTGTATTTTCAGCGGTGAAAGGAATTATTCCTGAATCAAATCTTATTCCTGCTGAGTTTATTCATCAAACGTTTAAGGTTCCATTTAGTAAAATTGGAATCATTTGTGGCCCGTGTCATGCCGAGGAAGTTGCAATGGAAAGATTATCTTATCTAACTATCGGTTGCAGCACGGCTGAAATAGCAACAGAAATGGCAGCAGCTTTGGCCTGTCGCTACATAAAAACAACGATTTCTGACGATTTAATTGGCACAGAAATTTCTGCCGTTTTGAAAAATGTTTACGCCCTTGCAGCAGGAATTTGTTACGGCTTGGGCTACGGTGATAATTTTCAAGCTGTATTGGTTTCCAATGCAATACAAGAAATTGAACGCTTTATAGATGTTGTAAGTCCAATCCATCGCGACACAAAGTCAAGTGCATATTTAGGAGATTTATTGGTTACAGCTTATTCTAATTTCTCGCGCAATCGCACCTTTGGTTTCATGATTGGCAAAGGTTATTCTGTGAAATCAGCTCAATTAGAAATGAATATGATTGCCGAAGGATATTTCGCGACGAAATGTTTAATGGAAATGAATAAAAAATACCAAGTTGAAATGCCAATTCTTACTGCAGTTTATCACATTCTGTACGAACGAATTTCACCAATAATGGAAATTAAAATTCTTTCAGACAAACTTTCCTAACCTGAACATTCATCTTGAAAAGTTGAACTCCAACTGTTGTTTAAAAAGAAGGAGCGAAAAGAAATTTATTTGGGGAAATTAGATTCATTTTTACAGCATACATCACAATTCCAGCTGTATTTTTCACACCTAATTTCGACATAATATTTTTGCGATGGGTATTGATTGTATGCTTGCTGAGAAACAATTGTTCAGCGATTTGCTCGTTTGTCAAACCTTCAGCTATTAAAATAATAATTTCGTTTTCACGCTCTGAAAGTACAACTGCCTCACACGTAAAAGAATCGAAATCTAAGTCATTCACATCAATATTTGCGCGTTGAATTGTCTCCAAAATTTGACCACAGAAAAATTTATTTCCATGTCCAGTTTCTGAAACAGCATTTACAATTTCAGATAATTCACAATCTTTTTTGACATAACTTGTGACACCTGAACGCAAAGCATCAACTAAGGTTTGAGCACTTTGTTCTGGAGTAATGGCAATGAATTTTACGTTTTTATTGATGTTTAAGACTTTTGGAACCACATCAATATCGAAACCGGAAGAAGTGTAATCAATTAAAACTAAAGATGCGCCAAAGGATTTTATTTGAGCAATCAATCCTTCATTATTGTGAGCTTCTCCAACGATTGTAATATCCTTCTCAGCAGCTAGAATCGTTCTAAGACCAATGCGAATCAAATCGTTTCCATCTGCAATAATGACGTTCATCTTATTTAGAATAGTTTTAAACAAGCAAATATAAAGTTCATTTTTGAATCAGCAAGGAAATAGGTTAAAAACATTAGAATATTATTTATTTACTTTCTGATTTTCACTTGGAGCTATTGCTCGTTCTCCTTTCATTGACAATAACAACACTAAAATATTGTAATAAATGCATCTATCTCAAAGAGATTCCTTTAGCTATTATCAATTTCACTTTTAAAAATTGAATTTTAGCTTTTGATATTCAAGAGATTACACTCGCTATTACTATTAACATCTTATCATTAATAAATCGTTGTTTCTTATTTCAGAAGAGTCCTCACGTCGTTCGGAAGGACTATTAGTTTGGTATGTTGTCGAAAATGCTTCGTATTTTCGCATTTTTCTCCCTTTGAAAAGTCTTTCCAGCGGGAGGAATCTTATTTTAAGACAATTCAACTTTTGCGACTTTTATTAATAAATATTCAATTAAGCTAACATTAAGAAATCTAAGCAGAATTACTCGCTTGTGAATTAAAAGCATTTTTTAATTGCTTACATCGCATCCAAAATTTCAAAAAACTGTTCCTTTCTTGCAAGTGCGAGTGGAATTGCAGAGCCATCTTTCATCATTATTGTTCCATCGTGGCGGTCGTATCTTTCGATGTAATTCAAATTAATTAAGTGGGATTGCTGTGCTCTGAAAAAGGTAAGTCCAGAAAGTAAAACATCAAAATCTTTTAGTGTTTTCGAAACTAAAATTTTCTTTCCGTTTTTAAAGAAAAACAACGTGTAATTTTTATCCGATTCACAACGAATAATATCATCTATTTCAACCACGTGAACGCTTTCTTGGGTTTTCAACACAAGTCTTCTTTTGGCGTTCAATTGCATGTTGTGTTGAAGCACACTCAATTGACTTTCGTCTGTCTTTTTTGTTATTGTATTTAACGCACTATCAATTGCTTGCTTCAATTCTTCAGAATCGATAGGTTTGAGAATGTAATCCAAGGCACTAAACTTAATTGCTTGAATTGCAAACTCTTGAAAAGCAGTTATAAAAATGACTTCGAAATTCTTGACAGGAATTGATTTCAAGACATCAAAACCATTTCCATCAGGCATTTGAATATCAAGAATCACCAAATCGGGCTGTATACGATGAATCGCTTCTACACCTGTTGCAACATTCTCACCATCAGTAAAAACCTCAACACCAAAATGGTACGAATCAATTAGTCGTTTTATGAAATCTCTTGTTGGCTTTTCGTCATCAATAACTAATACCTTTTTCATTTTTTTTGTTTTAGGGTTTGTCAATTTCTAAAGGAAGCAAAATAGTTACAACAGTTCCAGTTTGTTTTGTTTTATCCAAATCTTCTATTTGAATACTTCCTTGTTTTTTGTATTTAAAATTAATTATTTCTATTCGTTCTTTGGTAATATTTATCGCCATACTTTTATGCGACTTCATTTTCTTGGTTTTTTGCGCACCTTTCCGCCCTACTCCATTGTCTGTGATTTGAATTTGAATCATTTCATCTTTTTCAGAAATTTTTATGGTAATGTGTCCACCACTGATTGTGTGTAATTGTCCGTGCTCAATTGCATTTTCAACAAAGGGTTGGGTAATCATTGGTGGAACCATTGCGCTCGCATTCAATAAACTATCAGCCACTTCAATACTGTAACTAAAACGATTTTCAAAACGCATTTTTTGTGCTTGTAAATACTTTTCTAAGATTTCGATTTCTAACTCAATTGGAATAAATTCTTTCGGAGAGTTCTCTAAAATCAAACGAATTAAACGCGAGAAATTGACCAAAAATTGAGAAGATTTATCGGGGTCATTCGAGTAAATATAACTTTGAATAACCGACATTGCATTAAAGATAAAATGAGGATTCATTTGCGTTCGTAACAAGGATTGTGACAATTCCATTTCTCGTTGTTTTTGCTTCAATTTTTCCTGACGCAAACGCAAAATGTAAAAAATGAATGCTACAATTATCAAACCTATAATTATACCTGCAATAAACAATTGGCGGCTGAGCTGTAAACTTTCAATCTCCTTTTCCTTTTTCTGTTTCTCAATCGATTCTTTTTGAAATTCAATCAATCGTTCTCGCTCTTCTCTTAAATTTCCTTCAGTCATTCTTGCGACAGTTGCAGCTGAACCTAAAACCGTACTTTTCTCCAAAAATTCAAGGTATAGAAACTGATATTTCAACGCAAGTTGCAGTTCCTTTTTTTGATAATAAAGTTGACTCAATAGCTTGTAAGTTGATTGTACTTTAATATTTTTAGAACCTCGTTCTTCATTTTCCTTTAAAGCAATTTTTAAATATTCCTCCGCTTTATTCAGGTCTTTTTTTGCCAAATAAACTTCTCCGATATATTGATTGACAATGGTAATACTCGTAAGATTTCCAGCGTGAGTGAAACACTTTTCAGCAGATTCAAAAGCGATTAAACTCTTCTGATAACGCTTCATTCCTAATTCAATAATTCCTTTTATTAACTCACAATTTCCAATGTTGTTAAAGTCCTTATTTTTCTCAAAATAAATTTGAATCGCTTCAACCTCCTTCAAGGCATCTAGAAATTTTCCTCTACTCATGAAAATTCCAGCTTCAATCAAAGTGTTTCTTGCAAAAACACGATTGTCTTTAAGTTTAATATTCAAGTCTTTAGATCTAATCAAGTAAATCGATGCTTCATCTAAATTTCTAATTTCTAACGAATAAAGAGCAACACCTTGAAATGCGAGCACTTGATAATATAAATTATTGTCCGCCTCAGCTAATTGTAAAACTTGCAATTCTTTGTTTACCGCAGCTTCATAATTCTCAAAACTTGCAAAGATGTTAGCTTGGAGGTGGAGTGCCTTGAACAAACTTTGTTTTGTATCCGATCTTTTTCCAAAACTTGTACTATAACTCGCACAAATGTAGGCGGAATCTCGATTATTCTGAAGAGCATAAATCTCTGCTAAATTGGCATAAGATTCGGCTATAAATCGATTTTTTCTTGATTGGCGAGCAATGATTAAATTCTGAATTGCCAATTTTTTAGCAGCAGAAAAATTAGTCTCAAACAAATAGGATTTAATTTTTAGAAAATTATAGTTTGATAAAGTATTTCTGTCAATTGTTTGATTTTGAAAATCTACAAGCTTTAAATAGTTATTGAATTCTTCCTGATTGCCAAGGTAAAAAGCATTTTTCGCTAATGAAATCGCGATTTGATTCCTTAATTTTTGATTTTTTACTGTTTTGAAATTCTCCTTTAATTGTTGAACGCCGGTTTGCCATTGCTGAAAATCATAAGATTCATAAAATTCAGTTAATTCAATCTGCGCAAGCAATTTCTGATGTTCGGAAACAGCAGTATTTACTTTTTTTAATAATGCTTTTTTCTGTTCCTCAGTTGCTGAACTTAAGAAGGAAAAAAATAAAAATATAAAAAGTAAAAATTTGTTCATTCAAAAGGTTTAGACCAAAATTAAACGGAAAGATAGTTTAATTCAAGCTAAATTCAACTCCTAATTTCGCAAGTTTCTTAAATAAATCATTGCTAGGTTTCACTTTTACTGAACGCGAAGGCATTTCAATTTCAAATCCTTCAATGCTATCGTAAACGATAAACTTCAAATTTACATTTCCAATATTTTCATTGATAACTTCATTTATTGCTTCAATCAACAGGAAAGACAATTCGCTGTTTGAAATACGGATGTTTACCGCTTTTGCTTTTTTATCGCGTAATTCTTGCAATAACTCAATGGTACCAATCACAAATTCTGGTTCTTGCCGATGTCTTGGGATTTCTACTCTTCCTGTGATTACAACAAAAGTTCCTGGCTCTGCAAAATGTTTGAAACGCAAATGATTTTCACTGAATAAAAATAAGCGTGAACTGTCTGAGTAATCTTCAAGCGTCAATGTTGAGAATGGATCGCCTTTTTTGGTGAAACGTTGTTCACTTGCTGAAACAACTGCCGCTATTGTAAAACTTTGATTGAGGTGCGGTTTCAAATCATTGAGAACTGCCACAGAACCTTTACAAAACGAATCGATTTCCACTTTAAATTCATCTAATGGATGACCTGAAATAAAGATTCCAACAACTTCTTTTTCGCGGTTGAGTTTGTAAATTGCAGACCATTCGTCGCATTTTGGTATTTGTGGCTCAGGCATTGTTGTCCCTGTTGATTCGCCAAACATCGAAGCTTGTGCCGACGATTGCGATTCTTGAAAACTTGCGCCGTATTTCACAGCGTTTTCTAAAAAAGTTCTGTTGTTGGCATCCATCGCAAAATATTGTGCACGAT
Organism: Flavobacteriales bacterium; assembly: GCA_018883325.1. Lineage (GTDB taxonomy): Bacteria > Bacteroidota > Bacteroidia > Flavobacteriales_D > Crocinitomicaceae > UBA952. The sequence continues at coordinate 17,053 of VEQH01000021.1, read as the reverse complement.
GTACATTTTGAAAGGAGTCAAAACCTCCTGCATAAGCCAAACTTTCAAAAGCGCGTTTGTTGCAAATTCTAAGGTTGATGCGTTTTGTAAGGTCAAAAATTGATTTGAAATTTCCTTTTTTTCGCTCATCAACAATGGCTTCAATCGGCGCACTTCCCAAACCTTTAATTGCTCCTAAACCAAAGCGAATCGCGCCTTCTTTATTTACAGTGAAAGCATATTCCGATTCATTAATATCTGGACTCAAAACCTCCACACCCATTCGCTTACATTCTTCCATGAAAAAGGAAACTTGCTTGATGTCGTTCATGTTGTTACTCAACACAGAAGCCATGTATTCAGCTGGATAATTCGCTTTCAGATAAGCAGTTTGATAGGCAACCCAAGCATAACAAGTCGAGTGAGATTTATTGAAAGCGTAAGATGCAAATGCTTCCCAGTCTTTCCAAATTTTCTCCAATTTTGCAACATCGTGTCCCTTGGCTTTTCCTCTTTCTAAGAAAATTGGTTTCATTTTATCCAAGGTCGGACGGTCTTTTTTCCCCATCGCCTTACGCAAAGTATCTGCATCACCTTTTGTAAAATCACTCAATCGCTGCGACAATAACATAACTTGCTCTTGGTAAACCGTAATTCCGTACGTTTCTTTCAAGTTATCTTCACAGTCGGCTAGATCATATACAATTTCTTCCTCTCCATGTTTTCTTCTAATAAATGAAGGAATGTACTCAATCGGTCCCGGACGATACAAGGCGTTCATGGCAATCAAATCGGCGAATTTCGTTGGCTTCAAATCCTTCAAATACTTTTGCATTCCAGGAGATTCGTATTGGAAAATCCCTACTGTTTCACCACGTTGAAAAAGCTCATACGTTTTCTCGTCATCGATTGGAAAAGTATCAGGATCAAGGTCGATTCCGTGACGTTGTTTGACATTTTTAACTGCATGTTTGATTAAAGTCAAAGTTTTTAATCCCAAGAAGTCCATTTTCAGCAAACCAGCAGATTCTGCAACCGAGTTATCGTATTGCGTACAAACCATGTCGGAATCCTTTGCTGTTGCAACGGGCACGAAATTCGTTAAATCATCAGGCGTAATAATAACTCCACAAGCGTGAATTCCTGTATTTCGCACAGAACCTTCGATTGCCATTGCTCGTTGCAGCACTTTAGCTTGTAAATCTGTTCCTTGTGCAATTCGACGCAATTCATTTGCATTGTTGACTTCATCTTGATTACGTAGTTTGTCAACCAATTGTTCTTCGGTGAATGAAAACAATTTTTTCAGTGAAATATCGGGCAACAATTTCGCCAAGCGATCGGCTTCAGGCAAAGGTAAATTCATAACACGCGCAGCATCTCTCACGGATGATTTCGCTGCCATCGTTCCATAAGTTATGATTTGTGCAACTTGATTTGCGCCGTATTTATTGATTACATAATCTATCACTCGACCACGACCTTCATCATCGAAATCAATATCAATATCGGGCATCGAAATACGATCTGGATTCAAGAAACGCTCAAAGAGTAGGTCGTATTTTATCGGGTCAACATTCGTAATTCCAGTGCAATAAGCAACAACAGAACCTGCTGCCGAACCACGACCTGGACCGACGGAAACTCCCATTTCTCTCGCCGCTTGACAAAAATCTTGTACAATCAAAAAGTAACCTGGATATCCTGTTTTCTCAACTGTTGCCAACTCAAAATCAATACGTTCACGAATTCCGTCCGTAATTTCAGGATAGCGTTTTTTTGCTCCTTCGTAAGTTAAATGACGTAAATAATTATTTTCACCCCTTTTTCCGCCATCCTCAGCATCTTGTGGATCTGTAAACTCAGCCGGAATATCAAAAGCAGGTAAAAGTACGTTTCTTGCTAAGGCATAATGTTCACATTTTCCAATTATTTCGGCAACATTTTCAATCGCTTCAGGTAAGTCGCTAAACAAAGCAATCATTTCATCCTTCGACTTGAAATAATATTCATCATTTTCGAGTCCAAAGCGAAACCCTCGGCCTCTACCCTTTTCCGTTTCAACCAATTCGTTGTCTTTTACACACAGCAAAACATCGTGTGCTTCTGCATCTTCCCGATTGATGTAAAAGGTATTATTTGTAGCAACAATTTTCACATTGTGTTTTCTTGCCAAGTTTACCAAAGTCGCATTTACACGGTCTTCAACTTCCAGATTGTGACGACTTAACTCAATGTAAAAATCTTCTCCAAACTGCGCTTTCCACCACAAAAGAGCTTCCTCAGCTTGTGTTTCACCAACGTTCAGCAGTAAACTTGGAATTTCTCCGTACAAGTTTCCTGATAATACGATCAAGTCATTTTTGTATTGTTCAATTGCTTCTTTGTCAATGCGTGGAACGTAGTACATTCCTTTTGTGTAGGCAATAGAAGCCAACTTAATTAAGTTTTGATAACCTGCTTTGTTTTTTGCAAGTATAACTATTTGATAACCATTATCTTTTTGTGTTTTATCATTCAGATTTCTACAAACATTGAATTCACAACCGATAATGGGTAAAATTTCTTTTTTTGTAAAAGCTTCACCTTTTTCTTCAGCTTCTGCACGTTCTTTTTTAAGACTTGAATTATAGGCACTTGCCGCTTTCTCAAAGTGAAAAGCTGCCATCATATTTCCTGTATCGGTCAACGCAACTGCTTCCATTCCCATTTTTGCAGTCGCATTTATAAGGGCCTTAATTTCCGAAGTGGACTGTAAAATAGAATATTGCGAATGATTGTGCAAGTGAGCAAAAGGTAAATTTTGAAGTCCAACTAATTGTTCGTCACTTACAACTTTTATTTGTTTTTCTTTCGGCTCGTGCGCCTCTTTAAGTTTCGCACTTTCTTCTTTCAGATTCGTATGAACCAATCCAATTGGCTTGATTGGATGTGGGTTATTTTCTTTGAAATTCTCGAAATAACCAGGCTGTTGCAATAATTCTTCGAGTGAATAATGTTCTTTGCGCAACATTTCCAAAAAACAGCGAGTTGTTGCCTCCACATCGGCTGTTGCATTGTGAGCTTCTGCAAACGTTTCATTAAATAATGCGCTGTGTAACTCACCTAAAGTTGGGAATTTTTGTTTGCGCATTTCTTGATAAATCGCCAAACGATTTTCAACCGAAACTTGTCCCCAATCTTGATAATTCGTTTGTAAATCTAAAATTGCTTTTGGCGCTGGAAAACTTTTGAAAAATTGACTTTCGATTTCAGGTTGACCATTGAGTAGAATCGGTTTGTCGTATTTGTCGGTTTTCGTTCTGCCTTTGTCACCATTTTTAAAAAACTCAATTAAAGCGAGCAACTTAGCCGATTCTTCGGTACACGTATCTAAAACTGGCATTTTCTCTAATGGTGATTCTTCTCCCGCTCTGACAAACTCACAACCCATTACATTAACGTCAAATTTCAAGTTGTGACCAACGATGAATTTTGCTTTTTGAAGTACTTTTTTGAACAAGAAAAGCACGTCTTCTAACTCTTCTCCACCTTGCTTTGCCAATTCAGTTGAAATACCATGCACTCGTTCCGCATCGAAAGGAATTGTGAAATCTTTTGGTTTAATCAAAAAATCCTTGTGTTCAATTACGTTTCCTAAATCATCGTGTAACTGCCAAGCCAACTGAATCACTCGCGGCCAATTGCTTGTGTCGGTAATTGGAGCGTTAAAATTCCTTGGTAAACCTGTAGTTTCGGTATCAAATATGAGGTACATGCTTTTTCAAAATTGGAGTATAAAATTACGTCAATTAATAGCCATAATTTGTCGTTGTTGAAAACTAAAATTAGTACAGTTTTTGAAGCTAAAAAACAGCTATTTAGAAGATTATTTAAAGCATTCGTTTTTGAATTTGAATACTTAGGATTTCCATTTAAATAAAGCCAACTAGATTATGTGCATGTTTAAAATTCATCTAATTTCTTTGTTATTATTCTTTTTGGTTCCGAATTCGTTGGATTTTTTCGTCAGAATTATTCCATTATGACTGCAACATCCGCCTTTTCTTACTCAAAAATACTCTACAACAAATTCGTTTTATAAAATTTAAACAGGCTCTATACATCCAAATCGGTTTTTTAAAAAGTAATCTATGTCCTAACAAATATTAATCAATTTTATTAGTCCTTCAAACAACGAACAGAAAGCCCTAACCTAACATCGAAGTCAGCATTAAATACATCACTAACATCGTATACAAGTGCGCAGGTTGAGGCTAGGTAAGAACTAACCTCCGTAGAACTCCACCAATGACCAGCATTACCCATTGTGCTAAATTGACCTTCATGATAGCGTCCTCCACCAGGAAGACCAGAAAATCCACTTTCATTAGTTGCACCTGTATTTGGGTACAACCAATGTTGTGTTCCAATACTTTTCATTTTCCCTCCAGCAGTATTTTCATTACTACCACCAACTGTATTATTGCCACCATTTGCTGTTGGGTCTAAATAGTTAATGAAAAAACACCATTCTGCATAAGTAGGCACATGCCATCCTATTGGGCACACATTGCGTGAGTCATTTACAGCATTCCAGTTATATAATTTACCATAAGGATACTCATATTGGCTGTCATTATTGTAATGACACCATGCATCAGTTGTTAAATTATACCATTGATTTGAGTCAGCTATGTTAGGTATAGGGTCTCCATTTGCGTAAATTGTAGTTCTTAAATTCTCAGCCATCCATTCTTGTCCGTTGCCTAAAACAATACTTGAGTAAGTATAACCATCAAAAGTTACTCCAGTTCCCGGGTTGCTTATAATTAAATTGAAACTTAATTCATTACCATAGGCAGTACCGTCACTATTAGTGGCATAAGCACGTAGATAATAAGTGATGTTTTCAGAAAGCCCAGTTACTTGACTTGAAAAACTTCCTGTACCATTTCCCTCAATAGTAAAACTATCAGCAGTTGTTGGGTTCGGGGATGTACTCCAAACTACCCCTCTTTGGGTTATTGGGGTTCCACCATCATTGGTAATGTTACCTCCTGATGATGCTGTGTTACTTGTTAGGTTAGTAATTGGCAATGTTGTTAGTGTTGCTAAATTCCCAATATTTAAAACTGAATAAGTAATACTATCTATTGAATTCACGGGGATTTGAACTACAGTACCATTATTTTGGTAAATGTTCATTATAGTTTGCGCTTTTAGTGCCTTCGAACTCATAAAAAGCAACATTAATAACATAATTCTTGTTTTCATACTATCCTTTTAATGTTTAATTACTTTTTTAGTTATTATGTTTCGGGTGCCAGAAATACGACAAATGTATGTTCCATTAGGAATATTGGTTAAGTCTAGAATTTCTTGATATTCTCCAGCTACTTTATTCCCAAAGTCTTTTTCCAAGATTGGTTTTCCATCTATATCATATAAACCGATTAAAACTTCATCCGCTTTTGGCAAATTGAAATTAATATTCAAAATTGAATTTGTTGGGTTCGGACAAACATTTAGATTCCAAGCATTCGCATTGTTCAACAATTCTTGAATATTTGAATATGACTCTTCATAATTGAAATTGTCAATTGTATTTACATTCCAAGAAAAAACACTTCCGTCCCACAAAAACAAATTCATTACGTCAGCATCAAAAGTAATTTTTCGCACATCTTCCAAATTGTAACTCACACTAGAACCATTTGTGTAGTTGAATTGAATATTTTGTGCATGATTAAATCTACAAAGAAGCAATAACATAACTAAAAGAAGCCCCGTTTTAAAGTTCTGTGTTCCCATTTTGATGATTGTTTTTTGTATTGATTAAAAAGAAGCAGTAGTATTTATTAAAATTAGTTTATTTTTCCATAATAGCATTCTTTTCTAATTATTAATCCTCAGACTTAACTAATTTAAATTGATTCACTTAACAAACTTCGCTTGTGCAGCTTTCAATTTACCATTAATCTGAAAAGTGAGAATATGCCAAAACATAATGAAATCTGAAGCTAGGCTGTAAAATGGATATTTGAATGTTGCCGGTTTATTTTTCTCAATCATAAAGTGTCCAACCCAAGCAAAGCCGTAACCTGCAAGCGGCATAAAGAAAAGAAGCTTGTATTTTTCAAGCAAAATTCCAGAAATCAAAAGAGCAATCACGATTCCTGTTCCACAAAAATGCAATATGCGATTGGTTAAATTTGCGTGTTCTGTCAAGTAATAAGGGTAAAACTCCATCAATGATTCGTATCTTTTTTCAGTTTCCATTTTCTTAAAAATTAGGTTTAGATTATAAGAGCCTGATTAAAATTTATATAATCTTTTGTTATGTTTCTTTTTGGTTTTGAATTCGTTTTATAAAATTTAAACAGACTCTAAATTTAGAAAAAATTGAAACGTGCGCATCTTCAAAACCTGTTAATTTCTTAATTTTAGTAACGAACTTTAATTGAGCGTTTTTTATTAACCTTGAAAAAATTTTTTCAGTGCGATTTGGTGCTTTAATTTTCATGCTTTTAACTGGATTTTTTGTCGAAAGTCAAGAATTACGCATCGCTTTTGGTTCTTGTGGACATCAAGACAAACCTTTATCCATTCTAAAAGATATTGCCAAAACTAAACCTGATTATTTCATTTACTTGGGCGACAATATCTACGGTGACACAAGAGATATGAAAGTGCTCGAATCCAAATACAAAAAACTTGGAAAGAACAAGAACTTTAAAGCACTCAAGAAAAAAACAACTATTCTAGCCACGTGGGACGATCACGATTACGGTGAAAATGATGCTGGAAAATACTACCCCAAAAAACAAGAATCAAAAGCGTTATTCTTAGATTTCTTTGAAGAGCCTAAAAAATCAGAACGTCGAAATCACGAAGGAATCTACACTTCGTATATGATTGAACATGAAAAAATGATCGTACAAATCATTTTATTGGACTGTAGAACTTTCCGAAGCGACCTCAAACATTACGATTCAACTTACAGTTTTGACACTATTTTTCGTCATCAATTGGATTATACTCCAATTTTTGAGGAAGACTCAACACTTCTCGGCAACGAACAATGGTATTGGTTGACAAGTGAACTGAGAAAAAAAGCAGATGTTCGAATCATTGGTTCTTCCACGCAATTCGGGATTTCATTTAATGGTTATGAAGCGTGGGCAAATTTCCCTTACGAACGTGAGCGTATGCTAGAAGTAATTGCAAAAACAAAAGCAAATGGCGTAATTTTTATTTCAGGTGATGTTCATTACGGTGAGTTATCGAAATTATTCAACCCACAAACCTACCCTATTTATGATTTGACCTCAAGCGGACTAACGCAATCGTGGGACTTTGCAACTCCAAATTCCAATCGAATTGGTGGTCCTGTGATGGAAAACCACTATGGAGTTGTGAGCATTCTCCCGAAGGAACAAAAGGTACGCTTGCAACTCATCAACGATAAAAAAGTGACTAAAATTGATGTAAAAATAGACTTGAAATCACTGAAGTTTTAAGCTTACAAATAGGCTAAAATCTCTTCAAATTCTTGTTTTTTATACTTCGAAATCCTTGCCACAACGTCGTTATTCAAAATAATTGATAAGTCCGACTTAGAATATTTGACAATGTGTTTTGTGTTGATAATCCACGATTTGTGAACTCTTATAAATTCTGGATTTTCGTCTAACAACATTTCAAAATGCTTTAGATTTTTGCTTTGAACATACTTTCTCGTATTTGTATGCACTGTGCAATAAGATTCAAGTGCTTCAAAAGCAATGACTTCGTCCAACGGACAAACAATCTGTTCACCTTTATCTTGAATCACTAAATTTTTGATTTTCTTTGACGTTATTGCTTCTGATAAAACTTCTAAACGCTCTTTTTGGATTTTGGAATTAACTTGCAATTTCACCTTTTCAACCGCCTTTTTCAAGCGATCTATTTCCACAGGTTTTAGCAAATAATCAATGGCTGATATTTCAAAAGCCTTTATTGCGTATTGCTCATAGGCGGTAATAAAAACGATTTCAAAATTTACTTCCTCAAAGAAATTTAATATTTCAAACCCTGCATAATTGGGCATTTCAATATCTAAAAACACCAATTGTGGTTGATTTATTTTGATGGATTCTACCGCTTCAGGAACACTTTTACAAATCGCAACGATTTCAATATCGGGACAAAAACGGACCAAGAGATTCTTAATTACATCTCTCGCACTTTCTTCATCATCAACTATAATTGTTTTTATGTTCGAATCCATGAGTAGTTTTAGGTAAGCCAAATTAACTCAAAAAACTTTTTTAGACTTATTATTTTTCATGAATAGCCAAATTGATTCACGAATGGACTAAAACAGCGGTTTAAAAGGAATAATAATGGTCACTCTTGTACCTGTAACTTGATTGTTTTCTGTTAAATCTTCATACTTAAATCCATACTTAAATTGAGAGGATTTATTCAAAATTTCAAAGCGTTTTTGAATGGCATCTCCAGAAAAAGAAGCATGATTGACACCTCTTCGATTTTTAATGATTTTTGATTGCTCACGCCCTACTCCATTGTCTTCAATTATACAAATTAATTGGTCCTTCAACTGAAACTCAATTTTTAGCTTTTTCACTCCTTCTTTGTGCAACAAACCATGAATCAGCGCATTTTCAATAAAAGGTTGAATCAGCATAGGTGGAATTGATACATTTTCAATTTCAGGAACAATTAATTCCGTTTGTAATTCATTTTTAAAACGCAAATTTTCGAGCGCCAAATACAATTTTAAAAGCTCAACTTCTTGCTCAAAATCAACTAAATTTTTCCCTGAATATTCCAATGTTTTTCGTACCAAATTGGAAAAAGTGATAATGTAGGAATACGAATTTTCAACATCTCCTTTTAAAATCAAATCTTGAATTGAATTTAAGGAATTGAAAATAAAATGTGGGTTCATTTGCGCTTTGATTGCCGTTAATTTCAAATTGGATAATTCCGTTTCAAGCAAGGCTTTTTTTCTAATATTGTGAATGATGTAGCGGCTAATACCTAAAACCAATAAAACAAACAATACAGCTGAAAGCGCATAAAACCAAGTTCTTTCCCAAATTGGAGGATAAACTCTTCCAGAAAAGAATACTGAATTTTCAGACTTTCGACCCAAATAATCAAAGGCAGCAACTTCAATTTTGAAATTTCCTGAGGGAAAATTTGGTATAGAAATCACACCAATTGAACCCGGAAACTTGTTCCATTCACCGTCATTCATCTTATAGGCCAACTTGAAATTTCCATTACTCGAAAAAGAAACAACTTCGGGGTAAATTTCGAGTGATTGTTCGTAATTCATTACAATTTTCTGAAAGTTGGTAATATTTTCTTCTCCTACATTGACCTTTGAAATAAAGATTTTAGCTTTTGGTTTTCTGGGCGAAGAATGAATTGGAAACTGTTGTAATCCTTTACCTGTTGCGAGCCACAAATATTCATCTACAACGTAAACATCATTGATACTATTCGAGGCAATTCCGTCGTATTTGTTGTAAAAACGTCCTTTCTTGTATTTTAAATCGTAGGAATACACACCTTTTGTGGTCGCAACATAAATGTTATGCCTATTGAATGTAAGCTTTTTTACTTGCAAATTAGTTGGGAGTTGGGTTAAAATGGACGCATTTTTCGCGGTGACTTTATAAATCACTCCTTCAAAACTTAGTCCGTAAATCCGACCTGACTTTTTATCAAGTGATATGGACAAGATTTGATTATCTTTAAGAAAAGTGCGTTTTAAAACCCATTTTGAATCAATCTTTTTAAAGAGATACAAGCCATTGTTACAAGCAACCCATAAATTGTGGAATTTTTTATCGTATAAAATTGCACGTACCCAAGCTCGCATTAATTCGGTTGCTTTTCCTCCGATGATTTGTCCTAAAATGGATGAAGAACCTAGAAAAATATCATTTTCTGCTCTGCAAAAAGTTTTTGTAGCTGGAAATACAATTTGAGTTTGCTTCAGTTTGTTTTCCTTGATTTCAAAAAGGAGGTTATTGATACTAAAAATGACTTTTTTCTCTTTTGAATCGACATCGAGACTTTGAATATCTGCTTTGTAAGGCGTCTGGAAAAAATCAATCTTGAAATTTTTGGTGTTTAGTTTACCAACTGTACCAATGACATTAGAAAAAAAGATGTTTTTTCCATCAAAAGTTAATTTAGAAATTCGATCATTGTCTTCAATTGCAAACTCTTTATTCCAAACCAATTGTTTGAGATTAGTAACTCGCAACAATCCTGATTGAAGCGTACTGAACCAATAATTTCCTTCTGAGTCGATCATACAATCACTGAAGCTCATTTCTGGATAAAAAACGTCGGCTTTATCGGTTTTAAAATCATAATCAATAATTCCCGTATAAGTACAAATCCATAATTTATTGTCTTTCATGAATTTAATCCTCGTCAACTTTCTACCTTGCAAAACCTTTAATAAATTTGGATTTGAAATTTTTTGTAATCTATTATTTGCAAATCGGAAGAAAAGACCTTTATCAATTGAAAAAATTAAAAATTCATTTTTAAACTTCTCAAGTAAAAATCCACCGGGAAAGTTTTGCTTGAATGTAGTAGTCTTAACTATTTTAGAGGAGTTTCCAATTTTGACATTTACACCGTATTTGTCAATGTAATATAAACCACTTTCTGCTTTAGTTGCTATACATTTAGCTCCAAAATCAAAAGCCCCCAAATAGCGATTATTTTTATATTTCAAGATATCTTTCCACCGCTTATTTTGTTCATTATAAACAGACACACCTTCAGCATAAGAAACATAAATATTTCCGATTTTATCAGTGGAAATGTTGCTTATTGTTTGAAATTCTCGATTCAAAAAATTCAACGAATCGCCTTCCTGAACAAAGATTTGTCCAATAAAATTATAGCAATAGAGCTTTCCCGAAACAGAAATAGTTAAACCTGTTAGCGAACGTGATTTTTGTTTTAAAGACTTAAACGATTGATAGCGAATTCCATTAAAACGAAAAAGTCCAGCGTCACCACCAATCCAAATAAAACCTTTGTTATCTTGAATGATGCTGTAAATTTCATTGGAAGGAAGTCCTTTTTCGTCATTGTAAAGAAAGTAATTGGGATATTGTCCAAAAACAGCCTTTGATTGAAAAAGGAGACAGAAGAAAATACACAGTTGAAAAAAAACTGTGTAGGGTCTTTTAAGATAATTTGTCTTGCAATTCAAGTAAATCAAGGCTTAAAATTTTTGTAAAAGTTGTAAAAAATATTGATACCGAAAAAACCGCTTGCTTTTCACGTGTTCTGAATCAGCCAAAAAACAACTGTTTTGGGTATAATTTAAGCAGTTTTCTGGTCAAAAACGACGAAAAAAGTCCATTGCTAAACTTAATTGGCTGTTGCTAAAAATTATACTAAGATTGAACTTTCAGGCATTTAAATTCGCTTGAATTAAAAAAATCAACTCATGAAAAAAACTTTACTTTCAATTGCAATTTTTGGCTTAGGATTAGCCAATTTTAACGCTCAAATTTATCCGACAACAGGACTTGTTGAGTATTTCAGTTTCGATAATAGCTTGGTTGGTTCACAAGGGTCAATTTTGACGGCGACCGCACCAAACTACACCAATGGATTTTCAGGCGAAGCGAACAATGCCTTTGAAGTTTCTACAGCGAGCAACAAATTAAGAAGTGAAAATTTTATTGAAGGATTCCCCTCTGGAAATGAAAGTTTTACCGTATCTTTTTGGTTTAAATTGAATACGAACACAACTGCTAGTTTATTTAATATTAGAGGATTTAATGGGGACGAAATTAATCCGAATGTATATTCGACAGCAATGGCATTCGATAATAATAAATTGTTTATAACTAAAGTTGAAATGGCTGTTTTCACTGAATCGGAAATGAACTATAGTTATAATTCAGATTGGCACCACTTGGTATTTACTCATGAAGAAAATGGAAATACTAACAGCGTTTACATCGATGGAGTTTTACATGGATCAACAACACTTGCATTAAATACTCCTAGCTATGCAAACACAAGATTACAAATAGGTCAATCACCAGGTGGTGCACACTATGGAGACTTCGCCATCGATGAATTCCTAATGTATGATCGTGTTTTATCGAGTAGTGAAATTATTGCGCTTTCGGATCAATCTGTTTCAATAAATGACTTAACAACTAAAAGTTTTTCGGTATTTCCAAACCCTGCGAAGGATTTCATTCAATTATCAAACCTAAATATCGATTCACAAATTGAAGTTTTAGATATTTCAGGAAAAACAATTTCATCTTTTTCAAATGATTCTGAAACAGTTTCAATTTCAACAATGAATTTCAATTCTGGAGTTTACTTTGTTAATGTCTTGAATTCAGACGGTATGAAAGCAACCCAAAAATTTATTGTAGAATAACTTTTAACCACTACTTAAATGAAGCCGAAAGCAAAATAGTTTTCGGCTTTTTTTGTGCTTTTTTGTCCATTGCTAAACCAAATTGGCTGTTGCTAAAAGAAAATTAAATATCCAAAACCATTCAAATACTTTTGAAAACAATCATTAAAAAGTCAAATCCTATGAAAAAAAATCAATTACTAATTTTCCTACTTTTTGTTGCTGCTTTTAGTAGCACGCTTAGGGCACAAATCTCCAACAATGGATTGATTGTTTATTATCCACTTCGGCAAGGAGACATTGTTAACGACGGTTCACCGAATGGTTTAATTGAAAATTTAGCAAGCAATAATTACCATTTAACGCCAAACAGTACCAATGCTCTTTCTTTTGTTGCAGGAAGAAATGGAGCCAATAATAACGGAAACGGTGCTTTGCTTTTAAATGGAGGTACCACTCAACCAGTTTACGATTACTCTTCAAATCCATCAAGTTTCGAACCCAATTCTTTTGATTATTCCTTGGGAGCATGGGTTGCTTTATCAACGCCTTATGTGAATGAATACCAATACATTGCTTCGCTTGGGAACAACGATTTGTTTCTTCGTTTCAGAAAGAGTGGAACAACTTATTACATTCAAGCGGGACAGCGTTACAACGCCAATCAGTTTTATGTTATCAACTACACTATTCCTAATCCAACAGCGTGGTTAAACGACCAATGGCATCAAATCACCTTAAAAAAAGGAGGTGGCTATATGGCTTTGCACGTTGATGGCGTTGAAGTAGATGTAAATTTTTCCGCTTCGCAAGCTGTTTATTACAGTCCAACTAATAAATCATTTAGAATTGGTCATTTCTCCGACCCAAATTATTATTTGAATGGTAAAATTTCAGATGTTTTCTATTACAGTCGTGCTTTAGATCCATCTGATTTTTCAAAACTAACTTGTGATCAAACCAATGTTAGCCCAAACACGAGCGCAGTAAACTCTTGTAACTTTTTTTCAGGTTCAATAAGTTCTAATCTGCCGTCTGGAGCTATTTCTTACAGTTGGTTCACTACTCCATTTGGAGGAACTGCTGTACATACAGGTAATAATTTTATTACTCCAACATTAAATACAACCACAACATATTATGTCGAAGCCACATACGCTGGAGGATGTAAACAAAAATCGTATCCACGAGCGAAAGTAAGAGTAAACGTCAATAATTCAGCGGTTCAACCTACAAATACAACTTCTAATTCAAATCAATCTATCTGCTCAGGAAATTCAACAACATTATCAGCAACAACGACAAATGGAAATATTGTGTGGTACAATGCGCCAACAGCAGGATCAGTTTTAGGAACTGGAAACACTTTCAACACCGGTCCATTAAGTTCCACAACAACTTTTTATGCCGCTGCGGATTCACCAGGTTGTGGAGAATCTAACCGAACAGCCATTCAAGTGAATGTTACTTCTTCAACGGCACCCAACCCGCCGACTATTTTAACGAGTGTCTTTACCTTGTGTGGAAATGAATCCATAACGCTTTTGACAAGTAGCCCTGGAAATACCATTCGTTGGTACGATGCTGCAACCGGCGGAACACTTCTACAGACTGGAGCAAATTATACAACACCTGTTCTCACGAATCCATCTGCTATCGGTGTTCAAGATCAATACACTTATTATGTTGAAAGTTCAAACGCATGTGGAGGAAGCTCAACACGTGTTCCGGTAACTGTTACCGTAAAATACAAATACAACGTTACAGCAGTTTCTCCGACAAATGTTACCGTTTGTCAAGGTACTTCTGCTGTTTTAGAGATCACTACTCCTGCCCCGTTAACAGCAGTCAGATGGACAACAGGTTTCTCAATTGTAGCAACTGAAACGTTAACATTAACAACTGCTCCAATTTCAAGTGCGACAATCTATACCGCAGTTGTAGACGGAGGAAACGGTTGTACAAACAATGTTGATTTTAACATTACAACCACAACAACGCAAGCTACAGCGCCTGTAAATTCAACTCCTACTCAAAATCAAACAATTTGTAGCGGAAATACAACAACACTTTCAGTAAACAATACGAACGCAATTTCTTGGTACAGTGCTGCAACTGGAGGAACACTACTTGGAACTGGAAATAGCTATACAACGAACGTTTTGTCCAACAACACAACTTTCTACGCACAAAATGGAAGTGGAATTTGTGCTTCTACAAGAACTCCAATTGCTGTAACGGTTAAACAATCAAACACAGGAATTGCAACGCATACCGCTTGTGGTTCTTTCACATGGATTAATGGTGTAACTTATACTTCAAGTAATAATAGTGCAACATTTTCACTTACAAATAGCGCTGGTTGTGATAGTGTTGTCACCTTAAATTTAACGATTAATCAAGCTTCTACAGGAATAGCAACTGTAACAGAATGTACTTCTTACACTTGGATTAATGGCGTAACTTATACTACAAGCACAAACACTCCAACTTTTACATTAACAAACGCAGCAGGTTGTGACTCTGTAGTTACTTTACATTTAACCATTTTAAATGCAAACACAGGTACGGCAATTGAATCCGCTTGTAATTCATTCACTTGGATTAATGGCGTGACTTATACTTCAAGCACAAACACACCGACTTTCACTTTAACAAATGCAGTAGGATGTGACTCAGTCGTTACTTTGAATTTGACAATTTTCAATGACCAAACAGGAACAGCAAACGTTACAGCTTGTGGAACTTATACTTGGATTGACGGAATCACTTATACTTCCAACAATTCCACAGCTACTTTCACACTTCAATCTGTACATGGTTGCGATTCAGTTGTTACTTTAAACTTAACTTTTGGAACACCAAACACAGGAACTGCAACTATTTCAGCTTGTGATTCATACACTTGGATTGATGGCGTAACTTACACTGCAAGCACAAGTACTCCAACACACACTTTAACAAACGTTTCAGGTTGTGATTCATTGGTAACTTTGAACTTAACAATTAAAAACTCAAGCGCAAGCACGGCTACGATTAGTAGTTGTGATCCAATTGTTTGGCTAGATGGAAACACGTATTCTACAAGTACAAACACACCAACTTTCACGCTAACTAATGCTGCTGGTTGTGATTCAGTTATCACTTTGAATTTAACAATTACTGCTGTCACACCGACAATCACGTTGAGTGGAAACACACTTTCAACAACTGCAACTGGTGGAACTTACCAATGGGTAAATTGTAGTACAGAACAGGATGTTGCTAGCGCAAATTCACAAACTTTTACTCCAACTGTTTCAGGTGATTATGCTGTTGAATTTACAATCAATGGATGTACAGAATTATCAAACTGTTTGACTGTTTCCGTTGTTGGTTTAGAAGATTTAGGACTTGAAACCATAACTGTTTCACCAAATCCAACGAGAGATAATTTAAACATATCATCAACTTCAAACACTCGAATTTCAATTGTAAACCTTTTAGGTGAAGAATTGATGCAAGTTGAATTGACAGCAGGTCAAAATCAAATTGAAACAGAAAATTTTGTTCCAGGGGTTTACTTAATTCATACTGCAAAAGGACAAACGATTCGCTTTGTAAAACTATAAAATCAACCTAAGCGATTACAGTTAAGGAAGCAGGAAACTGCTTCCTTTTTTTGTGTGTTTAAGAAATTGATAATTGAATAAATGGCTAAAAAATGATTTCTATTATTAATGCAGACTTAAATTCCAAAGTGATTGTTTGTTCAATGAGAATTTTACTCTTGTTTAGTAAATGATTTCCAAGAAGTTTTTTATCAACGTGATTCAGTGATTGAGTTTTTTAGTTTCCCTTAATTTTCTTAATGCCTTAATGGTTAGTTTTTACCATTAAGAAGTTAAGCTTCAATAAGATTATTTGCCTTAGATTTCAAAAGTGAGCTTTAAATACTAAATTCAAAGTATTCAGAGCTCAATTTAAAGGGGGTCGAAATATGTCATTTTCCTATACAGATTGATGCAGATGTATGCCACAAACCCCAACATTTTGCATTGTCCTGTTTTGCATCAATGAAGTAATATTACAACCTCATCCTCAATCAACCAATAAAATAAATTTTGAATATTTTTCTCTGGAACCAGATAAAAAAAAGAAGGGTAAGCTACTCTTATCGCACCGCTACAACCTCTTGCCTTTGCTACGTTCCCGTCCTGGAGGATTAAGAGGGAGCTGGTCGTAAGAGACTTACCCCGCACAAAAGTAGTAAAATTTAACTATTAAAAAAGCTAATTGATTTTAAATTTCTTTTTGAATTTTATTGGTACTGATTACCAACTAATTATTAGTCAACTAATAACTTTCTTCCGATTCAGATTAATGTTTAGCTGATAGAAAATTACCAACTTCCACCCGAACCACCGCCACCAAAACTACCGCCACCAAACGCACTACCGAAAATATCCCCAAACTGTGAAAAGATATCATCCATATTCATTCCACCGCCACTGAAACCTCCCTGTCCCATTCCCGCATGACCAAAACGATCGTAGGTTGACCGCTTTTCCGCATTGCTAAGAACTTCATAAGCCTCTGCCGCTTCTTTAAATTTTTCTTCAGCTGACGGGTCGTCCTGATTTCTATCGGGGTGATACTTTAAGGCAAGTTTTCGATAGG
>VEQH01000083.1 GCA_018883325.1 Flavobacteriales bacterium | reverse complement strand
TTGGAAATCGGGCTTAAATGATTGTGTGGTAACATCATCTAATATACTGATTTTCAAGGTTTTAAACAGATGTTTCCAAAGGTAATTTACTGACAATCAATTGTTTATTTTTTTGTCATGTAGTTAGAATTTGGTGCTAATTTTTATTTGGATAAATGTAAGCAAGTAAAAAACAAAATATTTTTTTTAAACATAACGAATCAAACGACATTACACATATTTATTTGATAATCAATACTTAAATAGAAACATCTTGATATTATTGGGGTATATTTTAACTTAAATATGCGTAGAACTACGTACAAAAAAATAAGTTAAAAAACTTAAATATGTATTAATCTACTACAGAAAAAAAACACTGAAAATTCAATAGATTGAAAAGGAATTTTGAATAGCTTAAATCCTTATTTCGATTATTCAATATCTAGATCATTATATTGATTACATATGGTACGCTTATTCCGCGTCATACAATCTATCTAGATTTGGTGATTTGGTGATGCGCATCCCAGTAATATTATTGGCGGTTAATATATTTGCTAATGAATCACTCACAAATATTTTAGTAGATTTTTCTGCCATTCTAAAAATATTTCGTGTTCCAATTTTTTCATGATGCATAACAAGCTTAGAAACTTTATCAGGGATATTTTCTAAACCCAAAAATTCAGGATGGCGGGTGTATTCTGACTTTTCCCAGTCAAAACAATGTATATTCTCCAAAATCTGAAGAAAAAAATACTCTTTTTTAAGTTTTGATTTAAGGGGAATAAATTGTAAATAAGGAAAATCATCTTTTTGATCCTCTAAAATTTGTTTCATTTTTAGAGATACAATAGGTCTAAAACCATAGTCAGTCAAAAAATCTAATGGCTGCTTCTTTAAATTTTCAAAATGTATGAATGGAGTTTCTTTTAAAGATATTAACTTACCATCATAATACGTATCTTTGAACGATTCTATGCCCGTAATTTCGTCTATTGTAATCCCTTTTTCATCAGTCCAAGGCACTAATCTGTAGTAATTTTTCATAGTTTTTTTCTTTGTTTTAAAAGTAACAACATTAATCATCCCAGGTTTGGTCCCAATTGTCATTTTCAACAATGCTTATTCCTGTAATATTGTTTTCCTCTAAAGCTGTTTTAAGCTTTTCACTGATAAATATGTCAATCGGTTTTTCTTCTACTCTGAAAATGTCAATTCCATCCAATAACTCTGACTTGAGCACCCCTTTTTTGACCTTCCTAAGAACACCTGAGCTGTATGTTGTATAAACTGACCGATCCCAATCAAAACAACTCAAATTGTTTAAAACATTTAATAGCCAATACGTTTTTTTATGTACTTTGACAGGCAGGAATTGAATTTGTGTATTCGGTATAAATTGCAATAAGATTTCTTTGAGTTTGTCAGAAACTAGAGGTTGACTATAAGAGCTCCCCATTAAATCAGGAAATGGACCTGATACTCTTTTGACTTCAGTTTCTAAAGAAAGTTCGTCAATTTTTTCTCCGACAAGTAATTTACATCTATCTTTTTCAGATAAATCAAGATTTTCTACATAAGCAAACTTTTCACCAACTTTAATAAATAGTCTATAGTACTTTTTCATAGTTTAAAATTTAATGCTGTTAATCGGAACATTTTGCCCACTTTTAATTGTTGCCCTTGCTTTTTCAGTAATTTCTACAACTTCTTCTAAAGCTTCTTCGGGAGATATTTTATTTTCAATAAACAATTTTTTTATTTCCTCTAATTTTTTTTCTATCATTATAGTATAATCCGGATGACTGCCATAATGATACGCACTATTTTCAAATTCTTCGATAATTTGCTTAGCAAGATTTGGCTTACCGTCTGTTATTGCTTTATTGACCGCAATGTCTAAAGTTGTTTTGTTTGGTGGAATCATTATTCCATTCATAGCTCCGTCCTCCATATTAAACCCTATATCCTTAAGGAATTGTTCATATTCTTTTTTCAATTTTCTTGGAATAATATGATGCGCATGAAAATTTTTAAGTTGCGTCATCCATTTATCAGCATCTATAAATCCTCTTCTCAACTCAGCGGTCCCTTTATTCAGTTGTTTAGTAGAGTTGAGAACAAACTCAGTAAAAGTAGATTGTGGTTTTTCCTTTTTGAATTGTTTCCAAAGCACAACTATTTCCTCGGGGTCTTCCAGTCCATAAAAAACTTTCCTCAATTTCGGGTGCACAAGAATTTGTGAGACGAGTTCAGGAGTGGTTTTTTCAAGCGCCTTTAGACTGCTAATCGCATCATTCAGCCCCCTGATTCCATCTGCTCTCGCAACCGAGCCAAGGTATTTCATAGTTTTATTATAAATCTTCCAATTTGAACCCAATAATTTATTTAAATCACCAAGGATATCAACGAAATTTTTATCGATAGCGGCTTCTAAGCAGAATCGTTCAAATACGTACAAGTTTTTACTAAAATGCTTAATCAATTTTTCCGCCACTTTAGGATCATGTGCATATATCTTTTTCAGTCCAAAACCAATATGTCCTTCCAATAGGTTTTTAGCCACTTTTTCCAGTTGAGTTCCTTTCATTAAGAGAAGTAAAGCATCATTATGAGTGGTCATCTCTCTCGACTCTAGAACAATTTCTCTTACTTTTATAATGAAATTCTTCTGTGAAAGTTTATTTGGTATGTTTGCTTTTCCTAATATTAAATACATTTCCTTTGCAGTCTCATCGATTTTATTTAAATCTGTTAAGTTCGCAAAGGTTTTTTGCAACTCCAAAACCAGAAAGGCTTCTGTACTCATTGAACCAGCTTTAAGCGCTTTTGCTCCAAGCGTAACCATTTTGCTCAGAGCTCCAACATCAATGCCTAGACCAATGATACTTAAAACCAATCCTAACAAGCTTGGTTCTATTGCGCTCAATTCATGGGCAGCATCTAAAGCGGTATTACTGGCACTTTTTTCAAATTCGTATTGCTTGCTAGTTCTGTACAGATCGTAACTACCTAATGCAACGCTTCCTCCTAACAACAGTAATCCAGCCCAAGTAGCTCCACCAGTAAAGAATCCCGCAATTCCCAATGCAATTCCCATTGTTCCAATCCCAACGGTCGTCCACCATTCGCTATCTTCTCTGTCTTTCCGTAAATCTTTAATGATTTTGGCTGCATTTCCATGAATTCCTGACTGTTGTAATACTTTATCAATCACAAGTTCAAGTTTCCAGACTGCTGAGGGATCTTCTCGCAATGTGTTTTGTAGTTCCTTATTATTTTCTTTCTTAGTGTCTAAAGCGTCTTTTATAGTGCTATAAACTTCCCACCAGTTCATTTTTGATAGCCTTCTGATATCCAGTGAAGGATCGGCTAGAATTGGAAATTTAGTGGCTCCTTCAGATCGAAACTTCATGTCTGTATCCTTATCCATCCTATTTGCCTTGACCAAATCAGGAAACGCTTCGTAAACTGATTTATCCTTTTTTAGTCCGGGAAAGCCAATAAAATTATAGTCAGTGTCGGTCAAAGAAATAAATATCGTAGTAATATCTGCATTGAAAAGAAGAGGTGACATTTCTGAAATGTACTTTGTTAGTTCCTTCAGGTTCTTGCTATGCGCAATAAATTTATTAATAGTATAACGTATATGACCATAGGCAGGAGCGTCTCTGGACACAATCGATTCGTATTCAGATAGTTGCATTTTCTTTATAAATGAAAGTACAACTTTTGCCCTTAAATAATTAGCTTTCCAGAAAAGTGGCTGATATTTTTTAGTGATTAAACCATATAACTTATTGAAATCTTCTTTGTTTTTTTCATACCTCCATCTTTCGTTTTTGGTATATCTATAATTCTCCTTAAGCAATTTAAAAGATTCCTTTATTGCAAGTCCTTGAAATGCATTAATGAAATCCACAACTTCAGAAGATTCAAGTCCTTCTTTTTGGAAATCATTTTGTAATCTAGTTAATGTTTCAGGTTGATCAAACGAAACCTCCGATAATATTCTTTTTAAAAGTTTCGGACTTATCTCGTTAATCCTTTCTATCAGGTCTTTTAAATTAACTTGTCCTTTTTTAGGTTGTTGATAGTTATATTTGTCCAACAACCCATTTTTTGCAAGGATTTCTAGTTTAAGGTTTACAAATGGAGTCAAGTGATGAATTTGCTCTTTCATTGTCTCGACAGAATGCGAACCTATTTTCCATTTCTTTCGTAACTTTTCAATGCCTGTAACTTTATCAATATATAAATTATAAAACTTAACATCCAAATCAGTTAATCTTCCATAGAGTCGTGCTAGTTGATTTATTGTTCTTCTTTCTTCTGACGAGAAAGATTTTTTTTTCTTTTTTAAAGGTTGAATAAGTTGCTTTACTGCTGACGAACCATCTTCTGAATAGGCATAATAAATAGCTGAAAGAAAAATGCTGTTAGTTATAGCTACATGGTGTATTCCAGCATTTTTCTGTGGTGGATATTTTTCCCATGAAAACTGATTTACAACCCTTTGCACACGGTAATTACTAGGGTCTGATATCCCTAATAATTTGGCAAAGATGGTTTTGAAAGCAATGTTTTTTTTATCTCCAGCTGGAATATTTGTCGGATAAAAAACTTGAATGATTGCTGGTTTCTCTTCAGGCACTGCAACTTTGTGCTTTGTTTTTATCTTTTCTATTTTCTTGTTTAATGTAAAAGGCCAAGAAAAATTATCAGTTAAATCATCTTTATTAAGTGTTTGCTTTTCTCTCATTCCTACAACTTAATACAATTAAAAATTTTTCCTCAACTCAAACCCATGCCCATGCCTTCTTGCTGGATTCGAAGCTACCATCTCATCCGTACACATTTCATACTTCCGAGAGGTCTTTTTGAACTCATCTTTCAAGGCATTCTCGAGCATTTCAAAAGTGATCACTTCTGTGTTTTGATCCAGTGCTTCAATAACAGCATCTGAAGCAACATTATAAATGCTTCCTCCTGAAAACTGGTAGTTTTTGGCTAGTTTTTCGGTTAGACCTTCTTCAAAAACGAAGGGATGAAAAAGCGAACGTTTCCATATCTCAAGTCGTTCAGGATAATCTGGGAAATCAAATTCTACAATCAGTCTGAACCTGCGTTGGAAGGCACGGTCAAAATAGTGAGTGAGATTTTGTACGTTCGTTGCAAGAATAATAATTCCACTGAATTCCTCAACTTTTTGCAATAAGTAGGATTGAAGGTTATTGGCGTGCTGGTCGTTCGAACTACCCACTTCCGTTCGCCTACTGAAAATGGATTCTGCTTCGTCGAAAAAGAGGATAGATGGTTGTTTGTCGAAACGATCGAAAACCTTTTCCAGGTTCTTTTCAGTTTCACCAATGTACTTGCTTACCATTTGAGCAAAATTGACTTTATAAACGGGCAATCCAAATTCGTTACCAATTGCTTCTGCCGCATGGCTTTTACCAGTTCCAGGTTCACCACTAAAAATAGTGATAAAATTGCTGCGGACTTTTTCCTCCTTGTCCAATTCCCAAAGCTTTTGCATATTTTTTGCAAAGGTTCTAAGCTTGGAAATTTGAACCTGGGTTTTTTCTTTCATGATGACGTCTGCAAGCAAGTGTTTTCCTTTACCACGCCTTACAGGAAATCCTGCATCGGCATCCAGTCGCGGTGCTTCACCTTGAAGAATCGTCCCGAGAAATTGATCACTGAAAACCAACTGGTGGTCAAGAAATACAGAGAGAGGAGATTGGGGTTCAGTCTGCACCAATCCCGATGAGAATATTTTTTGCTTGTTGTGAAAATATGCTGCATACTTTGCACGCAATGTGAAATCTTTTCCTGCAAGCAAAAAAACAGCCGTTCGAACAGTAGGAGAAAAAACAGGAGAACCTCTGAAAAAATATCCTCCAACATTCATGCAGTGTTCACCTTCATTGGCTTGCTCAGCAAGTAAATACAATGATTCCGGGGCAAATGCAGCAGTCAAAGCCAGACACAACAAAACGCAATCTTCCACTGAAAAATTGTGTTCTGCAATTATCTTCCCAAGTGGGCTTTCTGCATCTTGCTCTGGGAATTGAACAGGACCTGGAGATTGGACTTCTAATACATGCTCTATTCGATTCATTAACCAGTTTATTGGAAACAAGTCGAAAGAGTAAGGAAAGTCTTTTTTACTTAATAGTATCGATGATTCTCTGAAGGTATTTTCCAAAGATTCGTCGTCGTGAATAATAGCAAAAGTGTCTTCCATTTATCCTTGTTTTTTGAAAAAATTGAACGGATAAATATTCCGTCTTAATTTCATTAAAAATAAAGGCTAAATCTTGTTTTACCTATACCGGTTTCTACTGAATTTTTGTCCGTATAAATACGTACAAAGTGGAGAAAGATGAGCAATACCAAGGTAAACCAAACAAAATGACTTTACTAAAAGGTAACATCAATTCCAGAATTAATATTAATTTTAAGCAAAAGAATTATTCAATGAATCACTGATAGATTTGAAAATTTCCCCTCAGACACTTATTTTTTTTACTTTTTAATTTATCTCGATGGAAAACTTTGATTGGGAGTATTATGTTTCATTTTACAAAGATTTAAGCCACATAAAAACAAAACAAGGTGCATTGAACCACTACCTTATGTATGGAATACATGAAGACAGGATCTATTCAAAAGAAAAAACAACTCGAAAATTTGAAGATTTTAGTGAAGTATGCAATGGATTACTTCCATTATTGGAAGTGAAATTTCCAAGAATAAATAAAAAATCTAGAAAAAAGTCGCTTTTGATAGAGACCAGAAAGTGCGCTAATTTGGAATTTTGCATCAAAAACACAATCCTAAAATTGGGAAATGATTGGGGGCATATTATAATTTGCAATGACTCCAACTACAGTTTCGTTCAAAATATATGCAGTCAAATTTCAGAAAGTATTGAAATCGTAATAGATAACTCGATCATCAACAGAGATGATTATAACAATAAGTTATTGTCTATCGAATTTTTAAATTTAATTGATTGCGATTATATACTTATATACCAAACAGATACGATCATTTTCAAGGAATTTGAAGATGAATTTTTAAAATACGATTATATTGGAGCATTGTGGGGACCTAGTTCTCACTGTGATTTTTTAAAAAGGTTTATTAAAAAGGATTTATTTTTTGGAAACGGTGGATTGTCATTCAGAAATTTAAATTTGATGAAAGAGGCTTTGTTAAATATTGAATTTCATACTAAGCATATACATATCAATGGAGTAGATGATAGCTTAAGTAAAATTCCAGAAGACGTTTATTATAGTTTATACACTTTAGAAAATGGTGTTTATTTTACAAATGATAGTTTTAGCATTGAACCATCTGAAGGGTATCGGTTATTATTTGATGAATCGATAAACTCTTTTGGCAGTCATAAACCTTACAATTTTTTAAACTATAACAAAAATGTTATCATCAAAAAATTCATCAAACATATTGGTCAAAAAAAACTAGACTTGATAAAATCATTCACTAACAATGACTTAAATATATTTAGCAATTATGAAAATTGCAACGTTAAGATATCAGTATTAATTACGCTGTATAATTATGAAGTATTCATTGATAAAGCATTGATTTCGGTAATAAACAATAGCTTTAAAGATTATGAAATTATTATTGTGAACGATGGATCTACTGATAATTCTTTAAATCGAATTAAACCATATTTAAATAATACTAATGGAGTTAAGATAAAAATTATCGACAAGAAAATTAATACTGGGCAGATCCATTCAAAGAATATTGGAATTGATTATTGCAATGGCGATTATATTTTCATGCTAGATGCGGATAACACAATTCTTGAAAATTGTTTGCAAGAACATTATAATCATATTGATAAAGATACATTTGCAGTGTACGGTAAGGTAAAAAGATTTGATAAGGATGGTACCTTTATCGATTTTGTTTCAAACAAACCTTATAATTTCGAAACACTCAAAACTGGTAATTACATTGACAACATGGCATTATACAATAAAAAAAAGCTCTTAGATCTTGGAAAGTATAATTATGAATTATTGAGATATGGAATTGGTTTAGAAGATTATGAGTTATGGTTAAGAGCAAAAAATCATAGAATTAGATTTATTGATGCACATTTAAGTAACTATTTATTCAAAAAAGATTCTTTAAATGAAAAGAATTATATTTTTTATCCTATTATTCGAGAATACTTAGAGTATGTAAGAAATTAAAATAAGCTAGGCAACCTCCTTTTTGGGGAGATCACCATAGCAGACTTTGATTAAGCTTTTGTAATTCCTCTACCGATTTGTTCGCGAGGATCAAAATTGCTTGTATCAGCAGTGGATTTTAAGAAATCATTAATTACCTTTTGTACCCGATTGTCTTTTAGAAAAAATGGATGTTTAAAGTCGTCAGCAAATACTCTATTGTAAAATAAGCAAGTAGCAATTTCACCAGCAAAATGACAAGAACTTTTGTTGGGAACAACTCCGTCACCATCTTTATTAATTTCTGAATCTTCAAAATTGAAATAATTTTTAGGATTGTCAGTTTGTTTCTTTTCTATCACAACATTAGAAAGTGTTTCAATTTCAGTTTTTACCAATACTAAAATTCTATTTTTTTCATTCTCAGTTAAATTTTCCAACCAATTTTCAAGCTTGTCTAAACGCTTTAGCTAATTTTTTGTGATTATTCATCATCAAATTAAGCTAATGCCGTTATGATTATTTCATGTACATTACTAGGTAGAGTATAACTTTCATCAAGATATTTGCAATGCATTGAATCTAGCTCGATTCGTTTTACTCTGTTGGAATTATTTGGCAAAAGAAGTTGACTTTCTACTCCAACTACCCAATCATGTTCGTTGCCAAGAATAAGTGAAATTGTTCTATCCAGTAGAAATGCACCAGATCGTTTAAAAACATGTCCGCGGGCATTATCTAAAGTCCAATCACTTGTTGCACTGATAAACTTTGTATTTGAATTGAGTGGTTCTCTTTCTAATATAGCTTTAAGTTTAGGGTGATTTGGTGTCATTTGTTCGCAACCTGGCATCTGTAAAAAAAACTCACCACTGAACTGGGCTAACGTTAAAATGACTTTTAAAAACGGACCTGAAGCAGTTTTTTGCCACATGGATAAAAATTTGGGAATATTTTTCGCAAATCGGAAATAATTTACACCATTAGCTGCCGAGAAAAGCATTATTTTGTTGAATGAAAGAATACCATTTAGCCTTGTATCATTACTTAATGCTTCTGCAAAAACACATCCCCGACTACATGCGATAATATCAATATGTGTCTGTGAAAATTGAGCACTTGTTAAATATTTTGCTAATAGGTATTCAATATTTTGGTTAACATCGTGAGATATGGTAGGGTGATCGAATGCAATAATTTGCTCGTATTGTTTTGTATCTAGTAAATGTTGCAAAAAAGACCTGCCATTGCTTTTTTCAGTTAAGAAGTGTTTAAAAGTAGTATTCGTACTCGCTAAAGTTCCATGAATCAGAAATAATGTCTTAGCATCTGAATTGAGATTGGAAAATGAATCAATGCTTTCAAAGGCTCCTCTAAATTCAGGATTCTCTAAATCATTACCATTGGGGTTAAATTTGAGCAAGTTATATTTTTTTTTGCCAACTAGATTTCCAATTTGATGTTCAACATTATCATAGATATCCTGTTTGTTTATTTTTGAAATAGCTTTTTCATAAAGTTCTTTACCGCTTCCAGTACCCCTAGTGAAAGTTAGAATTTTTAATATAAAACTTGAATCGTTTGTTATTTCTGATTGTTCAAACTTCTTGTTGTTTGGAGTTGTTTGTTTAAGCTCGTTCTTAGGAATGACATCAAAATAATAATGAAGACGGTCTCTGTTTGTAGTAAAGTATTTATCCGTTTTTTCAGGTTGAATAAACTCAATATCAGCATCATCGTCATTATAATTCTCCTTTAAGGAGTGCTGAATATACACTAATGCAGCTTCTTCAGGATTTAAGAAAAGAGTGAGACGTAATTTTTTCTTTTTGTTAAATCTGAATTTCTTTTGTTGATCTATTGCTGCATGATCCAAATTGATAAATCTCTCAACTATAACAACGTTCGGATCATCATTTATTGATTTCAACTCATTAACGATTTTACCTGTAATGCCTCTAGACAATAGATTACCGTTTTCGGAAAATTCTAACTCCCCATTAAAACCAAAAGGTTGATTATCACTCCATCCAAGCGTTGCCCAGAAAGATTCAGGTTTTTGTTGAGATTCAAGCGTGATTTTCGACAAGAATTCACTTGGGTTTACTTCATTTCCAATAGGAATAAATTTTCTGAATCCAGAGATTGATAGAGTTTTCATAGTTAAGGTTTTATTAAAGTCGAAAGGTATATCAGATAATTTGAAAAAAAAATACCGGAAAATACGTACATTTAAAGGTAAATTCTAGGCTGATTTCGGTGTAAAAAAGCAGGAAAAGGAGTATAAATTTTATCGTTAGTGCCTGGTATTACCTGTGGAATCCCAAGATCTTCAATTTATTTTCGTAGTCTTTTTGGTTTTCAACTGCATTGTAATTTTTTTCGATTTCTGTAGCAGTCATTTCTTTTTTAGCGGCTGATTTTCTCCAGCTAATACCGACGAAAGTTTCATACCGACATGACATTCAATTGAATTTTAATCAAAAATATTATGTTATCGTCGGTATGAAACCTTGTTGGTATTATACCTACTCCGTTTTCTGTTTAATTTCGTACAAATCTAAAAGCCGAGGCGAATCGTTCTTTATTTGCTATCATTCGATTTTCTTTCCAGAATGCACGTTCTTTGGCAATGTATTTCATTGGCAAATTTCTCACATATATGTAGTAGCCTTCATTCGCAGCCGCAAACATGATTTTGTTGATTCTCGCCTTAGAGTAACGAAGTACTACGCGAGGTTTAGTAATCAAGGATGCAATGGCTTTACCTCCTTTCGCAAGACTTGTCTTTGTTCCTTTTACAAATTTTTAGAGACAAATACGAGGTTCAATTTACTCACTACTATTTTATACCAGTTTACCATTCATTGTGCTTTTGGTTTGAACAAACATTGACAGGAGGAACAGAATGTTGGTCAACAAGATTAATGGATTTTCAAACGGCAGAGAATTTAGCCAAAAGCCTAAAACCCATTTAAGATGTAAGGGAATGGTATAAAAAAGATGAAGCAAAAGAGAAAGATTCTTACAGAAGAAAAAAAGAATACTATGCTAAAAATGTGCGATACGATACGAAATACTTTAAGTAGCTATTTCGTAGCCTTGCACATAATTCATATATTAGCGCAATTCATTTTTTTGAACTAACAATAAAATCAAATGAAATACGGAGCGATAATCATCAAATCAATACACGGTAACGAAGACGTATTTTACAGCAACCACTTAGCGTATGTAAGGGCAAACCTCGCTCCCCGTAACGTATGCTTTGAGTTCTCCTGTTAGAGTATCTTCGCAGTAGGCACATTCGGATACCATGCAATCCACAAGAAGTTAACCCCAAAACAAATAGAAATGATTACTGGAGAAAAGAATCACATTGAACTGATGTATGAACACTACTGTTCCACACCTAGCGATATTAACAAACACCTTCCAACATTGTATCAGTACGCCTCGCAATGCATTCATATCACAGAGATGGGTGTGAGGAACGTGGTATCGACGTATGCGTTTTTGATGGGTAAGCCTCGCAAACTCGTATGTTACGACATTAACGAAAGCCCTAACATCAATGATGCCATCCTCGCTGCTAAGAAGAACGGTACAGAAATGGAGTTCAACTGTAAAGACGTGCTAACGGTTGAGATAGAGCCAACAGAGTTCTTGTTCATTGACACCCTTCACCAATACTCACAGATCAAACGTGAGTTGGAGCTTCACGCAGGCAAGGTAACGAGGTTTATTGCTTTTCACGATGTTCATACGTATGGTTTTACCCCTGAGCCTGCTGATTGGCAGACCCCGAATATCATGGAGAATTACGTTCAAAATGATAAGGGTATCATGCCTGCTATCGTGGAGTTCTTGAATGACAATCCTGAGTGGAGAGTTGTGTATCATACCCTTGAGAATAATGGTTTGATGGTGATTGAGAAGGTTTGCTAACGTTGTTTCGCATATACGTAGTGCGGGTATTTTCACCGTCAAGTTGCTATGAAATACGCTGTTCAAAGATTCGCTTTTTTGTCGCCCGAAGCACCGAAACCCGAATTACGATTATATGCGCTGTTAGCAGCAACTTTATTCGCCTCAGCTTGAGTTAAAGCCTTGTTTCCATCCTTGTCCAAGGCCTTCTCTTTGCTATCGTGGTCTTTTCCTTTGCCAACTTCTGCGTCGGCATCCTCCTTCATCTTCTTTTTCTTCGCAGGATCAACGTTGTCTTCGTGTTTTTTGAAATTGTCGAGTTCTGTGTCTTTTAAATTGGGATTGTCATCTAAAATTTCCGATTTAGGTGGTTTTTCTTTAGCAGAAATTTGCTTTTCATTGGGAGCATCCAACTCTGAATCTATTTTTATTAGATCCATGGATTTTGGTTCAGAAAGATTTTTAGAAACAGGATCTTTCGCCTCAATATCAGGCTGTTTAGTCGGTGTTTTGGTTTCAATATCTATGTATTTTGGCTTTTCAAATACAGCTTGTTCTGTTATGGTTTTTCCACCAACTTGTTCTAAGGAACCGTTGTTTTTTGAAGGGTTATTTCACTTGCAAGATATTTTCTTTTTGAGGTACAGTTTGAATTTCTCAAAAAGTTCTTGGAGTGATTTCAGGAATTTGGAAGCTTTCTCGTTTCCATTTTTGGAGAGGGATTTATTATTGCTCCCAATATATACTATCCATCCAATTAGAACAGGAATCTCATAAACAAGAGGTACGTCAATAATTGAAACAACATTAACACTAGTAACAATTATTCCCCATAAAAGGTTAATGATACAAAATGAGATTTATGAGATGTGCTATCCATTAAACGTAAATGTTGATCACTCAGGATAAACTACATGCAAAGGCTCTAAAATAAATATGGAATTGATGCTTTCAATTCTTTTCACGATTTTCGAAATCTCGTTAAAGTAACGTTTTCTATCAAATGTATAATTCACGAAAGCATTATCCCTTCGGATATTCCAAACAACCGAAGTGGCATCGTGAAACACATCTACATATTCCCAACCTGCATCATCTGCTATACCAGAAACTCCCGTAAACAATAAGTACTTATCTGATTTAAGAATACTATTCTTTAGTTCTTTAAAAACGACGAAACTATCTTGAAAAAAATCAAGGGTAAACAAGTTAACTTCATCAACAAAAATTAAGATATAAACAATATTAGAAAATGAAATACCATCAATTTCCATTATTTGGTTTTCGTTAACTTCTTTCAGTTCAAATTTTATTTCGTTCTTATTATTCATATAATACAAATATGACATTAAAAATTAGGTTAATTACTTTTTATAGTAAGGGAATTGTGTTGATTTACTCGCATTAAGATGATTTATTATAACTCTAGATTCACTAGTTGGAGTAGCATCAGTGCTTATATTTAGACCATTAAATGTTTTTTTATAGGTTGTCGCATAATGAAATCCATTATCATCAAAATGTTCTACAAAATTATCAGCATTAAACATAGTTTGATTTCGTATTTCTAATACATCAATTCCTTGTCCATATTGCGTTCTACTTCTTGTTGAAACTCTTGAAGGATCAAATTTATGACGAGTATAAGCGTGGAGAGATATAAAGTCATCTGAACTACCTAACTCTCTAACGACATTCTCAAAAGAACCCTCCTCAAAATTAGCATCTTTTTCGTCTTTTAGATTGGGATCTTTTGGTTTTTCTTTGCGATTTTTCTTTTTCTCTGGATCTATATGATAATCATCAACCTTGAACTTACTTCCAATCAAATATATTTGGTAAACACCGTTTGTTCCTCCTTCATCAATAAAGTTATCTACACCTTTCATCGCTTTGAGTGGTGCTAGTAACGTCAATAAAGCAGGAACAGGCGTGTCAATTTTATCATTAGCCTCGGTTACAACCCGAGCCATGACCAAGGCTTTCACTTTGTTATCGTGGTCTTTTCCTTTGCCAACTTCTGCGTCGGCATCCTCCTTCATCTTCTTTTTCTTCGCAGGATCTACGTTGTCTTCGTATTTTTTGAAATTGTCGAGTTCTTTGTCTTTTAATTTGGAATT
>VEQH01000003.1 GCA_018883325.1 Flavobacteriales bacterium | reverse complement strand
CGCTGATAAACAACGATTTACTTCACAACACTTTATCGATTTATCCCGATAAACCTTCAAAAGTATTGTTCGTAACTCATTGTTTCTGAGCGGTCTGAATCCAATTTTAATAATCGAACTCAGGTTATAATACTTTGAATGAACAAATAGTAAGTAAATCATCGGAATGTGGGAAGATAAACATTTCTTTACCACCTGGTATTTATGGTATTAAATGTAAAAGCAAAACAGGAGAATTTATTACGATTGAAAATGTAAAAATAAACTACAAATCGCTTTCATTTTATGATATAAATGTTAGTTCCATTTCTGAACAATAAAGGGATGCTATGATAATCTACAAGAAATAATGATTAGTTGAAAATAAGTTTTATGTTAATAATAAATAACATTTATAGTTATCTAATTGTTAATTAAACTTTGTAATCTCGAAATCCTTCTACATTTGTATTATGAAAAATTATGTTTTCTATAAATACATTTTTGTTGTAGCAGCTTTTTGCCTGTTCTTCAATAGTATTGGATTACATCATAATTTGATTGAACCGAAAGCTTCAAAAAACATTCAAGAAACTGAAATCTCTACCAACGAAGAAGTAAAATCTTCTGTTTTGGTTTCTTTTATAGATTCAGAAGAAAGAAATTTAGAATTCGAAAATAAAAACGATTCTGAAGAGGGTGGAGGTAGCGACTGCCTAATCGCAATTCTTGAACAACAATTAATTGCTTTTTACATTAATGATTTCGACAGAAATTTAGTTGAAAATCAAGTTGTAAAATACAATCAAAATCTCCCACTTTATATTCAATACGAGAATCTTAGACTATAGAATACATTCAAATTTAAGTAGTTAACTTATTTAAGAATGTAAATATTAGTTTATGAACACAAAAGAGACTTTCCACTTAGCGGAAGTCGTTCATCACCTCAAACATTATTTACCTGCACAAGCTCCGCTTAAAGATTTTATTCATCACAACACACTTCATGCATTTCAAGGTGAAAAATTTCACGATGCGTTAAATGAAGCGAATAAAATTTTCGGCTATAAAACTTACTTGCAGATTGAGGAATACAGACGACTATTCAATGAAGGAAAAATAAATAAAGAAATAATAAAGCGATTTATTCCAACTGAAAATCAAGCAGATTGGATGGATAAATTGCTCAATCAAAAATGGGATGAAAGCATTGTCCCTCGTTGTGGATTGCTAAGAAATCAATGGAAAGAGAATTTTCACATTGATTTAGATTCTATGACACATCCGTTGCTTTTCAGAATCGTGAGCAGTTACCTCGATCAAGGAATTTCAATTTGGAATTTTCCTGTTCACCACGTCGGATTTTTGGAAGCGATACGCATTTTAGAGTCGAATGGAAAAGTTAGCTTTTTCAAAACAAAAAGAGCAAAAGCCTTACTCGAAAATGAAGAAACGACAATTGAAAGCTTGTTATCGCTTTTGGTTGGAGAAGAAAAATGGTTTGAATATTATCTTTTTGACCAGCAATTTGCTCACCCGGGCTACTCTGGAATTGTGGCTGTTTTGGAGGATAATCCAAACTTATTAATTGACAATCGATCCATTTCGCTTACCGAGTTCATGATTTTTGAGCTATTGCTTGAAATCGATACCTTGGATAATTACTTTGGGGAAGTTTGGGCTCCGATTTCTGTGAAAATGACAAAAGAATTGGCTCCACTTTTTTCAAAAGTTGAAGTTGATGAACTCAATGAAGTAAGAAGAATCTGGCAAGAAGCGTATGAATGGACTTATTACGATGAAGTAATAAATGGAATCTTACACAAACACCAAAACGTTTCAACAAAGACAGAATTACAAGCCGTTTTTTGCATTGATGACCGCGAATGTTCGATAAGAAGACACATTGAGGAAGAACTTCCTGGTGCTAAAACGTATGGAACAGCAGGATTTTTTAATGTTGAATTTTATTTTCAACCTGCTGATTCTGAGTTTAAAACGAAAGTGTGTCCTGCGCCTTTAACTCCAAAATTTCTTGTAAAAGAAATAGTTAAAGATAAAAAACAATCAACTGATTTTCACTTTCACAAGCGTGCTCATGGTTTGATTTTTGGCTGGCTGATTACTCACACAATCGGTTTTTGGTCTGCACTGAAATTGGTTGGTTCTATTTTAAGACCGATCCAAAATGCAGCAGCAGTTTCTTCTTCTCGTCACATGCACCCAGATTCAGAACTAACGTTTGAAAATACGAACGGTGAAAAAACGGAAGATGGTTTGCAAATCGGTTTTTCTGTCACTGAAATGGCTGACCGTTTGGAAGGTTTACTGAAAAGTATTGGTTTGATAACTGATTTTGCTCCAATTATTTACATCGTTGGTCATGGATCAAGTAGTTCAAACAATACACATTATGCAGGTTATGATTGTGGTGCGTGTTCAGGACGACCAGGCTCTGTAAATGCGCGTGTGATTTCAAAAATTGGAAATCATCCAAAAGTGAGAGCAATTTTGGCAGAAAGGGGAATTGAAATCCCTTCATCTACGCAATTTTTACCTGTGCTTCACGATACTTCTCGCGATGAATTTACATTCTACGACACAGAAATTTTAAGTGAAACCAACAAAATTGCGCATGAAATTAACAATGCTGCTTTCAATCGTGCCTTGAATTTAAACGCAATGGAGCGTTCAAGACGATTTATTTTGGTGGATTCTCACAAGAACATCAAAAAAGTACACAATGCAGTAAAATTGCGTTCCGTTTCCTTGTTTGAACCTCGACCAGAATTGAATCACTCTAACAATACGCTTTGCATTGTTGGTCGCAGAGACATCACACGAAATTTATTCTTAGACCGAAGAGCTTTCTTGAATTCTTTTGATTATCAAGTGGATCCAGAAGGGAAGTATTTACTAGGAATTTTAAATGCAATTGCTCCTGTTTGTGGCGGAATCAATTTAGAATATTATTTCTCACGAGTTGACAATCAAAAACTAGGTGCAGGAACAAAATTGCCACACAATGTGATGGGATTGATTGGTGTTGCAAATGGAATTGATGGTGATTTACGAACAGGATTGCCAAGCCAAATGATTGAGGTTCACGACCCAATTCGTTTACTTGCGATTGTTGAGCATTTTCCTGAGGTGGTTTTAAAAACGTTACAAATTAATCCTGCAACCTACGAATGGTTCAACAATGAATGGGTGAGATTAGTTGTGATTGATCCAGCAACAAAAAGTCCTTTTCTGTTTAAAGATGGCGCTTTTATAGCTTATCAATTAGTGAATAATCAATTGCCAGAGGTAGATGATTTGATTTCTGTTTTCAAGAAAGAACACGAAAATTTACCAGTTTACGAACTTCAAAATCATTAAGCCATGGAAGGATTTATTCATTTATTCATAATACTGCCTTTTGTTTGTTTTTTCGCGAGTCTATTGATTCCAAAGAAAAATGAAAAAGCGCTTTCTGTTTTAGCATATACTTCAGTTGGCTTGCAGTTTTTTAGTGCAATGGTTTTCTCAATCATTTGGATAATCAATAAAATGCCAGTCATAAATTTGAAAGAGTTTTCGATTTACAAAACTTCAAATTACGACTTTTTTATTGATTTTTATTTTGATAAAATCACCTTGGTCTATTTGATTTTAGGCTCAATGATAACTTTTGTGATTACAGTTTACAGTCGTTATTATTTACACCGAGAAGATGGCTACAAACGATTTTTCAATACCATTTTATTCTTTTACTTAGGTTTCAATATCATTATTTTCTCTGGAAATGTTGAAACTTTATTTATTGGTTGGGAAATCTTAGGCTTGTCCTCTTTCTTGTTAATTGCCTTTTATCGCGATCGTTATTTGCCAGTTAAAAATGCTGTAAAAGTGTTTTCAATTTACCGCATAGGCGACGTTGGATTGATTTTGGTAATGTGGTTGTCGCATCATTTATGGCATGAAAACATTTCTTTTTTCAAACTCAATAATGCTGAGCTAGTGCATTCACATTTGATGGAAAATTCATTGGTTGGTTTAGCAATTTCCTTGATGATTTTTATTTCAGCGGCTGCAAAATCTGCCCAATTACCATTTTCTTCTTGGTTACCTAGAGCAATGGAAGGACCAACTCCATCAAGTGCGATTTTTTATGGTTCGCTTTCAGTTCACATTGGTGCATTTTTAATGTTGCGAACTTTTCCTTTCTGGGAATTTCAAACAGGATTTAGAATTTTCCTTGGATTTGCAGGATTCGCGACAGCAGTTGTTGCCACTTTTATCGGTCGAGTTCAAAGCTCTATAAAAAGTCAAATTGCTTATTCTTCAATTGCACAAATTGGATTGATTTTTATAGAAATAGCTGCGGGATTACAAAATGTGGCATTAGTACACATCGCTGGAAATGCATTTTTGAGAACATACCAATTGTTGGTTTCGCCTTCAATAGTGAGTTATAAAATCCGTGAGCAATTCTACAATTTTGTTCCAAGAGTTAAAACAATTGAAGATTCTTGGCCAAAACGATTTGAGTATGCACTTTATATCTTGAGTTTGAAAGAATGGAATTTAGACAGTATGCTATACTCTTATTTATGGAATCCATTGAAACGCATCGGAACGAAATGGAAAGTTTTAAACTTTAAGTACATTTTTGTTTTTGCTGGTTCCGTTGTTTTTATCGGACTAATAATGCTGAATTTCTCAAATAACATTCCCGAAAGATACAAAAGTAACTTACCAGTTTTATTCGCAATTGTTGGTTTTCTAATTGTTATTAAGGCATTTACAGAAAGAGACAGTGTGCGCAAAAGTTGGACTTTAATCATGTTGAACCATATTACAATCGCAGTCGCAATCTCATTTAATGAACAATTTGATTGGATGCACCACGTATGGTATTTAAGCGGAATTGTTATCGCTTGGTTCATTGGATTATTGGTTTTAAACAACTTAAGAAAACAAGAATGGGTGAGTTTAGACCAATTTTATGGTCACTCTTATGAACATCCTAAAATTGCAATTCTGTTTTTGCTTTGCGCTTTAGGTTTATCAGGATTTCCAATAACACCTTCTTTCGTTGGGGAAGATTTAATTTTCTCACACATTCATTATAATCAAATTGGATTGGCTTTTTTCACAGCCTTAAGTTTGATTATTAACGGATTAGCTACAATACGTATTTACGCACGTGTTTTTCTTGGTCCACACATTAAAACTTATCACGAAGTAGCAAAACGCTCTTCTTAGTATTCAAAATTTAACTTTTTATAAAATGAAAAATATAGTTCCAAAAGACGGATTTGAAGGATTAAAACAAAATTTTTCAAGTGACGCAATTTCAGGTTTTTTAGTATTCCTGTTGGCTTTACCATTGAGTTTAGGTATTGCAGGTGCAAGTGATTTTCCACCAATTTACGGATTAGTTTCTGCAATGGTTGGTGGATTGATAGTTACCTTTTTTGTTGGTTCACCACTAACAATCAAAGGCCCAGCAGCAGGTTTGATCGTGATAGTTGCAGGTGCAGTTGCTGAATTTGGTTTAGGTGCACCTCAAGGTTCAACAGCTGAAGAAATTGCACGCTACGGTTGGCAATTAACACTTGGAGCTGTTGTTGTTGCAGGTGTTTTACAGGTAATCTTTGGTTTACTGAAATTAGGTGGATTGAGTGATTTTTTCCCTTTGCCTGCTGTTCATGGTATGTTAGCTGCAATCGGAATAATTATCATTAGCAAGCAAATCCACATTCTAGTAGGTATGAATCCATTAACGCCTGAGGGAAAAGCGATGGTTGAACCAATGGAATTATTGCGTGAAATTCCAACTACTTTATCACATATTTTCTTGCATGAACACGTTGCAATCGTTGGAATTTTGAGTTTAATTATTGTTTTCGGTTGGCCTTATGTTCCGATTAAATTTTTAAAGAAAATACCAGCTTCATTAGTTGTTTTAATCGTTGCGATTCCGCTTACAAAAATGTTAGGTATTCACAACAGTATGGAGCTTAGAAATTCAGCTGGAATGTTGATTAACAAAGGGTACAAGCCGCTTTTAGAATTTGATAAAGGATTATTAGACATCATCGGAATCAATGTTTCATTTCAAGGATTTTCTCAAATAGGTGTTTTTATTAAATACGTTGTAATGTTTGCTTTGGTTGGAAGTTTAGAAGCTTTATTGACCGTTAAAGCAATTGATTTATTGGATCCATATAAAAGAAAATCTAATTCAAATAAGGATTTGGTTGCAGTAGGAATTGGTAACATCATTGCAGGTGTACTTGGTGGTTTACCTATGATTAGTGAAGTGGCTCGTTCTTCAGCGAATATTAATAATGGAGGAAAAACACGTTGGGCAAATTTCTTCCATGGTTTCTTTATTTTACTTTTCATGTTGTTTGCAGTTTATTTTTCGGATTTAATTCCAAAATCGGCATTGGCAGCAATGTTAATTGGTGTTGGTTGGAAATTAGCTCACCCGAAAGAATTTGGAAACATGATAAAAATCGGTACAGACCAATTTATGATTTTTGTGGTAACTATCATTTTCACTCTAGCTACTGACTTATTAATCGGAATTGCCGCTGGAATTCTTTTGAAATTGTTTTTACATTTAGTTCATGGTGTACCTGCAAAAAGTTTGTTCAATGCGAAAACAATTGTTAAAGAATCAGGCTTAGAAGTGCATGGTGCAGTTGTGTTTAGTAACTTTGTAAAAGTTAAAAAATTACTCAATAAATTCCCTAAAACGGAAGAGATTTTCTTGGATATTCGCAATTGTAAGCTAATTGACCACTCGGTAATTGAATCGATTCATCATTTGAAAGATGAATTTAAGGTAGAAGGTGGTGCCTTGAAAATCATTGGAATTGAGGAATTTAAAAATATGAACAATTCTAAACATGAATTGGCAACAAAACGAAAAAAATGAAAAAGATGAAATGGATTTTTGCATTCGTTTTTCTTTTCGGCTTACAACAAGTATTTGCCCAAAAGATTATCAGTAATCAAAACCATGCTTGGGTGTCTTATTTAGGAAATCATAAATTGTCAGATAAATTCAGTTTGCATACTGAATACCAATGGCGACGAGCAAATGGTTTCGAAAATTGGCAACAATCGCTGGCAAGAGTAGGTCTTGATTATAATTTACTTCCCAATTTATCTGTCACGGCAGGTTATGGTTGGATTGTAACTTATCCTTATGGAGATCAGCCTATTGCACACACTTTCAACGAACATCGAATTTGGCAACAATTAAATGCAAAAGCTAAATACGGACGTTTTGAATTGCAACATCGTTATCGTTTGGAGCAACGTTTTCTTGAAAATTACATCAAAAATCAAGATGGAACATTTTCAAAAGGAACTGATTTATTTCGCCAACGAGTTCGTTATCGTGCAATGGTTTTATTACCGTTATCGCGGAAAGAAATGTTGGATAACACCTTGTTTTTAAACGTAAACGATGAAGTTTTCTTAGGTTTTGGTAAAGGAATCGGTAAAAATATTTTAGACCAAAACAGAATGAATTTTGCACTTGGTTGGCGTTTCAACAAAAATTTCAATGTTCAAGTTGGTTATTTGAATCAATTTGTTGTGAAATCAGATGGCATTAAAGAAGAACGAAATCATACCTTATTAGTTTCTACTGTTTATAATTTAGATTTTAGCAAAAGGAAATAAGCATATTTATGATGTAGGTAGACCTGTCACTCGAGATTGTGTTTTTAGTAATTTACACAATTGAAGGTGGCAGGTTTTTTTGTGCTAAGAATTTTAAAAAGGCTCTTAAATTCGTTTAGGCTGTTTGAAGTTCAAAACGCAACCAATTCAATGCGCTCCAAACGGTCATTTGTAAATTGCGTTCGCGGTTATCACCAAATTGAAATTTACGTGCAATTGTTTTGTTGGGTAATGCAATCGCAATCCAAACTAAGCCAACAGGTTTTTCGTCGGTTCCTCCAGTTGGACCTGCAACTCCAGTTGTAGAAATACAAACATCTACACCCAAATTTTTTCTACCTCCTTCAGCCATTTCTCGAGCAACTTGTTCGCTCACAGCACCAAAATTGATAATGTTTTCAGCTGCAACATGCGCCATTTTAACTTTAAGTTTGTTGCTGTAAGTCAAAAGCGAACCTTGAAAATAATCGGAAGCACCTGAAATCGAACAAATTTGATTTGCAAGAAGGCCTGTTGTACAACTCTCTACTGTTCCAATTGTTAAATTTTTCTCTTTCAATAATTTACCTACAATTGAAGGCAACGTGTCGTTTTCAAATCCAAATAAAGCCTCAGGAATTAAAGTTTGTAATTCATCGAAATAGCTATCTATAATTTGTGCATCTTCCGCTCCGTTGTAGGATGTAATTCTTAGTTTCACTAATCCTGGAGAAGGTAAATAAGCCAAACCTAAGCCTCTGTCGCGAATGGAATTTTCCCAATCTTTAATGATTTCTGCCAAGAAAGATTCACCAATTCCTTGTGTTAATGCTGTTCGGTGATAAATTGATTTTAAACTGAATTTTTCTTTCAATCTTGGAATTGCTTCTTCTTCCATAATTCCTTTCATTTCATAAGGAACACCGGGCAAACTGATGAAAACTTTTCCTTTTTGCTCAAACCACATTCCGGCAGCAGTGCCATAAGCATTGTTGAGAATTGTACAATCTATCGGCAATGCAGCTTGTTGCCGATTTGTTTCTAACATTGGACGATTTCTTTTTGCAAAATAGTCCTCAATTTTATCCAAAGTCGCTTGGTGAATTTCAAGAGTTGTATTGAAATAAGAACAAAGTGTATGTTTTGTTATATCGTCTTTTGTTGGACCTAATCCGCCAGTGATAATTACACAATTTGTATCTTTTTCAGTTGCATCCAAAGCGTTAACAATTGCTTCTAAAGTGTCTGCAACTGCAACAGTTTTAACGATTCTAGCACCAATTGAAGATAATTGTTGTCCTAACCAAGAAGCATTTGTGTTGATGGTTTGTCCAATTAATAATTCATCGCCGATTGATAGGATTTCTACATTCATTTTTTAGTGAATTTTGCAATAGATTCGATGTGACCTGTATGTGGAAATTGATCCACTAATGAATATTTTTCCAATTCATAACCATGGTCTTTTAAGGTAGACGCGTCACGTGCTTGTGTTGATGGATTACATGAAATATAAACGATGTGTTTTGCTCCTAAATCAATAACTTTTAAGAGTGTTTTCGGTGCAATTCCTGCACGTGGTGGATCTAAAACAATCGTTGCAATTTTACCATTAAATTCATCATGCTGCTTAAGGAATTTTCCAACGTCAGCGGCGTAAAACTCAATATTTCCTGTATTATTTTTGATTGCATTTTTCTTAGCGTCTTCAATTGCTTCTTCCACAATATCAACACCAACGATGCGTACATCTTTTTTTCTTCCGGATAATAATTGACCGATTGTTCCCGTTCCACAGAATAAATCCATCACAACTTTATCAGCGTCAATTTCCTCTTCAAAAACGTAATCCAAAGCTTTAGAATACAACAATTCAGCACATTTTGGGTTGGTTTGAAAAAAGCTTTCCATACTGATTTGAAAAGTCAAACCAGAAATAACTTCCTCAATATAAGGTGAACCAAAAATGAGATTGTTGTCGCCATTTTCAATTTTTGCTCTGTCAGCGACATTATCATTTACAGTGTGTTGTATACCAGCAATTCGATTTCCGAAAAGTGATTTTAATAGGTTAGCAAACGATTGAATATCAAAGTTTTCAATCCCTTCAGATGAAGTAACAAGGTTTACTAAAAGCTCATTTGTTAAGAAAGATTTTCGGACAATAATATGTCTGAAAAATCCTGTTTTTTTAGGTGGATGCCAAGCGGGAAGTCCTGTTGCTTTTAGGAAAACTCGAATTTCTTTCAATTTTGTTTCCCATTCTTCATCGAAAAGTCCAGAAGGTTTGTTTAAACTTTCTACTTTCCACCAAGTTCCACGTCGTTTGAAACCAAGTGCGAATGCGTCATCAATTTCAGTGTCAGTATCAAGGCAATGTTCAATGGAAGAAAAACTATATTCCATTTTATTGCGGTAGAAATAGTGATTTGGTGATGAAATAAATGCATCGAATTTATCAGCTAAGTCGATTCCAGAAATGCGTGAAAAAGTAGTAATTGTTGATTCTTGTTTTACTTTTTCTTGTGTTTCTACTGGAATTCGAATGTAAGGACCACCAGATATTTCTTGGTATTGTGTTTCGGTTTCAAGGGGTGAACGTTCAAGGATTTCAACCAATTTGGCTTCAGCAAATGATTTACGTTTCACATCGATTTTTGCTTTAACCAATTGTCCCGGAAATGTATTGTCTACGAAAACAACGAATGCGCCATTTTCTGTTTCTATTTTTGCAATTCCTCTTCCTCCGAAAGCATAATCGGTAATTTTAAGTTCAATTTCTTGACCTCTGTGCATACTGCTCATATCATTCCGCGAATTATTCCTTTGTCGGAAGTTTCAATAAAACTTATGATTTCTTTTGTCAATTCACATTCTTCTAAAGTTGCTTTTACTGCTTCAATTCCTTTAGAAATATTGCTGTTTTGAACGTATAAAATGCGGTAAACGTCTTCAATTTTTCGAACAACATCGTCAGCGTAACCTCTTCTTCTTAATCCAACGGAATTAACACCCGCAAATGTAAGTGGTTCGCGAGCTGCTTTAATATAAGGAGGAACATCTTTTCTCACCAATGAAGCACCGCCAATGAAAGCGTGTTTACCGATGTGAACAAATTGTTGAGCGGCAACTTTTCCTTCTAAGATTGCAAAATCATCAATCACAACGTGTCCTGAAAGTCCTGTGTAACTTGCCAAAACAACATTATTTCCAATTTGACAATCGTGTGCAACATGAACGTAAGTCATTAATAGACAATTGTTTCCGATGGATGTTTTCAACTTATCGTTTGTTCCTCTGTGGATCGTTACACATTCTCTGATGATTGTATTGTTTCCAATTTCAACAGTCGTGTATTCGCCATTAAATTTTAAATCTTGTGGAATAACTCCAATTACAGCACCCGGATAAATTTCACAATTTGTCCCAATTCTTGTGCCTGGGTAAATCGTAACATTTGGATGAATTACGGTATTGTCGCCAATTATAACATCTTCAAAAATAGTTGAAAATGAATGAACAGTAACATTTGCTCCAATTTGAGCTTTTTCAGATATTTGAGAAAGATTACTGATCATTTTAAACCTTGTCTTTAATTACTTGAGCCAACATTTCCGCTTCACAAACAACTTTTCCATTGATGTAAGCTTTTCCCGACATTTCAACCAAACCTCTACGAATCGGTGACATCAAGTTTAATTCAAAAACGACAGTATCACCAGGAACAACTTTCTGTTTGAATTTTACATTGTTGATTTTCATAAAATAAGTAGAGTAGAGGTGGGGATCTTCCACTTTGCTCAAAGCAAAAATTCCTCCAACTTGAGCCATCGCTTCAATTTGAAGTACGCCAGGAAAAACAGGATTTCCAGGGAAATGTCCAGTGAAAATCGGTTCATTCATTGTTATGTTTTTAATACCAATGATTGATTCCTCTTGAATTTCCATGATTTTGTCCACCATCAAAAATGGGTAACGGTGTGGCAACATTTTTTCAATGTCAACTGTCGTGTAAAGAGGTTCTTTTTCTAAGTCGAATTTACGTCCTGCGTTTTGTTGTTTTTTAATCTGTTCTTTCAAAACTTTCGCAAAACGCACATTGCCTGAATGTCCGGGGCGTGCTGCTAAAATATGAGCCTTGATTGGTTTGCCAACAAGAGCTAAATCACCGACGATATCCAATAATTTGTGGCGTGCCGGTTCGTTTTCAAATTGAAGTTTTGTACTGTTTAGAACTCCTAAACCATCAATTGAAATTTTAAGATTTTCTTTTCCAAGCAATTTAGCCAAACGATCTAATTCACTTTGCGAAATATCTAAGCGGTCAACAAGTACAATCGCATTGTCTAAATCTCCACCTTTTATTAAATTATTTTGAGCTAGAAACTCTAATTCTCTAAGAAAAACAAAGGTTCTACAAGCAGCTATATCGGTATTAAATTCCTCCAATTTGTGCATGCTTGCGTGTTGTGTCCCAAGAATTGGAGAGTTGTAATCAACCATCACTGTCAAACGGAAGTTTGTATCAGGAATTGCTAAAAATTCGATTCCTTTTTCAGCATCTTCCCAAGGAATATTTTCGCTTAATTCAAAATATTCTCGTTCAGCATCTTGGTCTTCAAAGCCTGTTGCTAAAATTGCATCAACAAATAATTTAGAACTTCCATCCATAATTGGAACTTCAGGAGCATCTATTTTTATTAAAGCATTGTCAACTTGACAGCCGTAAAGTGAAGCAAGAATGTGTTCCGTTGTATAAACTCTTGCGCCTTTGTATTCTAAAGTTGTACCTCTGTCTGTTGCCACAACTAAGTCGGCGTCAGCTTTAATTATCGTTTGTTCAGGTAAATCAATACGTTGAAATTTGTAACCATGATTTTCTGGCGCAGGACAAATAATAACATTTACTTTTTCGCCAGTATGTAATCCAACACCGCTGATGCTAATTTCTGATTTTAGCGTTCTTTGTTTTTCAGCCATTCACTATTTATTTTGGGTAAGTTCTTTTATTTGAGCTTCTAATTCAGCAACTTTATTTAATAAAAATGGAAGTTTTCTAAATCCGAAATATGATTTTTTGAAATCCTCTAAAGGAATTCCTGGCGAGCCCATTAAGGTTTCAGCTTTTTTCACAGAGGATGGAATTCCAGATTGAGCAACGATTTTTGTGTCGTCAACAATGT
Source organism: Flavobacteriales bacterium (assembly GCA_018883325.1). GTDB lineage: Bacteria > Bacteroidota > Bacteroidia > Flavobacteriales_D > Crocinitomicaceae > UBA952. Next base: position 110,184 of record VEQH01000003.1, on the reverse strand, counting down.
ACAAATGCCCACTAATTCCTGCTTGACCGCCAATCATCACACGTTCGCCAATTTTTGCTGAACCTGCAATTCCAACTTGTGCTGCCATTGCTGAATTTTTCCCAACTTCAACGTTGTGTGCAATTTGACATAAGTTGTCGATTTTCACACCTTTTCGAATAAAAGTTGAACCCATTGTTGCACGGTCAATTGTTGTATTTGCACCAATTTCAACACTGTCTTCAATCACAACATTTCCGATTTGAGGTACTTTTTGAAATTCGCCTTTTTCGTTTGGAGCAAATCCAAAACCATCTGAACCTATAACAACTCCAGCGTGGATAATACAATTTGCACCAACTTTACAATCTTGGTAGATTTTCACACCAGGATGAATTGTTGTATTGTCTCCAATTATCACATTTTCACCAATATAGGAATTTGGATAAATTGCTACATTTTTACCAATTTCGGCATTTTTACCGATGTATGCGAATGCACCTAAATATAAGTCGGAGTCAATTTTTGCTGAAGCATCAATAAACGAAGGTTGCTCGATTACTGGCGCTTTTTTACTTAGATTATTGTAAATTTCAAGTAATTTGGCAAAACAAGCATAAGCATCTTCAACTTTGATTAAAGTTAATGTAGCTGGAAGTTGTTGAGAAGGCTCAAAACTTGCATTAACAATACAAATCGAAGAATTGGTTTTATAAATATGTTCTTCATATTTTGGATTTGCTAAAAAAGAAAGCGCATTGACATGACCTTCTTCGATTTTAGCTAGTGTATTTACAGTTACAGAGCTATCTCCAACGACCTCTCCATTCAATAAATCCGCAATTTGCGCTGCTGAAAATTCCATTTTTCAAAATTATAAAAAGTGATAGCTTAAAAAACGCTGTAAGTACTCAAATTATTAACATTTAAAACCAGTTAAAAGTTACTCACAGTCTATTTTAAATGGTAGAATGAAGCGATTAATTTGAATTTTTTCTTTGTACCAAATTGCATTTGCTTCAATTAATCTATTTTTCTTGTCTCTAAATTGAATCCAATGTTCAGGTTTAGGTTGAATTTCAAGATTTGATTTCTCAAAATTTAATTTCCCTGTTTTTCTAATTTGATCAAAAAGTTTGTTTTCATTGACAAGTTTAATAGCTTCTTGTTGGCATAAAATCAAGTCCGTAGTGTCCATGAAAACAAAATCTTTTTCTTTTGGAAAATAGATGATATTACCTAATCCTTTCTTTGTGTTTTTGACTTTAAAACCGCTTTCATTTCCAATTTGAACTTCGGAAACGAAACTGTCTTCATTTAAAGTAACATTACATTGAAATTTTTTTCCTGTTGGAGTTTCGCAATCGAAATGGTAAACTTTAAAACGGTTATTTTTCTTACTTTTTTTGAAATCAACATCGCCTTCGTTGATACAAATGATGAGCTCTTTTTTTGAGAGACCGATTTTTTTAATGTTCGCAAGTTCAGTTTCTGAAAGTACTAAAATTTTGTTGAATATTGTATTTTTAACTCTATTTGATGGATACCAAGCGCATCCACGGTTTCCAAAGAAAAAAACAACAAAAACTAGCCCTATCCCAAAGCCAATGCCGTAGTATTTTAAACGTCTAAAAAAGTTTTCCATGCGGTGCAAAAAAAAAGCCGAGCGAACTCGGCTTGATAAAAATAAATTCTATTAAAGTAATGCTTCTAATTTAGAAGTTAAAGTTGATTTTGGAACTGCTCCAACCACTTTGTCAACTACTTCACCATTTTTGATGAATAAAATTGTTGGAATACTTCTAACACCAAATTGTGCTGAAACACCTGAGTTCATATCAACATTTACTTTACCAACTGCTGCTTTTCCGTCAAATTCACCTGCCATTTCTTCAACAACTGGTCCAATCATGCGACAAGGTCCACACCATTCAGCCCAAAAATCGACCATTACTGGTTTATCTGATTTCATTACTAACTCTTCAAAGTTTGCATCTGTGATTTCTAATGCCATTTTATTTTATTTTTTAATTAATACTTCCCTAACTAGGGTCTAAAATTAGTTCAATTTCGAATAACAATTTAAAAGCCAAAAGTTATTTTTTGTCAAAATGTCCGATTTAAGTCAATTCTTGTTTCAAATAAAGTGCTGTGTATGATTTATCAGCAAAATCTTTGACAATTTTTTCAGGAGTTCCTTCACACAAGATTTGACCACCTTTCATTCCACCTTCTTTTCCAACATCAATTATTTGGTCGGCCACTTTCACAATGTCGAGATTATGTTCAATTACAACCATTGTATTTCCTTCATCAACAAGACGTTGAATAACGCCAACAAGTAAACGAATATCCTCAAAATGCAGTCCAGTTGAAGGTTCATCGAGAATGTAAATTGTTTTGCCTGTTGCTTTTTTTGAAAGTTCTGTTGCTAATTTTATTCGTTGCGCCTCGCCTCCAGATAGCGTCGTTGAGGATTGTCCAAGTGTAATGTAGCCTAAACCTACACTTTTAATTGTATCTAAAATGCGATGAATTTTTGGATGATGTTCAAAGAAAATAACTGCTTCCTCAATTGTCATATTTAGCACATCAGCAATTGATTTCCCTTTGTATCGAACTTCAAGCGTTTCGTTATTATAGCGTTTACCGTTGCAAGTTTCACATTCTACATAAACGTCAGGTAAAAAATTCATTTCAATTAAGCGAAGTCCGCCACCATTGCAGGTTTCACATTTACCTCCAGCCACATTAAAAGAAAATCTTCCCGGTTTATATCCACGAATTTGAGCTTCGGGTAAAGTTGCAAAAAGTGAACGGATATCGTCAAATACTTTTGTGTAAGTAACTGGATTTGAGCGTGGTGTTCTACCAATTGGACTTTGATCGATTTCAATTACTTTGTCTAAATGTTCGATTCCTTTAATTTCAGAATAGGGTAGAGGTGTCCTGATTCCATTTTGTAATTCATTCAATAAAATCGGATACAAAGTTTGATTAATCAACGAGGATTTTCCACTTCCAGAAACCCCTGTGATACATGTCAAAGTTCCCAACGGAATTGTCAAAGTGACATCTTTTAAGTTATGTCCATTTGCACCTTTTAGAATTAATTTTTTTCCATTTCCTTTTCTTCTATTTTTCGGAATTTCAATGGAAAGTGAACCATTTAGGTATTTTGAAGTGAGTGAATTGGATTTAAGAATTTCCTTGTACGTTCCAGCGCTTACAATTTCACCACCATGTCGACCTGCTGCAGGACCGATATCCACCACAAAATCAGCCGCTTCAATCATTTCCTTATCGTGTTCAACAACAAGAACTGAATTTCCTGCATCGCGTAATCTTTTCAATGACTGAATGAGTTTTGTGTTATCGCGTTGATGAAGTCCGATAGACGGTTCATCTAAAATATAAAGTACATTTTGAAGTTCTGTTCCAATTTGTGTTGCCAAACGAATACGTTGTGCCTCTCCTCCAGAAAGACTTTTTGAAGAGCGATTTAAGGTTAAATAATCCAATCCAACCTCAAGAATAAAACCTAACCTTGAACGAATTTCTTTGATTATTTCAGTTGCAATTACCTTTCTTTCTGGGTTCAATAAATCTTCAATTTTGCTAAACCATTGAGATAATACCATTAAATCCATTCCAGCTAAATCACCAATGTTTTTGTCGCCAATTTTGAAAAACAAAGCTTCTTTTTTTAATCGACTGCCATTACACGATGGGCAAGTAACTTTATTCATGAAACTTTGAGCCCAACGTTGAATTGCAGCGCTACTGTCATCAGAATGACGTGAAATAAAATTTATAATTCCTTCAAAACGAACAATGTAATTGTTGTTTAATGCAATCTCCATATCTTCATTTCCATAAAGAATGGTATTTAAAACTTCAGTGTCAATTTCTGTGATTGGTGTTGTGATTGAATAGCCATTATTTGTAAGAAGAGATTCTAATTTGTCAAAAATCCAAGTTTTTTTGTAATCACCAAGTGGAATTAGTCCACCTTGCTTGATGGATTTATTTGAGTCAGGAATTATTTTATTTATGTCGGCCTCAGTGACTTCCCCTAAACCGTTACAAGTTGAACAAGCACCATACGGCGAGTTGAATGAGAACAAATTTGGTTCAGGCTCAGGGTAACTAATTCCTGTTGAAGGACACATCAAAAAGCGACTGTAAGTGCGTGTATAACCGGAATCTAAATCTGAAATCATCATGATTGATTCACCAATTTTCATAGCTGTTACAACAGAATCATAAATTCTTTTTGTGTCAACGCCATCTGTGGTTAAACGGTCTATAACAATTTCAATATCATGGATTTTGTAGCGATCAAGTTTCATCCCTTTGGTAATGTCTTGAATGACTCCATCTACACGAACTTTAGTGAAACCATTTTTTAAAATTTGCTCAAATAATTCTCGGTAGTGCCCTTTTCGTCCTTTAATTTTTGGAGCTAAAAAAGCTATTTTTTTTCCTTTAAATTCTTTTTGAATAAGTTCAACAATTCCATCATCGGAATATTTAATCATCGGTTCGTTTGTTTCGTAAGAATAGGCTGTTGCAGCACGTGCGAATAACAAACGCAGAAAATCGTACAATTCAGTTATTGTTCCAACTGTAGATCGTGGTGATTTTGAGACAGTTTTTTGTTCGATGGAAATAACTGGGCTTAAACCATTAATTTTATCAACGTCAGGTCTTTCTAATCCACCAATAAATTGCCGAGCATAAGCTGAAAAGGTTTCAATGTATCTTCTTTGTCCTTCTGCAAAAATTGTGTCAAATGCAAGTGAAGATTTACCACTACCACTTAATCCGGTGAAGACAATCAGTTCATTTCTTGGTATGGATAAGTCAATATTTTTAAGATTATGAACCCTTGCACCGTATACATCGATTGTTTTTTGCTCGTTTTTATCTTCTTTTTTCAATTGTTTGTTTTATGGTTTAACGTCGAATATAAACTTCACAAATTTAATTGAAGTTCATAGACAATTGCCAACTAAACAAACGAATTAGTCCTTTTGTTAAAATTGTGAGTAGATTTTAGTTTTCTTTTCTTTGAAAAAGGATTGTGTTTCTGTATAAATAATAAAATACAACAACAAAAAACAATAAAAATGCAAAAATCGGCATGATTGTTTTATGTTTAACGAGGTAGATAATGAATGCTGAAAATGCAAAAGATAGAAAGCCGATTAAAGTAAAAATGTACCAAACTTGACGGTCATTGAAACCAGCATAAACAAGGTGATGCGTGGTGTGATCTTTACCACCCACCATTGGTGATTTCCCAGCTTTTAATCGATTTATAACAACTGTCAATGTATCAGCAGCAGCAGGAGTTAGCGCAACTAGAGTAATAATTATACTAACCCAAGAGTGGTTTTCAGTTAATGCCCCAAGATTCCATAAATATTTAACAGTAAAAAATGCCACGAAAAGACCAATAAATTGACTGCCAGCATCGCCCATGAACATTTTTGAAGGATTGATGTTGTAGCGAAGAAAACCAACAATTGCTCCGATTACAGAAACAATTGTGAAAATCCAATAAGGTTCTTTAGAATTACCAATAAAATAGCAAGAAAAAAGACAAGCCATTAATGCAAATAATGTCGTTGTGGCTGTTATACCATCCATATTATCAAGCATATTTAATGAATTCATCAGAATGATTACCCATAAAATAGTGAATGCTTGGTCTAAAATTTCAATATGAAATAAATCTATTTTTGTATCAGTCCAGATAAAAATTAATCCACATAAAATTTGAATTGCAAGTTTAAATAAAGGTTTGGTATTGTAGGCGTCATCAGCGAGTCCCATCATAAATGCTAAACTTGCTGAGATAAATAAACCAACATAGGACATATTTGAAAACAACTCAGATTTAGGGTCTAGAATTAAATACATAAATGTAGAGAACAAGAATCCTAGGAATAAACTTATTCCACCTAAGGAAGGTTTTGATGTGCTACTCCACCTAACTGTAACGTCATTTTTATTTCTAATACCTAAGTTTTGAGAAAACTTTAAGAGTAATAGATTTACGATAAGTGAAATAATTAGTGAGCCTGAGAAGAATATTAAGTAATTTGAGTAGTCAGTTATTTTCATAGTAGTTAGAATGGTGATGTGAAATTTTTAAATTCAATTCCTTTTTTATCTTTTTCGGAAATAGTTGGGTTATCAATTTTCCAGTCAATATTTAAAGTTTTATCGTTCCAAAGGATGGAACTTTCATTTTCGGGCGAGTAATAGTTCGTGCATTTATAAGAAAAAATAGTATTGTCTTCCAAAGCACAAAATCCGTGAGCGAATCCAGGAGGAATCCAAAATTGGTTTTTATCTTTCTCTGTTAGTAAAATACAAACATGTTCACCATAAGTTGGAGAGTCTTTTCTAATATCTACTGCAACATCAAGAGCTGAACCTTTAATTACTTGCACAAGTTTGCCTTGGTCGAAAGGAGGGTTTTGAAAGTGCAATCCTCTTAGTACTCCTTTAGCCGATAATGAAAGGTTATCTTGAACAAATTCTAATTGATTCAAGATTGATTCATAATTTTTTAAACTAAAGGTCTCTAGAAAATAGCCTCTTTCATCGCCAAAAACTTTGGGTTGAATTGTAAAAAGTCCCTTTAATCTTTCTTCTTTGATTTCCATATACCTCTTAAAAATAATATTGTACGACCTAGTAAGTTCGGTTTTTCATCTTCATCTTCAGTGTAGTAGCCATCATCAGATGACCCGTAGTTTTCACCATATCCATATCCGTACCCATAACCATATCCGTAACCGTATCCATACCCATATCCGTATCCATAGATTGATTTTTTAGTTTCAACTCCATTTAGAATTACATTTAATTTCGTAATCTTTTGAACTTCAATTAACTCTCTAACACGATTTACAAAGATTCTTTTTGAGTAATTTGCTTTAAACACATACAGTGGAATGTCTGCATTTGCTAAGATATGAATTCCGTCTGATACAATTCCAACTGGTGGATTATCAATCATAATAACATCATATTTTAATTTTAATTCTTCGAAGATTTTTGTTAGAGCTTCGCTTTGAATTAATTCAGAAGGATTTGGAGGAATCGGTCCAGCTGTTATATAATGTAAATTTGGAAGATGTGATTCACGAATTACGTCATCTAATTTTACAAATCCAGATATTAAACTACTCATTCCATCACTATTGTCAGTATTGAAACCGTGGTGAACTTTTGGTTTTCTTAAATCTAAATCAATCACAACTGTTTTCTTACCATTAGCCGCAATTAATCCAGCCATATTTAAAATTACAAAAGTTTTACCTTCTCCTGAAATCGATGAAGAAACAGCAATGACTTTTGCATCTTTATTTATGAAACTCATGTTGGCACGTATACTTCTTATCGCCTCAGCCATTCTTGATTTTGATGATTCCGTCACGACCACTTGAGAATATTTCATTTTCTTTTTGTAAAGAGGAACTGCCCCCAAGAAATTTACTTCTGAAGGCAACAATTTTTGTAAATCGCTTACAGAAGTAATGTCATTATAGGTTAGATATCTTAATACTATTATCCCTAAACCTATTAAAAAACCTAAACCAATACAAACTATATATACAAGATTTTGATTAGGTTGAAGTGGTGATTCAGGTATTGTAGCTTCACTTAAAATTCTGTTTGTTGTAAAATAACCAGCATTTGATAATTCAAGTTCAATTTTCTTTTCAGTGAATAAAGTAAAATAACGATTATTTAATTGCTCCATGTATTTCAGACGGTCGTATTCCATCCTTTTTTCTGGAAGGTCATAATATCTACCTTCAATTTCATTAATTCTATTTATTAATTGACTCTTTTCGTTACGAATTCTGTCTTCAATTATATTCATACTTCTTTTAATAGAATAAATTCTATTTTGAATTCGTTCGTCGAGTAATTTAATTTTAGGATTATCTTTGGTTACATCCCTAAGTAAATCATCCTTTTGTTCTAATATTCTATTTAAATCTTCAATTTGAGATAGAATGCTAGTTTCAAAACTTTTTTTACCAATCATTTCTGGTATTAGTTTGTAAAGTTCAATTCTGTTAGGCTCCGATTGAATTTTGTAATAAATCATTTTTAATGTGCTTAACTCTTCATCGCATGCAAGTACTCTTTTATTTAGTTCCTCTAAATTATTTGATAAATTAACACCAAGTCCTTCAATATCCGGTATTCGCTCTGATCTTTGAAAGTTGTTAATGCTATCTTTTGAAATTTTTAAAATTTTTGAAAGTGAGTCTAATTGTTGATTTATAAAAAGAATAGTTTTATTGGCTTTGGTTTGTTTGGTGTCTTTTTCAAAGTTTAGGTATGAATTTAATACAGTACTGACAATGTCATAACTTAATCGCGGATTGAAATGAGTGTAACTTATTTCAATCGTTTTTGCTTTATCATCAATAGGGTTTACAGTTAAATTTTTATGTAATTCTTCAGCAAGATTTTTTGAATTATTAAAAACGAAATAAATTTTATTATTTTCTATTGATGAACGAAAACTGTTTTTATTTATAACTCTACATACAATATCAAAATGCTTGTTTCTAATGTGTTGATTTATTTTTCCTTTGAACTTTTCTCCATTTGCAACATTCAAAATTAAGTCGTTATTTTTAAAACTAATATCAATTCGTTTATTACAGAGACTAGAATCTATAAATTGATAAACGATAATTTCAAAAGGTGCTGATCTGTATAAATCCCTCGTTATTACTTTACCTTCTGAGTAGATTGAAGTTTCAAGTTGAAGATTTTGAATTGATTTTTTGAAAAGCACATCAGATCTTAGAAGCTCAATTTCTTTTGAAAGGTCTGTAAAATCATTGATTGTTTTTTGTCCTAATACTGAACCAACTCTATCTTCTTCAATTATTTGTAAAACACTGGTAGATTTATAAATAGGTTTTGTATATCGCAAATAAATAAATGCCGCTATTCCAAATACTATAATCAAAACAATTGGACTAATCCAATGACGTTTAAGAATGATTAATAAAATTTTGAGATCAAATTCTGTATTTGAAAACATTGATTTTTGCTCAGCCAATTTTTTATTTTTTAATTATTGCATAAAGTGTAAGTGACGTTGTCATTAAGGATAACCAAGGACTTACTTCCATTAAAATTGAAGAAGCGATTCTAGGTTTATAATCAACGTATATATAATCATTGCCTTGTACGATCATATCTGCTTCTTTTATTCCTTTAATAGTCGATAAATCTATTTTGTAAATTTCTCTCTTCCCAATTTCTGTTCTTCTCATTACCTTAATTGAAAAGGCTTTGCCTTGCTCATTTATTCCTCCTGCCATTGCAATAGCTTCTAGAAGACTTGTATTGGTATTATTTAAACTAACAACTTGAGCCTCTCCTCTTCCTTTAAATATAACAATACGTTGGTTTGATACTCTGATTTGAACAAATGGATTAATAAAGTTTTTTGAAAGTAATTTTGTAAGGGTATCTTCAATTTGAATAATAGTTAAACCCTTAACATAAGTTTCCCCAATCAAAGGAAGATTTACTTTTCCATCTTGACGAACTAAATAATCAATGTTTGTTACATTATTTCTTCTTATGATTCCTTCATTTAATTCTGTAATACCTGATTGCATGAATATTATTCTTTCACCATCATTGGTTGCAAATTGGAAGCTAATTCGATCTCCTTCGCTTATAACATAATCATCTTTTGGTGACATTACCAATGTGTCGTAAACGAAAGAACCATCCCTTGGGATTTTGAACATAGCGTTGCTATTAACATTTGCACAACTACTTAATATTGAGATTAGTATTGTTAAAAAGAAAATTATTTTGAAGTATAAAAATCTCATTTTTTAGCTTTTTCTAAAAGTGAGTAATAATATTTTTCCATGTCTGAAACTAATCTAGTGTAGTGGAATTTGTTCTTTACGAAAGTCCAGCCATTTTGTGACATTCTTTCTCTATTTTTTTTGTCTTCGGTTAAAAGGAGTAAATTTCCAGAAAAACTTTTTGCATCATTTTTAGGTGAAATGTAACCTGTTTCATTTTCTGCAACAATATCTCTAACACCCCCAACATCAGTAGACACAATGGGAATATTACATGCTTGTGCTTCAATCAAACTTACTGGAGTACCTTCATTATCAGATGTTAAACAAATAATATCCATTCCTGCATTAAAAGTTTTGATATCTTTAATCCAAGATGTCATTCGGATATCAATTTCAATTTCAGATTTAAGTTTTGCAACATTTTCCTCAATAACCTTTTTTTGGTCACCATCACCAACAATAAAGAAAACTAATTTTTGTTTTGTTTCTTGTTGAACAAGTTTGATAGATTCTAAAAATAAATCATGGTTTTTAATTGGAGCAAGTCGACCTATGATTGCTATTGCAATTTGATCTTCCTCTAAAGAATATTCAGCGCGTGTTTGTTTTCTTTTTTCAACTAAATTTTCCTGAAAAGGGTTTAAGTCAAAACCAAGTTGAATTACATTTATTTTATCTTTGGGAGCAATTCTATAGATTTCACTCAATTCATGCTTTTGTGAATCTGAAATAGCAATGATACCTGTAGATCGTTTCGCTAATCGTTTTTCGATTAATCGATAAATCTCTGTTTTATATTTACTAAAATAGGAATGAAAAACATGTCCATGAAACGTATGAACAATGACAGGCACTTCACAGTCATAAGCTGCTTTTCTTCCTAATGCACCAGCTTTTGCAGCATGCGTATGAACTATATCAGGTTTAAATTCCTTGATGATTTCCTTAATTTTTCTAAGTGCTTTTCGATCACTAATTAAATTAGGTACTCTTTGCATTTCATTAATCAAAATTGGAGTAACGCCGTACTCTTCTAAAATGTGGAGTGAATCTGCTTCTCCTTCTTCAGGTAAGCCTCCAACAAGTAAAGTTTCGAAGTCGTCAGAAATGAAACGTGTTAAAAAAGTAGCATTATAGGTTGGCCCTCCAATGTTGAACCGATTTATTATTCTTAATACTTTGATTTTCTTTTGACTCAAAATAAACTATTTAGTTTGTGTTTTTTGTAACGAAGTGTATGTTTAAAAGTTAATTAAACTTAAAATGCGAATTTAGAAATTTCATTCATATTTGCATCAAACTTTTTTAAATGCAAAGGTATACATTTATTTTTTCCTTCTTATTGTGTTTTATTGCTCATTCTCAGAATTCTGTTCAGAAGGCTATTGGTGTTTTTAATGCGGACAAAATAAATATTAATTCATCCATTTCATTTATGGTTTATGATATTGAAAAAGAGGAAGTAGTTGCCACTTTGAATGAGAATAAATCTTTAACTAGCGCATCTGCTGCAAAGTTATTTTCGACCGCAACTGCTTTTGAGCTACTTGGACCAAATTATTCTTGTAAAACAAGGGTTTATTACGACGGTTTTATTGACAAAGACAGTGTTTTACATGGTAATATATGGATAAGAGGTGGTGGGGATGTTTCGCTAGGAAGTAAATATTTTAATGCGTCTCAAACGGAGCTAAATTTTTTGAATAGTTGGATTGATTCATTGAAATCTAAAGGAATTAATAGAATAAATGGTGCAGTTATAGCCGACGGTTCTGAATTTGGTTACGACGGAGCTCCTGAAGGATGGAATTGGGGTGATGTTGGTAATTATTACGGTGCAAATGCAGGTGGAATTAATGTTTTCGACAACCAAATTCTGCTCTATTTCAAAATGGGAAAAGCGGGTAGCTTAAGTCAATTGACTGAAATTTTCCCTTCTGTTCCTGGACTTTTAATGCGAAATGAAGTGTATGCAGCGACAGTTAATGGTGATAATTCTTACATCTACGGTGCGCCTTATTCTTTGGACCGTTTGGTAAAAGGAAAACTGCCCCAATTTACTGAGCGTTTTCAAGTAAAAGGAAGTATGCCAGATCCTGAATTTCAATTAGCTTATGAATTCACAAATGCTTTATTAAGAAAAGGGATACACGTTGTTCAAAAACCTAAAGCTTACCGATTGATGGATGTTGAATTTCCAAATGCCTACGATAACTTTAACTTACTTTTTTCTCAATCGAGCAAAACGGTTAAAGAAATTGCTTTTTGGACTAATTTTAAAAGTGTTAACCTATTTGCTGAAGGTCTTTTGAATCAGCTTGGTTATAGTAAATCGAATAATGGTTCAACAGAATCATCTTTAAAAGTTTTAGAAGATTTTTGGGCGCAGAAAATTGATCTTTCTGGGATGATTCTCAAGGACGGAAGTGGTCTTTCAAGAAGTAATGCAATCAGTGCAAACCACTTTTGTCAGTTGTTGATTTATATGCACAAATCAAGCAATTTCAATGATTTTAAAGAAACTCTTCCTGTTGCAGGAAAGTCCGGAACAATCGCAAGTTTGTGTAAAGGTCAAATTGGAGAAGGTCGAATTTTTGCAAAAAGTGGAACAATTAGTAAAGTAAAAGCTTATGCGGGTTATGTCTATTCAAAAAGTGGAAAAAAACTAGCTTTTTCATTGACAATCAACAATTATAACGGAACTTCTGCGGAGTTACATCAGAAAATTGAGAAAGTTATGAATGCTGTGGCTTCTTATTAGATTTAAAATTCTTGTTTTAACATTTAAATTAGGTTCAATTATTCATTTAAAGTTTTTGAAAAAATGCTACTTTCGTTTAAAGTAAAACGGCAAAAACTATGAATTATCCTTATCAAATAAAATCACTGGAAGATTACCATAAACAGTATAAAAAAAGTGTAGAATTTCCTGAACAATTTTGGGCAGAAATTGCAGAAAATTTTACTTGGAAAAAGAAGTGGGACAAAGTTTTAGAATGGAATTTCACGCAACCATCCATAAATTGGTTCAAAGGCGGAACTTTAAATATTACTGAAAATTGCATCGATAGACATTTAGAAGAAAATGCTAATACCCCTGCAATTATTTGGGAATCAAACAATCCCGACGAACATCATCGCGTTTTAACGTATAAAGAATTACATTTTAAAGTAGTTCAATTTGCAAACGTTTTGAAAAACAATGGTGTTGACAAAGGTGACCGCGTTTGTTTGTACATGGGAATGATTCCAGAATTGGCAATTGCAGCTTTGGCGTGTGCTAGAATTGGTGCAATACATTCGGTTATTTTTGGTGGATTTTCTGCGCAAGCAATTGCAGACCGTTTAGACGATGCAAAAGCTGAATTTATAGTTACTTGCGATGGAGCTTATCGTGGGGCAAAAGACATTCCTTTGAAAAGCGTAATTGATGATGCTTTAGTTGGAAATAAAACAATTAAAAAAGTAATTGTTTGCACACGAACGCGCACTCCTGTCAGTATGATAAAAGGTCGCGATGTTTGGTGGGAAGACGAGATTAAAAAAGTAGAAACACAAGGAAATCCAGATTGTCCAGCGGTAGAAATGGATGCTGAAGATATTTTATTTATTCTTTATACTTCAGGTTCAACCGGAAAACCAAAAGGTGTTGTTCATACAGTCGCTGGCTATATGATTTGGGCAAATTACACCTTCGTAAATACTTTTCAGTATCAGCCGGGGCAAATACATTTTTGTACAGCAGACATCGGTTGGATTACAGGTCACAGCTACATTATGTACGGACCTTTGAGCGCTGGTGGAACTTCTTTGATGTTTGAAGGTGTACCGACATATCCAGATGCAGGTAGATTTTGGGATATAGTTGAAAAATTCAAAGTTGATATTTTATACACAGCGCCAACAGCAATTCGAAGTTTAATGGGCTTCGGTTTGGAATTCGTAAATGGCAAAGATTTAAGTTCTTTGAAGGTACTTGGAACAGTTGGCGAACCAATAAATGAAGAAGCGTGGCATTGGTACGACCAAAATATTGGTAAAGGAAATAGCCCAATTGTAGATACATGGTGGCAAACAGAAACGGGAGGCGTGATGATTTCTAATTTAGCGGGAATCACTCCAAGTAAACCATCGTTTGCAACACTTCCAATGCCTGGAATTCAACCTTGTTTGGTAGATGAAAATGGTAACGAAATCGAAGGAAATAGTGTGAATGGAAATTTGTGTATTAAGTTTCCTTGGCCTGGAATTATTCGAACAACCTACAATGACCATGAGCGTTGCCGCTTGACTTATTTCTCAACGTATGAAAATAAATATTTCACTGGTGATGGTTGTCTTCGAGATGCGGATGGAGATTACAGAATAACGGGTAGGGTAGATGATGTTTTGAATGTGAGTGGTCACCGAATTGGAACTGCCGAAGTTGAAAATGCAATCAATATGCATGCAGGCGTAATTGAAAGTGCTGTAGTTGGTTACCCGCACGACATCAAAGGACAAGGAATTTATGCTTACGTGATTTATAATAGTTCACATGGCGATTCCAATTTATCGAAACAAGATATTATTCAAACGGTTTCAAGAATCATTGGACCAATTGCAAAACCTGATAAAATTCAGTTCGTGCCTGGTTTACCTAAAACACGTTCTGGTAAAATTATGCGTCGAATTTTGCGTAAAATTGCAGAAGGAGATACTTCAAATTTAGGTGACACAAGTACTTTGTTAGATCCAAGTTTGGTCGACATAATTAAGGATGGTGCAATTTAAATTTAACCATTGAAAGATAATTTTTGAATTACACATCAAAAAAATGACCTGAGCTTTCACTATGATCTCAGGTTATTTTTTTGTTATCGTGGTGATTTTTTAACCTGAGTTCGATTGTAAAATTGAAGTTCAGATTATCATAAAAATCTGTTAGTCAAGGCGTTTAATCGAAGGTTTAACTTCGTTGCTGCTTCGCGGTAGCGGGCTAAATCGAGATTGAACAACGCCGAATAACTGGTTTTTATGAAAAGCGAAAAATTATTCCGCTGATAAACAACGATTTACTTCACAACACTTTATCGATTTATCCCGATACCACGGAGTAGCACCGAAGGTAAACCTTCAAAAGCATTGTTCGTAACTCATTGTTTCTGAGCGGTCTGAATCCAATTTTAATAATCGAACTCAGGTTTATAATCGACCGCTGAGGTTTTAAGGTTAAAATATAGAAACTATTGGAAACAAAAAACGAAGAATCAATTCTTTCCTGACTTCCGCACTGGGACACCCAATTTAAAATTTGAATAATTCCTGAATAATTTTTTGTTCCTCAGTTAGAATTAAAGTCTTTTTGATCAAGTCGTTATTAGGTGTAATCAGGGTTAATTCAAATATGTTTTGAATTACTTCTATGACTTTTTCAGGACTGAAAGAAACATTGTTTTCCTTTAAAATTCGATCTAACTCTTTGTAAACTTTGTAGGCTGTAAAATTAAGGCAGATATGTGCTTCGATTCTTTTTCTTTTGTAGTGGTAAATGGGTCTGATTTTTAGCTCGTTTTTAGCGACTCGAAATGCTTTTTCAATTTGCCATAGTTGTTTGTAATTTGCCAAAACTTCCTCTGCACTCATTGATGAATTAGTAAGATAACCTTTCAAACCATCCCACTTTGAATCTGATTCAACCTTTTGTTTATCAAGAGTCAATGCAACATCACCTTCCATTCTAAGGAATTTATTATACCCTCTATTATTGATGTGTGCTTTGGATAATTTACCAGTATTTATCTTCTTTTCGAGTTTCTTGATAGCCTTTTCTCTATTATATGAATCCTTTTTTGCTCGATCCTCCGAGTGTGTAACTATTAACTTAAAATCATCTTTGTTTATGACATGGTTTTTTTCGTGTTCAAAACTCAAAGCAAGTATTTTCTTTTGAATAGCTTCTTTCTCATTCTTGATTCTTGCACCCAGTATAAAATCATAATTCTTCTCGGTTAGTTCTTGTATATTTTTACTCGAAAGTAATCCTGCGTCTGCAACAACAGTTAGTTTTTCGAATTTATACTTCTCTTTAAACCCTTCTAGAATGGGCAAAAATGTATCACCTTCATATTTGTTACCCTCGAAAATATCATACGCTAGAGGATAGGCATTTTTGCTAACCAACAATCCAAGAACTATTTGTGGATGCTGGTGTTTTCCATCCTTTGAAAATCCTGTTTTTCGAATATCATCTTCCCGTTCAATTTCAAAGTAGATAGTCGTTACATCATAAAAAACAGCTTGTATTGAACCATCTAAAACTTTCAAGGTGTGTTCGTAACTAATCTTTTGAACTTGTTCTTTATAATTGCTGTTTAGCTTGTCCATGAAACGATAAACATCATCCTCTGAATAGCTTTTTTGCTCATATCGCATCAAGTATTCCGTGGTTTTTAGTTTGCTTTTAGGATAAACCAATCTATACAAAACCAAGTCCTTAAAAAGATTTTCTTGAATTTGATTAAAGCCAATATCATCAAATATTTTACCTAAAACATATTGAATACCAACTAGTTTATGTGAAATGATAGATGATAGAACCTCTGAAAATATTTTCTTATGGTCTGTAAAATCAAGAACTTGGATACCTGTATATTCTTGGACGAATTGTTTAGCTTCTTGTTCTAGACGTTCTAGTTCTTTGGTGTCTTTGCTAGAACCAATGGTTTTAACCACCCGATAACGACCACTTGTTTTATCGATTACTTGAATACTGACAAGACCACTTTTGTTTGGTTTTCTCCTCACAAACATGGTCTAAATTAAGGAAAATTGAGCCTGGGACACCCAAAAATCATTTGTAAATTACATAATTCGCTATATTTCAAATAGTTAATAAGTTAACCTGGATTTCTTGCGGAAGTCAGGTGTAGGACACGTGAATTTGTTGAGATAGGGGAGAAGGCGGATTCCGACTTTTTTAAATCGAAATCCGCACTAAAATTTTATTAGTCTAAAATTGCTTTAATTCCAGGAAGTTCTTTCCCTTCAAAATATTCTAAAAGTGCACCTCCACCAGTACTAACGTGGCTCACAGCGTTTGCGTATCCAAATTTTTGAACTGCTGCTGCACTATCACCACCGCCAATTAAACTGTAAGCTCCTGTTTTTGTAGCTTCAGCAACCGCTTCGGCAATTGTTCGTGTTCCGTTTGCAAAAGCATCCATTTCAAAAACGCCCATTGGACCATTCCAAAGGATTGTTTTACTGTTCATTACAACACTTTTGAAGATAGAAGCAGCTTCTGTTCCGATATCCAAGCCCATCCAGCCAGATTCAATCGTATTACTAGCTGCATTTTGTGTGGCTGCGTCAGGTGCAAATTTATCTGCAATTGTAGAATCAACAGGTAAATAGATATTTACACCTTTTTCTTTTGCTTTTTGTAAAATTTCAAGACAAGTTTCAAATCTTTCTTCTTCGCACAATGAGTTTCCGATTTCTCCGCCTTGCGCTTTGAAAAAAGTATAAGCCATTCCGCCACCGATAATGATGTTGTCAGCAACGTTTAATAAATTTTCAACGATTAAAACTTTATCTGAAACCTTTGCTCCACCAACAATTGCAGTAAATGGACGTTCTGTTTTTTCCATTACTTTTCGAGCGCTTTCAATTTCAGCATCCATTAGAAAACCAGCCATTTTATCATTCGGGAAGAAACTTGCAATCTGCGTTGTACTTGCGTGTGCACGGTGAGCTGTACCAAAAGCATCGTTTACGTAACAATCACCCAAGGCTGCCAATTTACTCGCGAAATCCATGTCGCCTTTCGTTTCTTCTTTGTAAAATCTGACGTTTTCTAAGACCAAGATTTCACCTTTTTTTAGTTCTTTACTTTTTTCAATCGCCTCAGTACCAATGCAATCATTTGCGAATAGAACATTCGTACCAACCAATTCAGCAATGCGATTTGTGATGTGACGTAAAGAGAATTTATCTTCAGGTCCTTCCTTCGGTCTGCCCAAGTGAGACATAACTATTAAACTTCCGCCTCCTTTCAAGATGTGAAGCATTGTTGGAAGTGCTGCACGAATTCTTTTGTCATCCGTAATTGCAAGCGTTTCTTTGTCTAATGGAACATTAAAGTCCACACGGATTAGTACTTTTTTACCGTTAAAGTCGTAGGATTTGAAGTCTGTCATTGGATAAATTTTTGGCAAAACTAACGAAACCTTTCTTAATATCAATTCTACTTTTTGAGCAAATTCACTTGTTAAATGAAATAATTTCAGCAGTTTTGTGTAAAATACTGAAAAATGAATAAAATCTTGTATGCACTAATTTTTGTGCTTGTCTTGTTGAGTTGTAAAAATGAGAAAACTGTTGCTTTTGAATACCCTTTATCTAATGAATACGGAAGTGAGTATCAAGGAGAAGGAGAAGGTGAAGAGTATTACGGTGAAGGAGAAGAAGGATATTATGGAGAGGAAGGCGATTACTACGGTGAAGAACCAAAAGTTAGAGGAATTTACAACCCATCGAGAACGCTTCTTACAGATTTAGTTCACACGAAATTGGAGGTAAATTTTGATTGGAAAAAATCAAGAATGAATGGTAAAGCAACCATCACCGCTAAACAACATTTTTATGCTTCTGACAGCTTGATTTTGGATGCTAAAGGAATGGATATTAATAAAGTGGAATTGAACGGTAAAGCATTAAGTTTTTCTTACAAAGATTCATTGAAACTTAGAATTAAATTAGATAAAACCTACACGCGAGATGAGAAATTCACAGTTGTAATTGACTACGTTTCTAAACCTGATGAGCGTACAACAGGTGGAAGTGCAGCGATTACTTCCGATAAAGGTTTGTATTTCATCAATCCAAAAGGAGAGATTAAAGGTAAAATGCCACAAATCTGGACACAAGGAGAAACAGAAGCAAATTCAGTTTGGTTTCCAACGGTTGATGCTCCAAATGCTAAAACAACACAAGAAATGTTTATCACAGTTGAGGATAAATATTTAACACTTTCAAATGGTAAACTGATCGCATCTTTAAAAAATGCAAACGGAACGCGCACAGATCATTGGAAACAAGATTTACCACATGCACCGTATTTATTCATGATGGCAGTGGGAGAATTTAAGGTAGTAAAAGATACTTACACACGCCCTGACGGTTCTAAAATGGATGTGAATTACTATGTGGAACCAGAATACGAAGCAAATGCTAAAGCTATTTTTGGTGAAACACCTGCAATGATTAAGTTTTTCTCTCAAAAATTAGGAGTTGAATTTCCTTGGGATAAATACAGTCAAATTGTTGTAAGAGATTATGTTTCTGGCGCGATGGAAAACACAGGAGCAGTAATTTTCGGTGATTATGTTTACAAATCAGATCGTGAATTGATGGACGCAAACGACCAATCTACAATAGCTCATGAGTTGTTTCATCATTGGTTTGGAGATTTAGTGACTTGCGAATCCTGGGCTAATTTACCATTGAATGAATCTTTTGCAAATTATTCACAGTATTTGTGGGATGAGCACAGATACGGCATTGACGAAGCGGATTATCAAGCAGAGCAAGAAGCGAACGGCTACTTCAACGGTGGAATGCAACAAGGTTACCATGATTTAATTTGGTATGCGCATTACGACAAAGAAGATATGTTTGACGGACATTCCTATAATAAAGGTGGACGAATTTTACACATGTTGAGAAATTATTTAGGTGACGAAGCATTTTTCAAAGGTTTGAATAATTACTTGACAACAAATAAATACAAAGCTGCTGAAGTTCATAATTTGAGAATGGCTTTTGAAGAAGTTACGGGCGAGGATTTAAACTGGTTTTTTAACCAATGGTTTTTAAGTAAAGGTCATCCAATTGTGTTTACTTCTCAAACGATTAATGCTGAAAATAAAACAGTTACGATTACAACGAAACAAAAACAAACAACGGATGATTTCCCAATTTACAAATTACCTGTAACGTTTGCTATTTGGGATGGCAATGGAAAAAGATCTGAAAAAGTGGTAATTGATAGTATAGATCAATCGTTTACTTTTAGTTTTTCTGGTGAGTTGAAAAATGTATTATTTGACGAAAATCAAGTGCTTTTAGGTAAATTCTTTGAAGATAAACCAACAAGTCAATATGTTCACCAATATTATAATTCTCCTCGCTACTTGGCACGAATGACGGCTTTGAAAAGAACAATGCGCGTTAAAAGTCCAGAAGTTAGCAAATTGATGTACGATGCGATGAACGATCCTTTCTGGGCAATTCGTCAAGCAGCAGTTGAAAATTACGCTAAAGTAAACGAGAAATTAGAAGAGAAATACTTGTTGAAAATTAAAGAAATTGCTCAAAACGATGTTAAATCTCAAACGCGTTCAACAGCAGTTAATAGCTTGAGTTCATTGAGCAAAGAAGAAGATTCAACGTTTTTTAAAGAAATTTTAGCGAAGGAAAAATCTTTCTTAGTTATTTCTTCGGCATTGCAAGCGCTAATGGCAGCAAATCCTGATGAGGCTTTAGCTTTCGCGAGAAATATGGAGAAAGAAAATGTAAAAAGTACGAATGTAACGATTGCTGAAATTTACAGTCAAAAAGGACAAGCGCAGGATTATCAATTTTTCGAAAGAGTATTGAAAAGTGGTACTTTGAAAGGCTATGAAGAATTGCGCGTTATGTTTGCTTATGTTGTTTACGTGATTCAAATGGACATCGATTTACAAGAGAAAACACACAATATGTTTGTTTACTTGAATGAAAACGGAAACAATTATACGAAAATGTATTTTTCTCGTGCTGTTGAATATACGATGTCAACTTTCTACGAAAAAGTGAATGCATTGGAAATGGAAATCGCTGAGTTAGAAGCAGCAAAAGCTTTTGGTCAAGCAGATGATAAGAAAAGATTGAAACAGCGATATGAAGATTTAATTTCAAATCTAACGCCACTTGTAACTTACGAAGAGGGCGGTTTCTAAAGTAAATCGGTGTTAAAAATTTTAAAGGCGAATTCAATTCATGAGTTCGCCTTTTTTGTGAATTTAGAATGAGATTAATTGAGTAGGGTAATCCAAATTTTCAAATTAATAAAAAGTGCAACAAAACCCCTTCAGAAATACCGACTACGAAATCACAAACTATCCGCCAAAAGTCGGACGGAGTGTTGGTAACGTAAACGTGGTTATTTCTAATAGAAAGATTTGGAATACAACCGCTTCTGTGTTCAAAGCAATATCAAGAACTTATACCGATTATTTTCCGTTTACCAATTTGACAATTGGCGAAGAATCATCTGGAGGATTAAAAATATAAACCACAGATGAAGCCCAAAAATGATGTAAGAAAGTAGAAATAAAAAGTCCGATTTTATCTTGATTTTTAACTTTCACAAATAATCCATAATGAGTTCATGTATTTGTTTGTCAGTAAGGTTATCAATTTCACCTTTAGAATAGATGGAGAAAAGTAGCACAGTAGTTTGTGTAACTTTTACAAAAGATAAAACCCTTGCTCCACCAGATTTCCCTTTGTTTTTGGAAGCGATAGCCAAACGAATTTTATAAAAATCGTTGCCAAGTGGAGTGCCAGTTTTTGGGTTTTCTTCTAGTTCAGCAAAGAGTTCAGCTAGTTCAGTTTTTAGAGACGGATATTTTTTAGTAAGTCTTTTGGCTTCCTTTTTAAAATTGGCTGATAGTTCAATACTATAACTCATTCAAAAAATCTTTAGCCGATGTAGTTTTTAGTTTTCCTTTTTTGAAAAGACTAACTTCCTTCAACCCCGTTTTGATATTAGCCAGAACACTTTCTTGTGAATCTTCATCTGTCTCAATTTTTTTGACGTAATGTAGATTTTTTGCCAATTCTATAAAATGCTGGTACTCTTTATCTGTTGTGTAAATGGTAACTTGTCTCATTTTTTTTAAATAATTGTGATGAAAATCATTTCGCTTGAAATAAAAGTAACGCTCATTAACAAATTTATGACAATCAAATCAGAATTAAGTTTATTCTTTCCTAAAACTTCAAAAATTTAATTTATTTATCGGTGATAATGTATCAAGACCTCCTACACCTACTATAAAAACGGAAATTAAACTACCTTGCGATGTTAAACCAACTACATTTCAACCCCAACACCAAAATGGAAATTACCTTGAAAGGTCATTTAAAAAATGTATCAAATAGATATTTTTTTGAAACTAAGTTTAGAGAACAAAAACGTTAAGTTGTGAAACTTAAAGAAAGAGTTAATACCTATAACAACTACTATTAAAACATAATTTCATCCCTCTTATCACCAATTCTAAGAACCAAAGTTCATCAAACAGACTTTTAAAAGTATCAGTAAGTCAATAAAATTTCGGTCGTATCGAAAGGAACAGTTGTCACTTCTTTTAGTCCTTGGTTACTCGTGTTAAGAATCCAATAATAAATGGAATAAACCGTATTTCCTTTATTGATACAGTAAAAAGTTGTATCAACGGCTCCAAAAATGTTTTGTTCCGCAATTGGGCAACATTCCGCACAGCCTTGATAGCCAGCTTGTTTGATAAAACGTAAATGATCTGTTGCAGCAGGAGTAGTGTTGACGATTCGAATTGCAGCCCACGATTTAGCTTCTGTTGAAAAATTGTGAAGGTTGTCATTTTCAATACTCAGTTCAGAATAAAAAATACTTTCTTCAATTGAAAAATAGTTTGGTTTAGCGATTTTAACAATGTATTTTTCCATCTTTTCGCGCGGAAAACTCACATTATAATTTCCATCTGAGGATAAAGTTATAGTTTCGATGAGCTGTTCACTTGTGGTTCCAATTGGTACTTTGTAAATTTTCATTTCTGCACCATCAAGACCTATATTGAACGTTAAATCACTCACTTTTCCTTTGAGCACAAAGTTTCCTGTTCCCTTCTTACACGAATAAGTGAAAACTATCAATAAAAAAAAGAAAAGGAGATTTTTCATTAAGAAATATAATTTTGAAACACTTTTAACTTCTCTTTTGGAACAAAGAAATAATCGCCTTCTTCTTTCTGAACGCCTTCCTCAGAGA
This sequence comes from Flavobacteriales bacterium, assembly GCA_018883325.1. Lineage (GTDB taxonomy): Bacteria > Bacteroidota > Bacteroidia > Flavobacteriales_D > Crocinitomicaceae > UBA952. The sequence goes on along the minus strand of VEQH01000003.1, from coordinate 87,267 downwards.
CAAAGTGGGCATCGCAAATTCCAAATTGTAAGTAATCTAATTCATTAAATAAGTCCAATAATTGTGTTTTGTTTTCCTCTGAAATTTCCAATTGTACAAAAGGACGCTGGGCTGCAATTACAGGCTTAATTTCTTCAAAAACAATACCTTCATAGCCCTCGATGTCACATTTTATGTAGTTTATTTTAGGAATTTTACCGATGAATTCTGATGCTTTCACGATTTTCACATCTTGTGTCTTGTGCATTTTTTTCTCTTCTTCAGAATGAGCAATGTGTGGTAAACCTGTGCGAATAAATCCATCTGATTCGGGCATCACCATCGTAATAATTCCTTCTTCTTTTCCAAGTGCAACATTGTGAATTTCAACATTGGGTTTATTGCCCAAAAAGTGTTTAAGTGTGTTGTAAAAAACAGGCACAGGTTCAATTGCAATCACTTTCCCATTGGTCGCAAGTCGCGCAAAATTTTTAGCGAAATAACCAAGATTTGCACCAATATCTACAACCACAAAGTCTTTTTGAATTATTTGTTTTATCGCGTAATGATACTTGAATCGGGGATCATTTTTTAAAAATCCGAAATCATACAAAAGGTAAAAAACACGGTGAAGCGTTCTCAAATATGCTTTTTGACTTAATATTTTAGCAAGAAATTTCTTTATACTTTTCATTAAAAACGAAGGTACATTTTTCATTTTAAATCCCATTCAAAAAATGATTTTTTGCTTTCATTTTAAGGAGTTTTAAAGCACAAAAACAAAAATCACTGTGTTTGATTTCAAAAAGAATTATCTAATCTTTTAATAAATCACGGTAATATGACCGTGAAATGCTTGGTTTAAGCCATTTGAGAATTTGGCGTTTAACTTGTAGAAATAAACGCCTTCGTTAACGGATTTATCATTTGCAATTCCATCCCAAGTAACAGACGTTCCTTTCATTGTTTGCATCACATTTCCCCAGCGATTGAAAATTGTACACTCCAATTCTTCTACACAAGTTCCCTCCACAATCCAAACGGGATTTACTGCATCCGAATTGGGCGTGAAAACATTCGGAATATGCAATTGCGTTTCAGTTATTGGTGGAACTATTTCAAAGTTGGTAGAAAGTTCACAACCTTGATTATCAACGATATTTAATGTGTAACTTCCAACGTTGAGATTCGCAAAAACAGGTGTGTTTTGAGCAATTCCATTGTCCAGTGAATAACTAAAGGGTGACGTTCCTAGATTGAGGACAACATTATTTAAACTGCCAGTTACAGCACCACAACTCGGAGAAGAGTAATCTAAACTGACCAATTCAGGACCTGCCGATGAGGGATTTATTGTTAGTGTAGTGTCTAAAATACAGCCATTTGCATCTTTAATCGAAAGTGAGAAAACGCCTTCTGCTAAAAAAGGAAAGTTCGCAGCAACGGTATAATTTGAAGCATTCAAACTGTATTGAAACGGAGCAGTGCCACTGACAACATCTTGAATTTCAAGAGCGCCGTTGTTTAAATTACAAGTGGTTTGAGTAAGCACAAATTCAGCTTCGATTGGTCCGCTAACAAATCCAACGGTTGCTTGTGTGCTATATTCACAGCCATTTCCGTCTTTTACAATTAAATCATACGTTCCTACATTTAAGTTTGTGAAATTGAGAGTTGAACTGAATCCAAGATTGTTGAAATTGTATTGAAAAGGTGCAGTTCCTCCTGTGACTGTTCCCAAATTAACAATTCCATTTCCTTGTCCACAAATTTCGTTATTGGTAGAAATTACAATCGCAGTTGGACCTTGATTTTCAGCAATTGAAACACTTGTTTCGAAAGTGCATCCATTGTTGTCTTTAACTATTAAATCATAAGTTCCTGCGCTAAGGTTGCTGTGGTTTAGCGTTGAATTAAATCCTAAATTATTGAAATTAAAGGTGTAAGGCGCGTTGCCACCAGTAACAGTTCCAAGCAATACCGAACCATTTTGTTGGTCGCAATTTTCATTATTTATCGTTGTTTGAATGGCACTTGGTCCTGCTTGTGTGGTGGAAATTGTAATCGTTGTTGTAAAACTACAACCGAAATTGTCTTTTACAACTAAACTATAATCTCCCGCTGAAAGATTAGAGTAATTGGTTGAAGATGAAAAACCTAAGTTATTGAAATTGTATTGAAAAGGTGCCGAACCTCCCGTTACATTTCCAAGTGTAAGCGAGCCGTTGTTTTGTCCGCAGGAAGCTGGAGATTGAGTTGAAGCAATGGCACTCGGGCTTGAACCACCAGTTACATTTAAAGAAGTTGAATAAGAACATCCAGCGTTATCTTGAACAACTAACGAATAGTTTCCGGGTGCAAGGTTTGTGAAATTAGTGCTAGTCGAAAAACCTAAATTATTGAAATTAAACTGATACGGCGCTGTTCCGCCCGTTACATTTCCAAGTGTAATTTCACCATTATTTTGTCCGCAACTTGCTGGTAATATCGTGCTTGCAACAGCGCTTGGTCCAGTAGCACTTCCGACAACTGCATTTGCCGCTAATGTACAGCCATTGTTGTCTTGCACCAAAACAGGGTAAGAGCCCGGTGCTAGGTTGGAAAACGAAGTCGTAGAACCTAAACCAAGGCTGTTAAAATTGTATTGATACGGCGCAGAACCTCCAGTTACAGTTCCAATTAATACTGTTCCGTCGTTTTGGGAACAAGAAGCTGGCGTTGTACTTAATTGCACATTCGTTGGTCCCGAAGCTGCCGTAACGCTAATCGGACTGATGGAAATGTATTGGTAGGATGGACGTTTTGGATTTGTAAAATTGTAATAATCGTTAGGTGCGGCAGTATATTCTGGATGATATTTTAACGTTACCGTTTTTAAAGTTGTTCCAGCGTCAGGTGTAACTGTAAATGTCACATTGTCGCAAGTTGTAGAACTTCTTGAACCATAAGGCGCATTTGTATGTCCAACCACAACACGTGTATTTCCACTTGTCGTAATCGTTTTATTTGAACCTCCAGTTGCTGTAATATTTGCAACAGGTACAGCTGTATTCAAGCCATTTGTCGCGGCAACTTCCACCCAATCTGCAAAAGTTTGATTCGATTCTTCTGAATTAATGTCTTTGATTTGAAAAGAAATACTTCCACACAAGCCTGAGGTCGTTCCACCTGAAGTGAAATCCAAGGTAACCAATGAATAAGCGGTTGTGATATTTCCAAAATTATGTTCTAAAGCTAAACCTCCTGTATTTCCACATTCGCCACTCCCAACTGTTGAACCTGCATAATATTTTGGAGTTCCATTTTGAAAGCCAGGGGCAGAAGAAGTGATGGTTACGGTCATAATTCCTGTTGTGTAGCTCGTTCCTCCACTTGGAAAACCTGACCAGCTAAGTGTTTGACTGAAAGTGAAAAAGAAACATAAAATCGTTGAGAAAAAGAGTAGAAGGAGAGAGCGTTTGTTCATTTTTTATAATTGAAATGCAAAGATAAATTAATTGCTAATGATTAATTCTATCCATGAAATTACTTTTGAACTACTCGTAAAGCAAATATTTACTGCGAATTAATTTGAAATTATCAAGTCCTTCCTTCCAAGTGGCGCGAATTTCTTCTTCACTCCAACACTCATGTAATTGATCGCGAAGCACTGAATTTCCTGCTAAACGATTAAAAAACACGTTTTGATTGATGAAAATTCCAGAATCAGCGAGTAATTTATTGGCATTGATTAAATATTCTAAATTGATTTTTGTTAAGCGCAACGGAACATTCGCTAAATCATAACCATTGCATTTTTTGTTTAATTGCGTGGAAGTTTTAGCACCGGGCATCGGAATCGGAGTGAATGCAAAATTTGTCTCGGGGAATTTAGGATGTCCGTACATTTCAAAAGGTCGTTCGGTTCCACGTCCTAAACTGACTGTTGTTCCTTCAAACAAACACAAACTTGGATATAGCGCAATCGCACGATCAGATTTCAAGTTTGGTGAAGGAGCGATTGGCAGAGAATAATTTGTTTGATGTGTGTAGTTTTTACAAGGCAAGACAATTAAATCGCATTTTACACCATTTTCCAACCAGCTTTCGCCGTTAATCATCATCGCATATTCACCAATTGTCATTCCGTAAACAATCGGAACGGGATGCATTCCAACAAAAGAAGTAAATTCTTTTTCCAAAACTGGCCCATCGATGTAATGCGCATTTGGATTAGGTCGATCAAAAACAATTATTTTCTTTCCATTCTCAGCGGCAGCTTCCATGACATAATGCAAAGTTGAAATAAAAGTATAAAAGCGCACACCAACATCTTGAATATCAAAAACGATAACATCCACATCGGCTAACTGCTCAACGCTTGGTTTTTTATTGTTTCCGTAAAGAGAAACCAGAGGCAAACCTGTTTTTGTATCGACAGAATGATTGATTTTTTCACCTGCATCAGCCTCGCCTCGAAATCCATGTTCGGGAGCAAAAACCTTTACAACGTTTAATTTTAAAGCTAAAAGTGTATCGACCAAATGTTGCTTATTGATCACAGAAGTTTGGTTCGCAACCACGGCAATTCGTTTTCCTTTCAACGAGTCGAGGATTAAATACATGCGCTCAATTCCCAAAGTAGGATTGGCTTTCGTGGCAACTTTCATTTCTTTTTTTAGCAATAAAGAATCCTCAGAAATCACACTTGTTCGACCAAATTTGATTTTTACTTCAGCAGGATTGCCACATGAAATAAGTAAAAACACCAAAAATAGGTGTAAGCCAAAAAGCTTTCCGTAACTTTGAAGACTAAAAAAAGAACTATTGTCTTTTGAATTTTTCATATCGCAACGCATGATTCGTAATCGGGAACAAGGTACTAAAGTTTCCAAACCGATAATTCGTATATCTGTCATAAGTATTTCACTTGCAATTGTTGTTAATTTAATTACCGTTGCAATTGTCACAGGTTTTCAGAACGAAATTCGTACCAAGATTACAAGTTTCAACGCACCCTTATTTATTTCAAAAGCCGGAACGCTTGGTTTTTATGATTGTGAACCCATTTACAAGGACGGATTTAATCACAACGATATTGCCAACATCGACGGTTTAGCTTCGATAAATAACGTTTCTTACAAGCCCGCGTTACTGCAATCAGATAAATTTCAAGACAAAATAAAACTAGCTTCAGGTAAAGATTCTTTGATTGCGCGCCAGGAAATTGCAGGTATAATTATGAAAGGTGTTGAGCAAAATTACAATTGGGATTTTATCAAAAGTAACTTAACTCAAGGTCGAATTCCAAATTTTAAGACAGCTCATGTTTCCAACGAAATTGTAATTTCTGAAAAGATTTGTCAACAGTTGAACTTCAAACTCAATGAAGAAATTGCCGCATTTTATGTAAAAAATCAACCTGTTCAACGCCGTTATAAAATTGTTGGAATCTTTAAAACAGGTTTGGAAGAATACGATAAAAAGATTCTTTTTTGCGATTTGCGAGAAGTGCAAAAAATGAACGATTATGGCATTTCTTCGCAAATTGAAATTGCTGATACTTTATCTAAAAATGGTTCGCTAATCATAAAAGCATCGATTGCAGGCTCGCTGGAAAATCTTCAGTTTGATTGGGGAGCAGGACGCGATTTGTACAGTGGTTTTTATTTGAATACACTAAAAGATACATCAATTCGCTTGGTCGTTTATCAAATGGATTACAATTTGAACACTGCAAAAGCAATGGATACAGCGTATTTGAAAATTAAAACAAACCGTAATTTTCCTTCGCAAGCATTGTTGAAAAACGACGATGGAACACTTCGAAAAACAGTCATTAATTCCAACGTCAGTGAGTTGACAGATGGAACAACAAAAGTGCGTGTTGAATCAAATGAAGGAGCTGGAAATTACCAAGATTTTATTGCTGGAATGGAAGTGCATATTTCAAACTGGAAAGATTTAGAAAAAGTGGAAGCAGCTTTGAAATCAAAATTGGAAATGCATCCAACGCGTCAAGGGGAATTGTTGCAAGTTTCGAGTATTTTGGAAAACGAAGGAGATTTGTTTGCTTGGCTAAGTTTTCTTGATTACAACGTTATGATTATCTTATTCTTAATGTTAATTATCGGAATAATTAATGTAGGTTCAGCAATGCTTGTTTTAATCGTAATGCGAACAAACTTCATCGGTATGTTAAAAGCAATGGGTGCAACGAATTGGAGCATTCGTAAAGTCTTTTTGTATCAAGCTTCTTATCTGATTTTGAAAGGCTTAATGTATGGAAATATAATCGGCGTAAGTTTGTGTTTAATACAAGCTCAGTTCGGTTTGTTCTCGCTCGATCCAGCTGTTTATTATTTAGATAAAGTTCCAGTAGAACTAACGATTTTTAATTGGTTGGGAATTAACTTCCTAACATTCTTTGTTTGTCTTACAGCTTTGTTGTTGCCAAGTTATGTGGTCACGCGCATTAGTCCTTCAAAAGCCATTCGATTCAATTAAAATGCTGTTCAAAGTCGGAGATATCGTTTCAATTTTGCATCAAGCAGGAAAATATAAAATCCTCGCTATCAATCATTCGCAGGTGATAATCGAAGATGAACATGGTTTTGATCAGAAAATTGATGTAAAACACTTGGTTCCACAGCGACCAATAAAGGTTTTAGAAGTTCCGACTTTTGAAAAAGATGCAAATGAAATTTCTAAAGGATTTCCATTAAAAACTAAGAATGAATATTTTGAAATTGATTTGCACATCGAAGCTTTGATTTCAAAAGATGCGGGTTTGTCTGCGCATGATAAATTCATGTTGCAAATTAAATCCTTTCAAACATTCACGAATTTAATGATTGACAAACGACAGAAAAAATTTCGAATAATCCACGGTGCTGGGGAAGGAAAATTGAAAAATGAAATCCGTTCAATGCTCTCGATACGAAAAGGTTTCACCATGCACGACGACCAATATTCTTTTGGAAGAGTTGGCGCATCGATTATAGAAATCAAGCTTTCTATTGCCGAGAAATTCTAAGCAAAAGTAAATTTTAACGAATCAAAAGTAATCCAAGGGTTCATTTTTCCTATTTTTGAGCATGAGTAAATTACCTCAGGATTTTTTAAATCGCGTTGTTGCCAATCCACTTTTTGGTGAAAAATTAGTTGCTGCTTTAGATGAGGCACCTCCAATTTCACTAAGAATCAATTCAGAAAAAGAGACCCAAAAACAAGCAGAAGCAACGAAAGTTCCTTGGTGCGACAATGGATTTTACTTAGAATCAAGACCGAGTTTTACGTTAGATCCACATTTTCACGCAGGATGCTATTATCCGCAAGAAGCTGGCTCGATGTACATTGATGCCGTTTTGAAAAGCTTGAAACTGCCTGAAGAACCTGTTTGTTTGGATTTGTGTGCCGCGCCGGGAGGAAAAAGTACTTTAATTGTAAGTTTTTTGAAAAATAAAGGCGTGCTTATTTCCAATGAAATTATTCGAACGCGAGCGCATATTTTGGCTGAAAATTTAACGAAATGGGGATATTCAAATACTTTAGTTTCGTGCAACGATCCAAAAGAGTTCAATAATTTTCCGCATTTGTTTGATTTAGTGTTGATTGATGCACCTTGCTCGGGTGAAGGAATGTTTCGAAAAGATCCGCAAGCAAGAGATGAATGGAGTTTGGAAAGTGCTCATCATTGCGCTATTCGTCAACAGAAAATACTCAGCGATGTTTGGGATTCGCTTAAAGAAAATGCGTACATCATTTATTCAACTTGCACCTTCAATCCTGCTGAAAATGAAGAAAATATAGAATGGATGTTGGCGAATTATGATTGCGAAGTTTGTCCACTTCCCGAATTCGAAGGAATGGAAAAAGATGCCAAAGGTTATGGACATTATTTTATTCCCGGAAAAACCCAAACAGAAGGATTTTACTGCTGTTTACTTCAAAAAAAAGAAGCTTATCATTCCAATAAAAAATTCAAATCGGGCAAAAGAAATGTGATTTCACAGCGATTATTCAATCAAGCGTTTACGGAGAAATCGCCCCATATTTATTTTGAAGAAAATCAAAATTACTACGCATTAACACCTAGTGCTTTTGAAGTGATGACGATTATCGACAAAGGTCTTTATTGGGTCAAAAAAGGAGTGGATTTAGGAACAATTCAAAAGAAAGGTTTGCAGCCCGCGATTGATTTAGCTTTGAGTTTTGCTTTTGATTTGAACTATCCGAAAATTGAACTTACAAAGAACCAAGCCTTAGCCTACTTACACGGCGACACATTTGCGCTTGAAGGCAATGTGGGTTATACTATTTTACAATACCAAGGAATAAATCTCGGTTTCATCAAACATTTGGGAAATCGGTTCAATAATTTATATCCTAAAGAATGGCGTATTCGAATGAATATTCCAACTGAATTTACCATTTAAACTTTAGAAAACGTGAACGAGGAAATAGCTAGAAAACAGTTAATTGATTACATTAACCAAAAGATTCAACTCACACAAGAAGAGCAGCTTACTGTTGCGAATGCGTATCATTTACATCAAGTAAAAAAGAAAGATTTTTTCTTGAGAGAAGACACGCAATGCAAGCTTCAAGGTTTTGTTGTCGGTGGTACTTTTCGTGTTTTTTACACCGATAAAAAAAGTTTGGAACACGTACTTTATTTTGCGTTTAAAGATTGGTGGGTTGGTGATATTGCTTCTTTTTACGATGATAATCCAACAAAACTTAATGCGCAAGCGATGGAAGATAGTTGGATTTTGGTAATTGACAGAGAAGAAATGGAACAACTTTTCGCAGACGTTCCCAAGCTCGAACGATTATTCAGAATCATTACTCAACGAACGCTTTCGGTGCTTCAAAAACGGTTTTTTTTAACCGTAAGTGCCAATGCGGAAGAGCGTTACGAAGAATTGATAAAAAGACACGCGGGAATTGAGCAATTAGTACCGCAACATCAAATTGCTTCTTACCTTGGTATTTTACCCGAATCGCTTAGTCGAATGAAAAAGCAATTGATGGATCGAAAAATGAAGAAAGGGTGATTGATAGATTTTATTAGATTGACTTCTCACTTTTAATATTCCTTAATGAAGATAACAGTTCTAAATTCTTATGATTTGAAAGTTCCTGCGGTTTCAGGAATGGAATTTTATGAAGGGAATTTATGGATGATTTCTGATAATGCGAATGAAATTTCAATTTGCAATCAACAAGGAGAATTGATACAGGTTTTACATTCTCCTGATCTGAAAATTAAACAATTTCCTAAAAAGGATAAGCTTGATTTTGAAGCAAGTACAATTGTTTATTACAAAGAAATTCCTTATGTGTTGGTGATAGGCTCTGGTTCAACTGAATTGAATAGAAATCAAGCAAAGTTATTTGCATTAAATTCAACTTTAACACTTCAATTTGACCTTCTGCCATTTTATGCTCAAATTCGGAAGGAGTTGGCAATTGAATTTAAGGATTGGAACATTGAAGCATTAGCTTGTTTTGAGGAGCGATTATTCTTTTTTAATCGAGGTACAAATACGCTTTTCGAAGTAAATCAAACTGTATTTTTTAACTTTTTGGAGCAGAAAAGTAATCAATTTGTTTGCACTAGTTACCATCTTAATCTTGGACAGTTAAATGGTATGAATTTGGGAATTTCTGGAGCAACAATCGATGAATTTGGAGTGTTTTATTGTACGGCAAGTGCTGAAGATACAGCTGATTGGTACAACGATGGAGCAATTATTGGAAGTGTCATTTCAACTTTTAAAATCAGTGAACTACAAGCCCAAATGGAACTTCGCTTTGAACCTTTTAAACTAAATGAAAAGCTTTTACCAATTAAACTAGAAGCAATTTGCCAAACGAATGATAAAAATCGCTTTTTCGTAGCTTCAGATAACGATGGTGCTCCTTCACAATTGTTTGAAATTTTGATTGAAACAACTTAGTTTTTCCTTCATTTTTCCGTTCCTAACAAAGTTGCATGAGTTCGAGGGCTTATCATTACCTTTGTAAAAAAGACAGCAATTCATCAATTGCGCAAAGTAAAGTAAAATCAAATGAAATTTAAAGATTACAACCTCTCCCAATCTATTGTAAAACAATTAGATATTTTGGGTTTTAACCGTCCAACAGATATCCAATTTAGAGCAATTAAACATATTTTAGATGGAGAAGATGTGATGGCGGTAGCGCAAACAGGAACGGGTAAAACAGCAGCCTTTGTGATTCCGATGTTGAATCGTTTATTGGTAAAACCTCGTGGAAAATATTCAGGAATTCGAGCTTTAATTCTTGTTCCGACACGTGAATTGTGTAAGCAAATTGCTAAGGTGGTTGAAGAAATTGGAGCTCAAACTCATTTGCGCGTTTTAGGTTTGTATGGTGGTGTTGAGCAAGATAAACAAATCAAATCGTTGAAAGATGGTTTAGATGTGTTGGTGGCTACACCTGGACGCATGTTTGACCTTATTTCTCAAGGGTTTGTCGATATTTCGCAATTGGAAATGTTTGTGCTGGACGAAGCTGATTTGATGTTGGATTTAGGTTTTAACAAGGACATTCAAGATGTAATCCGCAAGATTCCTAAACAGCGACAAACTTTATTTTTTACAGCAACGATTTCCAAGAAAATAAAATCTTTAGCTTACGACGTCGTGCGCGACGCTATTCGCATACAAATTTCACCACAAAATCCAGTTTCAAAAAATGTTGATCATGCAGTGTGTATGGTTGAAATGGACGACAAACGGTTTTTCTTGGAGAATTTACTGAAAGAGTATCCTGATTATAAATTCATTGTTTTTGTTCGTACGAAAATAAGAGCTGAACGAGTGGTTGCAGCGATGGAACGCGTTGACATTAAGTCTGAAGCATTACACGGTGGCATCGAGCAACAGGAACGTTTTGCCATTCTAGATCGCTTTAGAAGTGCTGAAAATAAAGTTTTAATAACAACGGATGTTGCTTGTCGAGGAATCGACATTCCAAATATGGATTATGTTGTGAATTACGATTTACCTGAAAATCCAGAAAATTACGTTCACCGTTGCGGACGAACAGGTCGTGGCAATAACAAAGGGCAAGCGATGTCTTTTTGCAGCAAAGAAGAAGTTCCATTTTTGGAGGCAATTGAAGTTTACACAGGTGAGGAAGTCGAGCGTTATTCGATATCGGAAAGTGAGTATAAAGCAATTCTTAGCGATTCAGACGTTGATTTATTTAAAAATGGCGATTACGATTGGCAGAAATTAATTGCAAAAAATGAGAACCCAGAGGCTTGGGATTGAGTCAATTAAAATTTTTAGCACTTTAGGTTTGTTTGTAGTTCAGTTTTTGCCTCAAATTTCTATTTTTACAAGCATGTTAACCCAAACAGAAGAAAATTATTTAAAAGCCTTGCTTCATCTAACTTCAGATGGAAATGAGCAGGAAGTTACAGGAACAAATCAATTAGCGAAATATTTGAATGTTCGTCCAGCAACAGCCAACGATATGCTCAAAAAACTAAAAGAGAAATTACTTATCGAACAAGTTCCTTACGGTAAAATTTCATTGACAGAAAATGGAAGAAGCAGAGCTTTACAAATCCTAAGAAAACACCGCATTTGGGAAACTTTTCTTCATGATATTCTCCATTTTGAAGACAATGAGGTACACGAAATAGCTGAGCAATTGGAACATATTCAATCAGATAAATTAATTGATCGCTTGGATGCTTTTTTAAATTTCCCTAAAGTTGACCCACACGGAGCTGAAATCCCTGGTTCTTAAGTTATTCGTGATTATGAACTAAATTTAAGTTCAACAAAACAGGTAATTTTCGATAAGGAGAATTATACAATTATAACAGTTAAAGATGTTAATTAGTATAATTTCTTAAAAAGTAATTTAAAATGTTCTTATTGCTCTAACGGTTGCACTTCCTGTTTTAGCAGACGCAGTTGGTACACCTGACAGAAAAGTTACTCTATAAGCTCGGCTTGCATTATTTTCAGTGCTTGTCCAGTAAAAGCCAATTCCTAAAGGTGTTTGACCTAAACTCGCTAATGCTTTGTTTACTAATGCTTTACTGTCAAAAAGTAAATTAATTTCGTCCATTGAAGGTAGGTACCAGTTTGAATTGAAATTTGTTGTAATCCATGTTTTAGCATTACTATTAGTCATTAGATTAAAGTTTCCTTGACCATTCCAAGTACTGGTAGCATTTAGAAGCGTAGCTGGAGATTGCCATGAACTTAATGTTTCTGTTTTTGATACGATATATCCATGTTGTTGATTGTCACTTCCTTTGTAAATATAAAACACAATTCCACCAAGAGTATCCTTTCCAATGAAATAAGGTCCAGAATATCCAGATTGTCCTTGAATCCCTTGAATCCCTTGAATTCCTTGTGGACCTGTTGGCCCTGTCGGACCAGGTAGACCTTGAGGTCCTTGTGGACCAGCAACTCCTTGTGGTCCTTGTGGCCCAGTTAGTCCTATTGGCCCTGTTGCCCCAGTTGGCCCAGGAATCCCTTGAGGTCCCTGAGGTCCTGTTAATCCGATAGGTCCAGTTGCGCCCGCTGGTCCAGTTGCTCCAGTTGGACCAGGAATTCCTTGAGGTCCCTGAAGTCCTGTTAATCCAATAGGCCCAGTTGCTCCAGCAGGTCCTGCAACTCCTTGAGGCCCTTGAGGTCCTGTTGGGCCAAGTAAGCTTCCAGAAACATAAGAAGTCCCATTTGTATAATTTACAGTTAAAGTTCCATTTGGATTGCTAACAATTGAGCTAATTCCATTTCCAGCTGGTCCTGCGGGCCCCGTTGGTCCTACTGGTCCTTGAGCACCTTGTGGCCCATTTCCTGAAACAGCGGCGTATAAGGCATAAGGCACACTCATTAACTGATGTATTCCAGAAATAGTTAAGTTAACTCCACCATTTGGATCAACATCTGTTTTTATGAAGTAAGGACCATTTGCCCAATTTATAGTTGAAAAATTACCTGTTAAATTAGTACCTGTACCAATTTCAATGTTCAAAAGACCATTTGCATTTGTATTAATTCCTGAATGAAACTCTTCGTAAACAGATACTCCAGTTGTACTGCCTTGAATTATTGAAATTTTTATGGAAACTGGGCTACTCGCAACCAAGGCTCCATAAGCATTTCTTATTACCGCCTGATAACTCATTTTGTTTGGAGCTTGAGCATTTAAAGAAATTGATAGGATTAAAAAAGCAAGTACAAGTATGCTTTTCACGAATGTTTTAGTTGCTTTCATTTTAATTTTTAATTATTTTATATGAGTTAATAATCTGGTTTGAGGAATACAATTTTAGTAGGTAGGATCCAGGAGCAAAATTTGACATGTTTAAATCAATGTTTTCATTTGAGGTATGCTCATTTAGTAGCATGCTTCCATTCAAGTCATAAATTTGAAATTCGGTTTCTTGTTTGGATTCATTTGAAAATGAAACTTTTAAGATATCTGCTGTAGGATTTGGAAATATTTTGACATCGAATTTGAAGGTTAGTTCACTTGTAGAAAGCGTGTAGATTTCATAAGCTTGTTGAATACCTTCTGAAATGATATAGTTTGAATTGGAAATAGTTCGATCTGAAACTTGACCAACAGAAAAAGAGACCGATCCAGTTGGTGAATTTATATTTCCTCCAGCGCCAACAGTTCCTTGCTGTGAAAGAAGTAAGTTGCTAAAAAAAAAGATACTAAAAACAGTTGTGAGAGTTTTGTTTTTCATGGGCTATTTCAGCAAACGTATGAAGAAGAATAGCATAGTGTTTATTTATGTTTTTTATTAATAAAATAAAATATATTTATGAATAAACTTTTAGATTTTTTTTTGAAGAAATTATGTTTTTTTTTAGGACGAATTCTTAAAAGAAAAGCAATTTAAAATTTGAACTAAAAACAGATTTCCAACATTTTAAAATAGATTTGAATTATTCTTGTGATGGAAATTTTTAATTTGAATTTTAACTTTTATGTTATTTTGAAATTGTCCATTAAATTCAATTAAATCGTTTGAACGAGGATTTTTTTTCTTTTTAATTCAATATTTGAAACTTACATTTGCTTTATGAGAAATATAATTTTAGCACTTTTTATTGGCCCGTTTTGCTTTTTAGATATAGTTGGTCAATTGGATTTAAAAGAAATCATGAAAGGTCACGAATTTGTTGGGTTTCTTCCTGATTATCATCGTTGGTCAGCAGATGGAAAATCAATTTATTTTGAATGGAACAAAGACAAAGAACCTGGAAACTCAACTTACAGTTACGAATTATCATCAGGGAAAATTCAAAAGGTGGAACTAAATAAATACGCAACTTTAGTGAGTTATGATGCGAAGCAAAGTTCGTTTTTAGAACAATTTTATTCCACTGGAAATGCGATAATTGCTTATTCAAAAAAAACGAATACGCAGCAAGTTATTTTCCAACATTCTGACCAATTGTTCAATGTGCAGCGTCTTAGCGACCCTACTAAAATTGCTTTCCAAATGGGACAAAATTTATTTATTTGGTCGGGGAAATCTTTACTTCAAATTACAAATTTTAAAAGTGGAGAGGAGCAAGAGGAAAAAATAGATTCCACTTTTTTATTAAAACAGCAGACAGAGTTATTTCAATACATTCGGGATAAAAACACTAAAAACAATTGGTTCGATGCTAAAAACAAACGCTCGAGTTTCCCGTTTCCGAAAGAAAAATTTGTTGGCAGTGGTTCAATAAGTGAATTGCAAATTGACCCTTCAGGAAAGTATATTTCGTTTACTTCTTACCATTCAAATAAAGAAAAACCGACAAGTGTAACTCAATTTATTACCGCTGACGGCTACCTGAATGAACAAAAAGCGCGTTCGAAAGTAAGTCAAAAAGAACCGAATCAAGAGTTGTATTTGTTTAATCTTGAGCATGATACATTGTTGAAAATTGATTTTTCGAATCTAACTGGAATTAGAACAAAACCTGCGTATTTAAACGACACTAAAAATCCACAATACGAGAAAGATCGCTCCTTATTTGTTCATCCTTTGGTTTTTGCGAAAAATAGTCCAGTCGCTTTGTGTGACATTCGAAGCGCAGACAATAAAGACCGTTGGATAGTATTGGTAAACTTACACAAAGCAACGATTGTTGAAATTGAACATCAACACGATGAAGCTTGGATTGGTGGGCCAGGAATTGGTTCTTGGAATTCAGAAATTGGTACTTTGGATTGGTTGGAAGATGGAAAATCATTCTATTTTCAATCGGAGGAAGATGGCAATTCTCACTTGTATTTGTTTGATTTGCTCCAAAATAAAAAAACGCAATTAACAAAAGGAAATTTTGAGATTCATTCCGTTCAATTAGCGGCAGACAGAAAAACATTTTACATTACAAGTAATCAATCTCATCCAGGAAATCGAAGTTTTTATCATTTTGAAATTGCTACAAAAAAAATGACGCCAATTTTGACTAGCGATGGATATTACGATGTTGCTATTTCCCCGGATGAAAAATCTTTGGCTGTACGTGTTTCGACAAGTAATCAGCCTTGGGAATTATTCTATATGAAAAATACTCCAAAAGCGACATTAGAGCAAAAACAACTTACTTTTTCGACAACGGAAAAATTCAATGCTTACAAATGGCGAAATCCAGCTGTTATTACGTTCAAAGGTTCGGATGGAATTCCTGTTTATGCACGAATCTACGAACCTAATGCTTCTAAGAAAAATGGGGCAGCTGTATTGTTTGTTCATGGCGCAGGTTATCTACAAAATGCTCATAAATATTGGAGTACTTACTTCCGTGAATACATGTTTCATAATCTACTTACAGATTTAGGTTACACAGTTTTAGATGTTGATTATCGTGCGAGTGAAGGTTACGGCAAGGCATATCGAACTGCAATTTATCGCCACATGGGTGGTCGCGATTTACAGGATTTTGTGGATGCCAAAAAGTTCTTGGTTGAAAATCATAAGATAGACCCAAAACGTGTCGGAATTTACGGAGGATCTTATGGCGGTTTTATCACTTTGATGGGACTTTTCACCACACCAGATGAGTTTGCTTGTGGTGCAGCTTTGCGTTCCGTAACCGATTGGGCACATTACAATCACGAATACACAAGTAATATTTTGAATTATCCAGAGACCGATCCTGAAGCTTATCGCAAAAGTTCACCTATTAATTTTGCTGAAAACCTAAAAAATCCATTGTTGATTTTACATGGAATGGTTGACGATAACGTTCAATTTCAAGATGTTGTGCGTCTCAATCAACGATTATTAGAATTGGGTAAAACCAATTGGGAAATGGCCGTTTATCCGATTGAGCAACATAGCTTCACAGAAAGTTATTCTTGGTTTGATGAATACAGAAGAATTTTTGAATTGTTTGAACGCGAGTTGAAATAGGAAAATTTCAATACTATTTCTGTTTTCGAATTAGTTGTTCTGTGTTTTGAAGCTTATTTTTTGCTTAGAATAAAGTATAAATTGCCTAGAAATTTTATCTCTTGTCATGAAGTTTACAACTCAACAAAATGAAATTCTTTTGTTAATTCAATGTATTCAGAAGTGTAAGAATTATCTTCATTGCGAATGAAAAAGTCGCGTTGAGAGAGCAGTCCTGAATTCTTTGAAAATCGAAAAATAGTGCGCGTATTTGGTTTGTTTGATTTGGCGTGAATTTGAATCAATTGCTTGCAGAAAAGGTGATTTTCGGCGGCTATTTTTTGAATGTAAGTTTGCATTTGAAAAGGAAGGATTACCCAAAAATCTCCATCTTCGCTTAAAATTCGATTGACCAAACAAAACAATTCTACTAACTCATTGCTACTGCTGTGTTTTGCGCGTGTTATCTCATTATTATCGTTCAAAACTTCCTCCAAATGGTAAGGTGGATTGGAAAAAATCAAATCGTAGCTTTTTTGAAAATCTAATTTCAAGTAATCACCTTCGATGCATTTCAAGCGATTGTTCCAAACTGATTGTTCAAAATTAAAGGAACATTCTTCCGCCGCAAGTGGATTGATTTCAATTGCATCTATTTGGATTTCGGTATTTTTTTGAGCAATCATCAAGGAAAGAACTCCTGTTCCTGATCCTAAATCTAAACCAAAACGCTTATAATTTGCATCGATAAAAGCACCGAGCAACATACTATCCGTACCAACTTTTAATGGATTTTGAGTTTGTTTTACGTCAAATTGCTTGAAGCGAAAAACAGACAAATCAATAAGCTTTAGCGAAAATTACTCGTCCTGCTGAAGGTTTTCCGGTTACCATACACACTCCTTGTTCTGGTTCTTGATCCAATGCGATGCAACGAATAGTAGCTTGTGTTTCTTCTTTAATTTTTGATTCCGTTTCTTTCGTTCCGTCCCAATGAGCTAAGAAAAATCCACCACCATCAATTTGCTTTTTGAATTCTTCGTATGTATCTACTTTCTTCGTGTTTGCAGCTCTAAAAGCTTTTGCACGTTCGAATAAATTTGTTTGAATTTCTCCCAATAGATTTTCGATAAATGAATCTAAACCTTCGAAATCAACCGTTTGTTTTTCTTTCGTGTCGCGACGAGCAATTTCAGCTTTACCATTTTCTAAATCTCTCGGACCCATTGCCACACGAATAGGAACACCTTTCACTTCGTAATGTGCAAATTTCCATCCTGGTCGGCGATTGTCGTCGTCGTCAAATTTGAAAGAAATGCCACGTGCTTTTAGTTTTGTAGCTAATTCCTTCATTTTTTCAGTGATAGCAAGCAATTCTTCTTCCGTTCTGTAAATCGGAACAGCAACTACTTGAATTGGAGCCAATGTTGGAGGTAAAACCAAACCTTCGTCATCTGAATGCGTCATAATTAATGCTCCCATCAAACGTGTAGAAACACCCCAAGATGTTGCCCAAACGTAGTCTAATTTTCCTTCTTTGTCAGCAAATTTCACTTCAAAAGCTTTCGCGAAATTTTGACCTAAAAAGTGAGAAGTCCCAGCTTGTAAAGCTTTTCCGTCTTGCATCATCGCTTCAATACACAAGGTATCTTCTGCACCAGCAAAACGCTCACTTTCTGATTTTCTTCCTTTGATTACAGGCATTGCCATATAATTTTCAGCGAAATCAGCGTACACATCTAACATTTGTTCAGCTTCTGCAATTGCTTCTGCTTTAGTTGCGTGCGCTGTATGTCCTTCTTGCCAAAGAAATTCTGTTGTGCGCAAAAACAAACGCGTGCGCATTTCCCAACGAACAACGTTTGCCCATTGGTTGATTAGTATCGGTAAATCTCTGTAAGATTGAATCCAGTTTTTATAGGAGTTCCAAATAATGGTTTCAGAAGTTGGACGAACGATTAATTCCTCTTCCAATTTTGCTGTCGGGTCAACGATAACGCCACTTCCATCTTCTGCATTTTTCAAGCGGTAATGCGTCACAACGGCACATTCTTTCGCAAAACCATCAACGTGACTTGCTTCTTTACTCAAGTAAGATTTCGGAATGAACAATGGGAAATAAGCGTTTGAGTGACCAGTCTCTTTGAATTTTGTATCCAAAACATCTCTCATTTTCTCCCAAATCGCATAACCATAAGGCTTGATAACCATACAGCCACGCACGTCTGAATGTTCAGCTAAATCTGCGGCATAAACCAATTCATTGTACCATTTCGAATAATCTTCTGCTCTTGTAACGCTTTTCTGTGCCATACTCCAATTAATAAATAGGGTGCAAAAGTAATCATTTGTTGCAATTGAACAATTTAAGGACTAGGAGAACAATTGAATAATGGAAACTGAAAATTCGAAATTTATTTTTCAGATTATAAGACCGTTGCAAAACTCGCTACTTGTCGTTACTCTAAAAATTTAAAATCCTCATTTACAAGGGTAAACTCCGGGTTTAAATTTTTAGAAAGCCTAAATTATCGACTTTTGAAACGGTCTTATTATGTCATCCTCTGTTCCTTGCGATTTTTTTTAAAATCTTAGCTAAAACTCCTTTTGGACTTAATCAACTGTGAGTGGTAATTTTATCCTTGCTTCACCCGATTCTGAACTGATTGTACAAAAGAAAATTCCAACATTCTTTAATTTGAAAACGATTTCATTATCTGTTTGCTGTAATTTTTCAAAAGCAACACTTCTTCCCGCAAGGTCAAAAATTTGTAGTTCATTTAATTTGTCGAAGCCAATAAGTTTAAAGGAATTGTTTCCAATCGCAAAGACATTTACCTTTTTTGAAAGTTCTTGATTGTTAGCCAAGTTCACTACAATTTGAACACTTGAAGTGTCGCTTCCACAAGGACCTTCTCCAATTAATTGAACAGTGTAAGTTCCACTTGATGAATAAGTATGTGTTGGATTTGGTAGGTTAGAAGCCTGTCCGTCACCAAAATTCCACGAATAATTTGTTATCAATGAAGCATTTGAAGCAAATTGATAGGTTGCAGGAGTTTGCGTTGATGAATAAGAAATGAGAACTTTTGCAAGAGAATCGGTGTGTTTTAATCTCCAAGTTGATAAACTATCGATTACAATTTTCTTTGCCGCTTGCTGTAAAATCTGAGCTGTTGTTTGATCTAGTGAACCGATGTAACTTGCTCCTTCTGGACTTTTGTGAAATAGCGAACTGTAGAAAACACAGGCATTCAAATAAGTTCCAGCAAAACTTGGATGTGAACCATCTGTTGAAAAAAGTTCAATTGTTGGATGATTGTCGCGCACATATTTCCACGTTGGACCAGCTGCTGCAACACTAGCATTTGCATTTTCTGCAATTCTTAAATACGCATCGCGCAATCGCCAATTCATCTTGTCAAAAGTGTTTATAGAATCCCATTGCGAATCACCATTTTGTCGTCCCCAAGTCATGAAATATTGAACTTGAGAGCAAGCAGCATTGGTATAAACAGAATCTGCAAGTTGAATGGCGTAAGGTAAAGTTGTTGCGTTTACTTGTGAGTAAGGAAAACTTGGTTCTTGGCTTTGACCTTGTAGAATGACATAATTCCAATCAGTTAAATGGATTTTTGTGTAGGTTACTGGATCATTTACATGATTTTGAAAAGTGTAACCTCCGTTTGTTTTGGAAGCTATGGCTAATTTATCGCCTTTTGATAAAGCTAAATTTTTTAAAACTGTAGGTAAATCAAAGGTGTAAACGTAGCTATTCCCAATGAAAAGGACAGATAAACTGTCTTGTGAAAAGGATTGAAAACTAAGAAATAAGGTAATAATAGATGAATAAAATAAGCGCATAATGGAGCGATAAAGTGAATTATTTTTTCCAAAGTACAGTTGCTGCTGCTTGCGCTGTAGGCATTATCGTTAAGTCATTGATTGTTACATGTGCTGGTCTTGTTGCAACGAACCAAATTGTTTCCGCAATATCTTCAGCTAATAAAGGGTCATATCCCTCATAAACAGATTCTGCTACTTTGTTGTCGCCTTTAAAACGAACAATTGAAAATTCGGTTGTCGCTGCACCCGGAGCAATGTTTGTAACTTTGATTCCATATTCAACTAAATCGATGCGCATCGCTTGTGAAAGTGCATCAACTGCATGTTTTGTAGCACAATAGACATTTCCTCCTGCATAAACTTCTTTTCCAGCAATGCTTGCAATGTTGATAATTTGGCTATTACCATTTATTTTCAAGAATGGAATTACAGCTTTTGAAACATACAATAAACCTTTAATATTGGTATCAATCATTCTGTTCCAATCATCGGTGAGCCCGCCGTCAATCGGACCTCTCCCAACAGCTAAACCAGCATTGTTAACTAGAATTCGAATGTTGTTTTTTACTTGCTCCGAAAGGGAATCCACAGCTTTATTTACAGCAAGTTCATCGCGAACATCGGTACAAAGTAACTCAACCTGAATTGATTCTGAACTTAACTCTTCCTTCAGTTTTTCCAATCGATCTTGCCTTCTAGCCATTAAAACCAAGGAATATCCATTTTTTGCAAAAATTCGAGCAGTTGCCTCACCAAAACCTGAGGTTGCACCAGTTATAAATACGAATGAAGCCATAAAATAAATTTATTTGAACGTAATTTTTTAGGGAGTTTTGAATCGTCTAAAAACAACAAAGCGACAAAAATTAAGAAAGGAATCGCTGGAATTTTGTAGCGAACAATTGCACCAATAATTGGAGTCGTTAGACCAATGATTACAAATAATAAGATAGAGAAAGTGAGGCAAAAAACGATAAATTTCCATTGTTGCGCATTCACTTTTTTGCGATAAAACCAACCGATGAATAAAATGAAAATGATAAATAAATTTTCAAAAAGTGGAGGATAAAATAAAATTCCTTTCAATTCGGTGGGCCACGGACGCGTGAGTGTATTGATGAATGCTTTGGGACTTGCTTTGATGAATGACCATAAATTTGGTTCAAGATAATCCATATAAATTGAACTATTGACTTTTAAGAAGTTAGCCAAATTGATGAAATCGCCTTGTTTGGCGGCCATTATAACCAAGAAATTATAAGATGGGAAAATGCTTCCAATGCCCAATGCAGCAAGTAAACAAGCTAGGATAGTAAACAAGTGAATGATTATCGTTTTTTTTGTTTTTCGAGAAATCCACCAAGCAAGAATCGCAGGAATTAAAGCTACAAAAACGTAGAACTTCATCACAAAAAGTATCGGAATTAAAAATAGAATCCACAAATAACTCAAGCGATTGTGGATGCCGCTAATGATTTTATAAACATTCCAAGTAAATGAACCTAAAGCAAAGATTAAAATTGATTCTTTCAAAATTCCTGCACTCCAAAATACGAATGATGGAATTAAAAACACGACTAAATACGTTTTCCATTTACTTCCCGAAAAAACGAGGAATAAGCGTGCGAGCGAATAAGAACCAATGAAGGTTAGGAAATTAAAAAAGAGGCTGTGAACGTGGTAGTTACCAAACGAAAACAAACGTAGAACTGCATTCAATCGTATAACAAGGCGATTATCATTGAGTAAACCATTGTCGTACGAGCGATACCAATTGTACATGTCTGAGTAATAGTGTTTTAAGAAATACTCATTTTCACAATTTATACCGAAAAGCATTTTAAAAAAATCCATTGGATGTTCCCAAAGTGCATTGTATAAAAACCGACTATCGTCAAAGTATTTAAAGGTATCTGCTTCTAATCTTACGGGATAATAATACGTGTAAATCAGGTAAATGACCAATCCGCAAAAAGCTTTGATTAAAAAGGCGAATTGTAAAGAAAGTGCGCTAAAACCAGCAGTTTTGAAATAGTTTAATTTCCCAATCAGCCATAAAAAAAAGGCGAGATAAATTAAGGGCAATAAGACATTTAGAAATTGCATTCAGACAAAAATACAATTTTAACTCCGAGTTTGAATGAATAGCTGCTTTGTTGAGCGCGCGAAAATCGATTTCAACAAGTCAATTTTTCAATCAACGTTCGTTATTTCTAGCAAGTGTGTAAGTTAAACCAACAAACATTCCACCGGAAATTACGTTGCTTGCTTGCTTTTCTGAATAGATAAGTGAATTATTCAAATCATTACCCAAAGCATCAACTCCTTTTACGTCGTCAAAACCATATTGTAAGCGAGCTCCAATTAAGATTCCAAGCGGAAATTTTTTGAAAGGTCTAATGTTGGCACCAGCTCCCATCACGGCTGATAAATAAGTTTTTGAGTAACGACTCATCACATCGCTTGGATTATTAGGATAAACGATGTCTCCAGAAATTGTGTAAGTTGCTTTTGATATACTATTCATTTGAACGCCAGCTTCGAAATATCCCGCTTTTTTGCCTTTAATTTTTAATAACAGGGGAATATGAGACGTTTTTAAATCGACAAGCGAAGAATAATTAAGTTGAATTGTGCTGCCAATTGTACCAGCGTAAGCAGCTTTGTGACTTCCAAATAATCCTTCGATTCCAACACCAATTCTTCCAAGGTATAAATTGAATCCTGCGCCGTAATTATACGCCCAAGCTAAATCATAATCTTGTTCATCACCTTGATCTGAAATATTTTTGTTTACAATCCAAGTTGAATTGTAAGATCCTTTTCCTTGAATTTCAAATGAAATTTGTGCTAAACTAGCATTTAAACTAGCGATTAGAATAGTGATGGTGAGAATTGCTTTTTTCATAAAACTTAAAACTTGTTGCGCTTGTAAAGTTACAAATTGAATTTAATTCTGAGCTTAGAAGTAATTGAAGCTAGGATTTTGAATTTTTAGAATTTTTAATTAGGATTTTTGGTTTTTAATTTTTGATGTTTGAATGTGGGTTTAATCTCGAAGAAAATTTGAATAAATCTTAATTCGTTGAAAGGATTTTTGTGTAGAATATAAATTTAAAATCTATCTCAATTATAATTGTCCAATTGGAATTTGAAATACTAAAATTAAATAATAACCAAAACGGTCAACTCTATTTAGGGTAGTACAATTTAGAATTTTGAATGTTTAATTTTTAATTAGGATTTTACATTTTCAGTTTAACTCTTCACTTTTAGTTCTTAACTTTTAACTTTCCCAATAAATCTAAGAATTCATAGATATTCTTTTTGTTCAAAAGTTTTTCTAAATGAATTTTGAACTTTTTGTGAAATACTAATTTATCCTTTTTTAAAAAGAAAATCCCGAATAATCGGTGCGATGAACAGAATGGAAAGTCCAACAAGAACAAAAGCAATGAGCCAAGAACGCATCCAAACTAATATGAATTTTTCGGTAAAACCTAAATTCACAGCTACTATAACAAACGATACGAAAAATGTGGTAACCAAACTCATCAAGCAAGCAAATTTCAATTCGTTTCGGGTTGGTAGTTTTGGCATTTTATCGATTAATGTTTAGTTCGCTTTTAACTTTCAGTTTTTAACTTTTAGTTCTCAACTTTTAACTTTCAGTTCTTCACTTTTCTCTTTCAATTTTTCACTTTTTTTCAATTTCCCTCAAGTTTTCCATTTTTTTCAGCGCCAAAAATCCTTTGATATCCTCGAAATGTTCTTTCACGCGTTTGTTTCCAAATTCAAAGACTTTGGTCACCAAACCATCCAAGAAATCACGGTCGTGGGAAACGAGAATTAAAGTTCCGTCAAATTCTTTCAAGGCTTCTTTAATGATGTCTTTGGTGCGCATATCTAAGTGATTTGTTGGCTCATCGAGAATTAAAAGGTTTACGGGTTCCAATAACAATTTAATCATTGCCAAACGTGTTTTTTCTCCTCCAGAAAGCACTTTCACTTTTTTCGTTCCTGCTTCTCCGCCAAACATAAATGCACCTAAAATATCTCGGATTTTTGTGCGGATATCGCCTTCTGCAATGTTGTCAACGGTGTCGTAAACACTCATTTCTTCATCCAATAACGACGCTTGATTTTGAGCGAAATAGCCAATCTGAACATTATGACCAACTTCACACAAGCCTTCAAAATCAATTTCTTTCATAATTGCTTTAATCATCGTTGATTTCCCTTCACCGTTTTTCCCTACGAAAGCTACTTTTTCGCCACGTTGAATGGTCATTGAAGCTTTTTCAAAAACAACGTGATCGCCGTATCGCTTGCTTAATTCTGTAACCGTAACAGGGTAACTTCCAGAGCGTGGCGTAGGAGGGAAGCGCAATCTCAAAGCTGAAGAATCAACCTCGTCCACTTCAATAATATCTAGTTTTTCCAACATTCGAACGCGCGATTGCACTTGATTTGTTTTCGAATAAGTTCCTTTGAAGCGCTCAATAAATTCAGTAGTTTCAGCAATGAATTTTTGTTGTTCTTCGTATTGTTTTTGCTGTTGCGCACGGCGTTCTTTTCGAAGTTCAAGGTAATGTGAATATTTAGCTTTGTAGTCGTAAATTCTTCCCATTGTCACTTCAATAGTGCGATTGGTAATATTATCAACGAAAGCTCTATCGTGAGAAATCACAACAACAGCTTTGGCGCTGTTCACTAAAAATTCTTCCAACCATTGAATCGATTCGATGTCTAAGTGATTTGTTGGCTCATCCAATAAAATCAAATCAGGTTTTTGAAGTAGAATTTTTGCCAATTCGATTCGCATGCGCCAACCTCCACTGAATTCAGAAGTCGAACGCGTGAAATCCTCTCTTTCAAAACCTAAACCTTTCAAGGTTTTTTCAACTTCACCGTCGTAATTGATTTCTTCGATGGAATAATATTTCTCACTGATTTCTGAAACGCGTTCAATCAATTTCATATAATCATCTGAATCGTAATCTGTTCGAACAGTCAACTCGTGGTTTATTGCTTCTATTTCGTCGCGCATCGCAAAAATAGACTGAAATGCTTTTGACGTTTCTTCGAAAACAGTACAATTATCTTCCATCAACAAATGCTGAGGTAGATAAGCAATTACAGCATCTTTCGGAGCAGAAATATTTCCGCGTGTTGGTTTATTGATTCCTGCAAGAATTTTAAGCATTGTAGATTTTCCTGCACCATTTTTACCCATAAGTGCAATTTTGTCTGTTTCATTAATTACAAAAGAAACATCACTAAAAAGTACTGAACCACTAAACTCAACTGCTAACGCATCTACAGAAATCATATTTTTTTTATTTGAAGCCGCAAAGATACCTTTTATGGAAATGTGATTTTATTTTTATTACTGTATTGTTAGAATAAAAATCCTTGGTTAATATCCGAATCCTATCAATTTACGTTGTAAAGTTCCTTATCAAGTCATTCACTTAGTTTAGTACATTTGCACAAATTTTTATTTATGCGTTTCTTACTATTTTCCGTTTTGATGGTTTTTGTTACGACAAATTTTGCTCAAAAAACAAGAACTGTAGCCTTTTACAATGTTGAAAATTTATTCGACACAATTGATGGGGTTAATGACGACGCTGAGTTTCTACCAACTGCAAAAGCACAATGGATATCGAAACGATACGAAGAAAAATTAAGTCACATACGTCAAGTTTTGACAGAAGTTGGAAACCCAATCATCGCTGGATTTGTTGAAATTGAAAACGCAAATGTGGTTCGCGACATTATAAAAAATCAAAAAGCATTTAAAAATTATGGACTTGTTCATTACGACAGCAAAGACGCTCGTGGAATAGATGTAGCAATGATTTATGATAGTTGCAAACTAAAATTACAACAATCAGGATTTATTCGTTTTGTGTTGCCGGGAGATACATCTGCAAGCACAAGAGATATCGTTTGGGCGAAATATAAAGTGAAAAAAGAATCCGTTTTTGTTTTGGTAAATCATTGGCCAAGCCGAAGAAGTGGTGCGGAAGAAAGTGAAGCGAAACGCATTAAAGCAGCAGAAAGTGCAAAATCTTTTATTGATTCTGTTTTGACAACAGATAAAAATGCAAAAATCATTTTGATGGGTGACTTGAATGATTATCCACAAGACAAAGCGCCTCAATTGATTGCAAAAAGTTTAAGCCCAATGATTGTTAAGGAATCAGGTAAATTTGGTGGAACTTACAACTACAAAGGTCAGTGGGAAATTATGGATCACATTTTTGTTTCCGAAGGTTTGAAAACGACGGGCAAAATGAAAGCAGTTCCAAATTCAGGAAAAATTCATTCGTTTCCTTATTTATTGGAAGAGTATAAAGGTCAAATCGTGCCTTTTAGAACCTATGCAGGAACAAAATACCTTGGTGGCTACAGCGATCATTTACCTGTTTCGATTGAAATTTCAGTTCCTTAAATAAATTATAACAGCTCCCTTTCAACTTTTCGTCGGGAATCGAAGTTCATTTGCTTAGATGTTTTAACTTTGCCCAAAATTCGATTCAAATGAGTTCATACGACGTAATTATCATTGGTTCTGGCCCTGGAGGATATGTGGCTGCTATTCGCTGTGCCCAATTGGGAATGAAAACAGCTATAATTGAGAAATACAACACTTTAGGCGGAACTTGCTTAAATGTGGGTTGTATTCCTTCTAAAGCTTTATTAGATTCTTCGGAGCATTTTCACAATGCAACACACAATTTTGGCGAGCATGGAATCGAAATTAAAGGATTGAAAGCGAACATCAAGCAAATGATTCAGCGCAAAAATGATGTAGTAAGTCAAACTTGTGCAGGAGTAAAATTCTTGATGGACAAAAATAAAATTGATGTCCACACTGGAGTTGGTTCTTTTGTTGACAAAAACACAGTAAAAGTTACTGCCGCAGACGGAACTACAAACAACATTACAGGAAAAAATATCATCATTGCAACGGGATCAAAACCAAATTTTTTCCCTGGAATGGAGCCAGATAAAAAACGTATCATTACTTCTACAGAAGCTTTGAATTTACAAGAGATTCCAAAGAAAATGATTGTTATCGGAGCAGGAGTTATTGGTTTAGAACTTGGTTCTGTTTATGGTCGTTTGGGTACAGAAATCGAAGTGGTTGAGTTTGCACCAACAATTCTTCCTACGATGGATGCATCAATTGGAAAAGAATTCACTAAAATCTTGAAAAAAGAAGGCTTTAAATTCCAAATGGAACACCGTGTTCAAAAGGTTGAAAACAAAGGAAAATCAGTTGTTTTAACGGCATTGAACAAAAAAGGTGAAGAAGTAACTTTTGAGGCAGACTACTGTTTAGTTGCTGTTGGAAGAAAAGCTTACACAGATGGTTTAGGTCTTGAAAATGCAGGTTTGACAGCTAACAATCGCGGACAAGTTGAAGTGAACGATCATTTGCAAACTGCTGTTCCAAATATTTACGCAATTGGTGACGTTGTTCGCGGAGCAATGTTAGCACACAAAGCGGAAGAAGAAGGTGTTTATGTAGCAGAATTATTAGCTGGTCAAAAACCACATTTGAATTACAACTTGATTCCGGGTGTTGTTTACACTTGGCCTGAGGTTGCTGCAGTTGGAAAAACAGAAGAAGAATTAAAAGCCGCAGGTGTTGAATACAAAGTCGGAAATTTCCCTATCAAAGCATTAGGAAGAGCACGCGCAAGTATGGACACGGGTGGATTTATTAAAATATTAGCAGATAAAACGACAGACGAAGTTTTAGGTGTTCACATGATTGCCGCACGTGCAGCAGATTTAATCATGGAAGCAGTTACAGCAATGGAATACCGCGCTTCAGCTGAGGATATGGCGAGAATTTGTCACCCACATCCAACTTATTCTGAAGGTGTGAAAGAAGCAGCATTAGCAGCGACGGAAAATAGAGCTTTACACGTTTGATTTTATCATTTGAAAGTGATTTTTCACTTTTCTCTAAAAAGACTAATCTTATGATTGGTCTTTTTTTTGCCCCTAAATTTAGTTTTATTATTGATTAAAAATAAATCAAAAATTAAGATTAATAATTAATCAAAATTGATTTTTTGTTGTATTTTTGTTTCAAGTTATTTGTTCAAAATCACTTTTCAATCATACAATGAAAACACATTCTTGTTTCAGTTTAAAATATGGAATTCTTTCCCCAGAAGAGATTGTTGATTGGGCAATTGTAGCGAAATATCCTTTTGTTTTTTTAGCAGACATCAATTCAACAGGTGCAGGTTTGGCATTTTTGAGAGAAGCAAAACGACGAGGAATTCATGGAGTTGTTGGTGTTGAGCTGAGAAACGGTATGGAGTTGAAATGTACAATCATTGCAAGAAACAATCGCGGATTTCACGAGCTCAATGTTTTTCTCTCAAATTATCTACACAATGCTCGTCCGTTTCCTGCTGTTTTTCCGCATTTTGGAAGTTGCTATGTTGTTTATCCGATTGATGCTGTACCCAAGAAATTAAAGGAAAATGAGTTTGTCGAAGTGAAAATTACTGATGTCAATAGTTTAGCGTTTAAGTACGAAAAACTAGATAAAAGTAAGTTGATAGCCTTGAGTCCAATGACTTTTCGTTCCAAGCGCGATTTCAATACACATCGTTTGTTGCGGGCAATTCATCTCAATATTTTACTTTCAAAATTGGAATCAAAAGATCAAGCCGATGAAAAAGAGCAGTTTATAAATTACGAAGAATACTTGGCTTATTATGCTGAATATCCAGAATTAGTAGCAAGAACGACTCAGTTATTTAAGAGTTGTCACGTTGATTTTCAGTTTGGAGAAGATGCAACGCCTCAGAATCCGATAACATTCACAGGAACGAAGCAAGAAGATGAAAAATTGTTGCGTGAGTTGTGTATGGAAGGTTTGAGTTATCGCTACAAAGAAATAAATCCCGTCATTCAAAGTCGAATCGATAAAGAAATCGAAATCATAGCTCAAAAGGATTATTTATCTTACTTTTTAATTACGTGGGATTTCACTTCGTACGCGCGTTCTAAAGGTTATTTCTACGTCGGAAGGGGAAGTGGAGCCAATAGTTTAGTGGCTTATTTACTGAGAATTACAGATGTTGATCCATTGGAATTGGATTTGTATTTTGAACGTTTTATTAACCTGTATCGAAAGAATCCACCCGATTTTGATATAGATTTTTCATGGCGTGATCGCGACGATGTGATTAGTTACTTGTTTGATCGTTATCCGCATGCAGCTTGGCTTTGCACTTATAACACGTTTCAGTTTCGAGCTACAATTCGCGAGTTAGGAAAAGTATTTGGTTTGCCAAAAACGGAAATAAATCTCTTGAGCAAAGGTCGATTTGATGAGGAAAAACTCGATGAAATGTCGAAGTTAGTTGTCAAGTACAGTCGATATATTCAAGGTTTGCCCTCGCATTTAAGTGTTCATTCAGGTGGGATTGTCATCTCCGAAAAACCCATGACGTGGTATTCAGCAACATTTTTGCCCCCCAAAGCTTATCCAACGACGCAGTTTTCAATGTTGGAAGCCGAGGATGTTGGCTTGTATAAATTCGATGTACTCAGTCAACGTGGTTTGGGAAAAATTAGAGAATGTCTAGATATTATTGCTTACAATCAACCCGAAAATCCACCACATGACATTCACGATATAGCTCACTTTAAACAGGATGATAAAATCCGTAATTTATTGATGGAAGCAAAAGCGCTCGGTTGTTTTTATGTAGAATCTCCAGCAATGCGCATGTTGATGGTTAAATTGAAGGTAAAAACTTACTTAGAATTAGTGGCTGCAAGCTCAATAATACGTCCAGGTGTTTCGCAGTCGGGAATGATGCGTGAGTATATTTTGCGCCATCGGAATCCAGAGCGACGAAAACAAGCACATCCGATTTTGTTAGAAATTATGCCTGAAACGTATGGCGTTATGGTTTATCAAGAAGATGTGATAAAAGTGGCGCATTTTTTCGCTGGGCTGAGTTTGGCAGAAGCAGATTCACTGCGTAGAGGTATGTCAGGGAAGTTTCGTTCGCGTGAAGAATTTCAACGTGTTCGCGAGGCATTTTTTGATAATTGCGCTAAAAAAGGACATAGTTTTAATCTTACAAGTGATATTTGGCGGCAAATTGAAAGTTTTGCAGGATACGCATTTTCAAAAGGACATTCGGCTTCCTACGCTGTAGAAAGTTACCAGAGTTTATATCTAAAAGCGCATT
Organism: Flavobacteriales bacterium; assembly: GCA_018883325.1. Lineage (GTDB taxonomy): Bacteria > Bacteroidota > Bacteroidia > Flavobacteriales_D > Crocinitomicaceae > UBA952. The sequence continues at coordinate 56,814 of VEQH01000003.1, read as the reverse complement.
ATCCATTGGAATACATGACGGCGACGATAAATAATTTTGGAGGTTATTACCGAACAGAGATTTATGTCCACGAAGCGCGACGTTGGGGAGCAATTATTGAAGCACCATCTTTAAATGAAGGAGCTTTTGAATGTGTTTTGATTGGTAAAAGACTCATTTTAGGTTTTATTTTAGTCGCTGGAATCGAAGCTCAGTTGATTGTTCCCATTATTGACGAGCGAAAAAAAAATGGACAATTCAAAAGTTTTGAAGATTTAGTGCGTCGCTGCCATATTCCTTTGGAACAGTTAGCTTTATTGATTCGAATTGGTGCTTTACGGGATTTGGATGAAGATCGCAAAACGCTTTTATGGAAAGCACATTTTCACCATCAGCATCAACTTATTAAGTCTAAAACAGTTGAATTGTTTGAAACTCCATTTGTGAAACACGAAATTCCGAAGTTGGAGGAAAATGCTGCTGAATCAACGTTTGAACAGGTTGAGTTACTTGGTTTTTCGCTTTGTAATCCTTTTGATTTATTGGATGAGAGTTTGCCAATACACATTTTTGCTTGTGAGCTTGCAAATTACTTAGGAACAAAAATCGAGATGTATGGTTATTTGGTCGCTATCAAACAGTCTCGAACATCAAAAGGTGACGTAATGAATTTTGGAACTTTTATCGATAAAAATGGTGACACTATTGATACGGTTCATTTTCCAGAAAGTGTGCGTAAATTTCCTTTCTATGGAAAAGGAATTTATCGCTTAGTTGGAGTAGTCTCGGAAGAATTTGGCTATTTCAGTTTGGAAGTTGGTCAGACGGAAAAGCTACGCTTGATGGATGATGTGCGTTTTGGTGATGTGGAAAAAATTGAAAATTCAAACACGCACAAAGAGGCTTCTTGAAGCAAAATAATTGTTGAAAAATAGCTTGATTGTAGGCGATTATAATTAGAAATTTAGTTGGCTATCATTAAGTTCTTGGTAAATTTGTGATCATTAAAATTTAACAAATGGCAGACGATAAAAAAATCATATTTTCCATGGTTGGAGTTTCCAAAACAACGCCACAAGGAAAACAAATTATTAAAAACATTTACCTCTCTTTTTTCTACGGTGCGAAAATCGGAATCATCGGTTTGAATGGTTCGGGAAAGTCAACGGTAATGAAAATCATTGCAGGGTTAGATCAAGCTTATCAAGGTGATGTGGTATTTTCTCCAGGATATTCTGTTGGATATTTACCTCAGGAACCAGAATTAGATCCTAATAAAACAGTGAAAGAAGTGGTGATGGAAGGTGCACAAGAAACAGTGGATGTTTTGCGTGAATACGAAGAAATCAATGCGTCTTTCATGGATGAAGAGATTTTGAATGATCCTGATAAAATGGATAAATTGATTGCGCGTCAGGGAGAAGTTCAAGACCGAATTGACGCTTTGGATGCTTGGGAATTAGACACAAAATTAGAGCGCGCAATGGATGCATTGCGTTGTCCGCCAGACGATCAAAAAATAGAAACACTTTCTGGAGGTGAAAAACGCCGCGTAGCATTGTGCCGATTGTTGTTGCAAAACCCTGATATTTTGTTATTGGATGAGCCTACCAACCACTTAGATGCAGAATCAATTGACTGGTTAGAGCAACATTTACAACAATACCAAGGAACTGTAATTGCAGTAACCCACGACCGTTATTTCTTGGATAATGTCGCAGGTTGGATTTTAGAATTGGATAGAGGAGAAGGTATTCCATGGAAAGGAAATTATTCATCTTGGTTGGAGCAAAAAGGAAATCGTTTGAAAGAGGAAGAGAAATCGGAATCAAAACGTCAAAAAATGTTGGCGCGCGAGTTGGAATGGGTACGTATGAATCCGAAAGCTCGCCAAGCGAAAAGCAAGGCTCGTTTGCAGAACTACGATAAAATGTTGTCTGAAGACACGAAAGACAAGGAAGCAAGATTGGAAATTCCAATTCCAAACGGTCCGCGTTTAGGTATGAATGTAATTGAAGCGGTGCACGTTGCGAAAGGATTTGGAGATAAATTATTGTACGGTGATTTGAATTTCAAATTACCACCAGCAGGAATCGTTGGTATTATTGGACCAAATGGGGCAGGGAAGACCACGATTTTTAAAATGATTATGAATGAATTGCAACCTGACGCAGGCGAATTTTTAGTTGGTGAAACTGTGAAAATTGGTTACGTCGATCAAACGCACAAAGATATTCATCCAGATAAAACTGTTTTCGATGTTGTTTCAAATGGTTTAGAGTTTGTTGAGGTTGGCAATCAAAAAATAAATTCAAGAGCATATTTATCGAAGTTTAATTTCAATGGTTCCGACCAAAATAAGAAAGTTGGTATTTTATCTGGTGGTGAGCGCAATCGTTTGCATCTAGCTATGACTTTGAAAACGGAAGCAAACGTATTGTTATTAGATGAGCCAACGAACGACATCGACGTAAATACTTTGAGAGCATTGGAAGAAGGAATCGAGAATTTTGCAGGCTGTGCGGTGGTTATTTCTCACGACCGTTGGTTTTTAGATAGAATTTGTACACATATCCTGGCATTCGAAGGCGACTCAGAAGTATATTGGTTTGAAGGTTCTTACTCAGAGTATGAAGATAACCGTAAAAAACGTTTAGGTGACAGTGCTCCAAAACGAATTCGATACAGAAAAATCGTTTAAGATTTGATTTTTACTAGAAATTATTACTTGCGGAATCTATTGTTTTTATAGATTCTGCAAGTAATAGATTAAGTTTTAAATAACACAAAGTTACATTAACGTGAAAAGGTTATTATTGCTTTGGAATTGCCGTTAAGTTTTTGAAGATAAAAGTTTGCACTTTGAAAAATGCTTGCAATAAGTTGATGAGTTAATTCTTTCAATTCACTGAAATTTCGTCCTTTTTTTCCGACATTCTGTCAGTTAATTTTGAATGGCACATTGATTGTCAATTGCAACCCAAAATAAATAATTCAATATGAGAACAGGTCAAATAAATGTGCAAACGGAAAATATCTTTCCAATTATTAAGAAGTTTTTATATTCCGACCACGAAATTTTCTTGCGTGAGTTGGTGTCAAATGCTGTCGATGCATCTCAAAAATTAAAAGTACTTGCAGCAAATGGCGAATACAAAGGTGAAGTTGGTGATTTAAAAGTTGAAGTAATTTTAGATCCAGTTGAAAAAACGTTAACAATTCGCGATAATGGTATCGGTATGACAGCCGACGAAATTGATAAATACATTAATCAAATTGCGTTTTCTGGTGCTGAAGAATTTGTTCAACAATACAAAGGAAAAGAAGGTGCAGAACAAATTATTGGTCATTTTGGATTAGGTTTCTATTCTGGATTTATGGTGGCAGAAAAAGTTCAAATCCGTACGCTTTCACGTCATGACGGTTCGCAAGCTGTGCAATGGGAAAGTAATGGTTCACCAGATTACACAATAACTGAAATTGAAAAATCAACACGTGGTACAGACATCGTACTATTTATCTCTGAAGAATCAAAAGAATTTTTAGAGAAAGAACGTATTTCAGGAATCTTAAACAAATACTGTAAATTCTTACCGATTCCAGTGTTTTTTGGAAACAAAACAGAATACATTGATTCTCCTGAAGGAGAGAAAGACGAAAACGATAAAATTAAACGTGTAGCAATCGAAGTTCCAAATCAAATCAATAATGTTTCTCCAGCTTGGACAAAAGCGCCAATCGACTTGACGGACGAAGATTACAAAAACTTCTACCGTGAATTGTATCCAATGACTTTTGATGATCCATTGTTCCACATTCACTTAAATGTCGATTATCCTTTCAATTTAACTGGGATTTTGTATTTTCCACGTATTAAAGAAAATGTTGAGGTTCAACGCAATAAAATCAATTTATACTCCAATCAAGTTTTCATTACGGATAGTGTAGCTGAAATTGTACCTGAGTTTTTGACTTTGTTGCACGGTGTAATTGATTCACCAGACATTCCACTTAATGTTTCTCGTTCATACTTACAAAGTGATGGAAATGTGAAAAAAATCGCAGCTCACATCACTAAAAAAGTAGCAGATAAATTGGCGGAAATGTTCAAAAAAGACCGCAAAGATTTTGAAGAAAAATGGAACGATTTACAGATTTTTGTTCAATATGGAATGTTGTCTGAAGATAAATTTGCTGACAAGGCAAAAGCATTCTCACTTTTGAAAAATACAGATAATGAATATTTCACTTTAGAAGAATACAAAGAAAAAATTAGTACACTTCAAACGGATAAAGACAATAAAGTTGTTTGTTTGTATACGAACAATCCAGAAGAACAATTCTCTTTCGTGAAAAAAGCAAAAGAAAGAGGCTACGATGTGCTACATATCGATGGACCGCTTGCTCCACACTGGATTGCGAAATTGGAACAAACGATGGAGAACATTAGTTTTGCCCGCGTTGATGCTGATACTTTAGATAAGTTGATTAAAAAAACGGATGAAATTCCATCAAAATTGTCGAAAGAAGATGAAGAATCTTTGAAGCCTGTATTTACGAATAGTGTAAATAACGACAAATTCACAATTCAGTTTGAAAGTATGCCTGAAACGGATGCGCCTATTATTATCACCCAGCCAGAGTTTATTCGTCGAATGATGGAACAACAAAAATTAGGTGGCGGTGGCGGATTTTATGGAGCTTTCCCTGAAATGTACACAATGGCAGTAAACGGAAATCACCCGAAAGTTGCAAGTTTACTTTCTAAGCCAGAAGAAGAACGTGCTGTGATTGCCAAACAATTGACAGATTTAGCATTGTTGGCACAAGGAATGTTGAAAGGAGAAGCTTTAAATAGTTTCATCGAACGAAATATCGAGCGTATTTCATAAAATAAGTAAGTTTGTGGGGGCGAAAGCCCCCTTTTTTAGTTTAAAATCGTTGCGTTTTGTATAAGTGGATATTAGGTATTGGCGGATTAGTTATGACTCGAAAGATCGGTGTCGGAATCCTTGGTTTTATAATTGGCTCTTTGATTGATGGTTATCAGTCAAGCACTTCGTCAACTTCGCGCACAAGAAGTAGTGCCGGAGGACAAGATCCATTTGAATATTATCGTCAACAAAGTTCGCGTTACGATATTCAAACAATGTTAATGGCGCTTTCGGCTGCTGTAATGAGTGCAGATGGGAAAGTTCTAAAAGCAGAATTAGATTATGTGAAAAGTTTTTTTTCGCAACAATTTGGTCCTCGTTTTACAAGCGAGCATCTTCAAATTTTAAAACATTTCTTAGATACGAAACAAGTTCCATTGCAACAGATTTGTGGTGATATTAAAGCTCGCATGCCTTATGAAGTTCGAGTGCAATTAATTCACTATCTGTTTGGAATTGCAAAGGCTGACGGTGATGTTTCACAGGTTGAAATGAGTGAGATTCAGCGCATAGCAACAATGCTAGGTGTTTCTGGAATAGAGTTTGAAAGTGTTAAAAATATGTTCTACAGAAATGTAGATTCTGACTATAAAATCCTCGGTATTGAATCAACTGCTACAGATGAAGAGGTAAAAAAAGCATACCGAAAAATGGCAATTTCTTTTCACCCTGATAAAGTTGCTGCAATGGGAGAAGAATACCAAAAAGGTGCAAAAGAGAAATTCCAACAAATTCAAGATGCTTACGAAGCAATCAAAAAGCGTAGGGGATTTAAGTAAAATAGTCACTTTTTTCAATAAATCACCTTTATTTAATTTTTAGCTATGTAAAATTATAATAAGATAATCGGATAAAAACCGATTAATATTGCTTTATTTTTCATTTATTTGTAAAAAAAAGTGATGATAATCGGAAAAATATCGATTTAATTGTTGTAATTTTACAGGGTGATAGTAAGGAGAAAAATAAAAGCATATTCAGAAGCGCCATTAACACACCAAGTAGTAATGGAAGCATTGAGTCATTATGGGCGTCCGAACGACAAAATAAGTGAGATGCTTAAAAATGGCGAATTATTGGCGCTAAGGCGAGGTTTATACGTTCCTGGTCCGGAGATTGATTTGCCGACGCCTGACGCTTTTGTAATCGCAAATCACTTGCGAGGCCCTAGCTATATTTCCTTGGAATCTGCCTTGTCTTATTGGGGTTTAATACCCGAACGAGTTTATGAAATTAGTTCAGTAACCATCAAAACTTCAAAAGTTTTCTCAACTCCTTTAGGTCGATTTAGCTTTCAGCACCTTAAAGCTCCTTATTATTCTTTTGGTTTAAATAGCGTTAGAATAACCGAGTTTCAAACGGCTATGATTGCATCTCGAGAAAAAGCGCTTTGTGATAAAATCATTCTCACTTCAGGTGTTCAGCTCCGAAGTGTTCCGCAAACTTTGGATTTTTTATTGGAAGATTTACGCATCGATGAAGATCAATTGTCAGCTTTTGATTTGCCAATGATTCATTCTTGGATTGAGGATGCGCCTAAAAAAAATAGCCTTAATATGCTTCTAAAAACTTTGGAAAGCTTATGATGAAACAATGGATAACAGACTACAATCCGCAGAACGAAGAAGAAACGCTTGCTGCGATGCGGGAAATAATGCAAGAAATTGCACTTGCAGCCTTGTCACGAACTGATTTTTTTGATAAGGCTGCCTTTTATGGCGGAACTGCATTGCGAATTTTTTATGGCTTGGATCGTTTTTCTGAAGATTTAGATTTTTCTTTGTTAGCACCTAATCCGGAATTCTCTTTGACTCCCTATTTTTCAAAAATCGTTGAAGAGTTTCAGTCGCTTGGGATGAAGGTAAGCATTCGCGAAAAAGATAAACGCATCAAAACTCAGGTTGAATCTGCTTTTTTGAAGTCAGAAACAATTTGGCAAGAACTTGTGTTGGAAGATTTAGTAAAGCAACACGGAATTTCGTCGAATAAAACAATTAAAATTAAAATCGAAATTGATCGTTTGCCGCCACTTGGATTTGAAACGGAAGAAAAATTATTAATTCGACCGTTTTCGTTTTATGTCAATTGCTTTAAAATGCCAAGTCTTTTTGCAGGGAAATTGCACGCTTTATTATTCAGAAAATGGAAAAGTAGGGTAAAAGGAAGAGATTGGTACGATATGGAATGGTACATTAGAAAAGGCGTTCCGTTGAATATGCATCATTTTTTGCAACGAGCTAAAGAGACCAGTGATTGGGAGGAAGAACAAATTTCAAAAGAACAAATTCTTCAATTATTGATTGCGAAAATTGAAAGCGTTTCTTTTGATTCAGTAAAAGAAGATGTTGTTCGTTTTATTGCCGATGACAAAAAACTTACAATTTGGAGCCCAAATTATTTCAAAGACTTGATTCAAAAAATGAAATTTGAGTAAGTTCACACTTTTAAAAACAAGTATATAATGCATAAAATATTCCTTTTTTGTTTCCTGAATTTATCGTTTCAGCTGTTTTCACAATTCTCCCAAATCGACGTTCAATCTTATAAAATTGATTTAACTGTTACTGATAAGCATGATACGATTGTGGTGAAGGAAAAAATTGTCTTCGATTACAACGATTTTTCGAAATCTGTATCCTTTAATTTAATATCTGTTGATAATTCGGGCAAAGGAATGCGCGTTCAAAAAGTTATGCAAGGTAAGAATGAGTTGGAATTTTCACATAAAAAAAATGTTTTGACTCTTAACAATTTTAAAGTAAACACAAATAAAAACATTGAAATAGAAATTCATTTTAAAGGCGTTCCAATTGATGGGTTGGTTATTGGTAAGAACAAATTTGGTTCACGTACTTTTTTTGGGGATAATTGGCCAAATCGCGCTCAAAATTGGTTTGCTTGCAATGATCATCCATCTGATAAATCAACCGTTGAATACATTGTAAATGCTCCTGCTCACTATGAAGTTGTGGCAAATGGTCAATTAATTTCAAAGAAAATAAATAAGAAATCGGTTGTGTATAATTACCAATCAAAAGTGGTTTTGCCAACAAAAGTTATGGTTGTTGGAATTGCGAATTTATCCGAAAAACAAAGTGGAACCGTGGCAGGAATTCTTGTGTTTAGTGCTGTTTATCCCGAAAATGAAAAAGGTGCTTTCTACGATTTTGATTTAGCACCATCAATTTTGCAGTTTTTTGTTGATTACATTGCGCCTTATGAATATGAAAAATTAACCAATGTTCAATCTACAACGCGCTTTGGTGGAATGGAAAACGCAGGTTGTATTTTCTACGATGAAAATTCAATAAATGGAACGCGAAGTTCAGAGAATTTGATAGCTCACGAAATTGTTCATCAGTGGTTTGGAAATTCCGCTACTGAAAAAGATTGGCCACATTTGTGGTTGAGCGAAGGTTTTGCAACGTATTTGACGAATATTTACATTCAAAAAACAAAAGGAGAAAAAGCGTTTCAATCTCAAATGGAAAAAGATAGAAGCAAAGTTGTTGCTTTTTCAAAACGCAATAATCATTCAGTTGTTGATACAAACTACACGGATTTAATGGATTTATTGAATGCAAACAGTTACCAAAAAGGTGGATGGGTGTTACATATGCTTCGTTCAGAAATTGGTGATTCGCTTTTTCAGCAATCAATTCGAACCTATTATCAAAAATATCGACTATCAAATGCTGATTCTAAAGATTTCCAAAATGTTGTAGAATCTGTGACAAATAGAGATTTAGATTGGTTTTTTAAACAATGGTTGTATGAAGCGGGACATCCAATTTTAAGGATTAGTAAAAAATTAGAACAAAACAATGTTTCACTTTCAATTATACAGCAAGGAAAAGTTTTTCGTTTCCCTTTGACAATTGAGATTAAGTTTAAAAACGGTCAAATTCAGAAAGAGAAAATTCAAATTCTGGATCAGGAAACAAACTTTAATAAATCATTTAATTCGGAAATTGAAATGATACGAATTGATCCAAATGTGGAATTATTATTTCAAGAATAAATAATTTTATTTTAGTTAATGGATTGAATTGCAATTGTAAACTATTCAAACCGAATTACAACTCTTCTGTTTTTTGCTCTTCCTTCTGAAGTAGAATTATTGGCAATTGGTTGAGAAGCACCGTATCCTTTAGGCGTTAAACGATTAATTGCAATTCCCTTTAAGACCAAGTATTCTATGACACTTTTCGCTCGGTTGTTAGAAAGCGTCAAATTTGATTGGTCACTTCCTATGTTGTCAGTGTGTCCTTCAATAACTGCTTTAAGTTCGGGCTGATTTTGTAAGTAGGTGACAATTTTATCCAAGTCTGGAATTTCATCATCTTTCAACTTAGCGGATGCAGTCTCAAACAATAGATTATCCAAAATAATTGGCTCAGGAATCGTTTTAATTTCTTGATTTTTAGTTCTTTCTACGTTTTCTTTTTTTGATTCAATAACTGGTGGAGGAGAATCTAAAGCTACAATTTCAATTGCATCCAAGCAAACGTAAGCGCAATTTTCGAAGAGACGATGGTAATATTTATCTTTCTTTTTAATTTTTACCAAGTCTGATTTTTTCATTTTTAAGAAATTACCAATACACAAATATGCTTCGTCTCCTTCTGCTGTATAAGTTGTTTCGTACGTTTTCCATTTTGAAAGCGTATCAATGTTTTTTAATGAAAAACTTACAGATGGATTTTCAATCAAGGGATCGTCGGGAAATGTTCCAGTCAAAGGCATACTTGAAAGCACAAAATCTATATGATTTACACGATAGGAACATTCATCTGGAATTGCAACAGCAATTTTTACGCGATAGGTTTTTCCATTTTTTAGTCGAGATTTCAATTTACAGGAAATATATTCTCGATAACCTGAACCGTTGATTGCTGGTTTAAGTCCGATATAAGTAGCGCCTTCAAAGGGTTGAAGATGCAAAATAGAGGGATTAGCTAACGATTCTGAATGTGTGCAGTTTGAAAAAATATCAGCTGTAGATTCAACCACTGTATTATTCCAGTTGTAAACTGTGAGTTCAGACAAACTTTTAGGACAACCAATTAGTCGTTCAAAATCACCATTAGGAACCAAATTCTGCCCATTAATGAAATTAGAACAACAAATCGAAATGCAAAAAAGAAATAGCTGTCTCATAGGCAATTTAAGGCAACTAAGAAACTTAAAAGTTGAGTTTAGTTACAAAGTATATGATTGAAAATCAAGAATCAAAAATCCTTTTTAAACTGCTACATTATGTTCTCTCAAAGCATCGTTCAATGAAGTTTTCAAATCTGTCGAAGCTTTTCGTTTTCCAATAATTAAAGCACACGGAACTTGGTATTCTCCAGCTGGAAATTGTTTTGTGTAAGAACCCGGAATCACAACACTTCTTTCTGGAACAAATCCTTTAATTTCAACAGGTTCATTGCCAGTTACATCTATTATTTTAGTTGATTTTGTTAAGACAACATTTGCACCAAGAACGGCTTCTTTACCAACGCGCACACCTTCAACAACAATACATCGCGAGCCAATAAAAGCATCGTCTTCAATTATAACAGGTGCAGCTTGAAGTGGTTCAAGTACGCCGCCAATTCCAACACCGCCACTGAGGTGAACATTTTTTCCAATTTGCGCACAACTACCAACAGTTGCCCACGTATCGACCATTGTTCCTGAATCAACATAAGCACCGATATTTACGTAAGAAGGCATCATAATTACACCTGGTGCGACATAAGCTCCATAACGTGCAATTGCGTGAGGAACAACTCGAACACCCAATTCTTTGTAGTTGCGTTTCAAAGCCATTTTATCGTGAAACTCAAAAGGTCCCACTTCGATAGTTTCCATTTTTCGTATTGGAAAGTACATTACCACAGCTTTTTTCACCCACTCATTAACAAGCCATTCGCCATTTTCAGTTGGTTCGGCAACACGCAAAAGTCCTTTATCTAAATCTTCAATAACTGTTTCTATTGCTTTAATCGTTTCAGGATTTTGTAAAAGGGAACGATCATCCCACGCAGCTTCAATAATTGCTCTCATAATCTATTAATGTGTTGTATTTAATTCAATTTCTTTTTTCGGAACGAAGAATAAAAGTATAAATCCGATAACAAAAAAGGCAGTTACAGACATAACTGATGCTCTTAACGATTCAGTTATATATTCCATAAAACCAAAGAAAAAAGTTCCGAAAACGATTCCTATTTTTTCTGTAACATCGTAGAAAGAAAAATAACTTGCGCTGTCCGTAGTTGGAGGTAAAAACTTCGAATAGGTTGAACGAGCAATTGCTTGCACGCCGCCCATAACCAATCCAACACCAGCAGCCATTGTGTAAAATTCTGTTGGTGTTTTAATGAAAAAGGCATAAATACAAAGACAAATCCAAATCAAAACAGCAACCATTAGCGTGTAAATATTTCCGATTTTATTGGATAAGCGCGACATAAGTAATGCGCCAACTGCTCCAAGAATTTGAATCAAAAGAATTGCGATAATTAAACCAGAAGTATCTGCACCTTCAGGCCATTGAATTTCTTTATTTGCAAAAATGGTTGCCATCAACATAACTGTCTGAACTCCAGTGTTGAAAAAGAAAAAGGCATATAAATAGCGTTTCAATCTTCTCGTTTGTTTAAACTCTTTAAAAACCAATTTTAACTCGCGAAAACCTCTCCAAATATAGCCTGGCTCTGGTTTTTTACCGTGCACATTCATCGGCAAAACGCGATAAGTAAATTGAGAAAATGTAATCCACCAAATACCTACAAAAACAAAACACCAACGTGCATCGAAGTGTAAAACTTGAATCCAAACTAAGCAAATGATAAGTAATAACATCGAGCCAAAATAGCCCATTGAGAAACCTCTAGCAGAGATTTTATCGTGGTCTTCAGGATTTGCAATTTCTGGAAGAAAAGCATTGTAAAAAACAAGTGAATCCCAATAACCAATGGAGGCAATAAAAATCGAGAGCATACTTATTTCTGCGAAATGTGCGTCGAAAAAATAGAGCGACATAGCTGCAAACGAACCTAAATAACAGAAAAATTGTAAGAATCGTTTTTTACTTCCAGTGTAATCAGCAATTCCAGAAAGAAGCGGAGAAAGAAAGGAAACCATTAGGAAGGAAGCGCAAAGAACAAATGAGTAAACAACTGAATTGGAAAGTTGCTGTCCGAAAAAATCAATTGTGACTTGAGTTCCTTCAGGTATTTTTTCCCAGTCTGGAATGTTGTTGTTTTCCGCGTAAACGATTTTACATTGTGTGTCGTAGAATATTGGGAAAATTGCAGAAGAAATAACGAGATTGTAAACAGAATTCGCCCAATCGTACATTACCCAACCACGAATTATTTTTTTGTCGCCTTTTTGAATCATAGATTAAAAGTAAAGATTATCTGTTAAACGATGTTTCTTTTTGATTTTTTGTTGTCAAAAGACGCAAATTTATTGGTTATATTGACATAAATCGACAAATGAAAAATGATTTTTTCGATTTAAAACACACTAATATTAATTTAATTTATTTTAAAATGAGGGATAAAAAATTAAAGATATTAATTAAAATGAGGGATAATTTTATTTTGATAAAGAATCTATTCAGCTAAAAATTGATAATTTTTTATGGTTTGAATAATGAAATTTTAAGTTGTTAAGAAGAACAATTGTGCTTGATTTTTCATTTATCTTTTACAATTAATTATCTTTACCTCGTGCGAAGAATATTTTCAATTCTTGTTTTGTTAATTATTACCTGGCAAATTGTAGGTTTCTTCACCTATTTTGAATGGGAACATTATCATATTCGTAAAGATATAAAACGTGCATTAAAGCAAAGTGTTCCTGAAAATCAACTCAAAAACTTTGACTTTACAAATAAGGAAGTAAAGAATTTGACTTGGATAAAATCGAACGAATTTAAGTTGAATGGACGATTTTACGATGTAGTTGAACGAACATCTGTAAAAAATGGATTTCATTTCAAATGTATCGATGACTTTCAAGAGACGCAGTTGTTTAAAAATTTGGAAGAGTCAACAGCCTATAATTTAAGTAATTCATCATCGTCTTCTCCACTTAAACATTGGTTGAAATTATTGAAAACACCACTAGAATTGGAAGAGTTTTGTTCGCTGAATATTCCTGTGGTCTTAAATGTAGATTTGAAAAAAAAACACTTTTTTCACTACAAAGCAATCTATTATTTGGCTTTTTTACATTCTGTTTACACGCCTCCAAAATGTTGATTTTTTAAATACCTGAAAGAAAATTTTATTTTTCTATTTAAAAAATTAAAACATGAAAAACAAAGCCTTAATTTTTATTTGGCTATTGTTGTTTTCACCATTCCTTTCATTCTCGCAAGAATTTAAGTGTGGTTTGACGAACAAATTAGCTAAAATATATGCTGAAGATCCACAGCTTGAAAAGGATCACGAGGAGCTGTTTAAAAATGGATTTCAAACTGTAAAGAAAGGCGACACTAAAATGGTTGTTTTTACCATTCCGATTGTCTTTCACATCATCCATTACAATGGTTCTGAAAATATAAGCGATGCACAAGTGTATGATGCAGTCTCCATTTTGAATGAAGATTTTCGTGCTTTGAATGCAGATTCTTCGCTTATAATACCTGAGTTTAAATCGCTATTCGCTGATGTTGGAATTGAATTCAAATTGGCGAGTAAAGACCCTGCTGGGAATTGTACAAATGGAATAGAGCATATTTATTCACACGAAACTTTCCAAGGAGATGATTATTCTAAATTGAATCAATGGCATCGCTCAAAGTATTTGAATGTATGGGTAGTTGACAAAATGGAAAATGGCGTTGCAGGTTATGCTTATTATCCAACCGCTGTTGATGGCACCAACTTTTTTAGAGATGGGATTATCATTTTAAACAATTACATTGGTTCATTTGGTACAGGAAGTCCTAATAATTCAAGAGCTTTAACGCATGAAATCGGTCATTATTTAGGTTTAGCTCACCCTTGGGGAAGTACAAACGAACCAGGTGTGGCTTGTGGCGATGATTTTATTCCAGACACACCAATCACGCGTGGTTCAAACCTTGTTTGTAATTTAGCTCTGCAACAATGTCAGACAGGTGTGATTGAAAACGTTCAAAATTATATGGATTATTCCTATTGTTCAAGAATGTTTACGTTAGATCAAGCTACAGCGATGCGAAATATCCTTCAAGGAGAAGCTGGAAATAGAAATATTCTTTTATCGGAATCTACTCGAGTTGCTACTGGAATTGATTTAACTTCAACGCCTATTTGTGCACCTATTGCTGATTTTAAATCCGATTTAAAAGTAGTTTGCCTTGGGGAAAATGTTCAATTTACAGATCAAAGTTATAACGCAGAAGTGACAGGAAGACAATGGTTTTTTCAAGATGGAGTAGCGAATTCTTTAACAGCTGTAAATCCAATAGTTAGTTTTAGTTCCTCGGGTTATAAAAAAGTGAAATTAATCGTTTCCAATGCAACTGGTCAAGATTCAGTAGTTGCTGATAATTACATTTTTGTATCAACTGATTGGGCTGATTTCACTGGACCTACAGCAATTGATTTTGAAACACAAGTTGCAAATTGGTTCATTGTTGACAATCCAGAAAATAACGATGGAAATTTTGAATTGATTAGTTCCAATGGAGTTAATAATTCTAGATGTTATCGTTTGGATAATTTTAAAGATGTATCGAATGCAACTCAATTTTCACCAATGTATTTTTACAATGAACGATTAGGAGGAACAATTGACGCGTTAACAACACCATCCTTTGATTTATCGACGACCACTAATGTTGAAGTTTCATTCAAATATGCTTATGCAACAAATGCAGATGCATTGGATAATATCACAGAAACATTAAGGATTTATTCATCAAGAAATTGTGGTAAAACGTGGAACTTGAGAGAAACAATTTCCGGCGCAGAACTGCTTACAGCAGGGAGTTTTGGTTACTCCAATTTTGTTCCTTCAACAAATAACTTTTGGAAAACTGCTTCTTTCGTTTACAACGCTTCAAATCAAGATGTAAATACGCGATTTAAGTTTGAGTTTACGGCATCAGATTATTCAAATAATTTCTATTTGGATGATATTAATATTAGTGGAATTCTCGATGTAAACACGATTTCTGGAGCAACTGATTTTAATGTTTATCCAAATCCAGGAACTACAGATGGTGCAATTATGGTGAGTTTTTATAACGATGCCAATCCAACTACTATTTCTGTAATGGATGCTTTAGGAAAATTATTGTACGCTTATGAAGTTACAGCGATGAATCAAGATGTTGAAATTAATCTGTCTGAAAAATTGAATTTATCAGCTGGTTGTTATTTCATTTCGAAAAACAATAAAGTAGATAGTTCAAGCAAGAAATTAATTATTACCAACAAATAAAAATGAAAAAATTAAAATATACCTTCTTATTACTATCACTTTTGAGTGCTAGAATGATTCAAGCTCAGCAACGAGTTACTGTAAGAGATAAATTTGGAAAACCTGTTCCAGAAGCAACTGTTTATTCCGACAAACCTTATTTCAAGAGTGAAACGGATCAAAATGGATTTGTTGAATTGCCTGCCATTGAATTTGAGCAAATTGTCTTTTATAAAATGGATTTCAAAACACAAAAGATTTCAAGCCAAGGTTTGAAGATTAGTAATTATTTAATTACGCTTCAACCATCGGTTTTGGAAATTGGTGAAATGGTTGTTTCAGCAACAAAATGGAATCAATCGTCTTCTGATTTATCTTCAAAAATTTCTACAATTAAAGCGAAAGACATTGCACTTCAAAATCCGCAAACTGCCGCTGATTTATTGGCTAATTCAGGTGAAGTTTTCATTCAGAAAAGTCAACAAGGAGGTGGAAGTCCGATGATTAGAGGTTTCGCCACAAATCGCTTGTTGTATGTTGTGGATGGAGTACGAATGAATTCTGCTATTTTCAGAGCTGGAAATATTCAAAATGTAATCTCTATCGATGCTTTTGCTATCGAATCTGCTG
Organism: Flavobacteriales bacterium; assembly: GCA_018883325.1. Classification (GTDB taxonomy): domain Bacteria; phylum Bacteroidota; class Bacteroidia; order Flavobacteriales_D; family Crocinitomicaceae; genus UBA952. The sequence continues at coordinate 40,855 of VEQH01000003.1, read as the reverse complement.
AGGTGCTTTTTGGACCAGGTTCTGTGATTTACGGAAGTGATGCAATTGGAGGTGTTATGAATTTTAGAACGATGACTCCAAAGTTTTCTAAATCGGAAAAATCTATCACAAAAGCCAATGCACTGATGCGTTATTCGTCTGCAAACAACGAGAAGACCGGACATTTTGATGTAATGGTTGGTTGGAAAAAGTGGGCAATGCTAACAAGTGTCAGCGCTAATGATTTTTCAGATTTACGAATGGGATCGCATGGGCCTAAAGAATATCTGCGAACTTTTTATGTTGAACGTCAAGACAGCGTTGATAGAGTTGTAGAAAATTCAAATCCATTGCTTCAAAAACCAACTGCTTATTCGCAAGTGAATTTGATGCAAAAAGTGAGCTTTACACCAAACGAAAATTGGCAAATTGATTATGGTTTTCATTATTCGGAAACATCAGAATATTCACGATATGACCGACTGATTGAATTAACAAGCTCAGGTTTGCCTCGTTCTGCTGTTTGGAATTATGGTCCACAAAAATGGATGATGAATAACTTGACTATTAATCACCACAAAGCGAATAAATTCTACAATGAAATGTCGATTCGTTTGGCGCAACAATATTTTGAAGAAAGTAGAATTGATCGCAATTTTAGTGGAGGAAATAAAAATCGTTTACGCACACAACTCGAAAAAGTAGACGCTTATTCCTTGAATGTCGATTTTGAAAAAGCCATTAAAAACCATAAGTTGTATTATGGAATAGAAGGAGTTTTTAATAAAGTAGGTTCGTTTGGTTCTGCGCTAAACATTAAAACAGGAGATTCAATTCCTGTGGCAGATCGTTATCCAGCTTCCACTTGGTTGAGTTATGGAGCTTACTTCACTTATCAGGCAAATATTTCTAAGTTAATTTCTGTTCAAGCTGGTGTTCGCTACAATCAATTTCAGTTAAACTCTGATTTTACTCGAATTTTGGAATTTTATCCGTTCGATTTTACAGAGGCTAAACTAAACAAAGGAGCAACAACAGGAAGTGCAGGAATTGTAATTCGACCTTCTGAAAAACTAAAAATTAGTTTAGTTGGGTCAACTGGATTTAGAGCACCTAATGTGGACGACATCGGAAAGATTTTTGATTTTGGACCAAGTGAAATCGTTGTGCCAAACAAAAATTTAAGTGCAGAATACGCTTACAATGGCGAATTAAGTGTTTCCAAAATTTTTGGCGAATACTTGAAATTAGACGCAACGGGCTACTACACTTATTTGGATAATGCAATGGTGCGTCGTGCTTTTCAAGTGAATGGAGCGGATAGTATTTTGTTTGATGGTGTTCAAAGCAAAGTTTATGCGATTCAAAATGCAGCTTATGCAACAATTTTTGGTTTTCATGCTGGTCTAGAATTGCGTTTGCCAAGTGGCTTTTCTTTGTTATCACAATACAATTTTCAAAATGGGGTAGAGGAGATGAACGATGGAATTGAAAGTCGTTCGCGCCATGCTGCACCTGCATTTGGAGTTACTCGCCTAACTTACACAAATGAAAAAGTGACGCTTCAATTGTATGCAATGTATAGCGCAGGTTTGAGTTTTGATGAGCTTAACGAAGAAGAAAAATTAAAACCAGCTATCTATGCAATGGATGAAAATGGAAATCCATATTCGCCAGCGTGGTACACACTTAATTTGAAAACAATGTTCAAGATAAACGATCATTTTTCGGTGAGCGCAGGTTTAGAAAACATTCTTGACAGACGTTACAAGACATACAGCTCAGGTCTTGTTGCTCCCGGTAGAAATTTTGTTCTTTCATTGAGAGGTAGTTTTTAATTCAATCTTAAATTTTACTCTAAAAACGCTTCAGGAAACTGGGGCGTTTTTTTTATGGGTTTGTGAAAAATTTAATCCCATTCACTTTCATCCATGAGTCTATTGTCGATTCCACAATTCAATGCATTAATGATATCGGTATGATAAATTACTATTTCATCATTAATCATCATGCAAGTGATTCTAGATAATGCTAGCTTAAATTTATCAAAATTAATATTCGCAAATTCCTTTAGTAATGCATCAATTTCTGATTGAACAAAACCTTCTTTGTTTTTGGTTTTAAATTCATAAACTTTTTCTTTAACGGTCATCATATTCAATGTTGAAGGTGTGTTAATGCAATTCTAAACTAAAATAAGCAAAGAAAAATTTAAAAAACATCCTGACTTACCGTTTATGATAAACCCTCATATCGTGCAAGCCAGAATGCAAAAACTAATTTTTCGACAAAGCTATTGAGGTACTCAGTATTCTATGTACGATTTGATTCTTTTTTGAAATTAATTCAGATTTAAAATTTCCATTCCCTCTTTCATCTTCAACTCAATGCCGTAATAATTGAAATCATTGGGCGTTGGTTTTTCGGCTTCAATCATATTGAGTACGCAGTCTTTCATTGGAATTGGGTCAAAATACAAAGAGAAAAATTGCCAATCTTCAGTTGATTCAAAGTTAATTCGCTTGGGAGCAATTAAAATTCCTGTTGCTTCTTTGAGCTTGTATTGCTCTTTTGTTTCTTCATTTTGAAGGTATGTTTCGGGCGCTATTTTGATCCAACCACCTTTGATATAATACCAAGGCGTTGTGTAACCGAAATCAATTCGAGTAAATTCCTTTGTTAAAATAACGCGAAGGATACTTGGGTTTTGCTTCGGTGTATCCAAAATTGGAATTTCAAAAAGCAAAGTTTCATTTTTTGTAAGCATTTTATTTAAGTTTTTCGGTGAAATCAATGAGCCATTCGGGTTCTTTTACTTCAACGTGACGACCGTGAGATAAAAACAAGCGCGTGAGTTCCAAAGTCGGAACCAAATTAAATGTAATGTATGAAAATCCATTGGGTTCTTTTTGAATTTTCTGGCTTTCATGGATTGGATAAGCTTCAAAGTAATTTGTACCCAAAGCGCTAACTAAAATTTTTACTTTTTGCTTTTTTTGGTTCGGTATTGGAAATACACCATAATAATCTGAGATTGCACTTTCAACTATTTTTCTATTTACAGAAATGAATGATTTTCTTAGCAAAAACGGGTCAAATATACGGTCTAAGCCAAAAGTTCGAATTTCTTTGTGTGATTCAGAGTAACCTAAGATGTACCATTTATTCTCAAATTCCTTGATTAAAAATGGGTGAATTATAACCGCGCTGAACTTCCTCTTTTTATAAGAATAGTGGACAAATGAAACAGGTGTTTTGGTGCGACAAGCCTTGTAAAATAAATCGAAATGTTCAAATCCTCTTGATTTTGGTGGAGTCATTGTTTGAAGAAAATGCTGTTTTGTGTCTCCTTCAGGAAATTCCTCCAAAACGGTAGAAAGAATTTTTTCCATGGCGTTATTGAACTTCTCACTAATACGTGAACTGCCTATATTTTGAATCAAGTCGATGAATTCTTTGATGGCATCAATATCCGAATCATTCAAAGAAATATCATTCAGTTTATAATTAGGATCTGAATAAGCATATCCTTTCATCCTATGATCATAATAAATGGGTGCATCAAAACCATTAGGCGGAGATTCTCTCATTTGAGCTATGTCTTTTTGAATGGTATTGGGAGAGGAATCAATACTCAACTTTTCGAGACAAGCTTCAATGATTTCATTCATCGTTGGATAGGGTTTCATTTTATTTCTGACAAGCATGTCGATTACTTTGTATCGACGATACGCACTTTTATTGATGGGCATAAACGAATAGGATAAAGTTTTATGAAAAGAATAAAATTAAAAAAATTATTCACTCCGTACATTGATTGCGGAGTCACTATTTTCCTTTGTCATCTAAAATTAATAGACATGGAAGTAAAAATTGAAAAGTTAGTTGAAGTTGCCCGTGAGACGAAAACTTCGAATCCAATTAAACTGTATAATCCAAACGGTTTGGATCATACCTTGGAGCATCGTATCAAAAGCATAGAAATCACCGATGATTACACGAGAATTGATTTTATTTATCGTTCATCAATGATTTACATAAATGGTGGTTGGATACAAATGGAGCGCAATGCGTTCATAAAACCAGTTGGTTCAACCACAAAATATCCGCTTCTAAGAGCAATTGGGATTCCGATTGCACCAATTAAACATTATTTCAAAAGAAAGGGTGAATATCATAGCTATTCGCTTATTTTTCCTGCCTTACCAGCTGGTACAAAATCCATCGATATCATTGAAAAAGAAGCACCTGGCAGTTATTTCAATTTTTACGGTGTTGACTATTCGAAATGGATGAAAGTACCGCACCCAATGGATGTTTCACTTTCAAAAAACTAAAAATAAGTTCATTAATACCATCAAAAAATATATCATGAGCGACTTAATGAATTTATACTTTATAAAACAGCACATTCTTGAAATTAAACTCGAGTTGGCAAAAGTGGCAATAGAAAAGCAGAACTGCATTAAAAACCAGTATTATGAAAAAGCTTTTGAATTACGCGAAAAGGAAAAAACATTGCGAGATGATATTCTTAATCAGGTAGAAGTATTTCATAAACAAAAACGCAAGCTGCCAACCTCGCCTCAAAATATGGAACAACATGATTTATTACTTTCAATTCTCTATGAAATCGGTTCCATTGATCCAGATAGAGTAGCTTTCAAAATTTTGCGCGATGAATTTGTTGAAGATATTCGACATAAATTGATACTACTGAATGAAATGAAAAAAAATCATGAACTTCAAAACAGATTTGCGGATGCAACTGAAATTCAAAAACAAATTTTGGGGATAGGGGAGTTTTTGCATAAGGTTGGCTGATACAAATTTGTTACTGCTTGTTTAATTGTCTAATTGACGCTTCAGGAAACTGAGGCGTTTTTTTTATGGTTTGAAACCTGAAAATTTAGTGATGAATCAAAAAAATAAATCAAATAGTGTGTTATATTGCACTTTTTATTGTAATTGAAGGTGAAAAATCAATAAATGAACGAAATAGTGCATTTTATTGCTCTTTTTGTTGAATTTTTAAAATTTGATACTATATTTACATTAAATAATGCTTTATAATGCACTTTTCAGAACTAATAAAAACCATAAAGGAACGTAGAGAAATTCTTCAAATAACACAGGAAGGATTGGCAGAATTATCAGGGGTTGGCTTGAGAACGCTGAAACAATTTGAAAGCGGAAAAGGAAATCCAACACTGCTAACATTACAAAAGTTAGCCGATGTCTTGGGTATGGAGCTTTGCTTAAAAATTAAAAATATATCGCCTGCTAAATGAGAACAGTCAAAGTATTATTCAAACATGAAGAAGCTGGTATCTTGACCCAACACGATGATGGTTCGTTTTCATTTTGTTATCATGACAATTGGTTAGCCAACAACGATAAGCAAAGTATCAGTCTAACTTTACCTAAAACCGAAAAAGAATTTCATTCTAAATACCTTTTTCCATTTTTTTACAACATGCTACCAGAAGGTTCAAATAAGGAAGTTGTATGTAAATTGAATAGAATCGATAGGGATGATTATTTCGGATTGCTAATAACTACAGCGAAAAACGACAGCATTGGTGCGGTGACGGTTCGAAAAATTGACGAAGGAGAATTGACGAAGGAGAATTGACAATTGATAATTGATAATTGACAACAGAGAATACACTATGGTTATGAAAGAAAATATTATAAAATCTAAAAGTTTTGCATTTGCTTTAAACATTGTAAAACTATATCAGTATTTAACGGATTCTAAGAAAGAATATATTTTATCTAAACAGTTGCTTCGTTCTGGTACTGCAATTGGTGCTATTGTGAGAGAGGCAGAGCATGCTGAAAGTAAAGCCGATTTCATTCATAAATTATCCATAGGGTTGAAAGAAGCAAACGAAACAGAATATTGGTTAGACTTGCTTCAACAATCTGGATATTTGGATGAAGATAGTTTTGAATCTTTTAAAGCAGAAATTAAAGACCTTTTACGATTGCTTATTTCTATCATTAAATCATCAAAACAAAAATGAGCAAAAAATTAAAGAATTCTACTCCATTGTCAATTTTCAATTTTCCATTTTCCATTGAAGTTTGTCCAGGTACATTAGCTAAAGGTTTTAACACCTATAGTCGAACAGCTTTAAATCGGGTTTTTCAGGGCAAAAAGGTGCATCATGTATTACCTTATGATTCTCCATTATCCAATCCAGAAACGGATCAGCTTTTTGATGAAAATCGAAATCACATGTCGATATCAGGTGTACAAGAAAAGTTTTCCGTATTACTTGAAAAAAACAAGTTGAGGCTTATTAATGAAAATGAGCGAGGTACATATATTCTGAAACCAATTCCAGGAGCTGGTAAGAAGTCTGATCAAATGCCTGCGAATGAACATTTAACCATGCAAATTGCTCGTCAGATTTATGGAATTGAAACGGCAGAAAATGCATTGATTTTTTTTAAAGATGGTACTCCGGCATATATCACAAAAAGATTTGATGTTAAAGAAGATGGTTCCCTGCCTACCAGACAGGCAGGAAAATTAGCTCAAGATGACTTTGCTTCCTTAGCAAAGAGAACTCCGCAAACCCACGGAGAACATTACAAGTATCTCGGGAATTATTTAGAGCTATTTGAAATAATGCGCAACTATTTAACAACTTATAAGATTGAAGCGCCTAAACTTTTTAGAATTCTAGTTTTCAATTATCTTTTTTCAAATGGCGATGCGCACTTTAAGAATTTTTCCATAATCGAAACACCTCATGGAGATTATAGACTGAGTCCTGCTTATGACTTGCTAAATAGCCGAATTCATGTGGAAGATAAAGACTTTGCGTTAGATGATGGTCTTCTGCCTAGAAATTTAAGCCAAGGTAAAATAGGTTTGCAATTTGCTAAACTAGCAGAAAAAGCAGCAATCAATGAAAAGACTTTTCAGGATATTATGGCATTGATGATTTCCAAGTCAGATTTTGTTGAAAAATTGGTTTCTGCTTCTTTTCTAAATGAAACCACTAAAAGAAATTATTTTCAATCGTATCAAGGTCGTTTAAATCAACTTTTAAAAGTTTGAGGGTTATTTTTTTTAAGATTATAGAATTTGTTATATAATTGGTTAATAACATTTTTTCGTGAAAATGCCCTATTTCGGAAACTGAGGCGTTTTTTTATCTCTTACAAATTTCTAACTTTGGTTAAACTAAACTATTACATTCGATGGATTTTGTAAAAAGAAACTTTCTTTACTCCGTTTTGATATTAGCACCTTTATTCTTTTTATCAGGTTGCTTTATTAAAACAAACTCGGATAAACATTGGACTTTGTTAACTAAAAAAGGAAATGTTTGGCACGTGGATAAAATGATAGTCACAGCTGTCAATGTTTCGAATTCACCAGATTTTGTTGAACGAGTTGACACAATTTTGAACCCTGGAAATTTTATTTTTGAGGGTTCTGATTATGAAGCGAGTGACTGCATACTTAAATTTGTTGGTAACGTTAAACTGCACCCAGATTTTTCTGAGCATTTTGGTCCTCTAAATGCAAATTATTCAATGGTAACTTCTTCAGTAGTTGCTGATCTTAATCCGAGTTCTTACGGATCTGATATTAATTTTGATATAGTTTACTTAAAAGGTGATAAACTTCGACTATATACACCACGTGAATTGAATCCTTTTATCACACAAATTCATGATTTTAATTTCACTTTTGAATGTACACGAAAATGAGAAGAATTAATTTGACATTGCTGCTACTTTCTGTTTCCATCTTGTTTCTTTCAAGTTGTATGAAAGCTGATTCTCAAAAAGTTATTTCAAAATGGAAAGGAAAATGGGAAATCATTAAAGTTGAACCAATTGCAAATGATTATTCTGAATCAAATCCATTTGGTACAATTGAGTTTTTTGAGAATGGCGATGGGATAATGAAGGTAAAAAACTTGAATTACGGCAGTGAAGATCAAGGAATTGAAATGGGTTTTGTTGTGTATCCGCAAACTGGAGTTCATCTAAAACTTTACAATTTGTTTATAACAAACACAAACCCAGATTATGAAAATTTGATAGGAAAATTCCCTTGTGACGCGGCAGAAATTACCTTTTTATGGAATCGAGGTTTCTTTAGCAATAAAAAAACAGCAACCATGGAAATGGCAACTTGGCCTGATTGCTCATTTGTTGATGCTGGTGGCGGAAAATGGACAATCAGAAAAATCGATTAAATTACTTAATCCACCAAATTCTCAATTCCTAAAATAAAGTTGTGAATTACTTTGATGTGAATTTCTTGTGCTCTGTCGGCATAAGTTGAATGAGGTGCACGAATTTCTAAATCCGCTAAATCCGCCAATTTACCACCATCTTTTCCTGTCAAAACAATTGTTTTCATACCTAGTTTTTGTGCGGCCTCAACAGCACGAATAACATTTGCCGAATTTCCAGAGGTTGAAATTCCCAATAAAATATCTCCTGATTTTCCAATCGCTTCAACGTAGCGCGAAAAAATAAAGTCATAGCCATAATCATTCGCAACGCAACTGATATGCGTTGGGTCTGAAATGGAAACAGCCGCCAAAGCTTTTCTGTCACCACGAAAACGACCACTCAATTCTTCTGCAAAGTGCATCGCATCAGCCATCGAACCGCCATTTCCACAACTTATGATTTTGTTTCCAGAATTAATTGCATTGCTCATCCAACGTATTGCTTCAGCGATTTTGGAAAAATTTTCTGCCGTTTGAAATTGTTCTAAAACCAGTTGAGATTCTTGAAATTGCTGACGGATTTGTTCTTCGAGTTGCATATTCTTTTTTTGAACGTCAAAAGTAATGTTTTTGCTTAAAACGCTAATCGCTGTGTAATTGTATGATTCAACTCGTTCGATAAAATTGATTTCTTTATTTTTACGGACAATCAATAAACTTCGAATGAAAACAATCTTATTTTTCCTTTCAATTATATTCCTTTTTTCATGCTCTGCACAAAAGAAAAATGAAGAAAAACTAAAAGCTCTAAACGTTAAAAAATGGAGTCAATTTGACAATCAAGACTATTCTATAAGTTACCCTTCAACTTGGGAATTTGATTCAAGCGGTCAAATGGGAACGCTATTTTTTATGCGCTCACCTTCTGATTCCGAAACGGATAAATTTACTGAAAACGTGAACCTAATTAAACAAACTAATTTAAAAGATTACGATTTAGATAAATACATTCAACTTTCTACAAATCAAATTATAAAACTCATAAAAAACTCAAAAATAATCGAAAGTAAGCGAGTGAAAGTTGGTAAGCATTCGTACCACATTTTAAAATACAAAGGTCTTCAAAATCAATTCGATCTTACTTTTACGCAATATATTTTCTTTGAAAAGGAACAAGCTTTTTTACTTACATTTTCTAAAGAAACTTCAAAAGAAAAAGCATATAAATCGATTGAGCATCAAATTTTAAAATCTTTCAAATTTAAGTTATGGGAGGAAAACGAAGTTGATGAATGATTACAGGAATTTTACTATTTCTTATGGAATCCAAAATCATTACTTAATCTGTAGCTATTGAAAAAACTGTATCGATTAATCTTTTGTTTAAATCTTCACTTGTTCTGCAACCGAATATAAAGAGCAGAAAAGAGAAAATTATTTTCGAACTTTCATTGTACAAATTATTAAAACAGTAAGGTTTGAGATTTATAAAATTAACTTTAGAGTCATGATAGTATTTGTAAGTTGTTTCTTGTGGATTGTATTTTTTGTCACGCATAGCCTTTTTGCAGATAACATCGTTAGAGAAAAACTCCTATTTCGATTAAAATGGAGTGAACGAAAATATCGTTTTTTTTATTCACTTATGAGCACGCTATTATTGGGAAGTGTATATGTTTTTCAATTCTTAGCTGCTAAAAATTGGCTGATGGAAGTGAAAAATTTTACACTTCTATTGGGTGTTTTTCTAATGTTAGTAGGAGTATATTTTAATTATTTAGCTTTTAAAAATATAAGTGTGAAAGTATTTATTGGCTTAGCGACTAAAAAAGAAAAAGAAGAAACTATTTTAATTCAAAATGGCATTTACACAGTTGTTCGACATCCTATTTACACAGGATTAATTTCTATTTACATCGGTTTTTTTCTTATTCAGCCTTCGCTTTATAATGCTTTAAATTTTGGATTAATTCTCTCTTATTTACCAATTGGAATTTATTTAGAAGAAAGAAAACTAATCAAGTATTTCGGTTCTTCCTATATTGAGTATCGAAAAAAGGTTAGGCGATTATTCCTTTTGTGATTTGAATCAAAAAAAAATCCCAACCAATTACAATCAATCAAGATGCTTTCGGTTGGTATTCAAATCGCTAGTGGTAAGTTGTATGCGATTTAGTTTTTAATTCTTGCTATGCTTTATCGTTTTCGTTTGAGAATGTTCATTTGCAATCGTGATGAAGTAAATTCCATTTTCCAATTCTGCGGAGGAAATTGGATACAGATTAATTCCTTCTGCTACTGAAATTGATTTTTCAATCACCACTTTCCCCATCGCATCGCGTATGACAAGCGTTGCATCTCCTTTCAATTTTGTGTCATTCAACGTGATATTAAAGCCATTTTTACTTGGATTTGGGAAGGTCAATAACTTGTCTGATTCGTTTTCACAGTCCACAAATATCGCATCGTAAAGTTTGTGGTCTCCATTGAAATCCACTTGATTCAGTCGGTAATATGCTGCATTTGATTTTTCAAAATCAACGAATGAATACATTTGTAATTCCGTTGAAAAACCGGCTGCTGCTTGTGAATTAACAACATTCCAATTTTCACCATCTTGTGATTTCAATACTTCAAAATAACTTGAGTTATTCTCAGATGCAGTTGTCCAAGCTAATTTCACTTGTTCGTTTTCACAATATCCATTGAAGGAAAGTAGTTCAACAGGTAATGGTGTTTCATTATCTCCACCAATGTTGAACCATGAGAAACCTTGTAAACCATTACTTCTCACCAAGAAATCTGTTCCAGTATCACTTCCTGCAACTTGTGAAATCGACGCTGCTGTTGCTCCAATTTCAAATGGATCGTGAGGTGCTGATGGATTTCCTTTTGCTCGGATAATGCGCATTCCAGGTGGGTTTGCTGTAACTGGATTGTTTTGAATAACATCACTGTTTATTCTCAAAGTTATGTCGAAATTATTATTGTCTAAAGCGCCGTAAGCAACATCAGCTGAACTGTATGGTGTGATGTCCCAATAGCCTGTTAAATCTGCGTTTTGAATGTAATTTCGTTGTCCATTTACGGTGTACATTAACGGTAAACCGAATGGGTCATCTACTGGATTATCAAATTCATCTAAAACAGTTGGAGTTCCTGTTTTGTAGTCCATCACAATGTATCCTCCATCGGTAGTTCCTGTAAAGTTAATCACTGCCAAACGGTTTTGGTCTGCAGTTCCAACCGGGAAAATACCACTTGCTTGCGTGCTATTTGCAGCCGTTCCAAACCAACGTTTCATTGGTCCAACTACTGTGCCTGCAGTCCAATTGATTGAACCTGTTGTTGAAGAGCTCGAACCAATTTCCAGAAAACCACTATTCATTTGGATATTTCCACTTGTCATTGTCAAAGTAGTAGAAATTTGAGTGTTTTCTTGTAAGTTAATTACACCGTTTGAATTCAATACTAAACTAGTGATTGCACTAGTAAATGTTCCAGATGGAATTGAAACTGAACTTGAATTTGTGAAAATTAAGCTTGAACTTGCATTACTTGCATCCATCACACCACTTGTTCTCGAAATGGAAGCTCCTGAATAAGTTAAAGTTCTAGCTCCAATAACTAAAGTTCCGTTTGTCAAAGTTAAGTTTCCTGAAATGGTTGGACTACTATTCAAATTGTAGTTTTGACCGCTAGAATTGATTGTTAGTCCGCCTAAAGCCGTGAAATTCGGTAATGTAAAAGGACCTGAACCTGTGCAATTGAAAACTAAAGTAGAAGAAGCAGTTGTAAGTATATTGTTACTGTTTGAAGAAGGATAAGTTCCACTTAATGTTAAAGTATTTGAACCAACAGTTAATGTTCCCGAAGTTAAAGTTAAGGTTCCAGTAATCTCAATAGAATTATCAAGTGAAACTCCTCCAGCTCTATTGATTGTTAAATTATTCATTGCTGTAACTGTAGAACTAGAACCAGGAAAAGCGGATGGTCCGACAATTACAATCGTTCCATTATTTTCGATTGTTCCTCCACCTGTGAAAGTTCCATTTATTGTCAACGTAACTCCTGCATCAACACGTAAAGTTCCCGAGGTTACTGATACATTGTTTAAGGTTTGATTGGATGAAATACGTAAAGTTCCACCGTTAATGGTTACATTATTACCAACTGGAATCGTTGTTCCACCAGATTTATTGAAACGTAAAGTTCCTCCAGAAACAGTTGTGAGACCAGTGTAGGTATTCGTTGCTGTTAATTCAGTAGTTCCCGAACCTGATCTTGTTAATGATAAGCCAACTGCACCATCAGCTATAACTAATCCAAAAGTTGTCGTTGATGCTCCACTAATCGTTAAAGTTGAAGAAACCACCCCGTTATTTCTAATTGATCCACCACCAGCCCCATTTGTCAAAGAAGCAATTTCTTGATTCTTACCATTTAAATCTAAAATCCCACCATTGCTAGTAGAATTTGCCATCATTACATCGGTAGTTGTTGGAAGTGCATTGTCAATACCAAGAAGAATTACACCACTATTAGCAGCATTGAAAATAGTAGAACCAGAGTAATCGTTTTCTGCATTGAGCGTAATTGTTCCAGCTCCACCAGATGAACCCGCAGCAAACATTAAATCTGCAGAACCACTAATTTTTTCATTTATCACTATCGAATTTCCAGAAGTTGAACCGATTGTAGTTTTAAAATTGGTGTTATTCGTAATCGTTTCATTTATGGCTGTATTACTTGCAGTTCCAACGATTGCAACATTTCCATAGTTGGAAGAAGTAGATCCTGCTGAAATTAAAATGGGAATTGAAATTGTAGCATCATTTGAAGATAAATTAATTCGTGAAGTATTGCTTCCTGTTTGGTTAACATTTATAGTTAAAGTCGCATCAGTACCACCAGAAACGTTTCCAGATATTTCAATCAGACGACTTGCTGTTGTTGAAATATCATTGATTTTTAAGTTGACATTATTTGCTAAGAATAAATCTCCAGTTAAGGTTCTTGTTGTTCCAGAGCTAGAAGAAATTGTATAATTAGTTGTGTTTACATAAAGTGTAGAAAAAGTATAGTTTCCAGCTAATGAAATCACTCCTGCTGTTCCTGCTAAAACACCAGTACTTCCATTTGCCCATGTTGCTTGAGAACCTGTTGCTGTTGGTTGACGCCAAGCGTTTGATGTTCCCCAAGTTCCTGTTCCACCATTCGCAGGATTAGATACAGTAGAACCTCCATTCCAATAATAACCACTCACTGTGACTGTTAAAGTTTGATCGACAGAGAGAGCTGAATTGTAATTTGAATTTCCTGCTTGAGATGCGGTAATAATTGAAGTCCCAGGCGCAATTATGTCAACTAAACCTCCAACTATTACAGCAACTGAAGTGTTTGAACTCGAATAAGTTACTAACAGCCCAGAACTTGCGGTTGCACCTGGATTAAAATCTACATCGGTTGTTGATTTTGCTGGAATAGCACCAAAAGTGATAGTTTGGTTAGCCTTTGAAATGTTTGCTGTTAACCCCGAAGGCTGGGTTAAAGTATAATTTCCTGCATCAGCGCCACTCAAAGAAAGAGAAGAGGTTACTGAAATTCCTGAACCAACATTCGCACTTGCAAAAGTTCCACCACCAGAAACAGAAACCACATCGCCACTTTCCACTCCAACTAAAGAAGTTCCTGTAATTGTTGCAGTTGTTGTTGCATCATACACTTTGTTTTGAGCACTTGCACCAGATGTTGTTAGGGTTTTTGCTGTTATATCTGCTGTTAAAGTGGGTTGAGTTACAGTGTAATTCGTTGATGGCGCAACATAAGAACCAGTTTGGTTTATTGTTTTTGCAGTTCCAACTGTTTTTGTTGCAAAAGCAAATGTTGGAGAACCGGAAACAGAGAAGGATTCACCATTCGCTAAACCAACATAAGACGCTGTTCCTGTAACTGAAACGGAAGTTGTTGCGTTGTAAACTCTGTTTGAGGCACTTAAACCAGAAATAGTTAACGATTTTGTAGAAACAGTACTCGAAACAGTTGCAATATTCTCTGTACTCGCTCCTGTACTTGTTAAGGTAATATTTCCTGAATATGGTGAACCAGCAACCGTAGCAACAGCTCTAATTCTCACGTAAATCGTTGTGCTTGCAATCGTTCCGGCGCTTCCAATAACTAAAGGAGATGAATTCGTTCCAATGCTTGTTGAAAAGTCGCTTGTGGTTGCCACTTCAAATCCAGTAGGAGGTGTAATAGTTATACCAGTTGTCATTGCTGCACCTGAAACGGTGAAGTTGGTGGTTGAACTTGGTGTTCCATAGGTGGTTGAAAGTCCGTCCAATGTTCCAGAAACTGAAATTGTTGGTGATGCTGGAGCTGCTTCAACGGTGATACTCCCTGAAACATAGGTGATGGAATAATTGGAAGCTGTAAATGTACCACCAGTCGCAGCAGATGCCGTTACTTGATTGGGATAAACTCCATGTGTTGCACCGTCGCCTGTTGCTGCACCAGCACTTCCATAAGCTATTGTGACTGAACCGATTGTTTGTCCACCAACTAATCCAGAACTTGAAAAAGCAGTTGAACCAGCGCCTCCTGTTATTGGAGAACCAGCAGTTTTGGTAACACCATCAGCTGTTATGGTCAACGATTTTGAAGTAATATCGCCCGTTAATCCAGTTGGTTGCGTGAGTGTATATCTTGCTGCTTGTGCACCAGAAAGTGTATATCCTGTAACAGTTATTGCTTTTGCTGTTCCAACATTCGCATTGGCAAACATTAAACTTGGCGATCCAGAAAGTGTGACTACATCTCCGCCAACAATTCCAACTAAACTTGGAGTTCCAGTAGATGAAGCAGTTGTGTTAGCATCATAAACTTTATTTGCTCCTGTTAAACCTGAAATCGTTAATGCTTTTGTGTTAACCGTACTTGAAACGGTGGCTACATTGACATTTGTTGCACCCGAGCTACTTAAAACGATATTTCCTGAATAGGAACCTGGAACTGTTGTTGAAGCCAAACGCACATAAACAGTAGTGCTTGCAATTGTTCCAGCAGCTCCAACCGTAATAGGCGAACCATTACTTCCAACGTTTGAAGAAAAATCAGAAGTTGTAGAAACTTGAAAACCAGCAGGTGGATTTACTGAAATACCAGCAGTCATATTTGCGCCTGAAAGTGAGAAAGATGTGTTAGAAGACGATGTTCCGTAACTTGTTGAAAGCGCGGAAAGTGTTCCTGAGGAAGAGATAATTGGAGTGGCGGCATAATCTGTCATCGTTATATCATCAATATTTAATCTTCTTGAATTCCCTGCTGTACCAGAAGAATAAATAATTCTAATTCTAATATTTCCAGAAATATTAATTGATTGTGAAAATGTTTGTACAATATCTGTTCCTGTAAATTCAGAACCTACATTGTTCCAGTCAACACCATCATTTATTGAATATTGTACTTTAAATGCTGATTGAGCATCAGTATCATATCTTCGATATTTAAATGAGATAGTTCCAATACCTGTTGTTTTGTTAGCAAGCATTGTCATTGCTCCAGTTGATTGTCTAATTCTTAAAGAACGAGACCCAACTTTGTAATCTTGTGAACTAGTACCTATCAAAGCTTCAGTTAAATTCCAACTAATACCATTTAAAGTAACATTGCCTGATGCGTATCCAGTTTTAGTTTCCCCTGTACCTTCAAAATCGACGGTATATTGTGCAAATAATGGAAACTGAAAACTTAAAAATAATAGTGCAATTGAAAAAAATAAGGTGTTAGATTTTGTTGATTTTTTCATAAAGAGATTTAATTGGAGCAAAGTTCATCAACACCAATAAATCGGGTTTTACTAGAATATTAATTTTAAATGAAAAGAATACCAACGATTGTTGTCTATTTCGCCTAAGTTTATTCAGCTATTTGTTGAAGTATAAGACCGTTGCAAAACCCGCTACTTGTCGTTACTCTAAAAATTTAAAATCCTCATTTACAAGGGTAAACTCCGGGTTTAAATTTTTAGAAAGCCTAAATTATCGACTTTTGAAACGGTCTTAGTATTTTATTTCTTCACAAACTTCACCGCTTGATTGATTCCAGAAATGCGAAGGTTATAGCTTCCTTTTATTAGATTTGAAACAGAAATTTGTGTTTTTAATCCATCAATTGTTCCAGATTTCACAAGCGTCCCATTGATTGAATAAATTTGAAAAGACTTGTTTAAATGTGACTCTGCAACTACTAAAAACAATTCATCATTTGTTGGATTTGGATAAATCGTAACTCCTTGTAATTTATTATCAAGGACATTCAAATTTAAATTTACTGACAATTGATTGGATTCACACGTTCCAAAATAGGTTGAAACACTGTATTGCCCCGAAACTGTTGGAATGTAAAATGCTTGATTCGCCCCAATAATAATATCACCGTTTAAATACCATTGATAATTAGTGGCTTCACTCGCATAAAGTGTGTCGTTAGCTTGTTGAATTTGTAACGAACTACCTGGTGCAACTGTAAATGAACTCGTCTCTGTTTGACCAGTAACACTATCAGAAACAGTCAGTAAATGGGATCCATAATTTTGTGCTCCAACTGTAATAGTAGCTGAAACTTGGTTGTTCAAAGTCCATTGATAATACAAACTATCAGAACCACCCGAAATAATTGGATTTATTGTAACATTCTCTCCTTCGCAAATAAAAATAGCTGGAACATGAACATTCAAATTTGATTTCAAAATTGTAAATTCATCTTTAACCGTTCCATCCATGTGTAAGTATTTTGCATCTAAACGATTTTTGTAAATATCCATGATAAATGATCCACAAGCTTCATTCCCTCCATCCACATATTCCATAATTGGGTAGTTCAATGAAGGCGCATCTTCTTTACTTCCTGAATTTCCACAAACGACGTAAACTGTTCCATCAGGTGTGTTGTTCAATCCATCTTTTCGATAAGCATTTCCTTGAGCATAGTTTCCATTTGTGCTGTCTTTCAACATCGTAACTGGATTGAAAGAAAAAGAATTTCCATAATGGCCATGAATCATTTTGCTTCTTTCAAATACATGACTGTGTCCACAAACAACTAAGTCAATATCATAGTCTTCTAACAATGGTATCACACGTTCACGCATTGCTTTCATCACCAATTCTTGTGGATCGTCGCTGTCATGTGAGCCTTTTGAATACGGAGGTTGGTGAAAATAAGCGATTGTAAAAGTTTTATCATTTTGAATTAAATCTTGTTCAATCCATTGTTTCATTTGGTTAATTCCAGAAAATGTTTGTGTAAAATCATACACTTCAGAATTTAGAGAAAGAAAATGAACATCGCCATAATCAAAAGAGTAAAATAACTCATATTGGGAAGGGTAACCTCCAGCCTCTGCTTGTGTTGGTACGTGAACCATATCGAAATAGGGACCTTGATGATCTTCAAAATCTATGTTAGAATAAGGAATTCCAAAAAAAGCACTTTGTTGCCACACTTCATTGTAATCGTGATTTCCAGGGCTTGGCCAAAAAGGAGTGAAATTAAAAATGTCTGAAAAACCATCTAATTGAAATAATTTTTGTTGGTATTCTTCGTCTTTTCCATCGTCATAAACGTTATCGCCTAACCAAATCCAAACATCTGTTGGAATACTATCTGAATAATTCAAATAAGAATTTTTAACAGCTACTTGTTCTGCGTTTCCTTTTCCAAAATCTCCAATTGCCCAAACACGAGTTGGAACTGCAACACCAGGAATTGGATTAGTTTTGAATCTAAATGTATCAGACGGTGTGGTGAGTAATTGTGTTGAATTCCCAACAGCATAGTAATACGTTGTGGAAGGTGTAAGATTCGTTAAAGTTAAGGTGTGGTTTGTATTTGTACTGTTACTTGTAGCTACTAAATCAAGATTAGAAGGATTGGTTCCATACTGCACTTTTGAGTTGGTTGCTTCATCCGTTCTCCATTTTACAACGATTGAATTTTCAGTAGGAGACTGTAAATAAGGACCTCGAATTACAGTTTGTGCTTCAACTGAAAAAACATAAGATGCGCTAAATAAAATTAGAAATAATGATTTCATAAGTTAGTTTAATTTAGCATAAAATTAGATTCTGTGTTTTAACTCAAAATGAAGCTAATAATAAGGAATCAAAAAATAGTATTCAAGCGAAATCAATACAATTTTAAGGTGGGGAAATTGCTAAAATTCTCGGTGGATTGGTAACTTGAACTGTCATTGAAGTCGTTGTCGCACATTGCCCCGAACTTGGAGTGAATGTATAATTGGTGGTATGACTGGTGTTTATCGATGGCGACCACGAACCAAAATAAGCATTCGTTGAAGTTGTAGGCAAACTAAAATTTTCGCCTGGGCATTTTGGAGAAATAGTTGTAAATGTGGGTATTATGGGTTCATTTACTGTAATTGCAACTCGATTAGAAAAAACGATAGATTGGCATCCAGTGTAGATTTTTACAAAGTAATAAATTGTTCCAGTACTTGAAACTGGAGGAGAATAGGTACTTGATTGAGCACCAGAAATGGGTGTTGCACCACAATAGGAATTGACAGTGTTACTGAACCATTGATAAGTTAAACTCGCTGAACTCACTGCTGAAACAGAAAGTTGTGTTGCTGCATTTTGACAAACAGAAACAGCTTGTGGTTGGGTGTTAATGGTGATAGTTGCAATCGAACTAGGTGTAAAATCAATTCCTCGAAAAACATAATTCGAGCCAGCAGAAAGTAGAATGGATGAAGCAGAACTCACACCAATATCTTTAATTTTAATGATTTGATTATTGCTATTCTGAGTTGTCGTTGCATAAAGAATAGGATAAACTCCTGAATAATCTACAACAATTCCAATAGCATTTGTGGAAAATGAGTATTGAAAAGTATAATTCCCTCCAGATCTTGTCCATTTTGAAATGCCTGGATAAGAACCAGAACCAGATGAACCAGCATCAGCTATGTAAAGTGTGCATCCATCTGGACTAATCGAAAAACCATAAGGTCCGCCAGTTCCTGAGGTAGTCACATAAGTCGCGATTGCAGCAGTTGGTTGATTGGAACCAGCAATTGGAAGACCATTCAAAAATTTATAAACTCCGATTGTTCCTGAACCTGTGGAATAATACAAAGTATCGTTGAAAATTTCAATGTTTCGTATATTTCCACTTAATAATTGAACGTAAGAGCTACCGTTAAAATACCAAATTCCACCATTTGGAGAACCTGTTCCAGTTGAATTTCCAGAGGCGTAAAAAGTAGTTGCACTTGTTGGAATAACGCTTCTAAAATTATCATTATTAAAAGGCACAGGAGCACTTGTTGGTAAATCAAACAAACTATAATTCAACGAATTATCAGTTATTAAAACACGTTTAGAATCATTACTATTTACAGATACAGTACCAATCGCTTCATTATGTCCTGGTAAAGCTGTTAGATTATTGAACGTATTAAAGTAACCATTTGATGTTGCAGAACCACTTTGAGTAAGGATATTTGCTCCTGTGAAATTGGAAACAGTTTGAACAATTGTTCCTAAAGTATCTAACTCAATAATTGATACTTGAGCTGCGGAACTACTTAAACTTGAGCTTCCATCCCCTACTCTATAAACCAACAAATTACACGATTGAAATGGATTGTAAGAAGATACTAAAAGAGCAGTACCTCTGAATGCCACATTATCAAAACGCCAAGTTCCGGGAGTGGAAGTGCTTACATTATTTGAGAAATTTTGAGCTTGTTTAAATTGATTCGTTGCATCGTAATGACTAGCGAGTAAACGTACCCCAAAATTTGGATTATCATTTGCGGCGGTAAGACTAGAAAAATCAACTGTTCTCCGACTCCAAGCATCACCTGCATTTGTGGTAATAGGACTTCCTACATCAATTTTACCATTATCAATTGCACTTCTATTGGCACAACCACTTATAAAATTAGAACTTGTTAAAGTTAAGTTTTGCCACGTTGTTCCATCTGTTGTATATTGAACACGTACCGTACGTGTTGAAGCATTGGAAGAACGCTGATCCCATGTAAATTGAATGTTTTCGTAGCCAACCGTTGACGCTTTGAATTCTACACCAGAGGACTCTAAAGTGCCAGGATTTGCCGTTCCTATTTGCCATGCTTGGGTTCCTGTCGAATTGGATCCAGTGCAACTGTTTATTGTTCCTGTTGCGACTGTTTCACCAGACATACTTCCTACTTTTTGAGCCGATCCAATTCCTGATGTAGGTGAAGGAGTACTGTTTCCTCCAGCTAAAGGAGAACCTGTTTCGAAATCCCAACGTGTGATGTCAACAACTTGAGCGCTTGAATGAAAAAAGAATGTATAAAATCCAAAAACCAAAAGAAACTTTATGAAATCAAAACGCTTGTATTTTAAGAGAAACCAAGGTGTAAAATCACTAGACAAAATCACACGCAAAGCTATTTAGCTCCTATTAGCAATGTATTAAGCGAAAAATTAGCTTTTGTTATTAAAGTGTGAAGAAAAGATTTGTGAGTTTACATTTTAAGAGAAAGTCATTCCCAGATTTTACTTTTAAAAACAGGATAAATTTAAATGACATCGAAGAAGACTCTTCGCTTCACTCGGAATGACCCATAACCTAATAGTCATTCCGACCAAAGGGAGGAATCCATTAAAAACTAGCAACTGCAATTCAAAACACAAAAGATATCTTTGGTACTGAAAGGAAACCACAAACCAGCTCCGAAGGAATATCTAAAAAAACACAACTTTAATCATAAAAGTCGAGCTTAAAATTTTAGAGATATAATGCTTGTGATTCCCCAAAATCACACTTTAAGTGGTATATTTGTGTAAAAAATCACATTTTTCATACTTAAAAATGGAAAGAGCACTTCAAACTAAATTAATTTCTTGGAGAAATAAGCCCTCTCGACTGCCATTAATTCTTTAAGGAGCAAGACAAGTTGGTAAAACATTCCTCATGCATTGGTTTGGGAAAGAACATTTTCTTAAATATGTGTATTTCAATTTTGACGAACGACAAGAGTTGAAGGAATTGTTTCAAAAGAATAAAAACACCAAACAAATTATTGAAACGCTTTCTTTGGCTAGTGGAGTTGCAATCGATCAAGATACCTTGATATTATTTGATGAAATACAAGAATGTCCAGAGGCATTGAATACCTTAAAATATTTCGCAGAACAACATCCTGAACTTCCAATCATTTGCGCAGGTTCACTTTTAGGATTATTATTAAATGCTGGAAATTCATTTCCTGTTGGAAAAGTGGAGTTTTTAACGCTTCATCCGATGACTTTTCGAGAAGTTCTCCCTTATTGGGATGAGCGACTTTCTAATTATTTGAATCAAATTTCTGTAATTGAGCCTATACCAGAATTGTTTTTTAATGACCTCGTTTTTCAATTTAAGAAGTATTTAATTTCTGGTGGATTGCCCGCAGTCGTTAAAACGATAAACGATAGTCAAACCTTTGAATTTGCAGAAGAAGTTTTAAGCAATTTAATTCTTTCGTATAAAGGAGATTTCGCTAAACATCCAATAATGAGTGATGTTGCCAAGATTACAGAGGTTTTTGAATCGCTCCCATCACAATTGGCACGCGAAAACAAGAAATTCGTTTATCAGCTTATTCGAACTGGAGCTAGAGCCCGAGAATATGAAGATGCCATTCAATGGTTGATGCAAGCTGGTTTGGTGCATAAAGTCAAATTGAATACAAAACCTGCTTTACCACTTGTGGCTTATGACGATCAAAGTGCTTTTAAACTCTATAGTTTTGATGTAGGAATTATTCGTAAACTGGCTAAATTATCTCCTTCCATTTTAGTGGATGGCAATCGTTTGTTTAGTGAATTCAAAGGAGCACTTATTGAAAATTATATTTTACAAAGCCTAATTGTTCAATTTCAAGAGATTCCTAAGTATTGGACTTCTGGAAATACAGCAGAAATTGACTTTATCATTCAATATGAAAATGAAATCATACCCATCGAAGTCAAAAGTGATGAAAATACAAAAAGTAAAAGTCTAACGCTGTATCAATCTAAGTTTGAACCTACAATTCGTATTCGCTATTCCTTGAAAAACTTACAGTTTAGAGACGGTTTACTCAACATTCCTCATTTTTTAGCTGATTATACCGATCGATTTATAAACAAATGCAAAGAAGTCTAATCACACTTTAAGTGTCTTTTTTGTGTAAATAATCACATTTTCTTTACTTAAGTTGTGGAATTGGTGTGATTTTCCAGATTTCAGACAACAAAAAAAAGCCCATTCATTGCTGTACAGGCTTTAAAAACTCTTTAGTTGTAAGTAAAATATTTTAGAGTTTTATAATTCTTAATGTTTTGCTTTGATTACTATTCGATATTTTCAACAAATACGTTCCTTTAGATATTTCGGATAAATCCATTTGTTTTTCAATTCCTTCTATTGAAGTTTGATAAACTACTTTTCCTTCCAAGTTATATACTTCAATTGTTGCTTGCGTTTCCAAAGTTGAAATGAGCGTTAAAATGGAATTTGTTGGGTTTGGATAGACACGATAGATAAGTTCAAGTTCATCAATTGAAGCACAATTTTCTACAATTACTTCAACAGCATCAGAAGCCTGACAACCGTTGGAAGCTGTTGTGGTTACGGTATAAATTCCTGCTTGAGAAACTGAAATTAATGGGGATGTTTGCTGTGTATTCCAATTTACAGAAGAGCCATTTCCTGTTGCATTTAAAGTTACAGGTAATTCATTTTCACAAACTGTAACATCGTTTCCAGCATTTACAGTTGGAGAAGTGTTTACAAGTACGGCTACAGTATCAAAACCTTGACAATTGTTAGCATCTGTAAAAATCAAAGAGTATGTTCCTGCTATCGTCACTTCAATTGTTGAGGTCGTTTGTGAATTGCTCCAAAGGTAATTTGTTCCTGATGTTGAAACTTGAGAAGTAAGCGAAATTGGCAAATCATTTGAACAAACGCTTAAATCTCCGTTGATTGTAACACTAGGATTTGAATTAATAATTACTGCTACACTGTCCGTTTTGGAACAACCATTGCTATTGGTTACAGTTACAGTATAAACTCCAGATGTATTCACTTGAATGTTTGGAAAAACAGCATTAGTGTTCCAAAGGAAATTAATCGAAGCATCCGAAGAACTTGCAACAAGATTCACTGGTATTGCATCTGAACAAACGGTTACGTCCATTCCTGCTGAAACAGTTGGCAATGCGTTGACAACCACCATTACACTGTCTTGATTTGTACAATTATTTGCATCAATTCCTTCAACGGTATAAAACAAAGTGTCTGCTGAAGGAACAAACGCAGTTGCATTTGAAATTCCATTATTCCAAGTGTAAGTTACAGCACCTGATGCAGTTAAAGTTACTGAATCATTTGCACAAACTAGTTGATTTAATCCTGCTTCAACAGTTGGTAATCCTAAAACTATCACTGAAACTTGAGCTGTGTTGAAACAATTTGTTGTTGCATCAATCCCTGTAACTGTGTAAACGGAAGTTGAAGGGCTTGTACCTGTGTTTACAAGTAATTGTGCACCATTCACCCCATTATTCCAACTGTAGGTAGTTGCTCCAGATGCAGACAAAGTAACTGGTGTCCCACCACAAATTGTTTGATTATTGCCAGCAGAAACTATTGGTAAAGGGTTAACTGTTACTGCAAAAACTGCTGAAGTATCAGTACATCCTAAAGTTGTATTTGAAACAGCTACTTTATAATTTCCTGCTTGATTCACAGAAAGTGTGGTTCCACCTTGATTTGCCAATACTTGTCCGTCTTTAATCCATTGATAGGAAACAGTTGGAACGGAAGTTACTGATAGTTGTGTGGATTGTCCTTGACAAATAGTAGGATTCACTGCTGAAATTGTTGCTCCAGAAGCTACTGCACAACTATTGATTTGATAAATCGACAAAGTTGAACTTACTTCATTTGCTAGAATTAAAATGTCGTTTCCGTTTGGCGATTGAGCGGCAGGTATAAATATAATCCCCTCAGCACCTAAATCTGGTCCACTAACAGTCGTTGATCGATTGTTTGCATACCCTACAAAAACAGGATTCGTTGGAATATCCACATTGAAAATCATCACACCTCCAATACGTTCCAAAGAAACAAAAGCGTAATTTTTACCATAGATAGTTTGAACGGTAATCCCTTCGGGTTCAGGTCCTTTATCGTCACTTCTGTTTTTTAAAGTTGGTGTTCCTGTTGAGTTAGAAGCATTGAAAATAGCACTGAAAGTTGGATGATTGGATGTAATTTGCTCTATGATGTCCTTTGAATCCCACACCAAAGTACCATCAATAGGATTGAAAATGCTGAATGAACGACCACCCATCACATGAATTTCATCAAAATCACCATCACCATCTGTGTCTCCTGAATATTTCAAGGCATTCAAACGACCTAAAAATTTGTTGTTTCTTAAAATATATGCATCTGGAAAAGCTGCTGCATCTAAGTTATTAAAAGTAGCTGAAGATAATCTATTTGCATCTATTACAGAACCAAATTCTCTCGAGTCTCCTTCATTTGCAGTAAAAATATAACCTTGGTTTCCAATTGTTTTATAAGTCATTGCATCGGGCATATAAGCTCCTTTAATCGGTAAATCGCCTGTGATTAAAACAGCACCACTTTGATCAGAAGCATCCAATCCATTTCCTGAACCTGTCGCATACGAACTGTATCCCAAAGCTGATAAAGAAAAAATTGAATTAGAAGTTAAATCAATGGTAACGAGTGCATTGTTTTCCTGAAGAACACAATATGCTTTTGTATTATCTTCTGAAACAGCAATGTATTCCGGTTCGAAATCTTGAGCAACACTTGCGCTTGAAGAAAAAACTCGAATTCCTTGTGCCCTCAAGGTTGCTTCTTGACCGTTGTAGGCTGTAAAACCAACTGTTGTTACGTTTGAATTCGTCAAAGAAGCATAACCAGGAGTCAAATCGACAATAGAAACTGAACCTTCAGGATCGATGGAATAATCTGAATTTGGTTCCCCTTCATTTGCTGTTAAAATTTTAGTGAAATCACGGTTGTAAGTAATCATATCGGGCATTTGTCCAACTTCCACTTGGCTGATAAAAGTTCCATCTGCATTTAAAAATAAAACAGAACCATTTGCTTGCGGATTGCTATTTTCAATCGCCATTGCCACTACTCCATTGTGAACCGTTACAGAATTAATATTTCCATAAGGAGTTAAAGAAATACTATTTAATAAGATTGGATTAGAAGGATTTGCAAAATTGACAATGTCTAATTTAGTTCCGATGCTGTTAGCAATATACAAACGATCTGTAGTTGGGTCAAACGCTACAATTTCAGCAGAATTTGTTCCTGAAACGCCATTTGAAAAACTAGTTAGGAATTCAAAATTCAATTCATTTGTTGGCGTTGGCGCTTGATAATCATTGTCCTTGATGAAAATTATTTGGTAATTGTTTGTCACATGAATGGAAGCATTTGTTCCCGATAAGATTTTCACTACAATTCGCTCTGCTTTTTCAGCTAATGCATCATCTAAAATGGTAATTGGTAAATTGAAAATACCGTTAGAACTTGCAGGAATTGTTAAAGTAGATGTCCAAGTAAAATCTGAATTTTCAACTGTATTGGAATAAACTGACAAACCAAAAACTAAGTCAACTGCTGCTAAATTTGCATTTGCAACTGTAATTGGAACGTTAATCATCCCAGCATTTTCCTCTACAACCACAAAATTAGAAGCACTTGCAATAGAAACGTTAGGCGATGAACCTGTAAAACTAACGTTGTCAAAACGCCAAGTACCCGCTGTTGCTATGTTTGACGTATTTGCTGTTTGTCTAAATTCTCCAGTTGTTCTGTAATGTGCAGCTAAAACTCGAACTCCAAAATTAGCGTTGTTATTTGCTGCTGTTATGGAAGAGAAATCTACTGTAATTCTTCGGTATTGATCACCTGTTGTATTGATTTCAAAACGTCCATTGTCAATTGAACCATTACAAAAAGTGGTATTTGCGCTTGTCATATCAAAATTCATCCAAGAAGTACCATCCGTTGTGTATTGAACACGCACCGTATTTACAGCTGTGTTCGACCATCGTTGATCCCACGTAAACTTAATTCCTTGAAATCCAACAGTAGAAGTAGTGTATTGAACTCCGCTACTTTCATTTGTTGTTCCTGGATTTGCTGTAAAAGCCCAAGCACCTGGATTGGTACCATTTTGTGCACCACAGCCGTTGTTTGTAGTAGGATGCATTCCTGTGGCAGCATTGGCAACAACTAATGAACCTACGATAGAGGAACTTCCCACTCCAACATCTGCAATAGTACTTGTCGGAGCTCCAGTTATTGCATCGTAATTCCAAGCAGAAATTGTTGCTTGTGCATTTAATTTTCCACTAAAGAAAGCAAGTGCAATTCCAACTGATAGTTTAAGTAAACTTATTTTTTGCATTTTTTAAATTTTGTGCAAAGGTCAGTTTAGGTTGTGAAGCGCAAATTAGAGG
Source organism: Flavobacteriales bacterium (assembly GCA_018883325.1). Lineage (GTDB taxonomy): Bacteria > Bacteroidota > Bacteroidia > Flavobacteriales_D > Crocinitomicaceae > UBA952. Next base: position 14,100 of record VEQH01000003.1, on the reverse strand, counting down.
AATATTAACTAATTATTGTTTGATTATGTTTGAAGTGTTAAGACTCTTTTAACTGGTTTTCGCTTTGATAATCATGGTAAATGTCGCCATTTGGTTGAAGAAAAAACTGTATAAAAAATAGAACTGAGAAATTAAGTTGGATTCCACTTCGCGGATAGTTTTTGGTTTTTTTGTTTAGTTTTTTTGCGTTTGCGTTAACTAAATTTGTAATTTAGATGTGCTTGGTTAAAAATATAAAACAGATGAATCTTAACGATGAGGTCAGCAAGTTTTTAAGTGAACTGAATCTACCATTGGATAAAGAAATTCAATACTTGCGGAGAATTATTCACTCGTGCGACGAAAACTTAGCTGAAAACATCAAGTGGAATGGACCAAATTATAGTTTGAAGGGTGAAGATCGAATCACGATGCGTGTTCAATCGCCAAAAATTGTGCAGCTTATTTTTCACCGCGGTGCAAAAGTGAAAGAGCAACCCGCGAATAAATTACTTTCTAATGATTACGGAATATTGGATTGGAAGGCAAATGATAGAGCAATTGCAAGTTTTAAAAGTGTGGATTCCATTTTGTTAGTTGAATCAAAATTGCAATTAATCATCAAAGAATGGATTGAGCTTGCAAAATAACAGACAAAAATCAAACACCCACTAAAACGTTCAGTTCGCGTTAGATTTAATCAACATTTCGATACTGAAAATTAAAAAACGATATATCGATTGAATTCAATAATTTTGAAGGCTTAAATTTTAACATGCGCGCACTTTATTTTAAAGAAATTAATAGCTTTTTGAGTTCAATCATCGGCTATGTTTTCATCATTATTTACCTAATAGCTTCGGGCTTATTTCACTGGGTTTTGTCTTACAATACCAATCTTTTGGAAGGAGCAGAATCAGATATGATTCCATTTTTTAACCTTTCTCCAGTAATTTTCTTGGTTTTAATTCCTGCAATTACGATGCGTTCAATCGCTGAAGAAAGACGAACAGGAACAATTGAACTTTTACTCACTCGCCCGATTTCCGACCTAGGAATGATTCTCGCGAAATACTTCGCTGGGGTAACTTTACTCGTTATTGCGATTATTCCAACAATCGTTTATTACATTACGATGTATAATCTTGGAAAGCCTGTCGGAATTATTGATAGCGGCGCAACTTTCACTTCTTATATTGGTTTGGTTTTACTTGGGGCAGTTTTTGTCGCAATCGGAATTTTTGCTTCGTCGCTCACCAGTAGCCAAATTGTTGCGTTTATACTTGCGATGTTTATGTGTTGGTTTTTTTACGATGGATTCAACTTGTTGGGTAATTTTAGTCAAATTGGCTCCCTTGACACGATTATTCAAAATTTTGGTATTGCCAAACATTACGATTCCATTAAAAAAGGGGTAATAAATTCGGGTGATATTATTTATTTCATTTCTGTAATCGTTGTGTTTATTAGCGCTTCATTGACTGTTGTTAAAACCTTAAAAAAATAAGCGATGTTGAAAAATTCAAAACTATTTAAAGGTTTATTTAATTGGACAGTGTTGATAATCATTGTTGTAGCAGCTGTTCTAATCAATACAATTGGTTCTTATCTTTATTTCAGAATTGATATGACGAAAGACCAACGTTTTTCGCTAGCTCCAGGAACGGAAATTTTCTTAAATGATAAATCAAAATTTGAAAGCAGAATCAGTATTCAAGTGTATTTAGAAGGCAATCTTCCTGCTGAAATTCAAAATTTTCAAAATTCATTAAAGGATAAACTAAACGATTTTAAATCCATTGCAGGAAATCGAATTGAATTTAATTTTATCAATCCGCTTAATGGTTCCAAAGAAGATCAACGCGAACTTTTTATTCAATTGTATGACCAGGCGCGTGGAATTTTACCTCTTGAAATTATCTATTCGAAAGATGGCGAACAACGACAAATGATGCTTTGGCCAGGAGCTAAAATGTCCTACACCGTAAATGGAATCGTTAAAGAACAAGTCGTACAATTTCTTCCGGGTTCAAAACCGGGTCGTCCGTATCAACTTGCAGGAATGACGGAAATTATTGAAAATGCACTGAATAATTTGGAATACAACATCGTTTCCAATATGCGTAAATTGGTTCAAAAAGAGAAACAACGCATCGCTTTTCTACAAGGACACGGTGAATTAAACCCAAATCAAACGCTACGTGCTCGTTCACTATTAGCACCTTATTATGCAATTACGGATGTGCGTTTGAATGATTCAATTGCTGCATTAACAGATGTTGATGGTTTAATCATTGCAGATCCTCAAGCTCCATTTTCAAATAAAGATTTATACCTCATTGACCAATTCGTGATGCGAGGAGGAAAATTGATGTGCTTCATGAACACTTTGTATTTGAATGAAGATACATTAATGGCGCGAGGCGTAACGCACACGATGCGTAAAAACTTGAAATTGGAAAACATGCTTTTTGATTACGGTTTGAAAGTCAACGAAAATTATGTTTTGGATGTCAATTGTGCTCCGAAAGTGATTCCTTATTCCGACCAAACTTTTATTCCTTGGTTTTTCCATGTTTTGGCAACACCGACAATTCATCCAATGACGAAAAACATTGAGCCTGTTTCTTTGAAATTCACTAATGAAATTCAATTCATCAAGCAAGAAAAAGTGGCTTTAACTCCAATTTTAACTTCCTCAACGAATGCCAATAAAACTGGACTTGCGCCATTGGTGAGTTTGTCTTTACCGCTTACTTATGGAAATAATCCCGAATTAGTTGCAAATCCAAAAGATGAGGTCAACAAAATTTGTATTGCAGGTTTAGCTGAAGGATTTTTTAAATCGCATTTTCAAAATCGTTTAGTGGGTGAGTTTGCCAATAATCCAAATTCAAAATACAAAGCAAAAAGTGAAATTGAAGGGAAAGTATTGGTGGTTGGAAATGGCCGTTTTATCGCTAACAGATACGATTCAATACCGAACCCGAAAGGAAATGGGTATTTATACCGTCCAAATCAAATTAATGATATGAAAATGGAACCTGAATTAGCTGAACGAAATGTGCCGCTTTTCTTTGGAAATCAGGAGTTTTTTCAAAACATTGTCGATTACATGATGGGTGATAACTCTGTTTTGGACGTTCGTAGTCGCCAAATTGATATTAAAGAAATCGATAAAGAAAAAATCAAAACTTTTGCAGGTTTTTATAAAACAGTTAATCTTTTACTTCCAATTGGAATTGTTTTACTTATGGCGTTCGTTTTGAATTACTTAAGAAAAAGAAAATACGCATAACTCACTAAATACATCGCACTTTAATGAAAAAAATAATCTTTCTTATCCTTGCAATTGTAGGACTTTCCGCTTTAGGTTGGTACACAAAAAAACTAATTTCTGGTGACGGACATTCTGATACAGAATTGATTGAATTTGCTGTGAAAGACACGAATAAAGTAGATCGTGTAATTATTACCGATGCTTTTTCAAATCGCTTTGAAATCATTAGAAAAGGTAAGGAATGGACAGATGCAAAAGGTGGTTGTATTACACAATCAAGCGTTTCGTTGATTTTGGACGCTTTTGCAAAAATTACATTGAAAGGTTATTTACCAGAGAAATCGCAACAAAAATTTGTTGATTTAATGTCAACAAGTTATACGAAAGTAGAGATTTTTGAAGAAGGTGAATGGACGAAAACTTGGTACATTGGTCCAGCGGCACAAGATCATTTAGGTCAAATAATGTTATTGGAAACAGCTGAAGATGGAAAAAGTGCTTATCCTGTGATGATGAGTGTTTCAGGAATGTATGGTGTTATTGAACCACGTTTTTTTGCCGACGCTCGAAAATGGATTTGTACAAATATTTTTAGCCTTGATATGGATGAAATCGCTTCTGTTGATGTGAAATTTCCAAAGGAACAACACAGAAGTTTTAATATCCAACAAAAAGGAAGTCGCTTCAAAGTCACCCAAAATGGCAAAAAACTTTCAGTAGTTGACACTTCCAATGTATTCAGGTATTTACAAAGTTATCGCAAAGTACATTTTGATAATGCCAACTATGAATTAAAAGCAAATCAAGTTGATAGCATGAAAAGAACAACTCCTTTTTGTGTTTTAACGGTGAAGGAAACAAAAGGGAAAGTGCACAAATTACGCATGTTTAAAATTCCAACCAAAGAACTGCAACGCAACGAATTTGGAGACTTAGAAAATATGGACATGAATAAATTTTGGTGTCAATTGCCAAGCGGTGAGTTAGTTAAATGCCAATATTTTACATTTAATCCATTAATTTTAGGACATGTTTATTTTCCAGCGATGGAAGAATCATTTCCAAAAGTCAAGTAAACAATGAAACAGTGGGTAGTTTTATTTTCGATTTCAATGTTGTTGTTGTTTCAAGCAGCAGCAAAGCAAGAAATTAATATTCTATTCATTGGAAACAGTTACACTTACCGTAACCACATGCCAAAAATCTTTGAGAAATTGGCAAAATTGAATGGTAAATCTTTAAAAGTTTATTCCAATACAAAAGGAATGACTTCATTTTACAGGCATTCAAAAAGACAAAATCTTTACAAAGCAATAGCTTGGAAAAAATGGGATTACGTCATTTTACAAGGTTCAAGTCGCGACATGATTAAAGATTCAGTGACGTTCAAAACCAAAACAATTCCTGGGCTTGAAAAGATAATTGCCGCTGTAAAATCTAACACGGAGAAAACAAAAATTTTGTTTTTTATGACTTGGGCTTACCAAAAAGGTTACGGGAAGAAAAGTTATTTCGAAATGACTAAAAACGTGAAAAATGGCTATGAATTCTTAAGCACGAATTACAATATTCCTGTTGTACCGGTTGGTTTAGCTTGGAAAGAAGTTCGCGTAAAAGAAAAGAAAACTAAGCTTTATCATCGGGATGGTGCACATCCAAGTTTACAAGGTTCGTATCTTGTGGCTTCTTGTTTTTATGTTTCGATTTTCAAAGAACGCATCAAAAAACATTTGAATTTATTCGATCGTTCTATTCATCAAAAAATTGGTAGAACTTCATTTGCAACGGTTAAAAGCTACAAGTATTCACCGTTGAATTTTGAAAAGGAAGATTGATTTTTTTATGAGTGCCTGCATTCTATCAGTAGATTCCTTTCGGTTGACCAATGACCTGTTTTTATTTTTAAATTATTGTTTTTGGTTTTCAGAAGATTCCTCCCGTTGGTCGGAATGACTCTACGATTAGAGTTGGTGGCGAAAATGCGTAGCATTTTCGCATGCTCTTTCCGATTTAGGAGTCCTTCCGAATGAAATGAGGAATCTTATTAACCTGAGTTCGATTTATAAAATTGAATTCAGACCGCTCAGAAACAATGAGTTACGAACAATACTTTTGAAGATTTATCGGGATAAATCAATAAAGGATTGTGAAGTAAATCGTTGTTTATCAGCGGAATACTTATTTACTTTACATAAAAACCAGTTATACTTCGTTGTTTCCTCTCAATTTAGCCCGCTACCGCGTAGCAGCAACGAAGTTAAATTTTCTAGTAAACGCCTTGTCTAACAGATTTTTATGTTAATCTGAATTTCAATTTTAGAATCGAACTCAGGTTATTAGATTTCATTTCTACTTTTGCTGTTTTTATTAGTGACGTTTCGGAAAATGACTTTTCAAGAGATATAAAAGCTAAGTGTTTTCGTTGAAGCATTCATAAAGTAAACTTTTCGAGTGAGATAGGAGACAGCGAAGCATAGAAGGAAAATCTATTGGAATGAAGGCCGACACTCAATTGTTTTTAAATAAACACTACCACCAACCATTGAAAAAGAATCACAAGCAAAATCCAGATGCGAGTTGGCTCTGTTATTCCTTTTAATATTTGGATGATTTTGATTTTTAGAATTTCTTCAAAGCTTGTGTTTTCTTTGCTTAAGTCTACATCCGCTAAGTAAACTTGGTCGAGGCAAAACAAAATGATTCGTTTGATAAATCTATTCTCTTTACTTGTTTTGATTTCCTCAATTAATTTCAATTTTGTCATTGAAAAATCAGCACCTTTTTGCATCAGTTTTGGAAATTTGCTTTTCACTGAAGCAAGTGATTTCTCTAAAATAGGTTCTAATATTTTTTCAGAATTATCGCTAATGAGTTTGTGAATGATTTTAAAAGTAACGTAATCGTTTGCCAAATAAATCAACAACCAAATCGAATTAAAAACTAAAAACAGAAAAAAAGCTTCAAATAAATGCGAGCTTATAATTGTCCATAAGTCATTCAACCAATCGTTTGCAGTCAATTTACTTTCAGAAACACTTTTAAAGAAATAATAAACACCTAATATGAAACTTAGAACTGTACTTACAATCGAAAGTAGCATGATTTTTACCCATGAAAAAAGTCCAATTCGAGTAAGTTGACTGATTTGTTTTAGTTGATTGTTCATTTCCTTAGATTTAATTAGATATAAAAAAAGCGATTCGCAAAGTACGAATCGCTTTAAAAAATATTTTGTGAATTTTAAAGTTTATATGAAAGCCCAAAAGAGACCAAAGGTCCTCCGATACCAACTTCTCCAACAATCCCAAGATTGTAAGAAAAATAGTAACGGTATCCAAAACAAACACGCATCGAAAAAGGAATTAAAATTGCGTCTGAACCTTTTAATTCGCGGTCAAGAACACCATCTTTATAATCTTTAATCCATCTGTTATTTGTTCCAAAACCTAAGCCGATATATGAGTCAGCGTTTGGTTGTGAAATTGGAATATGAAAATTCATTCGAGCTTGCAAACGCAACCTTGTTTGAGTTCTTTTCCCTTCGTAAGAAAGATATTGCCAACCTCCATTTTGAAAAACGGTGTCTGTTGAAACGAAATCTTTTCTACTTCTGTCGTAGATTACATCAACACCAAAACTAATATCGTCAGTTAGCATGTAGGTGTAGCGCAATCCAGAAGGAGGCAAACCAACGTAACTTGTAACGTTCTCAGGTTCTTGACTCAAAGCAAGCATTGGAACATATTTCGTTACGTTAGGGAAACCGATATAAGGTTCAATTACGTGATTCCCAACAAATAATGATTGAGAAAAGGTATTAAAACTTATAAAAAGTCCAAACAAGATTTTTAAAATTCGCATTTTAGTTTTCCATTAATTTAATCAAATTCAACGCTGAACCTGCTTTAAACCATTCGATTTGAGAATCGTTGTAAGTATGATTCAACGAAATGTTTTCAGTTGTACCATTTGAATGAACGATTTCTAGTGTCAAAGGTTTCCCTGGAGCAAAAGATTCTAAATCTGTGAAGTTGAAGGTATCGTCTTCTTGGATTTTATCATAATCCGCTTCGTTAGAAAAAGTTAAACCTAACATTCCTTGTTTTTTCAAGTTCGTTTCGTGGATACGAGCAAATGATTTCACAATAACTGCGCGAACACCTAAATGTCTTGGTTCCATTGCTGCGTGCTCACGAGATGAACCTTCACCGTAGTTATGGTCACCCACAACGATTGATGGAACACCAGCTGCTTTGTATGCACGTTGAACCGCAGGAACTTCACCATAAGCGCCAGTCAATTGGTTTTTCACTTCGTTTGCTTTGCCATTGAATGCGTTTTCAGCACCAATCAACATGTTGTTTGAAATGTTATCCAAGTGACCACGGTAACGCAACCAAGGACCAGCCATTGAAATGTGATCCGTTGTACATTTACCTTTTGCTTTGATTAACAATTTAGCACCTGTGATATTTTTTCCGTCCCAAGTTGGGAAGTTTTCCAATAATTGTAAACGAGAAGAATCTGGAGCAACTGCAATCACAACACCACTTCCATCCTCAGCAGGAGCCTGGTAACCATTGTCTTCAACAGCAAAACCTCTAGTTGGCAATTCGTCACCTTTTGGAGGTAATAATTTAACTTGCTCTCCTTTGTCGTTTGTCAATGTATCTGTTAACGGATTGAATCCTAAATCTCCAGCAATTGCCAATGCAGCAACCATTTCAGGAGAAGTTACAAACGCATGTGTATTTGGGTTTCCATCTGCTCTTTTAGAGAAATTTCTGTTGAAAGAGTGAACGATTGTATTTTTTTCTTGTTTTTCAGCACCTTCGCGATCCCACTGACCGATACAAGGACCACACGCATTTGTAAATACTTTCGTACCCATTTTCTCAAATGTTGTGATGATTCCATCGCGGTCGATTGTGTAACGCACTTGCTCCGAACCTGGGTTGATACCAAATTCTGCTTTTGGTGTGATTCCGTGAGCAACCGCTTGTTCAACGATAGATGCAGCACGCGCCATGTCTTCATATGAAGAGTTTGTACAAGAACCGATTAATCCCCATTCCACTTTCATTGGCCATCCATTCGCTTCTGCTTCTGCTCTCATTTTAGAAACTGGCGTTCCTCTATCTGGAGTAAAAGGACCGTTGATATGTGGCTCCAATTCACTTAAATTAATTTCAATCAATTGGTCAAAATAAGCTGCAGGATTAGCATACACTTCAGCATCACCAGTTAAATGTTCAGCAATTTTATCAGCAGCATCCACCACTTCTTGACGACCTGTAGCCGCTAAATATCTTCTCATTGAATCATCGTAACCGAAAGTTGAAGTTGTTGCTCCAATTTCAGCACCCATGTTACAAATTGTTCCTTTTCCTGTTGCAGAAAGCGAAATCGCTCCGTCACCGAAATATTCAACGATTGCTCCCGTTCCACCTTTAACAGTAAGAATATCAGCAACTTTTAAGATGACATCTTTAGCAGACGTCCATCCGTTTAATTTTCCAGTCAATTTTACACCGATTAACTTTGGAAATTTCAATTCCCAAGCCATTCCAGCCATAACATCCACAGCATCAGCACCACCAACACCAATTGCAATCATTCCTAAACCACCAGCGTTAACTGTGTGAGAATCAGTTCCAATCATCATTCCACCTGGGAAAGCATAATTTTCTAGTACTACTTGGTGAATGATTCCAGCTCCTGGTTTCCAGAAACCGATTCCGTATTTGTTTGAAATCGAAGAAAGGAAGTTAAATACTTCGTTATTTTGATTCAATGATTCTTGTAAATCTTTCGTTGCACCAACTTTCGCTTGAATCAAGTGATCCGCGTGAACCGTTGAAGGAACAGCCACTTTTTTCTTTCCAGCTTGCATGAATTGCAAAAGCGCCATTTGAGCAGTTGCATCTTGCATCGCTACACGGTCTGGAGCGAAATCAACATACGATTTACCACGTTCTTGTGCAACCGTTGCATTGCCATCCCAAAGATGTGCATAAAGAATTTTTTCAGCCAAAGTCAATGGTTTACCCACTACTTTTCTTGCTGCTTCGATGCGCTCAGGATATTGAGCATACACCTTTTTAATCATGTCAAGATCGAAAACCTTCATAGTTCTTTTCTATATTGTTAATAATGCGGAGCGAATTTAGTCAATTAAAATTATTTGGTCAATGAAAAGAATAGAAATCGTGTACTGTATTTAATTGTTTTAGTTTTAATAAATTGATAAACAAGTTGTTGTGAGTTTTATTAGTCGAATAAGTCGGTATGAATGTTTCAAAAAATATTTTTAAATTTGTTTAAATTCTTTAAATGAAAATTACATTTACAATTCTACTTCATTTCTTTTCAATTTTTGCTTTTTCTCAAACGGTAACGTTAGCCGTTTTTGACTCGATATCAAATTATGGATCAAATTGTACATTAAAAGTTTATGAGGATACTGTACTAATGACTTTTAGTCAAGTAAATGGTAAAAAACTAGTACGCCATGTGCCATCGTCAAATGAGGTAAAATACCTCGATAATTATATTGATTATGAGGTTCCAGCAGCCAAAGGTTTAATTCACACTGAAAAGGGTGTGTATTATCAAAACACTTTCAAAAATCAAAACAATCAATTTGAATATGATTACTATGTTGTGAATTATGTGAGTAAAGGTGGAATTCATAATTTTTCAGAAAAGTTTTTCATGGAAAATAGCACATATGGTTCTGTTCCTTCACTCATTTTTGACAACAAATATTTTTACATTACAAATGAAGGTAACAAATATTACCTCAAATATTTCGATGGTGAAATGAATGAGTCGCAGACACTTTTTGAATCAGTTAATGCTTTGAATTTCATTGGGAATAAACAAAATCGGTTGTTTTTTAGTGAAATCTCAGCAGATAGTAGTGTCTTTTATGCTTTAGGACTTGATCTAATTCCTCAGCTAATTGAAACTAATGCAGCTACTTCCTATTTTTTTCCAACAGAGCCAACCCAAGAGCTTCACTTTTTTAATATGGGTAACTCGTTCTATAAATTTGATTTGAGTCAAGAAAGCAGTACATTGTTAGTTTCGGGTGCTAATTTTAACAGTGCCTATCAAGATGGAACGTCACTACTTTTAAATAATGTTACTTTAAAATTAGATTTGATTACAAACGAGTTGGATTCTATTTTTTTTGAATCTAAGTTAAAGCGTAAAAATTATTACACCAATTATTATACTTTTCCTTACGGCGGAAATAAGTTTTTACTTACTTCTCCTGAATATGGGTTTGAATTTGCTTATTTAAGCAACGATGATTCTCTTCGTGTAATGAAAGACCTCAATAAAGGTGCAGGTAGTTCATTTCCTTATGTTAAAGACTTTTATGGAATTGACCCAAGTAAATTTTATTTTAAAACAGATACTGCTTATTACCATGTTCTCACAAATGGAAACGATTTTGGTTATTATCTATATAAAATTCAAAATGGTAATTTTCAATCACTTTTTAAAATTGAAAATGGAAAGGCAGTTCAAAAGGTATATTGCTATGGAAACTATGCTTATTGGACAGAATTGCTTGAAACTACACTCTATCTTAAAAGAAGAAAATTAGATGATTTAGATGCTCCACAGCCTAATTTTAAAGATACAAGTAGCTTGACTTGGTACAGGGAAATTGCTGCAAATTCTTATTCTTATTTTGAAATGGAAGATAATCTGGAAGCCGATGAGGTGGTTTTTGATAAAAACGAAAATAGCTATTCAACCTTTTATAAGAGTAACAATTATCCCAACACATTTTTAACACACGATACACTCAATTTTGACTTCAAAAACGGATATGAATCAATAGTGAAGTTTGATAAGAAAGGAAATCTAAAATGGTTGAAACAAATTGGTGGGTACAACGCTCATTATTTGGATCGAAAACTAAAAGTAATGAGTAATGGAGATTTACTTTTGGTTGGAACTTTTATGGATAGTTTACGCTATGACAATTTCAAAGTAATTACGCCTTATCAAGCAGTTTATGCTATGCAAATTGATGCTGAGAATGGAACGGTGAAAACATTCAAAAAAATAATTTCACTAGACTATTACAACTACTTGGAATTGTATCAATTAGCTTTAGATAAAGATGATAATATTTACCTTGCATTTCGGAATAATAAAGAATCACTGACTATTGAAAACATACAATTAGTTTCTAAGGAGTATGGTAACAAAATGGCAAAATTTGATAAAGATTTTCATTTAGTTTGGGTTAAAAATACACCAGGAATTGAAACGGGTTACAAAATGGAATCTACAGGGATTAATTTTATAGATGGAGGTATTATTCAATCATTAAGTGGAGTTAAAAAGCACTCAATCCAAAAGTTAGATTCAAATGGTGAATTACAATACAATATCCCACTAATTCAAACTGATTACAATCGTTTCTGCTCAATAGAAAATGCGAATGATCAATCGATATTTGGTTTTGGAATGGTTTCAGAAAGCGTTTCTCTTGAGGATTTTACTTTTGTAAATCCAACAGAGAATGACAATAAATACGGTAAAACTTACATTTTTGAGTTGGATACAAAACTTCAAAAATTCAATAGATTTTTTGTTTCTGGAAATCGTAAAATGAGCATCATTCAAACAAAACGTTTGGGTGAACATATTTATATGATTTGTCCTGTTTCTGAACATTATTCATACTTCGATAGTATCTTAATTATCAAGATGAACATTAATACTTATGAGCTTTCTTATAAAACGTTGAATCAAAATTTCAATGACGAAAGCAATCATTTTAGAATGGATGTTTCAGAAGATTATTTAACAATTATGGGTAAAAATTTTATGGATGACATGGATTATAATGTAACAAGTCTTCATCTGAACTCTGAATATGTGTCTTTTTTGAAAATTGCCAATCAAAACTGGATTCAAGACAATTCGTTGTTTAAGGAAATTGATCCAAAAGTGATAGGTTCAAATTCTTCCATTTTACTTTACCCGAACCCTTTTCAGAATGAAATTTATTTAAAACTTTATGATAAAACCTACCAGCGATATGAGATTTTCAATACCTCAGGTCAAAAAGTATTAGATGGGGATTTAAATCAGGAACTGAATCAAAAAATAGACTTCGAAGGCTTGAGAAATGGAATGTATTTAGTTCAATTTTTTGGAACAGGTGAAACAATTACTAGAAAAATAATCAAACTTTAGATATTAGTTTTATAGATAATAGAATGGTATTCTTCTTTAAATACAAAACACAAATGCAACTATGAAATTGGAAATCTTTACGTTTAAAAATTCTGATTTTTTTTTCAACACAGTTTACGTCTAAGTTTCAAATTCTAAATCGCGCTCCGAAATTTATTCCACTGAGAATGTAAAACGTGTGGTAATAACTGCCCAAATTGGTTGTGTTTCTGAGTAATAAGGTGTATTTGTTTTCAAGTATTAAATCAATATTTTTAGAGATCGGATAGTTGAAATTCAAACCTAGATTTATTCCAAAATTGTATTTCACGAAATCAGTCATTTTTTCATTTTCTTTTACCCAATCAACAGTAGAATATACTGGATGCCAAACTCCAGACGAGTCAAGTATTGGTGTGTTCGTAGTTCTTCTGCCATATCCATTTAGTAGTGCTTTATTAGAAAGTGAAAAAGATGGTCCAGTAAATACGTTTAATGAATATCTAGGATTTGAAACAAGTTGAAATTTATAAGCTAGATCTAGTTGAAAGTATTGAAAATGAATAGTGTAATTGCTTGGACCACCGGCTCCCCATTTGTCATAGCTTTCTTCATAAATACCTAAATTTTGCTGTCCATATGTGAGTGTCAAACGAAGATTTTTATCTCTGTTAATACTGTCCAATGCAAGCGAAAAGGAGAAACCACCTTTGATTCTGTATTTTAATTCTGAAGGATATTCGCTTTTGAGGTTGAATAATTTCCCCGAATTTATTCCAGATGAAACACTTATAAAAGGTTGAGAAATACAATCAAAAGGTAAATTTGAAAGCAAGATGAAAATACTTAGCACTATTTTTTTTGAAACGTTCATTTATCAAATTGCTGATTTCTAAATAAATCTAATAATTAATTACCTAAAAATGAATTTTATCATCATTCAATTTCTTCATTTGCTTTTGAATTTTCGCTTTCAAAGTCAAATTCAGCTTTTCGGATAATGTCAAACTCTATACGCTTCATTTTTCTGAAATAAGGTTTCTTTTTAAAATTGATATAAATGATTTCCTCTTTGGTCATTAAGCCTACAAACAAAGAAATTAAAATGGCTGTTGGAACTAGCAACCACAAAATTCCTTCAAACCATAAACCCATAAATGAATGCTCTTTCATAATTTTTGGTGGATAGTCAAGGTAAATCACTTTGACCTTTTTACCAATGTAATAGTCAACATTTGAGGTGGTCTCAAAAAAATACTGTTTTTTTTGAACAGTAAACATAACCTTTGGTTTGTAATATTGATTGTTAGGTTCAGTGTTTTTAAAGTAATAATATTTGTGATTATGGTTGTTATTAAATCGATAAACTTCATAACCAACATACTCTCCTTTAGTGACTTTTCCGAAACAAAACAATAACAAGGAATCTTTGTAAATGAAAATAAATACAATACCAAAAAACAAACTAAATAACTGAAATCGACTAAAAAGCATCGTATTAATTTAATTGGGCTACCAAGCTAGGTCGCATTTGTAACAATTTCTCTTAAAGTTGGAGCTTTCACCATTAAAAAACGGCTCAAAGCCTTGTCAACAATACTCTGCCTATAATTTCGTCTATTGAATCTGTAGAA
>VEQH01000082.1 GCA_018883325.1 Flavobacteriales bacterium | reverse complement strand
CGACTAAATTCTTTTCTGTATTTTTACTGCTCATATTTTTAGTTGTGGAAAATCAAAAATATGAAAAAAGGGGGTGAAACTCTGTGGTCAAACCCCCTGTTTAAAAATTTAGTCGGTTAGTAGTGATTTGTAATGATAATTTCCAAAACCAATAATTGTTGGTCCCCACATTTTAGGTTCTTCACCTGTTAAATCCTGCAATATTTTTAAGAGTTCAAAACTGTCAATTTTCTTTTGTTCTGTGTTTGCATACGAAGTTATAAATTCGGTTACATCGGTGTTGGTATAGGTAGTTTTGTTAGTTGCCATCTTGGTTTAATTTTTAACCTGCGTTGTCGTATGCTTTTTTTAACCAGTTAATTACTTCTGTGTCAATTTCATTGATGTCAGTAATTTTAATTTTATGCGAGCACATCGAATTTGGTTTTTCTGCTTCTAATTTTTCGGTTGCTTCTTGTCCTTTTAAATTGATGCCAATTTCAAAACGTGTTTTCGTAGCAGGGTTTAAGATCGCAAATTGTTTTTTTCTTCGCAAACTTACATATGTATTTTTTGGTGAAATTTCAATGTCTTTACCAAATTTAAGAATTTCGGAAAGTAGTTTGTTATAAATGGGTTTTAAATGCTCTTTACCTTTGTATTGACTAATTATTAAGTCATCTGTATTATCGACAGAACCGGCATCGGTTTCTTTTGCTTTTAGTGCTACAAGATTTGCGAAACCGTGCGTAAACTCGTGTTTTTCCTTTAAAAATTTAATGATTTCTCCGTGTTTTGCAAAATTTTCTTGTGTTACAATTTCAATCCATTGTTGCAAAGTTTTGCCTGTGTTTTTGTACAGGTTGTCAATCATTGTTTGTGTTGCTTTGTCCATATTTTCTGTTTTATGCACGGTTGTCCTAAAATGTAACTTATGGCAGTTCATTTAAACCGCTCATTAGAAAGGCAGTTAAACCTTTTTAAAGTCTCAATTCGAACTGATTGTTAGCTAAAAGTAAGGGTTTTTAAGCAATTTGAAGACGTATGTTTGAAATAAATTCAGCAACTTATTTTCATAAGTATTGAAAACTTCAACTTTTGTAAACGGTATTATTTTTATCATAGCATTTAACGGCTTTTAAATAGGGGAGGTCTCTTAAAAAGTAAACACTTTTGGTACTTTTGTCTTCAGTTATTTAAAAACTCCATTCTTATCCGTCTTTGTCATAAAAATACTTCCGTTGTAAATTCCCGTAATAATATTGTCGTCATTACTGTCCTTGAGAAGATTTACTCCGAAGTCACTAATTGAGCTGCCAAACTTTTTTAAAAATAATTGATTTCCATTTGCGTCAACCTTTAAAAGAATGATATCATACTTCATTGTAGAAACATCATAGGAAGAACCTGTAATAATAAATGAGCCATCAGCATTTTGTTTTATTGAATTACCTTGTTCCGAAAGAGTAGTGTATCCAAATTCTTTTTCCCAAATCACATTTCCGAGATTGTTTGTCTTGACGAGAAGCACTTGACTGTAACCACTCGCTGTATGCTGTCCGCAGGTTAATAAATCTCCATTCGATAATTCAATGGAAGAATAGCCCCATTTCCAAGTCGGTGGTCCAATTTTTTTGTTCCAAATTTGTTGTCCAGTTGAACTTACTTTTAGCAAATAAAGTTCTCTGTTTTGACCGTTGTCTTCATTTGTTCCTGTGATAAGATACTCACCATTCTGTGTTTCCATTAAATGAAATGGAACTTCTTGATCTTGTTCTGGATAACTCATTGTCCATAAAGTATCTCCAGAAGTATTGACTTTAACAAGATAAATGTCTCCCATCGAACCTGCACCAAAACTTTCTGTTTTTGCTGCAATTAAAATATTACCGTCAGAAGTTGTAATTATGTTTGTTCCATAATCTGCTTCTGCACCACCGTATGTTTTTGTCCAAATTGTGTCGCCAGAAGCATTTGCTTTTATAAGTAGAATGTCATTTTTGGTTGTTGAATTATTTCTTGTTGTTTTTCCGCATATAAATAGGTCTCCACTTAATTCGGTAACACCTGATGCATAACTATTGTTACCTGCTTCAAAGTCATTACGCCAAATCTGTGTCCCTGTTTTTGAGATTTTAAGAATAGACAAATTACTACCTGAGTTACCACAAATTATCAAGTTGTTGTCATCGGTTATTAGCGTTGAATTATCATTAGTTCCAATCTGTCCATTAAACGTAGAATAATTCGGTTTAGGTTCAGTTGTGATATCCTTATCCTTTTTGCAAGCGGTCAAGAATAACATCGTAAATATGAAAATTATCAAGTGTTTCATTGTCTTATTAAAGTAGCTGATAATGTTATGTTCGTTTAAACTACGCAACAGCAACGAAGTTAAACCTTTTTAAAGTCTCAATTCGAACTGATTGTTAGCTAAAAGTAAGGGTTTTTAAGCAATTTGGAGACGTATTCGAGCAATAAAATTGAGTAAGTTTTAAATCTATTCATTTGGATAAATAACTTAGAATAACTCGTCAGAAAAAAAGAGTAGGAGGGAAGTTCTTTTGAGAACGCTATGAGTGTCAGTCAAACATAATTTTTACAGAAGCTGAAAGCTTGATTTAACAACTTAAACGCCACTTTTGGATAGGTGCTGTTAGGATTTGTGCTATTCATTCCTTGGTCAAAGTTATATGTTTCAACGTCTGTCCGCATTCAATAGGTTTAATTTCCTGTCCTTGAATTGTCCAAATTGTCCATTTTAATGTCGGTGGTGAAGTAAAAATTGGGTAGTTTGAAATTGTCAAGGTAAAATCATTACTTTTTGGGTTGATTACGCTGTATCCGTTATAAGCAAGATGAATTTCATTAATGTCATTTGTATTGAATTCTGCTACTCCCAATTTGTTGGTTTTTATTTTGGTTTTACAGTCTGAATTAATCCAAACTTCAAAGTCATATACATTATTTGTCTTTGTTGAATGGTCATACCTTACGTTACTTTGTTGTCCATCTATATAAATGTCATAGTTCTTCGGAATATTAATTGCACTTGTATCATTTAAAATAACCTTAACTATTGTCTTTTTTGCAATTGTGTCAATATACTTTTCTTCCACGCTCTCAATCTTCCAAGGAACATCATAGTCGTAAAGTATCAAGGTGTCATTTTTCTTTGTCCAACGACCTTCTGATTTTGTCGAGCCAAGTTCAAATGAATGTTCATATTTAAATGTCGAATCCGAGCATAAGTCAAGTTGGTAATAAAAGTTTCCGTCCGATTTCAAATAAGTTTCAAGCGACTTTCTATTCTCCTTTTGGGCAAAGGCTAGTAGGGGTAAAATTGTAAATATAATTATCAGATTTCTCAAAATTTCTTTTGCTTTTTTGTATTAAATGTAGTGTTTTTCAACTAGGATAATTGGGCTCCTTGATTATAATTTTTAATTCTTTGGCGTTTAGTTGATGTTAGTATGCTATTTTTCATGGATCTATAATTATTGGGAACCAAATTCTATCTCTTATCGGGCCATTTCTATCACATGCTGGGATCCAATTTGACATTGATTTGAATGGAGTAGCTTCTTTCTTTCGAATACTTTCTTTCTGTCTATTCATTAGGTCAACTCCAGTAATACTTCCATCTTTTTCCACCCAAAAAGTTAGATAAAGTGTGCCATAATCAAACTTTGTTGAATCAATATCTCCATAATCAAAATTATCAAGAATGAATTTTGACAATTCATTATGACCTTTGGGGAATTGTGCAGGATAATTAATAAATTCTATTATTGAATCTGTTATGTTTGGTTCAGTTTGAGAAAAACTAACTCCCGAAATAAGTATCGTTAAAAAAAACAATGTCGATTTCATAAACTTCTTCGTTCTATAATCATACCACTTCAAAGCAGATAAAATTTTGACGCTTGGTACAGTTTGCGGATTTAGAAACACAAATGTTCAATTAACCACTGAACCCGCCATTTTGCCAAACTGCTGCCTTACGAGGTTATTTATTGATTTTCAGCTGTTTTAAATTCATGTACTTGTTTAATTTCAGGTTTGATCGTTATTTTATCATAAGTACCAATGATTTCTAATTCACTATCCCAAGTACCTTTTGTAAATTTTAATTGTGCCGGACTTTGGAGTTCTAAAACTATTTCTCTTTCAAATTCTGAAATTTCTTTCATTTTAATTTTTTCTGGATTCCAATTTCCGAGATTTTTTTGATTTCCTGTAATGTAAATTGTATCCGTTTTATTTTGAACTTTTAAACGTATTTTGGTTTCAAAAAGTTGACTTGAAGTTTGCTCCTCATTTATTTGTGTACTGTTTTTAAAATAAAATTCAAAAGCATCATTCAAACTAGGTGGAAAAGTGCTTAAATGATTTTTTGTTGGATCATTATTTATTTTAATTGTTATGTTTTCATTTTTCAATTTGTTGTCAAAAAAATTATAGAGTTTTTCTCTTGCTGGTTTCCATTCTTTCCAATATTCAATTCCTTCATCTGCATTACTCAAATATAAAAATGTTTTATTTTTAATTTTGGTATAATCAAAGGAGATAAGGCTTTGCGTTAGAAATTCATTTTCGTAAGCAAGATTTGGAGAAATTGCAATATAATTCGAAAAGAGATTTGGTTTTTTAATGATTGAATACAATAGAAATGAAGCAC
Organism: Flavobacteriales bacterium; assembly: GCA_018883325.1. Taxonomy (GTDB): domain Bacteria; phylum Bacteroidota; class Bacteroidia; order Flavobacteriales_D; family Crocinitomicaceae; genus UBA952. The sequence continues at coordinate 9,825 of VEQH01000082.1, read as the reverse complement.
TTAATGAGTGACCAACAGCAATTTTTGTATTTAAAGTTCGATAGTTATTGTTAACGTATGATTCTACTTCATTTGAAATAAACTCTAAAAAATTATCTGCATTACCTGAATAGGTTCCGAAGCGTTTCTTTGAGTCTTCTGTTGTTAAAACTGGAAGTAAATCATTGTTTCTGCCGTAATTTAATTCTTCATTAAATGGTGAAGTAATTCCTATAACAATAAATGATTTTCCATTATTTGGTAAAAATGAAATAATTGAAGTAGTGTAATCAAAAAACTCACGATTTTGACTATCAAAAACAAAGATTACATCAAAGTATTCATTAACTCTCCAATCATAGTCAACTGGTGTGTAAATTAATATTTCTCTCTCTTGTTTGAGAAATTTTGATTGAATTTTTTTAGTTTCAACGCTGGCAATTGATTGCGCATTAATTTGTAAATAACAAATTGTAAATAGGGCAATTAAGTGAATTTTAAGTTTCATTTTTATGGTTGGTTTTTTTATTATCTTGCACAAGGGCCCACTTTTTTAATTATTGGTTTTTTCGAAGATAGGTCTTTTTCATTTAAATTTTTCGTTGTTCTGAAGAAAGATTTGGGCTGAGGTTTGAGGCGCTGTTTTACACTGCTGTGAGCATCTTGTATACAATGGTTTTTAATTTTAAAGTCTAAAAATCATTCATAATATTCAATATTTCTTTCAATGATATAATATTTTCCATTAAAATCAATAATCGATTTTATCCAGTTTCCACTTGCATCATAATCATATTTGATTATTTCTCTACTTGCAATTGAACCGTCTGCTTCTACTTCAACGCTTTCTACAATATTTCCATTTTCAAATTTATCGTCTATGTATCCATCAGGCTCTCCTTCTTCATAATCAACCCAATGTTCTAAAACCTTACTATTATTCAAATATTGAATTGTTGTGATTTCGGCAATTCCGTCTTCATTATCAGCCCATTCGTACTTTATCAATAAATTATTGCTATCGTACTCATATTTATGTGTTTCAATATACGAGTCCTCTCTTATTTCCCATAAAATTAAATTATTGAAGTTGTCATATTTAAAGGTCTCTACTGAAATCTTTAAGTTGGATTTATATGCTTCTCTCTTTAAAAGTAAATTTTTGGAATCGTAATAATAGCTATAGTTTGTTGTAACTCCTGAGGTAGGTTTCGTGTTTCCATTTGAAGTAGTCTCAGGCTGTTTAATTATTTCTTTTGACGAAAGAATTCTATTTAATGTATCGTATTCAAAATAAATTGATTTTGACAATCTATGAATTTCAATAATCCGATTTTCATTGTCCAATTTAATTGAATATTTTTCACTTTTTTTCGAATTTATCAAGTCTTTTCTTGAGATTAAATTCCCTAAAGTGTCAAAGAAATATTCTTTATCATTTTGCCAATCATATTGCCAGCCTTTACCTAATTTGACAACTTCCGAATTTATTTTATTCGCCTTAAAAGATGTTTCTTTTATAGTTTTTACTTTTCCTTTAAGGTTTAAACTTTCCAAGTTTTCAAATTCAGATAATTTTATCTGACCAAAAGCAATTTGATTCAATAGGCTTATTGCGAGTATAATTATTATTCTATTCATTGTTCGTATTTGATTCAATTAATTCTTTTAATGCACTGGTTATCTAGATTCGAAGCAAGATCGTTTTTCGATTAGTTGTTTCTAACGTTTTGTAACAACCCGAAGGTGGCGATTTCGAGGTACGTCAATGCTTTATGTATAAATAGGGTCTGCTGAAAAACACAAAACCTTTATTATATCTTGTGTTTAGGTGATAAATATTCTCTTATATGCAAGGTTTTTGAGTTGTTTTTATAAATTTCCTTGCATTAAAGATGATATTATTTTGTTAGTCAGACCACGAAGTAGCGCTGAAAGCAAATAAACCATCTTCTTCGTTGCTGTCACCACGGAGTAGCACCGAAGGTAAATCGAAGTATTATTATACATCTTCATTGACTGCGTCTAGAATCTGGCTCATTTGGCTTCGCCTCTTCTTCGAGGTCTGACTTTTTCAGCAGACCCTATTTAAACATAATTTTAAGCTCGTTAACAACTTTATTACTTCTAAACTTTAAGGTATACTCCAAATTTTTCTCTAAAATATAGCTTACGGCTTTTAAGTCGAGTAGAATTTTATTTTCTAAAGGAGAAATTTTTCCAATGATAGTATAAATAAAAGAATTTTTAGAAGATATATTGTGAGTAGTTTTTTCTCTTGTTCTTGGATTGATAATCTGAATGTCTGTACTAGAAATTACGGTATTCTCTGAGCAAAAATATAGTAGGCCTCTTTCTATCCAATATGTTGAATTTTCAAATTCAAATTCGAAAGGGATTGATTCCGTAAAATGAATCAAATCTATTGAAAAACAATCATCAAAAGATTTATTTTCTAATTTAAGCTTTAGATGTGGATATTTGCTCATAATATTGAAACTTTAGCAGACATTTCGTTAATTGTTTGATTTTTAATTTGTTTCCTACTTCTTGTTACGATTTATCTTTAGTTTAAATGACTTAGTTCGCGAATATAAGACAATGTTGTCAAACGGTTTGCCGCTTTGCGAATGCGGGATTTTCACCACAAAACTTCATCCAGAGCACTAAACTTTCGGCTACCACACTGTAAGTTTAAAATAGTCATTGCCTTTTGCTTTTGTTAAGTCGTTTATGCTCTCGTATAAATTAAGTCCTGTAAGTCCAGTTCCGTGATTTGAAACTGTTGTCTCCGTAATTAAATAGCCGTTGTCAAGCAAAATAAAGCCTTTCTCACTGTCGTCAGCATACCAAATAAAATCAATTATTTTTCTGTCCTTGATATGTTTGAGTTTATTTTCTCTATGGTCAACTTTGTAAGGCTGGTAGTCTTTTATTGTGATGTCGTGCCCGAAAAAAAAACTGCGAAGTCTATTGAAAATTGTCCGTCTTTGTCGTTGGTTGTTGTCAGTTATTTCACCAATTGTTTTATTATTCTTGTTAACGTGATAAACGGGATAGTCGGATAAGTCAGCAAAAAGGCTTATTGCGTCTTTGTCCAAATCCTTTATCCAAATATCGTCACTAAAACCAAATGGGATGTCGATAATAATCTCGTTGTCAAGTTCTATAAAACACTCACCAGTGTCTAGGCCATCAACTTCCCTTTTCACTAATGAATAGATGTTTGTAAGTGTTTTATTTATGATTTCTTCTGTCCGCATTTGTCGGTCTGTTTGTCGAATTCGTGTTGTTGGTTAAGGTTTCAGCTGACGTTCTGAAGCTTTGCGTTTTTTTTGTTCCGACTGTGGGAAAAAAAATTGAGCTAAGCGTATGTTAAGCTTAGTCATTGTTCATTTATTTAATGTTTACTGAAAAATGTTTATTGAAAAAGCCTTTTTTATTCAACAATAGGATTAATACTAGCAATATTGAGTAGATAGTAATATCCGTGTAATTGTAAATCCAAGTGGGAAAATCAGCTATTTCAATATTATACAAAGCACCCATTTTCCAATTTGTTCCAAAAAAAGTGAAATTCACCCAATTAGCACCACTATGTAATCCAACAACTAACCAAATAGAACGAGAATAAAAATATAAGAGCGAGAAAACATACGAGAAACCGAAAAGACTTATAAAATAATGAATATCAAATTCCCTTGTTATAAAATGTCCAAGTGCAAATATTATTCCCATTAGTATGAAAATAATATGCGGATTTATGTAGTTTTTTAATTTTTCAATTGGATATACTCGCATTCCAAACTCTTCAATAAAAGAGTTCCACACTATAAAACCGATTATGAAATAGATATAATATCCAATATAAGTAATTAATGAAATATTATCAGGAACGATTACAGGATTGAATTCAATTTTTTCAGCACTTATTCCATAAATAATGTTGATGCTTGCAACGACTATTAGCCCTAAGAAAAAGCCAAAAAATAAATCTCGTCCAATTTTGGAATTAAATCCAAGTTGACTTAATGGTTTTTGATGAATGTATTTTTGTGCTAACCAAATTATTAAAATTGAACAAATTCCAAACAAAAAGAAAAAGAAAATGATGCCAAAATTGGGTTTAAAGTTTAATCCAGTATTTTCTTGAACATTTATTCCGAAAATGGATGCAAGTTTTATTATAGGAAGCATTATGGCAACAGATGAGACCACAACAATAACTACCACTAATATTTTAACGGATAAATATTTCTTATACTTTTCTCGGACTAATTTCATCATAAATCGAGGGAGGAGGTAAATTTAAAATTTGTTATACTGTTCATTTATTGATTAAAATTAATGGTTTCGGGCTTTGCATTGGTGGGCTTTTGAAACCGAAAACTGTTTGCTAACACCAACGTTTATTAATTGCTTAAAAGTTTCTATCCGCTAACTAACGTAAAACCCGTGGCGTATGCTTAATCCTCCTCTTCAAACCATGCAATTCCGATTTTATTATTATCAACAACAATAATTCCTGAATCAAATGTTGCCTCGGTCAAGCCGTTCCAAGCGCTTAATCCTAAATCAAAAGTAGCTTTATTATTTGTGAATTCATTCTTATTCCAAGTCGAGTTGGAATAATACTTTGAGTCTTTATCAAATAAAGAAATGAAACTTAATGCTAGTTCGTTAGCGTTCTCAATCGGCATACTTTCTGACCCGTTAGCCATATTTTTATGTAATAATTGAGCCAGGATAGCGAGTGCAGTTTTCTGATCATTTATTTCCTTGAATAGCGGTCTCATTTCTTCAATTGAAACGGGCTGTTGTAGGGTGTCTTTTTTGTTTTTTCGGTAAAACCAAATAGAGTGCCATGAAAAAAAAGCGATCTCTTTTGATTTTTCAATAATTGATTGTTCCCAGGAAACATTCTCGGATCTGTCAATTACTAATAAATGAACAACACCGCAGTTACGTTTTTCTTCAATATGTTTTAAAATTGCGTTTGTGTCCATTGTGTTTACCGTTAAGGGTTTGGAGCTTGGCTAAGGCGGGGATTTTCACTACAAGTGTTGATGCGGAGAGCCAAACTTTGATTAATCATAAATGTGTCTGCGGAGCACGAAAACCTGCCTTTTGGGTAGATGCTGTTAGCTGTTCGGTGTACTATTCTACCCATCATTTTTTGGTGTATTTATTGTCTTTCCATTTATTAGTCCCTGCTTGGCTGTCTGCGATTAGTTCGTTTAGTCGTTTTTGTTTAGTCGTCTCGTTTTTTGAACTCATTACCCAATATGTCGAATGTTTTCGGTAGGATGGTGCAAGGGATTGAAAATATTCCCAAGCGTTCTTGTATTGTTTAAAATGCTTTTCCAATTCTTCAGAAAATTTCACTTCTTCATTTTCGTATGAATAGATTTTCGATATACTTTCTTTACGATTTTCAAAAATTGCAAGTCCTTCTGGTTTCATAAGTCCTTGTCTTGTTAGCTCCTCTATTTTTTTAATGTTAATTGCACTCCAAATGCTTGTCGTTCTGCGTTGAGTAAAACGAATCTGATAACTGACATTGTCTATGGATTTACGAACCCCATCTATCCAACCAAAACAGAGTGCTTCGTCAACAGATTGTGACCAAGTCATGCTTTGTTTGCCAGTGCCAACTTTGTAAAAGCCAACCAATAATTCAGTTTTGTTTTTATAGTTTTTTTCTAACCACTTTCTGAATTCTGATTGTTTTGTAAAAAATGTTGGTTTCATTTCTAAATTTTTCTGGTGTCTGTTTAATGGTTGATCTGTCATTTTTTATACTGACCGCGAACCCCTGTTGAACAAAAGCTTCGCTAGCCTGCATCGTGTTACCATGACTTAAAAATAAGTAATTATCGTACACAGAAGTCAACTTTTAAATTTTAAGTGTGGCTTTCAAGAAAGAAAATCGCACTTATCCCTAAGATTATTTTTATATTAGGGTTTTTTATACATTTGACAAAAAAATATGCAAATACAATTTTCAACGGAACAATTAAACTTAAAGTGTAAAATACATAATAAGAAAAATGAAATAAAAATTGATTCAAATGGTAAACCAAATTATATTTTTTGTTGCCATTCATACCGTTCCAATTTCTTTTCAATACTTAATCCAAATCAAAAAAATGAGTTGGGTAAATCTGACATTTCAATATAAGTTGATTTGATTTAACTTCCTTGATTTTTTCTTTAATATTATTAAGAAATATTGAAAGTGTCTTATCATTATTTTCACCTGTAAGATGAATATTTATTGATTCATCTATAATAGCACCACAAGGTGTTTCATTATTATTTGACATTTATTTTGATTTTATTGGTTACTAATTTGATTACTTTTCATAAGCGATTTTTTTGACTTTATCGCTACTCTTTGCTTTCCAATAAAGGAGTTCTTTCTCTTGCTCTAAAGCATTGCGAAGATAGGTTTCAAATTCGTTACCACTAAAATTACGATGGTTAAATTTCCACTCAAATTCGCATAAATACAATGGGAGATATTTCTTGCTAATAGCACGATAACTACCTTTGATTCCATTTTTTACGTTAGACCAAAACCCCTCTATTGTGTTGACATTTATAATGCCACGACTAAACTCTTTATTGTGATTCACTACTAATCTATCAATGTACTTTTCCAGTTCAATGTAAGACTTAAAGCCATCAGTTATTAAAACTGAATCTTCTTTTTTAGCGTTGTTTTTAAGCATTGCTAATAAGTTTCTTTTAGTTAGTTTTTCAATAACTTTTGTCTTAATATTTCCTTGTCTTTCTACCATTCCTACAACTGAAACTTTATTTGTCCCACGACCTCTTAATGTTGTTGGAGTTGATAAATTTGGTTGACTATCTTCTTTACTTTTATTTGCTTTTCTCGGTTTACCACCAAAATAACTTTCGTCCATTTCAATCATACCATTAAGCATCGTTTCAGGCATTAACATACCTACTCTAATTCGCATACAAACATAATATGCAGTCTTATAGGTTACACCTGTATTTCTTTCTATTTCCTTTGCTGAAATGCTTGATTTTGCATTTAGCATCAACCCTATTATTTGAAACCAAGTAGGCAATGGCAATAAAGTACCCTCGAAAATAGTATCAGTAAAGACTGAAAATTGCGTTTTACAACTTCTGCAAAAATACCGTCCACTCTTAGTTTCATAAAGCCTAACATCAGTTTTATGACAATTAGTGCATTTTACAGAACCCCCCCATCTTAATTTTGATAGCAAATTCAAGCATTTCAGTTGGGAATTGTATGTTTTGTTTAATTCTAATATATTTACTGCCATAATCCTGATTTGTAGTGAGTTATAAATTTAAAAAATAATCTAAGGGATAAGTGCGAAGAAAATTTGTTGCTGAGTGCGTCGAAGCACACAACAACCTTGCAGAAAGCAAAAATGTTGGTTCCAGGGTTTAAGCAAGCCTTCAGTAGATTTGAAGAACGACTGGTTTTAGATCAACTTAGCGCAGCGATCTCACGAATTTCAATAAAAACTAGCCCCGAATGAGTAATGTTCGAAGAGTATGTATTACCACCCAAGTTCGTAAAAATCAGACATTATGGATTTCTGTCGAGTAGGGCGAAAGTGAAGTTGAAAGTACATCAAATGAAAGCTGGGATTTTGCCCGACAAATCAGTAAAACTGAGTTACGCTGAAATCACGAAAAGGCAACTCGGTTTTGATGTTGAGCAATGTCCTTGTTGTAAAAATGGGCGAATGATAATCGTGATGCAATTCGGCGCGAATGGACCACCACCAAACATAAATGACAAACATAAAAAACAGATAATGAATTGATTACAATTTTCGCTTAGTGCGAACTAGTATTTTCATGCCCTAAACATAAAACAACGCTCAAAAAGCAGGATTAAAGAGCTTACCATAGCGCAAAAGGCCAATGAAAACCACTAAAAGTGATTGAACTCGGGACACTCAAAACAAAAAAGTCACCACAATTTGGTTGACTTTAACTCAAAAAATGTATCGATTAAAAAGCAAACCCCATAACAACACAAAGTAGGGCTAGCGAATTACTTCTGTCCCGCCAAAGGACGGGCAGGCAACAATAGACTAAAGCCGAAGTTCCGCTACGCTCCACTGCGGTTTAGTCCTTCTATGTTAGCAATAGTTTTTATTTGTTCTTTATTTTTTCTACTTCTTCATCGGTGAGGTTTCCATTAATATCAAATGCGTTTCTCAGAATTCTATCATAATATTCTGTTGTATTTGTATCATTAATATCGACATATTGTTTTAACATATTAACCGTATTGAAATTTGCAAGTTGACTAATTTCCATAATCTTAAAATCACTATTGTCTTTTTTGTTATTCATTAAAATCCATCTAGTTCTATTTAGGCAGAATGCTATAAAATCAATAAATTGCATTAAAGAATCACATTTTGAATCAATATATTTTATTTCAGAGTTTAAAGCGAAATCTTGTAACTCAATTGACTTCCGAGAAGTGTTTGGCTTTTGAATGCCATTATCAATAAATATTTCTACAGGCAATTGGTATTTTTTGAAAACTTCACTTTTTTTTAAGCGAATTAAAAGTAACCAAAGACATAAATCAGAGTTTTTTGAAAAGTCAAAGCCTGGTATCTTTATTTGGTTAAATTCAGTCATCTCATTTCTGATTATATCATCATCACTCAATGATTGAATTAAAATAGGACAATTATAATGTTTATATAATTGAGCAAACAATTCAAAAATCTTAATTCGTTTTTCAATTGAAATTTTTTTGAATTCATTTTTTCCTGAGAAAATATCAGTAAAATGAAATTCATTAATTTCTAATCCTTCTATCGCGTATTTTCTTATCCAATCTATTCCCTCTCTTATTTCAATTCTTTCTTTGGAATCTAGAATAACAGCTACCCAACTTTTCCAATCCCCTGAATCATATTTGCTTTTTGATTTCTGAGGTGTTCCTGTATCATCAATATAAATTGCTGTTTTCATGCTTAAATTATTGCTGTTATCGGTTCGGGCTTTTCTTTCAGAATTGTCAAAGTGTAAATTTAACTTGTAGAACAATACCATTTTAAACCTTTTTTAGAGCTAAATATGCATTCGCTAATTCATCATTACCCTCATTTCTCAATCTTTTTATCCAATCTTCTTTTTTTCCAATCGCTATAACTTTGTTAACCTTATCTCTCATCCACATATATTTAATCTTCACATCAGGTCTGGTTGAACGAACTCCTTTTCGTATAACTTCTGAAACATCATTGATATAGCTAGGAAAATCGTTTTCAGGGTCGTCTAATTCACTTTGAGCCCCTAAAAAATAGTCAATGTAAAACATCCCATCTGTGTCTTCTTTGAGGAGTTTCATAACATATTCAATTTCAGTTCTTGAGTCGTGATGTTCAGCCCTAGCTTTACCAGCCATTTGTATTAACTCTCTGCTAACAATTATCCTTGGGTAAAGTGCCGCTTTGCTTTCAGTCTCATATGCTTCAACTAATGCAGGTCCAAACAGAAATTTGTCAGTATGTATCATTTTGCCATAAGCCAAAGCACCTCTGCAAAGTATCCCTCTGCTTATTAGTCTCATAATAAGCCACTTTAATTCTAGTAATGTGGAAAATATTTCTGATGGTTCCTTTTGAAGAAAGGATATAACAATGCTATCTGAGAAGGTTGTTACCTTTTTAGAGTTAGTTGGTAGTATCTCATAAAGTGTGTAAACATAGCAAAAAGTTATTCTGAAAAAAAATGGCTTCCTTCAAAAAAGCCAGATTTTTTTTCGGTAATAACTTTTTACTAATTTAAACACACAATTATGAAAAA
>VEQH01000126.1 GCA_018883325.1 Flavobacteriales bacterium | reverse complement strand
CAATGAAAGAAGACATGATTCATTAGGTCAAATTGCCCCAAATGATTTTTATAAAACCAATCTTATGGTGTCTTGAAATATCTTAATTTTGACAAATAGCTGTCCAGTTAATTGGTGCCATTATAAAAGACGATGAAATCAAGGGTGAAGGAAACTCGGTAAATTATAAATACCGAATGCACGATCCGAGAGTTGGAAGGTTCTTTGCGGTGGATCCATTGGCGGGTATGTATCCTCATAATTCAGTTTATGCTTTTAGCGAAAATAGAGTTATTGACATGAATGAGTTAGAAGGTTTAGAAGTAACCTTTCCAAGATTTTTTTGGTGGTTATTAAATCCAAGACCAGTAATAAGCATACCAAGGATGCCAACTGCTCCACGTTTTCCTATACCACCTATTGTTATTCATCCAAATTTACCAAACGCACCTAGTATGCCAGCGATTCCGATTTATGAATCTAAAGACATTGATTGGCAGAATCCACCTCAAAATCCTGCAGAATTAGGAAGTGAATGGGAGGAAATCACAAGTAGTAAAAATAAAACTGGAAATTATAGAGAATTTAAAAATAAGGAGAATGAAAATGATATAATACGATTTGATAAAGGTAAACCAGGTAAATCAGGTTATGAAGGTAAAGACCATTGGCATAGGCTAAATCCATTAAGTAAAAATAGACATGACAAATATTTGGATGATAAAGGGAATCCAGTTGAAAAGGGCTCACCAGAGTCACATATTTTACCAATTGAATCAATAACTATAAGACCATCTGAAGAACAAAAAAAACAAGCTTTAAAAAATTACAAGTTTAAAGTAAAGCAATATTATAAAGAGTTTGATAATTACAAAAAAGACATGAAGAAATACGAAAAAGACATGAAAAAATATAATAAACAAAACACAGTAATATTAGAAGGCTAAAATATATCCGATGAACAACTTTGATTTACACGACCAATGTTTTAAAAGCATAAAATTAGATTTTACATCAAATAAAATTGAAATTGAGATAGATTTATATGAACAAAAAACATCTGGCTACAAATTATTGAAATTAATTTTTGAAGAAATTTCTGATTTTAATATAAACACCCCAAATATTAATTTATCAAATGATGAATTTTCGGTTGCATCAATGGACTTAAATGATAATAATTGTACTTTTTCAATAATTAATGATTTAACCAATGATGTTTATGAGTTTAATTTTAAATATAATAAATATTTTAATCGATTTTAAAGAAGCTCCTCTCATTCAAAAAACTTAAAATAAGTCCTTCGAACTTTCGAAGACAAACCACTTTAAAACCTACTTTTCTGCCAATCCAAACCACCTCATATCGCCCTAACTCCCTCACTTTGGTCGGCATAACGAACTCCAGCGACTATTCTCCGTTTGGGGTGCAACTGGATGGAAGGACGGTTTCTAAGGACCAATACCATTTTGGTTTCCAAAACCAAGAAAAAGACGATGAAATCAAAGGCGCTGGAAACTCTGTGAACTATAATTTTAGAATGCATGATCCGAGGGTTGGGAGATTTTTTGCGGTTGATCCTTTAGGTTGGAAATATCCTTATAATTCAACATATGCTTTCAGTGAAAATCGTGTTTTAGACGGTATTGATTTGGAAGGAACTGAATATACAAATATTACCGTTTACAGGTTTGTTGACAGAAAACAAATTGATGACCATGAGTTAGTCGAACAAACTACAGTCAAATATTATGAAGTATATCAAAAAAACATTCATATGGGAAAATCGGAACTAAGCTATACTGTAAGAATAACAAATGTTACGAGTGTAGAGGTAGATAGAAATGGTAAACAAATGAATGAAAAATCATACACCTATGGGGCAATAGTTTTACCAGGTGGAAAAGAATCTGAAATAAGCAAAAGTTCTTTTGAAAATATTGTTTTCTCAAAAGATCAAATGTGTCCTAAATTTAAGGAGGTTTTAAAAGAATCTATTGATTATAACAAAACACATTCTAATACTTATTTTGAAGATAAGGCAGAAACAAATAAAGCGATTAAAGAAAATGTAAGCAATGTAACAGATGGAGCAGGTATATTGGGTGGTGCCGCAATAAAAACTAAAGGATATTTACCTGCTGTTGCCGTAGGAGCTGCAATTTCTGTAGTAGCAAAATTAGTTAATAATGCAGTAGAGGAAACAGTAAATACAAATCCAAAATCTCTAGGACAAAGATTTAGCGGAGGCGAATCATTTATGAAATTTAGCAATAATGAGATAAAGAACTTTAATATTTCAAAAGACAATGTAAAATGAGTAAAAAATATAACCTCTTACTAATAATCTGTACATTTTTAAATATTTCAGTTTTTACAAATTATATATTTGAAATTAGAATAACAATGAATATTTTTTTGCTTATTACCATCTTATTGTATCATTTTTTCAAATATGGTTTAGTGAAAAAAAAATATTTTAATGCTGGAGAAATAGTTCTTTTAATTATTTTAATATTAAAAATATTTAGTTCATCTAAAAACATAACATTGATTTTACTTACAAGCTTGTTAACTCTTTTGATTATTATGAGTTTTTTTGAAAAAAAATAAAATAAGACAATTATTTCATCTGATACTCTTACTCGCTACTCCCACGTCTAACTTAAAACAAGACCTTCGATGTATCGAAATTATTTTGAAAATGAAAGAATTATAAGTTTTCTGATTTTGATCTGCTACTCTCACAACAAACTTAAAACAAGAACTTCGATAAAAAACTAATTTTAAAAACCTTAAAACCCCCAACCTCTGCAAACTCCAACCACCCCATATCGCCCCAATTCCCCCTCTTTGGTCGGCATAACGAACTCCAGCGACTACTCTCCGTTCGGCGTACAACTGGATGGCAGGACGATTTCTAAAGACCAATATCGCTACGGTTTCCAAAATCAAGAAAAAGACGATGAGCTCAAAGGCGCTGGAAACTCTGTGAATTATTCTTTCAGAATGCACGACACAAGAGTTGGTAGGTTCTTTGCGGTAGATCCGTTGGAGGCGAACTACTCCTACAATAGTCCTTATGCGTTTAGTGAAAATGTTGTCATTGATTGCATTGAATTGGAAGGTCTTGAAAGAATCGACCACTTAGTTTACTCGAAAAAAGAAAAAGTATGGAAAGTTGCCTGGACAGAAATAGACAACAATCTGAAAGAAAACGTCAATGCTTATCATTATTATAATTAGGGTCTGCTGAAAAACTCGCGTCAACGAATTTTTAAGTTAAAAACACCATTTTTTTGTATCATTAAACCCTGAAATTGAATTTTAATTTTGAAAACTAAAACTTTAATCCATAGCAGTGCT
>VEQH01000081.1 GCA_018883325.1 Flavobacteriales bacterium | reverse complement strand
AAAACATGAAAAATCATATGGAAATGCTATCCGAAAATCCAAATAGAGTTAAGGCATATTTCAAGCATGAGGATATAAAATATGCTGCCTAATATAAAATATCAATATTTACCCGTCGGGTTAATAACAAGAAACTTAACGATTGAAAAACACAATTGGGTGAAAATCACAGTAGAATTTAACCATTCTATTCCAATCAAAAGACATTCAATTAGCAAAACGAACCCACGAACAAGGGACAACCCTTTTCTATATGGTTAAATGCCCTCAACTTGATTTTTACGTAGTTAACAAACAATTTTTACTTGTTTTTAAAAACTAATTTTATTGAACAAATTAAAACTGTTAATTATTTTGTTTAATTAAATTAATACATTATCTTAGTCAAACGTTTCATACATATTGGTTCAATACCCTACACACAATCACGTAAAGTCATCAGAATTTTAACAGTTTAATTAATGAAAATAGAAGGTCTATTTTCTTGTTAACTTGTAATTTTTTAAATCTCTCAAATATGAATGAATTTTTCTCTCACAGTCTCTTCAATCTAGTATCGATTGTTGCGTTATTTACCTCAGTAATAACATTAGTTATTTCTACTTCCTATATCTTTAAAAGGAAAATGGCTTATCAAAACTCAACTATACCTGAAACCAAAGTTCTTAAACCTGATTCAAGTCAATTTAATGACAAATTAAAAAGCAAGGAAAAAATGATTTCCGAATTAAAAACAAAATTGGAATTAAAAAAATCTTTCGAAAGTGAACTAATTAGAACTATTAACGAAGTTGAATCAAACAAAGAAATTGATACAAAAATCTTGTTGAACGAACTAAAAATGAAATTGCAAAACTTATCTGCAATTGACAAAAAGCAAATCGTTAAAAACTCAACTGCTTTAGACGATAAAGGATTATTTCAAAAAGAATTGGAAAGAGCTCACCCGGAATTGAGTTATCAAGAAAGAACGCTTTGCACTTATTTTAGACTGCATTTAAGTTCTAAAGAAATTGCTGTAATCGAAGGAATAACTAGCGGAACAGTTCGAGTTTATAAAAATAAAATCAAACACAAAATCGGATTAAGTGCCGACGAAAGCTTAAATGAATATTTATGTAATCTTTCTAATAAAAAAGCTGCATAAGTTTAAATTAACAATCAAAATAAGTATCCTCCTTCAAACTAGAAAGAGGATTTTTTTTTGCTTGAAGCTTTTTTAAAGCATAAGAATAACCATAACTTAAAAAGTATAAATTAACTGATTAGTCCAATTGAAAATTTTAATAGAAAGTTAATTTACAACTTGTAGATTTAATGAGTATTTACCATCAATTTTGTTAGCTTTGTTTCTTCTAAAAGCTAACAAAAAAAATGGAAAATGTAATAATCGTAACAGGACTACCTCGCTCAGGAACTTCCTTGATGATGCAAATAATGGAACGCACTTCGATTCCAATTTTATCAGATGGTTTACGAGAAAAAGACATCAATAATCCCGAAGGATATTATGAATTAGAAGCTGTGAAAGGCATAGTAAAAGACAATTCATTTTTAGCAGAAGCAAAAGGAAAAGTTTTAAAGATTGTAACTCCTCTCCCGCTCTTTCTGGATAAAAACTTGAACTATCGTGTACTTTTTATGCGTCGAGATTTGGAGGAAATCCTTCGCTCACAAGAAAAAATGTTAGGTAAAGATCAATCTTCGGAACGTGAAAAATTCAAAACGATTTATGAATTACACTTGAAAAAAACCTATGCTTTTTTTGAGCAAAATTCAATTCCATTTATTGATGTTTGGTACAAGGAATTAATTGCGAATACCGAACAAGAATTAAACAGAATCATTGACTTTTTACAACTTGATTCAAATTGGGAAGAGCTTGCAAATGCTGTTCATCCTGAACTTTACAGAAATAAAATTGATAAATAACAGCTAATGAATCAAAAAAATAGCAGAATCATAAACAATACAACAAAAAAAGAATTTATTGTTCCACCTGGTGGTTCACTTGGATTGCTCGCACTTGGAAGTATTGGTGTAAGAGCATGGAAAAAAGCTAAAAAAGAATGGGAAGAAACTCAAAATAGTGACCTTGAAAAAAAATAAAGTTGTTGTTGTCGGCTGGGATTCAGCAGATTGGAAAATAATAGACAAATTAATGGCAAATGGCTTAATGCCTGCTATTAAAAGTATAGTTGACAATGGAGTAAAAGGAAAATTGGCAACACTCGACCCTCCACTTTCCCCAATGTTGTGGACTTCGATGGCAACTGGCAAACGACCTTTTGACCATGGCGTTCTTGGTTTTGTAGAACCTGACGGAAACGGTGGTATTCGTTCTGTTTCGTCGCATTCTCGAAAAGTGAAAGCAATTTGGAACATTTTTACAATGGAAGGAATAAAATCCAACATTGTTGGTTGGTGGCCAAGTAATCCGGTTGAAAGCATTAACGGCTGTATGGTTTCCAATTTGTTTCAGCAAGAAAAAATGGGTGGTGAAGTCATTGAGCTTGAAAATTGGACAATGCCTGAAGGAACAATTTACCCCGAAAGACTCAAAGAAAGATTATCGGAATTAAGAGTTCATCCACACGAAATCACTGGAAATCTTGTAATGCCGTTTGTGCCACAAGCTTTAAAACTTGACAAGAAAAAAGACAAAAGATTAACAGTTATTAGTAGATTATTGGCTCATGCCACCTCTATTCATGCTGCTGCTACTGAACTTATAGAAACTGAACCTTGGGATTTCACCGCAGTTTACCACGATGCTATGGATCATTTTAGTCATGGGTTCATGAAATTTCATCCTCCGCAAATGAAAGGAATTACGGATGAAGATTTTGAAATTTTTAAAGATGTGGTTATCGGTGCCTACATTTATCATGATATGATGCTGGATCGCATTTTAAAAATGATTGATGAAGACACAACTGTTATGGTTATCTCTGATCATGGTTTTCACTCAGATCATTTACGACCGACCCATGTACCTCAAATTCCTTCTGGTCCAGCAATCGAACATGCACCTTACGGAATCATAGCAATCAAAGGTCCGGGAATAAAAAAAGGAGAACGAATTTATGGGGCAAGTGTTTTGGACATCACACCTACTCTACTTTCACTCTATGACTTACCTATCGGCAGAGACATGGCAGGAAAACCATTGATTGATATTTATGAAGCTGAGAAAAAAATAAATTACATCGATTCTTGGGAAAATGTAGACAAAGACGGAGGTTCCTTGGTTGTCGAGGCTCAAGCTAGTAACGAAGCAAATGAATCTGCATTGCAACAACTCATTGATTTAGGCTATATTGACGACATTAATAAAGACGGAAAAGACGCTAATCAATATTTAAAAGATAACATAAAAGAAAATAATTTTTACCTTTCTAAATCCTATTCAAGTGCTGGAAAATATGAAGAAGCACTCGAAATTTTATTAGAAATTGAAAGCAGAGAAGTACCTGATTTTCGGATTTTAATTGAAATAGTAAACTGCGCCGTTAAAACAAAAAGGTTCAAATTAGCAGAGGAATATTTATCGTTTATTCGAACTACAAATGTAATTTCAAAGAGCTACATCGATGTTTTAGAATCTAAGGTTCAAATTGGTTTGAACAATCCTGACAAGGCAGTTGCTCTTTTGAAGTCAGCATTGAATGAAAATCCTGACGCTATTGAAATATTATTAGATTTAGGAAGACTTTTAAATACAATTCGTTACTCTTCGGAGGCAGAATCTTGTTTCAAAAAAATAATTGAAAAAGACCCCGACAATCCGCATGCTTATCATGGAATTGGGTTGGTGAAACTTCACGAAGAAAAATACGAGGAGGCAATTGATTATTTCCTAGATGCAATCGACCGTTTGTACTATAACCCTTTAGCTCATTTTAATTTAGGGGAAGCTTTTGCGTTGGCAAAAATGTATCCTGAAGCGATTCAGACTTTTGAAGTTGTACAAACAATGACGCAAAATATCCCAAAAGTTTTTAGATGGTTGGCTGATTTGTGCGAAATAACTGAAAATCAAGAAAAATTTGAATTCTATTCCAAAATCGTCAAAAATCTGACGCGCGGTCATAAAAAAATAATTACAGGTTTACCGAGTGAAAAACTTCAAAAATACCTTGAAAAAAGTATTGAAAATGGTGTATCAATTAGTGGTTTTAAAACATCAATTTTCAAAGATCAAATCAATGTTGGAGATAAAGATTGGATGAAAGAAATTGAATCTGAAACCATATACGTTCCTTTGAATCTTTTACCAAGTTTAAATGCCTTTAATTCTTATGAAATAATTTTAGTTCAAGAGAATATAGAAGAATCAATGAAGTTTATACTGAAAAGTAAGCGATTTAAAAATGATTCTGTCGATTTATCACTTTTAGAAGACTTAAAAAAACAAGAACGTATCGCATTAATTTGGATTAATCAACAACCAAACTTAGACTATCGAATTATCTAACATGAAAAAACTAGTATTCCTTTTTGCTTTATTATTTTCTATTGAAAACTTCGCTGCAACAAACCATTTTACGCTTTCATATAGAGACGATCCTTCAAGTTCAATCGTTATTGGTTGGAGTGGAGACAATGGAATAGTTCATTATGGAACAACTGATTTTGGTATAACTTACAATTCATACCCTAACTCAAAAACAGTTGATAGAACTGCAACTGCTCATGGAATAAATCGAAATTTTGCTCGCTTAACTGGACTTTCTCCAAATTCTGTTTACTATTTCGTTGTCAGAGATGCAGGAGGAACAATTAGTGCACGTTTTAAATTCAAAACTTTATCTGACAACCCAAATGACCCCGTTGGTTTTATTTCTGGTGGTGACACAAGGGATGGCTTTAAATTATTTGGAGCCTACATTGAAAATTGTCCGAGTGGAAATTGCCTAGAACAAAAAAGAAAAGGAAATCGATTGGTTGCTAAAATCCGTCCAGATTTTGTAGCTTTTAATGGAGACTTTGTGATGAATCAAGTAACATCAAATACCAATGCAGAATGGAATGAGTGGCTCAATGATTGGCAATTGACAATTTCCCAAGACGGTAGAATGTATCCAATGACCTTCACACAAGGAAATCATGAAGACAATCAAGATATTTACAACTTTTTTGATGTTCCAATGGAGGAATATTATGCTTTAAATATCAACAATGGTTTGCTTAGGCTTTACATGCTAAATTCAGAGCTAAATCCTTGTACAAATACAGCTCAATTAAACTGGATAAGCACAGATTTACAAAACCACACAAATACATTAAATCCACCGACTTGGAAATTTATACAATACCATGTTTCAACTTTTGCAATGGGAAATGGATATGGACTTGTAACAGATCAAATGAATTGCTGGGTAAATTTATTCGAACAATACGGCGTCAAGTTATGTATGGAATCGCATTCACATGTCACAAAATGGACTCTTCCTTGTAAAAAAAATACAAATGGAACAGACTTCGTACCTGACCCCGAGGGAATAGTTTACATCGGTGAAGGAAACTGGGGTGCACCTCACAGAACATTAGATTATACAGGAACAAATAGAAAACCCTACATTAAAGATCAAGAAGTATTTGACAATTTTTTCTATGTCCAAGTTAATCCAAATCAAACAACAATTCAATGTGTGAAATTTGATGGAGAAGAAAACGTAACTGCAAATACAACGGATGATTTGGGAAAAGATCTTCCTTCAAATGCCGTTTTATGGAATCCCGCGAATGGAAACAACATTGTAATTTCAAACCAAATTGGAGGATTAAATCAAAATACTTTATCATTTTCGTCAGTTTTGCCAAATCCAACAAAAAACTATGTTAAAGTGAAAATTGAAAATTCGGTTACAAGTGGTACAATTTCCATTTACAATGCTCTTGGAAAAGAAGTTTTGAATCAAAAATTTGAGAATACACAAGAAGTGAAATTAGATTTAGAAAAAATGAGCACGGGAACTTACTATCTTTTTGTTAAAACAGATGGAAAGAACAGTAAAATCGAATCACACCGAATCATAAAACATTAATTTGATTTTGAACTTTACTTCGTTAGTAACAATTTTTTAATTGTTTATTAAAACAAAACAAGTTCTTCTTATATTTGTTTTCCATAAAAATTAAACTATGAAAGAAAATTTACAAAAAAGAATCGCAAAATACACTGCTGTTGCTGGAGCAGTTGTTACAGCTACGGGTGCTAGTGCACAAATTGTTTACACAGATGTAAACCCAGATTACTCGCACAATGCAGACAGCCTAGGTGCATTTTCAATCTATCCATTAGATTTGAACAATGATGCAACTGTTGATTTTGTAATTGCTTCAAAAGACACAACTATTGGTGCAAATAGAATTCGCACAACGTTAGCCGCTCCTTACGGTGCAGGTAATGCAGTGGCAGGTGAAACTCCACAAGCATATGATTACGCATTAGCTTTAGATATCAACACTATGGTTGATGCAACTTTAACATGGATTGCTGCTTCAAATACAATGGCTTATAACGTTGATGGAGCTAATCCATATTCAGAAAACTGGAATGGCGTTACTGACAAATATTTGGGATTGAAATTTGTTGTTGCTGGAAACACGCACTACGGTTGGGCAAGATTAGACGTTGATGCATTAGCTGATTCGTTAGTTGTAAAAGATTATGCATACAATGCAACTCCCAACGGAGGAATTATGACAGGAGCAATGGGAGTTGGTTTAAATGAAAAAGAAATTGAAGGTTTAGTTCATTTTATCAACCAAGCTAACAATTCTGTGAAAGTTGTTGTAAACGGAGATTTAACTGCAGGAGTTGTAAATGTTGTTTCAACAACTGGTCAAGTTATTTCTTCAGGAGCAGTTAAAGAAAATACTTTCTCTGTGGATTTAAACGGATTAGCTTCTGGAATTTACATGGTAAATGTAAAATTTGCTGAAGGTTCGATAACTAAAAAAATCATCGTACATTAAATAAAATTATTCTACGATTTAAAAGCTGGCTTGTCCAGCTTTTTTTTTTGGATTCTTTCTAACTGTTAATAGAATAATTCTCCTATATTTGCTCTCAAATTCTAAAATCAATACAATGAAAAAACTTTTACTTTCAGTTGCACTTTTCGCAACAACATTATCTTTCGGTCAAGTAAGCAGAGACCTTGAAGCAGTTTTAGGCACTCCTGCATCAGGAGCTGTTGTTGCTCCAGGTTCTATCTCTGTTGAATTCAGTATTAAAAACAATGGTCCAGATGCAATAAATGCTGGTGATACTATCTATTTTGGATACACAGTTGGTCAAGATATTTTTTCTTTCGACGGAACAATCAATCAAGTAGAGGGAGCTATTATTCCTGCTGGTTTCTCAATTCCTGCTGGTCAATCTCTTCCTTGGTCTGTATTAACACAAGTTGGTGGAACTATCACAATTGATATGACTAATCAAACAACTGTACAAACTATCTGTGCTATTGTTTTAGGTGTTGGTTCTGGTGCATTAACTGCTGCTGGAGATGCTGCTGACGCTGTTCAAGATAATAACTTTGACTGCTTCACGGTTAATCCTAATGCTTCTTTAGATGAAAATTCATTGAGCGCATCAGTTTACCCTAACCCTGCAACAGATGTTTTAAACATCAAAATGAATGAAGAAGTTGCTTCAGTTGTTATTACTACTTTAGATGGTAAAACAGTTGCTACTGAAACTTCAAATTCAGTAAACATTTCAGAATTAAACACAGGAATGTATTTATATACAATCACTGGTGTTTCTGGAAAAGTTGCTAAAGGAAACTTTGTGAAAAACTAAAATTCACTCCGCTTCGGCGGATAACTTTAAAAGCTGTCTTTTAGGCAGCTTTTTTTTTGTATTTTTAATTCATGGAAAAAAAAGAATATATCATAACTCCTCAAGGTTCACTGGGACTTTTAGCACTGGGACACATCGGAATTCAAAAATGGAGAGCAGTTGTTCAAGCTCAAAATAAAAACCAAAATACATCAGATAAAAAGGAAAAAAGCAATGAAAAAAAATAAAATCCTTTTACTCGGTTGGGATGCTGCAGATTGGAAAATAATTGACAAGTTGATAAGTGAAGGTAAAATGCCTGCACTTCAAGGATTAATTCAAAAAGGAGTAAGAGGCAATTTACAAACACTCGATCCTCCCCTTTCCCCTATGTTATGGACGAGTATCGCAACTGGTTTTAGAGCTGACAAACATGGAATTTCTGGTTTTATTGAACCAACTCCAACTGGTGACGGTTTGCGACCTGTAACATCAACTTCAAGAAAAGTAAAAGCAATTTGGAATATTTACAATCAAGAAGGCTGGAAAAGCAATGTTGTTGGATGGTGGCCAAGCAATCCTGTTGAACCAATCAATGGAGTCATGGTTTCTAACTTTTTCCAAGTTGCGAATAAACCAATTTCAGAACCTTGGATTATGCCAAATGGTACAATTCATCCCGAAAATTTAAAAGAAACCTTACAGGAATTCAGAGTACATCCGCATGAGATAACAGTTCCAATGGTCGCTCCTTTCATTCCGAATATTCTCCATGATATTCCATTAAGAAGTGACAAGCGAACAGTTAATGTAACCAAAACAATTGCAAATGCGGCTTCCATTCATGCAGCTTCTACCTATTTAATACAAGAAACTGAATGGGATTTCATGGCGGTTTATCACGATGCGATCGACCATTTTTGTCACATTGGTATGCGATTTCATCCACCATATAGAAATGAAATAAAACAAGAAGATTTTGATAATTTTAATGGAATTGTAGAGGCAGCCTACCGTTTTCATGATTTAATGTTGCATAGAATTTTAGAGATAATTGATGAAAACACAACAATTCTCTTAATTTCAGATCACGGTTTTTATTCTGATCACCAACGTCCAATTTCAATCCCTCATGAACCTTCTGGTCCTGCAGTTGAACACAGTCCTTATGGGATTTTCTTGATGGCAGGTCCGAGAATTAAGAAAAATCAACGCATTTCTGGTGCTTCGGTGTTAGACATTACGCCTACACTACTTTACTACTCAGATTTAGCAGTTGGAAAAGATATGGAAGGTAAAATTCTATATCAATGTTTTGAGAATCCAAGTGAAGCAAATTTCATTGATTCATGGGAGAAAATTGATGGAGATTCAGGTCAACACAATGCGACAATTCGAGAAGACCCTTGGGCAGCGCAAGAAGCAATGAATCAATTAGTTGAATTAGGTTATATTGATGCTCCAGACGAAGATATTTCAAGACAAATTGCCAACTCCAAACGTGAAAGTAAATATTACATCGCTCGAAATTTAATTAACGGAGGAAAGACTTTAAAAGCGATTGAAATTCTTGAAGAAATTTACAATGAATCCAAGGTTCATCGCTACGGTCAACGACTTGCAATGTGTTATTTAAGTAAAAGACGTTACAATCAATGTAAGGAATTAATCGATGATTTGAATAATACGAAACTTCTAATTAAGGAAAATTATCCCGTTGACATTGAAGAACCAATGTATCTTGAGTACCTTGAAGGATTGTATTATTTGGCCGTAAATAGACATCGAAAAGCTTTGCCAATTTTAGAACAAATCCTCGAGAAAAATCCAAACAACTTTCATGTTCTACTCAATATTGCATTAATTCATTTTGAACGAAAAAATTACGCAAAAGCAGAAAATTTCTTCATTAAAAGTTTAGCAATAGATGAGCAAAATACCGTTGCCCATCATGGCTTGGGTTTATCATTTCTTCGTCAAAATCGATTTGAAGAGGCAATTGAAGAATTTCTAATTGCAATCGAGACAAACTTCTATTTTCCAAAAGCACATTATCACTTAGGGCAAGCACTTTATAAAATTGAAAATTATGAAGATGCAACTAAAGCTTTTCAAATTGCCTTGAAAATTGCACCAAGAATGATTAAACCTCACGAATGGTTACTTAAAATTTACA
The DNA here is from genome assembly GCA_018883325.1 of Flavobacteriales bacterium. Classification (GTDB taxonomy): domain Bacteria; phylum Bacteroidota; class Bacteroidia; order Flavobacteriales_D; family Crocinitomicaceae; genus UBA952. Next base: position 4,667 of record VEQH01000081.1, on the reverse strand, counting down.
CGGAAAAAATTATCAATGAAGAATTAGCATTGAAAAGTAAAAAATTCATTGATGAAAATAAACAGGGTACCATTTTTCTGATTAATGGAATCGAAGGATTTGACTATTCTTCCTTGTTTAAATTATTAAACGAAGAAGGCATAAATGTAATTTCTGAAGGCGCTATTGATGTGCGAATTAAAACAAGTTTGAAAACTGAAGCAAATGACAAAACAAATTTGGTTTTCGTGCCAGCGCAAGTCTTAACAACTTTGCCAACCTTTTACAATTATAAATTCATAGAAATTGTTGCACCAAAACCCTTAATTCTAGAAAATATCAACAGTAATTCCACTAGAAAAGAGGCAATAAAATTGATTCAATTGCAAGAATTAGAACGGATTGAAAAGATAAAAGCTGATTGGATAGAAACGAATCCGACAGTTGAATATTCCGAATTAGATTATTCTACGACGCTTAAAAAGGACAGAGAAGAAATTTTAAGATTAAAAGATTTTTTAAATAGTTTTAGTTCTTAAAAAAATGCGTTAATTTAGCACACCAAAAAATAAAAAGAATGAAAAACACTAATAAAAAACTATTGAACTACAGTGGATTAGCAACAACTATGTTGGCTTCTGCATCTGTAAATGCTCAAGCTGTTGGAGTTGATTTAAATCCAGATGTTGTATTGACTCCTAATTCAAGTCCTTATAGTCTAGATTTTAACAACGATTTAACTCCCGACTTGAATTTTGCAGTTCAACCAATTTCAGGTTCTCAAACCTACCAAGGTTTCCCTTTCACTTATGAAGGAGTAATTGCTGGAGTTGCAATGCCTGTTGGCAATGGTGTATTAGGAATTGCTGGTTCAGGTACTGGAACTGGTACAGGAACTTCTGCTCCTGGTTCATTCACAATTACAGCATTAGAAAATGGAACACCAATTTCTGCAAGTGATGCTTTTGGAACTTCTTCTCAAAATGCATTAGCAGCAGATGTTGTTGCAGACGGTGGTGCACTTGGTACTTTCCCATACACTTTCGGTTCTTTCCTTGAGGCTTCTTATAAATTTCTTGGCGCAAAATTTCAAGTTGGAGCAAACACACATTACGGATGGGTACAATTGTCTGTAACACCAGGAATTGAAAGTATGATTATTCACGGATATGGCTACAACCAAACTCCTGATGCAGCTATCAACGCTGGAGAAGGTGGAAGTGCAGCTGGTTTAGAAAATGTTGCAGTTGAAGATAAAGTTACCTTCTTCACAACTTTAAACAATGCAAAAATTAACGTTACTCCAGATTTAATTGGTGGTGAATTAAATTTAGTTTCTATGTCAGGTCAAATTGTAAAAACTGTCAAAATCACTGATATTGAAACAGTTATCACTTATGATGGAATAGACACAGGTATTTATTCTGTTAATGCGAAATTTGAATCTGGTTCTGTGAACAAAAAAGTTTACGTGAAATAGTTCAAAATATTTACATACTTGAAAAGCTATCCTATTGGGTAGCTTTTTTTTATTGCTACATTTATGCTAAAATGGCAACAAATGAAAATTAACTTTTGGATTCTTATCTTCTTTCTATTTTCCAAATTCGCTCACGCACAAGTTGTTATTAACGAAGGAAGTAATAAAAATTACACACAAGTTGTTGATGAGAACAACGACAAACCTGATTGGATTGAGCTGTATAATCCTTCAAATACTGCCTATAACCTTGCTGACCATTTCCTGACAGACAATCTTGGAGAAACACAAAAATGGGCTTTGCCTCCGATTATTATGGAGCCAGGAGCATACAAAATAATTCATTGCAGTGGAAAAGACAGAATTGAAAGTAATGCTTTTCATTTTTCGTTATCACAAGAAAACTACACTCCTCTTAACGGATGGAATACACATAACTTCAATTCTATTTTTGTTTGGGACGGCGTTTCGAATGTAGTTTTAAATGTTTGCTCTTACAATAATTCACAATACACGCTAAATTCAATATTTAATCAGTCTTCGACTACATTTCCATCAACATTGGGAGCTTTTGTAGATGGAAGTCCCGCTGCTTGTAATTCCAATCTTGGACAACTTTACTTTCAACGACCGAATGTAAAAATCAACGGTTTTACTATTGGAACAGGTCAAATTCAAAATGCAAACACCGAATATCCAGCTCCTTATGGAAATTATTACTGGGGAGCAAGACATCAATTTTTATTTCATGCAAGTGAATTATTAGCCGCAGGATTAACAGCTGGACCGTTTAACAATCTTGCTTTTGATGTTGTTACATCAGCAAATGAATTTTACAATTATATCGATTTTTCATTTCTTGCAACCGATCTTACTGAATTAACAAATGAATTTCTTCCAGAATCAGGAACAAAACTTCATACTAATTTCAAAATTGATCCTCTCGGTGAAACTGTTTATCTAATTAATGCTAATAATCAAGTTATCAGTAATTTATTTGTTAAAAGTCCTACAACAGACATTTCAGTTGGACATTTCCCTGATGCATCTGGAGCTGTTAAATGGATGATTGCTACCCCAAAACAAAGCAATAACGGAACTGCGATTTTTAATGATACGCTTAAATCTCCTATTTTCTCAAAATATTCGAGTGTAAACACAAGCGCTTTTCTTTTAGAAATTAAAAATCCAAATACTTTTCCGAGTAAAATCGTTTACACACTTGATGGTTCCTTACCAACATTTAACTCAACAAGCTACACGCAATCGCTATTAATTGACACAAACAAAGTTGTAAATGCACGCATATTCCCTTTAAATCTAAGCGATTACATTCCAAGTGAAAATACAGCAGCAAGCTACCTTTTTAATGTTGACCATACAACCCCAATTCTATTATTAACTACCACCAATTCTAACCTTTATGGTCCAAGTGGGATTTTTGACAACCCAAATTCAGATGATATCAAGCAAGCTTATGTTTCTTATTTGGACGAAGGTGAAAATCACAATTTACTTTTTAATCGAAAAACAGCAATTAGAATGGATGGTGGTGCTGGTGGAAGTCGAGGAAATCCACAACGTTCATTTCGATTATCTTTAGATCATGGTGCATTAGGTGGCGGACCTGTAAATCAACAATTAATTCCCAATCGACCAAATCGAAATAAATTCAGTGATTTGTATTTGAGAAATGGGAGTAATCAATGGAATGAATTACCCTACAAAGATGCTTCTCAAGTGTTTATGATGAGCCAAGGAACAGAAAACTATTATTCTGGTTATCGTCCGGTAAGCGTTTATGTCAACGGTTCGTACTTTGGTTTGTATGAATTGAGAGAAAAATTTAATCCTGAATATTTTGAAATTTACAATGATGCACCCACTCAAGACTCAATTGAAATAATTTCATTGAGTTATTTTTATGGTAGCGTTTTGCGTGCTGTTGAAGGCAAAGTTGAAAATTTCTTGAATTCTTATGACAACTTTTTAAACTTAAGTCCTACGAGTAATAATTACCTTGAACAAACAGAGCAATACTTTGATTTAAAGCATTATACCGATTACATTATTTCTGAATCTTGGATGGGAAACATTGATTGGCCGCACAATAACATTAAAATTTATCGTTCAGATAAAACAAATTTCAGGTGGCGTTTTGCTTTGATTGATTTAGAACTTTGCTTACAACCAAATGGTTGGACAAGTTGTACAGACAATCATTTTGACTACATGTTGAATCAATCGCCTTCAAATGCTTATATCAATATTTGGTTACGTTCTATTCTAAATCCAACTTATAAAAACTATTTTATCAATCGCTTTGCCGACCAAATCAATACAAGTTATCAAACTGAAAAATTATTGGCAATTGAACAAGCATTTTTTAATGGCATGAATCCAGAAATGCCAAAACAATTTGAGCGTTGGGGAAATCCAAATGAAATTGAACAACAAATGCAAAAATTTAAAAACAATCATTTAACTTTTAGAAACCAACTTGCTTGTCGAAATTCGGTGATTCAAAATCAAATCGTTTCAACTTTTAATCTGGAGAAAAAGGTAGCAATTTCATTAAACGTTTTCCCTGAAGATAAAGGCGGAATTCAATTAAACACCATTCAGCCAACTGTTTACCCTTGGAATGGAATTTATTTTGATGGCGTTCCGATAAATGTGAAAGCAATTGCTAAACCAGGATTTCAGTTCTCCCATTGGGAACCTAATGCTTTTATTACCGACACTTTAAATCCAATTTTTGAAGGAAATATTTCCATTACTAACACAAACTTTAAGGCAATTTTCACAGAAATTCCCGACGGACCAAACATCAGTTTCTCTGTTTTTCCAAACCCTACTTCGGGTATTTTGCAGATTCAACACGATAATGAAACCGTTGCAAAAGAATGTAGTTTTGAAATTTTTGATTTAAGCGGAAAAATTCTTTATGTTGGAAACTTTTCAACTGAAAGTTTATCAACGTCTGTGAATGTAAATGCTTTTAGAAGTTCAATGTATTTTATTCGAATTCTAAGAAATAACGCGTTTGTTGAAACAATTCGATTTGTAAAACAATAACATTATAATAGTCCCCAATTTCTGGACAGCTGATTAAAGTGTAATTTTAACAGTTGAATATGAAAAAAGAGCGAAGAAAATTTACGTCAGCTTTCAAAGCAAAAGTAGCTATTGAAGCAATTAAAGAGGA
>VEQH01000080.1 GCA_018883325.1 Flavobacteriales bacterium | reverse complement strand
CCTCTTTAATTGCTTCAATAGCTACTTTTGCTTTGAAAGCTGACGTAAATTTTCTTCGCTCTTTTTTCATATTCAACTGTTAAAATTACACTTTAATCAGCTGTCCAGAAATTGGGGACTATTATATCTTAATTGTAAAAAAAACTTTTTAAATCAATTGAAATTTAACCATTTAGGAATTAAGAAAATTAAGTGAGTTCAAAACTTAATGAACCTTAACTTCTTAATGGTTCAAAAAAAACTTTTTAAAATCAATTGAAATTTAACCATTTAGGAATTAAGAAAATTAAGAGAGTATAAAACTTAATGAACCTTAACTTCTTAATGGTTCAAAAAAAACTTTTTAAATCAATTGAAATTTAACCATTTATGAATTAAGAATTTTGAGGGTGATCAAAACTTAATGAAACTTAACTTCTTAATGGTTCAAAAAAAACTTTTTAAATCAACTAAAATTAAACCATTTAGGAATTAAGAAAATTAAGAGAGTATAAAACTTAATGAACCTTAACTTCTTGATGGTAAAACTAACCAATAAGGAATTAAAAAGATTAGAGAAGCTTCCTTATGTTCAACAACCATTTAATGGTTAAAGCCCGAAAAATAAAATTGAGTTTCACCTTGATTTCAACTATTTTTCTATCTTTATCTTAAGTATCTCTTTTTGTTTAATAAATCATTAGCGTGAAAAAAAGCATTGAAATTTTATCGAAATATTGGGGTTTCGATTCCTTTCGACCAATGCAAGAGGAAATTGTTGATGATGCGATAAACGGTCACGATGTGCTTGCATTATTGCCAACTGGCGGTGGAAAATCGATTTGTTTTCAAGTTCCAGGTTTGGCTCGTGAAGGGCTTACAATCGTTATTTCGCCTTTAATTGCCTTGATGCAAGATCAGGTTATTAACCTAGAAAAAGCAGGCATCCGAGCAAAAGCAATTACAAGCGGTATGTCTTACAGAGATATCGACATCACTTTGGATAACGCACGATTTGGAGGCTTGGATTTTCTTTACACGTCACCCGAGCGTTTACAAACTCCCTTATTTATCGAGCGGTTCAAACGCATGCAAGTCGGGTTAATTGTAGTGGATGAAGCCCATTGTATTTCTGAATGGGGTCACGATTTTCGTCCTGCTTTTACAAAAATTTCGGATTTAAGAGCATTTCATCCCGAAGTTCCCTTTCTTGCTTTAACCGCTACTGCAAATGAAAAAGTTCGAGCTGACATAATCGATAAATTAAAACTGCATCAACCCAAAATTCATGAAGCCTCTTTTGAACGCAAAAATCTGACCTACTCAGTCTATCCAACCGAAAACAAAATTCAAAACATTATTTATTATTGTAAAAAAACGAATGAAGTTGGAATTGTTTATTGTCAAACAAGAAAAAGTGTAAAAGATGTAGCGAAAATTTTAATTGCAAATGGTGTAAATTGTGGTGTTTATCACGGTGGAATGAACGCTGAGGAACGCAGTCAGATGTTGAATTTCTGGCTAAAAGAACAAATTAAAATCATTGTTGCTACCAACGCTTTTGGAATGGGAATTGACAAACCAAACGTGCGTTTTGTGCTTCATTATGAAATTCCAGCCTCTCCAGAAGCGTACTTTCAAGAAGCTGGACGCGGTGGTCGTGACGGTAAAGAATCAGTGGCTATCGCTTACTATTCCTCAAATGATGGAATAAATTTATTAGAACAAATAGAAAAAAAATATCCTGACAAGGAAACTGTAATGCACTGCTACCGTGCAATTTGCAATCATTTAAAAATTGCGATTGGTTCCGGGAAGGACGAAAGTTATCCGATTGACTTAAAATTTGTTTGTAAGCAATTCAATTTGGAGTACGCCGTTTTATATAATGTTCTAAAACTTTTAGAATCAAACGGAAACTTAATTCTATCTGAAGGATTTTATAATCCAACTAAAATAAAATTTACAGTTGAAAACAGAGATTTATACAATTTCCAAATCAGCCACGAAAAATACTATCCAATCACTGCAATTCTAACGCGATCTTACGCAGGTATTTTCGATGTTTATCAGGCAATTCATGAAATTGAAATATGTAAACGTCTTAAAATAAGTGAACAAGAATTTAAAAAACAAATAGATGAAATTCAGAAATTTGGAATTTTAGATGTGAATTGGAGAACAAGTTTACCATTAATAACTTTCGTGAGAGAACGACTCGCGGATGCAGATTTTAAACTAAATCCAGCAATTTATCACGACAGAAAGATTACTGCTATTGATAAAGCAAATTACATGTTGCTTTTTTGTGAAGGTCAAAAATGCCGCGCACAATTGTTAATTGGCTATTTCGGACAAGAAACAAAAGAATGTGGAAAATGTGACGCTTGTTTGAAAAAACAAAAAAACAATAGTTTAAACGAAAAGAATCTATTGAATTTCCTTCAAAAACCAACTAATATTCAAGAAGTTAAAGGATATTTCAGAAGCGATGAAGAAGAATTGAATAACCTATTGCGAAAACTTGTAAAAGAGGAAAGAATTCGCTATCAAAATGGAAATTATAGCACTGAAAATGAATAAATTTCCTGCATTTTATAGCTATCCTTTTGCCTATTTAAGCAGCTTTTTGATGCTAGGAATCATTCTTAATTTCTTTTATGCAAGTGAAGACTTGAATAGTTTATTACCAATCTTCGCTATTTCAGTAGGAATCGTATTTTTTGCTTTTAGAAAATTTCTTCAACGCTATTTCATTGTTTTTGTAGCTTCAACTTTCATAACAATTGGGTATTCAGCACTTGAAACCTACAACTCAACTCATTTTGATGAAAATAAATCCGATAGAGTTTTAATTCTTCGAGTTGATGAATTTCAAAAAAAAGAAAATTGGTCTAAAGGCGTTGCGCAAGTTTGCAATTTGGAGGAAAATATATTGAAACCGACAAAAAAACGAATTGTCTTTTACGCACAAACGAACCAAGAAATCAATAAATACGATGTCATTCAAGTTGCAACAAGCTTATTTCCAATTGAAAACAAAAACAATCCCGGCGATTTTGACTTGCAATTATTTTGGAGAAGTAAAGGAATTAAAGAAATGTGTTTTTTCCAAGAAGATGATTTTCAATTCCTTGATAAAGTTCCGAACAATACCTTTTTTGACTTTATTTCAGCACTAAATGTCACTTTCACTAAAATTCTTGATACTTATTTGGACGGCGATGAACTAGCTATCGGAACAGCCTTGATTCTCGGTGACAAATCTTTCCTAGATGCTGAAATAAGAAATGCGTTCACAGCAACTGGAGCAATGCACGCGTTGGCTGTTTCAGGTTTACATGTCGGAATTATCTTGCCTATTTTTCTTGGATTTTTCAAACTTTTTAGCAAGTACATCAAACGAAAACAAGCAGTGATTATCGTTATTTTCATTCTTTGGATTTATGCACTGATGACTGGGTTTTCGCCAAGTGTGATTCGCGCTGTTTTTATGTTTTCAGTGCTCGCCCTCGCTCAAATTATGGGTAGAAGTTACAATCCAATTAACACCTTGTTTTTCACAGCTTTTGTCCTTTTGATTTTGCAACCTTTGTACCTTTTCGATATCGGTTTTCAGCTTTCTTACATTGCAATGCTTGGAATTTTCACCTTCAACAAGAAAGTCGCTAATTGGGTGCAAACGAAAAATAAAATTCTTAAATTTTTCTGGGAAGGAACAGCTGTCGGATTGTCTGCTCAATTTATGACTGTCCCACTTTCACTTTATTATTTTCATCAATTTCCAAATTATTTTGCGCTTGCCAATCTTGGGATTATGCTATTTTCTGGTGTTATTTTAGGCGCAGGAATTGCTCTTTTCGCCCTAAGTTTCGTCCCGATAGTCAATGTGATTATCGGATTTATTCTTTTTTCAAGTATTTACTTAATGTTCCAATTTTTAGTTTGGATTGAACAACTTCCGGGTGCAGTTGCTTATGGATTTAGCTTCTCATTTGCGACAACTGTGCTCATTACTTTTATTTTATTTCTTGTTGTAAATCAATTACCTAGAACAAAAATTTGGAAAGCAAGTGCTGTTTTATTTCTCATAATTTTAGGTTTTATTGTTTCTCAACGCTATGAAAATTTAGAAGCAAAACATATTTGCGTTTTCAATAATAATCAATTGCTTATCGCCGTTAAAAACAAATCTCAAATCGTTTGTTTTTATGATACGCCATTTGAAAAATTGGATAAAGTTAAGTTTACGGTTTCTTCCTATTTAAAACAATTTCCGGGTCAAGTTAAATACGTTTCAATTCATAAGAAAAATGCAAATTTGAAAATTGATGGCCAAGAGTTAAAAATCACAACGTCACAACAAGGAAGGATTTTAGCTATTGATTCATCGAAATTTACGATTCATTACTCAAATAAAAATCTAATTTCCCAAAACGATTTAGCAATGCCGTGGGTAGAAAACAAACAATCACTTTCGAGCGGTGCGAAAATTATTGAATTGAGGTAGTTAGAATTTTAATTCTTCAGTTTTAAAACTGCAATCTATAAACGAAATTGGGGAAAAATCCAATTTGATAAGCAATGTTTATGCTGTTCGTACTCGGATTAAATCGTTCAGCAAAAATGTTCTTTCTGTTCGTTACATTGTTGACATCAAAGGACCAAGATTGAGAAATTTTACGCTTTTTAGAGTTCATCGTATATCCTAATTTTACATCTAAACGCAGGAAATCAGAATACTTTTCTGAATAAGCGTAAGCATCGCCTTTATTGACTTGAAATTGAAGCAATTGTGATAATTCTAAATTAATTGGTGTGTAATATCTTCCGCCTGCGTGTGTAAACTTAATATCCAAGGAAATTGCGTTGCGTTTTTCTTTCCCAACTTTAAATTCTTTCCCAACAAGAATATTGTAAACATATCGACCGTTGAATGCAGTATTTCGTTTGATTCCATCCGAAGCAACATACTTCGATTCATACAAAGAGCCCGTAATTAAGCCGTAAAAACCTTTGTTAAAAAAACGCTCGATTGTTAATTCAACGCCATAATTTTCACCTGTGCCTTCATTAACTAAATCGGTTTTATCGTTCGGGAAAAAAGTTGCTCCCGCATTCAACATCGAATAACTTGTTGGATTTTTTTGAACAGGTACTTTACTTAAGTATTGATAATAAATTTCTGTTTTAAATCGCCAGCTTTTAAAGGGAAGGATTTCATAACCCATTACAAGTTGCTGACTTCGAGAGAAATCCATTTGTCGATTCAATTGTTGTGCATTGCCTGCGTTATCAAAAGATTGAAGAAAATAGGAATCCAACGGCTGCATTTGACTATGCATTCCATAACCAAAACTCAAGTTACTGCTTTTTGAAAATTGATACTTCACTCCTACTCGTGGCTCGATAGCATACGAATTGTTGAGGGTTAAAAGTTGTGAATGAAGTCCTAAATTGAGGGTTAATTCATTCGTGAAATTATACTTTGAATGAAAATAAGCTTGTATCAATCCTGTTTTTTGATTGGAATTCCAATATTCAATCCATTCGACTGAGTTTTCTCTATTGCGGTAATTCAATTTTATGGATAACAACTCTGCAATTACACCTGTTTTAATGAATAATTTGGCGCTTATCTTTGAATTGAATGATGTATTCAATGTGAAATTAGCTCGTTTCGTTAAATTTTCAATTGTTCGAATCGGTTCCTCCACTGGGTTTAAACTGTCTTGAAGGTAATTAGAACCCGCGTAATTTACACCGACAACCGTATTGAAAAAAGATTTGTCGTTGATTCGAATAACGTGCTTCATTCCAAGTAAACCAATCTGACTTGTGAAATAACTATCGCGATTTGGAAAGGCAAAAAGATCTGTACTGTCCACTTTGTCGTGTGTAAAATCAATGGTACTCAATGCTCCGATTCCGAAAAAAGTAAATTTTCCAATTTTAGTATTTCCAGTATTAATCTTGAATGAAACATCTTGATAATAAGGTGTTGCAGCTGTTCCAATCGGCAAACCTATCGACTGAGCAACGCTTGAAAATCCATAACGATAAGCCACCAAATAGGAAGAACCATTGTCTTTTTTAATCGGCCCTTCAGTTACTAATTCAAAACCCGTAAGCACACCAAATTGAAAAGTATGTTCTCTTTTTTCGCTATTTCCATTCCTTAAACCTAAATCAAAAACTCCAGCGTTGGCATTCCCATATTCCGCAGGAAAAGCCGAAGTCATAAAATCTGAATTACGGAGCAAATTTGTATTTATCGCAGAAACAGGTCCTCCAGTTGTACCAATTGTTGAAAAATGATTGGGATTTGAAATATTTAAGCCTTCAATTCGCCACAACACGCCAACAGGAGAATTTCCTCTGATAACCAAATCGTTACGTGTATCATCTGGTGAACTTACACCTGCAAAATTCGCTGCTAATCGTGCCGGATCTGAACGTCCACCGGCATAACGGTTTACTTCTTCCATAGAAAAAGAACGACCACTAACACTCGTCAATTCATTATTTAAGCCATTCTTTTTGCCGACAACTGTCACTTCACCAATTTCAGCAACCGATTCCTCTAACTGAATATCCAAAATGGTTTCCTTCCCTGACGAAACAATGATGTTTGAAACGTTTACTTCTCGATAGCCAGTGTATGAAATTTTTAATGAATACCTGCCCGGAGCAACGTCAATTAATTTGTATTTTCCATTTACATCTGTTCTCGTAATTTTCAAAGGATTCGATTCTAAAATCTGAATTGTTGCACCTGGAATCGATTGTTGGGATTGTTTGTCGGAAATTGTTCCCTTTATTGTTTGTAAATTTTGAGCTATAAAACATTGAAAGTTAACAATTAAAACTATTATACTTAATGTGACACTTTTATTTATAAAACTCATAACTGGAATTTGAAGTACAAAAGTACCATCAATTATATAACGAACGAATTAATCTTTTAAATGCGGATATTCCTTTAAAATCGGTGCATTCACTAATTCAAAAGCCATATTTCTCAATTCATTTACTTCCATTTCTTGGATTTCCATAATAGAGATCGGTTTATTAATGTAAAGTCTTGCCACTCCTGGACTTGCTGGACCAAGGATTTCTGAAGGATCTGAAAATAGTTTATAATTATTGGTAAATGTCAATGGAACAATTGGAACATTTAAGGCTTTCGCTAGTTTAAACGCGCCATCTTTAAAAGGAACCATTTTCGGACATTGATGATCTGGAATTCCTCCCTCTGGAAAAATTACTAATGACCAACCTTCTGCAATTGCCTTTGAAGCAAGCATATAGCTTCTACCCGCTTTACTTTTATCTCCGCGATAAACAGGAATATTTAAGTTTTTAAAATAGGTACTGATGATTGGATACGTTAAAATTTCACTTTTACCAAGAAAAACAAATGGATGTTTTGGCAAAATGGAATACATAAAGAAAATGTCTAAGTAAGAAGTATGATTAGCGATTATGACATAAGGTCCATCAGGAAGTTCGTGATTTTCAACTGTTTTTACGTGGTAAAAACAAAATATGCGCATCATCCAACTCCAAAAAATAAACAGATGAAAACTAAATTTCTTCCACTCAGGACGAAAAAGTACAACAAAGAAAAATGGATAAAGTAGGATTGCAAAAAAAGCGAAAACGATTGCAATGTAAAATTTCCAAATCAATCCAAGTACCCCAATCATTAACTTCATAGTCAAATATAGTTATTTCATTAAAACCAATACCCCTTTGCATTCAATTGAAATCGCTAATTTTGAAAAAAAAATCAAATGGCACGTATTTTAACAGGAATTCAAAGCACAGGAACACCACATTTAGGTAATATTTTAGGTGCAATTATTCCTGCAATTAAATTAGCACAACAAGCTGAAAATGAGTCTTTTTTATTCATTGCAGACTTACACTCGTTAACACAAATAAAAAGTGGAGAACAACTTCGTTCAAATACGTATGCTACTGCTGCTACTTGGTTAGCTTTCGGTTTAGATACCGAAAAAACTGTTTTCTACCGTCAAAGTGATGTGACTGAAGTTACGGAATTGATGTGGTATTTACTTTGTTTTTATCCTTACAATCGAATGACGCTTGCTCATAGTTTTAAGGACAAAGCAGACCGTTTAGACGATGTGAATGGTGGTTTGTTTACTTATCCAATCTTAATGGCTGCGGACATTTTATTGTATGATGCTGAGATTGTTCCTGTTGGGAAAGACCAAAAACAACACTTAGAAATGGCTGCTGATGTTGCTCGTCGTTTCAATCTTCAATACGGTGAAACGCTTATCATTCCACAGGAAAAAATTCAAGAAGATACAATGTTGATTCCCGGAACCGATGGGGAAAAAATGAGTAAATCGCGTGGAAATTACATTGATATTTTCTCGTCTGAAAAAGCACTGCGTAAACAAGTTATGTCAATTCTTTCGGATAGCACTCCTTTAGAAGAACCAAAAAATCCGGACACTTGTCATACGTTTGCATTGTATAAACTATTGGCTTCTGAATCAGAAATCGAAACAATGCGAGCAAATTATCTAGGCGGAAATTATGGTTACGGTCACGCAAAACAGGCGCTTTACGAATTGATTTTAACCAAATTTGCTGAGCCAAGAAGAAAGTTTAATGAATTGATGGCCGACACTTCTCAGATTGATAAAGCACTAGAAATAGGAGCATTAAAGGCGAAAGAAGTCGCAAAAGATGTTTTGAAAAGAGTGAGAGCTAAAGTTGGGTACTAAATTAATTTGATATTAATTAAATCCGCCTTCTCCCCTATCTCAACAAATTCACGTGTCCTACATCTTGGAATGTGCGGTAATCGTCCCAAGAAAAGGTCATTTTCCAGACGTACGTTCCGTCTTGACATTGATTGTTTCTGTAGGTTCCGTCCCAACCTTGGTAGATATTTGTGGTTTCAAAAATCAACTCTCCCCAACGGTCAAAAATCTGCATCGTGTATTTCTTTACGTCCTCTGGACTTGAAAACACAACATTCCAAACGTCATTAACGCCATCGCCATCAGGAATAAAAGTATTCGGCACGTAGTAAAATGGATCGTTGTCGAAAATGATTTGTTGGTAAGCCGTATCTGGACAATTATCTCCCGAAATCGCAATCAAGGTGATCATAAATGTGTCCGAAAGATTCGCGGAATAGGTGTAATTTCCTGGCTCAAAATAGTAATGATTCACTGGATTATCGCCCATATTCCAGATGTAAAACTCAGCTCCCACGCTTTGATTGGTGATGTTTGTGGTGTTGTTGCCTGCGAATAAATACGTTGGGTCTGCCAAAATTCCAGCACTCGGCGATTGATACACGGTGATGAAATCGTCATACGTCGCAAAGTTCGTACAGCCGTTGATGTCGGTAACTGTTAGTGTGACATCAAAAATTCCTCCGTCTTGGTAAATGTGTACCACGCTGTCGCACGATGTGTAAATGCTTCCATCTCCAAATTGCCATTGGCAAGCATTGTTTGTTTCCGATGTATTCGTAAATGTCACTCGCAACGGACTACAACCCACAATAATGTCTGCATCAAAGGAAACGCCCAAAAGCGGTGGTTCTGTGAGCACGCACAAGGTGTCGAAAGTACAGCCGTTTGCATCGGTAACGGTTAAGTTGTACGTTCCTTTTGGAATAGAATCATTGGTTTGATTGCTGTCGCCATTGCTCCAAGCAAAGGTGTAAGGTGCAGTTCCGCCCGTTGGATTTGCGATCAATTGACCATTGCTGTAGCCAAAACATTGCGGCTGAATGGCAGTGTAGGTTGCAAACAATGGCGCCGCTGGTTGGGTAATTATTACATTTTCTGCATACACACAGTTGTTGGTATCTGTAACCGTCAACGTGTAAGTTCCAATCGGCAAGGAATCAATGTACAAATTCACGGAATCTCCTGTGTTCCAGATAAACGTGTAAGGTGAAGTCCCTCCTGAAATCGTTGCAGTGATGTGTCCTGTCGAATCGGCATAGCAGAGTACATTTTGTACAACATACTGAATGTCTATCGGTGCTTGAGGTTGGGTCAATGTGATTTCAATCGAATCCACACAGTTTAAGCTGTCTTTCACAATAACTTCATAGGTTCCAACTGGAAGGTTGCTCAAATCTTGTGTAAATGCAAATCCATTGTTCCAATTGTAGGTGTATGCTGTTGTTGGTGTTGTTGTGCTTGGTGTACCGCCTGTCACCTCCACATCTATTGCTCCTGTTGAAGCTGCATAGCACAAAATATCCACGTGTGTTTCCGTAAGTGCAATTGGCGCTTGGGGTTGGGTAATCGTTGTGGAAATGCTATCGGTACAATTGTGCTGGTCGGTAACGATGACTTGGTAAGTTCCGATTGCTAAAGTGTTGATGTCTTCTGTAACTTCGTTATTACTCCACGTGTAGTTGTATGTTGCTGTTCCGCCCGAAACTGTTAAATCGATGGAAGCGGTACTTTGTCCAAAACAAGCCACATTTACTTGCGTGAGAGCGAGTGTTAACAAAGGTGGTTCAGTTACAGTGTAAGTAAAAATCGCCTGGCAGTTATTGGAATCCACTACTTCAACAGTGTAAGTTCCTGCAATTAAGGGATCAATATCTTGGGTCGTGTCGCCTGTGTTCCAAAGATAGGTGTAAGGCGAAATTCCTCCGTTGATGGTGAAGTCAATTGCTCCGTTGTTTTCTCCAAAGCAGTTGACATTCGTGATGGTATTGTTTGCCACCAATTGTGTTGGGGAAGTGATCGTGGTGTTGATTGCTGCCATACAATTGTTTCCGTCTTTTACGGTCAAAAAGTAGCTGCCATTGGTTAATGATCCAAGGTCTTCTGTGGTTTCATTGTTTGACCAATTGAAATTATAAGGTGTCGTTCCACCTGTTGTGGTGGCGTCAATGCTGCCCAAGGCTTCACCAAAACACAAGTTGTCTATTTGCGTAAGTGTTACCAAAAGTGCCGTGTCTGGCTGGTTGATGACCGTTGAGTCAATGACTAAACATTGGTTGCCATCTCGTACTTCTACGGTGTAAGTGCCTGCTGGTAAATTTGTGACGGTAGCCAAGTTTGAAGGCATTATCGTTGTGACGATTGGATGGGTGCTCGATGTCCAATTGTAGGTGTAGTTCCCCACTCCTCCTTGTGGAATGGTGCGCACTAGACCTGTTGAATCACCGTAACACAAAACGTCTAAAGAATCAGTTTGTGTGCTAAGTGCTGTGGGTTCTGTAACTTGAATACTGGTGCTTGCTTCGCAGTAGTTGGCGTCTTTCACACTTACGGTGTAAAGTCCTTGTGCGAGTTGTGTGGCTGTGGTTTGTGTACTTGCAGTGTTCCACAAATACGTGTAGTTCGGAGTGCCTCCATTTGCTGTTACGGTGGCTGTTCCTGTGCTGTCTCCGTGGCATAAAACGGCTGTCATTGAAGCTGTAAGCGTGAGCGGTGTGGTGGGTTGCGTTATTGGAATAGAAAATGTATTCGTGCAATTTTTTATGTCGGTAACTGTTACGGTGTAAAGTCCTGTAGCTAAGTTATTGAGTACATTTCCTGTCAAGCCATTGCTCCACGTATAGGTGAAGTTCAAATTCCCGCCATTGGCAGCAACAAATATGCTTCCATTGCTTCCGCCAAAACAGCTCACATCACTGTGGATTTCAAATAAACCGATTGCGCTTGGTTCATTGACGCTGATGTCTAAACTGTCGATGCAATTGTTGAAATCACGTAAGATAATGCGGTAAGTTCCTGCTGTCAGTCCGCTGATGTCTTGGGTCGTTGCTCCATTGCTCCATTGGTAAGTATAAGGTACGATTCCTCCTGCTGGGGTCATATCGATTGCGCCATCACTTCCACCTAAACAGCGAACGGGGGTAATTGCGCGACCTATGACTAAATCCAAGGGTTCGAAAATCGTGGCAGAATACGTCGTGGTACAGTTGTTTAAATCACGTACTAAAAGGGTGTAATCTCCTTTGTACAAATCGGTTAAATCTTCGGTCGTAGCGCCTGTGTTCCACGTGTAAGCATAAGGTTGTGTGCCACCTGTTGTTGTCAATGTGAATGAACCGGATGCTTCTCCAAAACAACGCATATCGGTTCTAAATCCTGTCACACTCAAAGGTGCCAATGGAGAAGTGATGAGTGTGGAAATAAACGATTGGCAGTTGTTTGCATCGGTCACTGTCACAAAGTAATTTGCGGCTGCAAGGTTCGTGAGGTCTTGTGTCGTTGCGCTATTGTTCCATAAATAGGTGTAATTTCCTGCGCCTCCGCTTACCGTAAGGTTAATTGTTCCATTGTCGTCACCAAAACACGTTACATTCGTGTGGGTTTCAGATAACACCATCGTGTTGGAAGGGTCTAAAATCGTAATCGAGCGACTTGCTTGACAATCGTTTTGGTCTTTGACAGTTACGGAATAGGTTCCTGCAACGAGGTTTGCAACGTCCTCGCTTGTTTCATTGTTGTTCCACTGATAGGTGTAGATTCCTGTTCCTCCTGAAACGCTTAAGTCAATCGAACCTTGTTGTGCGCCAACGCATAAAGCGTCAATATGTGTCTCAGCAATAGCTAAAGGAGCGCTTGGTTGGGTAACGATTGTGTTGCCATTGATTTGACAGTTTTGAGCATCGGTTACAGTTACGGAATAGGTTCCTGCGCTTAGGTTGTTGATGTTTTGTGTCGTTGCATTGGTCGACCACAAGTAGTTGTAAGGTGCGGTTCCACCGATGACGGTGAGGGTGACTGCTCCTGTTTGCTCGCCGTAACAAAGTACATTGGTGGGGTTAAGTGCAATGCCTGCTGGTGTGGGTTGTCCCAAGGTGCGCAGTATATTAAAGGTACAGCCACGCGCGTCGGTGATGACCAAATTATAAGTTCCTGCTCCTACGTTGTTCAAGTCTTGCGTGGTCGCTGTATTTGACCAAGCGTAAAAATAAGGTGCTGTTCCACCGTTGACTGTCACGTCAATGCTTCCGTTTGTTGCGCCAAAACAGCTTGGGTTAATGCTCGTAGCTGTTGCACTTAAAGCGGCTGTGGGTTGGGTCAAGCTTGCGGTGTTGGTACTGGTGCAATTGTTTGCATCTTTGATTGTGACGGTGTAAGTTCCTGGGGTCAATCCACTCAAATCTTGGGTAGTCGCTGTGTTCGACCAAAGATAAGTGTATGGTGGTGTGCCTCCTGTTGGCGTGAGGTCGATGGCACCTGTTGCGTTGCCAAAACAAGCAATATTGCTTGCTGAAAGTGTGGATGCTAATGGCCCTGAGGGTTGAGTGACAGGTGTAGAAAGTGTTTGCGCACAGCCTTTGTTATCGGTGACGGTAACGGAATAGGTTCCCGATCCCAAGCTACTTAAATCTTGTGTTGAAGCGTTATTCGACCACAAGTAAATATAAGGTGCTGTGCCTCCTGAAACAGATAAGTTAACAGCGCCTGTTGTGTTACCAAAGCAAGCAACGTTCGTGACACTCATCGTCAATGCTAGTGGTGCTGCTGGTTGCGTAATGGAAACGGTTCGTGTTTTGGTGCAGTTGTTCAAATCCCGAACGCTAACGCTGTAAGATCCTGCGGAAAGACTGCTTAAATCTTCTGTTGTTGCGCTGTTTGTCCATAAATAGGTGTAACCGGGTGTGCCGCCTGAAACGCTTAAATCAACCGCGCCAGTGTTTTGCCCAAAGCAGTCGATGTTTACTTGAGTGCTAGAAAGTACCACAACTGTGGGTTGGGTTAAGGTAACAGATGCTGTTTTGACACAGCCTTTCGCATCGGTAATGGTTGCGGTGTAGGTTCCTGGTCCAAGGTTATTAATCGCGGCTGTGTTAGCGTTGTTGTTCCATAAAATACTGTAAGGTGCAGTGCCACCACTAAAGGTTACCAAGGCACTTCCATCTGCTGCGCCGTTGCACGAAATATCTCTACCATTGTAGTTGGAAGTTACACTCGCACTTGCTGTAAGTTGGGTGGGTTGGGTTATTGTATACGTTTGGCTGGCGGTACAACCGATTCCATCGGTGACGGTAACGGTGTAATTAGCTGGTGCAAGGTTAGAAATCGTAGTGCTCGTCAGTGAATTACTCCAGGCGTAAGTGAGTGTGTTTGTTCCTGTTGCAGCAACTTGAATCGAACCGTTGTTGAGTCCAAAACAAGTGACATTGCTTAGGTTCACTAAACTTAAAACAGGTGGGTTTAGAATCGTAATTGTTTTGCTTACCGTTATGCCACAGCCTCCCAAACTTGGAAAAGAAATCGTCAATGAATAAGTACCTGAGTTGGCAGAACTAACGTTGCTAATGGTGGGATTGCTCAAACTTGAGGTAAATCCATTCGGGCCGGTCCAAGAATAAGTGGCTATCGAAGAACTTGAACTTGTTCCAAAATTCAAGGTTTGACCCACACAAACGGTATTGTTCGTGATCGCAAAAGGTGGACAACTGGTAACACTCACCGTCAAAGCATTACTTGCCGTCAATGGACAGCCTTGACTATTATAACTATCCGAAACGCCTCCATTGTTGTACTGATTTCCAGAGATATTTCCTGTTCCATAAATGTACGCTGAGTTTGAAATCGTTGGATTGCATAAAAATGCTGGACAGTCGTTCAAAACTGTTACTCGAAATTTTAAAACCGTACTGTCAGCGCCTGTTCCAGAGGCTTGCATTTGTCCACCAATTGTGCCGTTCGCACCTGTTCCAACTCGTGCACGAATCGCACGCGAAGAAGAAATGTACTCGGCCTGATCATCGGAAACGGCATCGGTTTTATTCCCCGAATTAGGACCATAAGTTATCGAAATTGAACC
>VEQH01000079.1 GCA_018883325.1 Flavobacteriales bacterium | reverse complement strand
CAATTGAGGTTAATAAAAATGAGAAATAACTTGATTAACGATAAAATTAAATTGGAATCAAACTTAAGTAAGTCCTTACTTTCTTCCATAAAATCTCAAATGAATCCGCATTTTATTTTCAATGCATTAAACACCATTCAAGCATATATTTATCTGAATGATAGAACCAAAGCAACCAATTATTTATCTAAATTTTCCAAATTAACGCGATCGATTTTAGAAATGTCTGAGAAGGAAAAAATTACTTTAAATGATGAATTAAATGCGATTGAGTTGTACTTAGAGTTAGAAAAAATGCGTTTTCAAGACGATTTTGAGTTCCATATTTCGGTAAATGTTTCTGATGTCGATACCATTTTTATTCCCTCGATGTTGATTCAGCCTTACTTAGAAAATGCAGTTAAACACGGACTTTTACATTCTTCAAATCCTAAAAAACTAACGGTTGATTTTTCAATTGAAGAAACGAATTTAATTGTTGTGATTGACGATAATGGAATTGGAAGAAAGCGAGCGAATGAAATCAATAACAAACGAAACGGTCAAAATGCGGGTGCTGGTTTTTCTACTAAAGAAAACGAACGCAGATTAGAAATATTAAATTCCATTGCTAATGTTGGTGTTCTCATAGAAGACAAAACAGACGAACACAATCAAGCCATCGGAACACGAGTAATACTTACCATTCAAGTAACAAAAAAATGAATACAATTAAAGCGATAATTATAGATGATGAACCAATGGCGCGTCAACTTCTAAAAGGAATGTTGAATACCGTTTGTTCAAATGTGGAGGTATTGGAATTATGTGCTAACTTACCTGAAGGAGTGAAGGCAATTCGAAAGTTTAAACCAAACTTAATTTTCTTGGATATTGAAATGCCAGGACATAGTGGTTTAGAATTATTAGAGTTTTTTGACGAAAACGAGGTTGATTTCTCTATCATTTTCACAACGGCTTACAATCATTATGCGATTCGAGCTTTTAAGTTATCAGCAATTGATTATTTATTGAAACCACTTGATGAAGAATCCATTAAAGATGCCGTAAATAGATTTGAGCGAAATATCAGCAAAAAGACAGATTTTTCAACATTGCGTTCTAATTTAAATCAGTCCTCAACTAAAAAAATAGCTATTCACACGATAAGTTCCGTGCGATTTGTAAAGCTAGATGAAATTTTGTTTTTCAAAGCTGATGGATCTTACACGGATATTACTTTAGAAAATGATGAAAAAATTACTTCATCCAAAAACTTAAAGTATTTTGAGTATGTTTTAAACGAATCTTCGGATTTTGTAAGATGTCACAAATCCTTTATTGTAAATGTGAATTTTATTACCAGCTATATAAAATCGGATGGTGGTTCATTTGTTGTTAACACTATTCACGAGGTGGCGGTATCTCCAAATCGGGTAGATGAAATTTTGAAAAAATTAAGTGTTTGAGTTTTTTGTTCCCACAATTTTCTTCAACATCAAGCTTGTTTTATAATTTGTTTCGATTTTTCTCGTTTTTAAAATCTAACCTACATTATATGCCTTTCAAAAAAAAAATTATTCAGTTTTACTTATTTCTTTTGGTTTGTTTCCCTGTCAATGCACAACTTGAAGATGGTGCAATTGCTCCTAATTTTATACTGACCGATATTAACGGAAACGAACATACACTTTACGAATATTTAGATCAAGGCAAAACCGTTTACATTGATTTTTTTGCGTGTCATTGTCCTTTTTGTTGGAATTATCACCAAACGAATGCTCTTTCAAATCTTTTTGATAATTATGGTCCAGGTACAAGTACCAATGATGTTTTTGTTTTCGCAATTGAACTTGATTTAAACAACGGTACAGACGAATTCTACAGTATAAGTGGAAACACGCAAGGAAACTGGGTGGAAGGCACAAATTATCCGCAAATCAATCCAGAGGGAAATCTACTTACTCAAATAATGAATGACTTCAGTGTAGATTACTATCCTTTGATTTATGCAATTTGTCCGAATAAAGAAATTACAGTTATTGGAACTATATCTACACCATTATTGTACGAACATGCAACAAACTGCGAGCCTTTAGCACTACCTGAAATTCAAAATCAATCTACTTTTGAGTATTTTTCAGAAACTCAACGTATAAAGACAAAGCTTTTAGAAAAAGATTTAACGCAAAACGCTAAGCTTCAAATCCGTAATACAAGTGGACAAATAATTCAAGAAATTAGCATTGAAAATACTGATTTTGAATTCAAACTTCCAGACTTAAAAAGTGGAATCTATTTTGTAGCCTTACTTGTAAATCAAAAGTTAATGGTAGCTATAAAAGTAGTTCTTTTCTAGATTATTTTCCAGCTACTTTGTTTCCTTTCTTCACAGCAAATTCCAAAATAATTCCAATTGTTGGTTGAACGATTCCATTTGTGTTTTCGATGAATTTCGTTTTGTAGCGAGTTGGGTCATTCGGGTCAACAATCGGGTTGTCATTTGCGTCTGTTTCAACCAAAAGTTGTGGAGCCAACTTAGCTTTATAACCGTAAACATTTTGAATATCAAGGTAGAAATTCATATTGAACTTATCCAAGAAAATTTTCTTGTCAACTCGCAAATTCAATTGGTGAAAATTCGATTCTCTTTGCGTATTTAATCGATTGATATCCAAAAGCCCTTGACCGTTGATGTCCCAGTTTTGAATTAAACTAGAAGTTGCCACATCTATAGGCGTATAAGGTGAACCACCTGAAAACAACCAACGGAAACCAACTTCCCATCCTTTTTTGAAACGTTTTCCTCCCGTTAAAGAAACAATATTTCGGCTATCCCAAGAAGTTGGAACATACGAATTGTTTTTGTCTTTAAATTCTGAAACAACATAAGTGTAAGCTAGGATTGCATAGAAACCTTTGTACATTTTTTGTTGGTATAAAAACTCAACTCCATAGGTTCTTCCAGTAGAAATCGATTTAACTTCTTCGTTTCCAACAACACCAAAATCGGAACCAATATTTGCTAAACTCAATGAATCTTTCAATGAGAAAGGGTAGCGGTTGTAGCTTTTGAAAAATCCTTCTAAAGTGAAACGAGAATCGAATTTTGTTAGATATTCAGTTCCCAAAACGAAGTGGTCCGCACTGATATATCTCAAATCATTTTCTTTGTTTTTAAGAACGCCATTCGCATCTCTATAACCTAAAATTGTGTAGGCTGGCAATTGGTGGTAGCGAGCAATATTTCCATTCAAAGCCCATTGACTGTTGAAACGGTAGTTCACAGAAAAACTTGGTGATAATTGATCCAATGGATTCATCATACTTTTTGCGTAGCTATTAACATCAGTTCTTAAACCCAATGAAATATTAAGTTTTTCTTTCAAAAGTGATTTACTAAGTTGTCCGAACATTGCAACTTTGTGTAAACCTAAAGTGGATTCAAAGTCGATCAACACAGGCGCACCTTGAATTGTAACTCTATTAAAAGTTGAGTTAAAATATTTAGCATATTCGTAACCAACACCCGTGTTTAATCTCCAACCGTTTTTGTTGTAAGTATGCTCAAAACGGAATTTATTTTCTGCTTCAAAAGAAGAATAATCTAAAATTACATTATTTGGTGCAGGAATTTTATTAGAAGTTCTTGTAGCAGAATTATTCAACATATTTCTACTGATGATAATGTTTTGATATGAATTTTTAGAATAATGAAGCCAGTTTATACCTACTGTATAATTCCACTGTTTTTGAAGCGGTAAATTGTTTAAAATGTAATTGTTACTTTCTCTTGTTGCAGAATCTGTAACCTTGTCGTTCACTTTTGCATTCAATCTGAAATCATCAATTGCACCTAAACCAATGAAAGTAATTTTGTTTTTATCGTTGACTTTAAAGTTGAATTTATATTGAAAGTCGTTATAAGTTGGTAAAATCGGCAATTGTAAAGCAGCAAATAAAAATTGTAAATAAGAACGTCTAGCAGAGAAAATGAAATCTACTTTTTTGCCAATTGGCCCGTCAAAAGTTAGAGCCGCATCACTTGAACCTAAAGCGAAATTGGTAATGAAAGCATCTTGATTTCCGTCTTTTTGTTTAAAGGAAAGTACAGAACTCAATCCATTTGCTCGATTAGCAGGAAAAGCACCCGAGTAGAAATCAACTTCACGAATAAAGTTCACATTTAACAATCCAACTGGTCCACCGCTACTTCCTTGTGTAGCAAAGTGATTGATATTTGGAACTTCGATTCCGTCAAGGTAAAATTTATTCTCTCCAGGTGAACCACCACGGATGATGATGTCGTTTCTGAAAGTTGCACGCGAAGCAACACCAGGAAGAGCTGCAATAACTTTACTCACATCACGTCCAGCGCCAGGTAAACGTTCTATTTCTGTAGCGTTCAAAGTTTTTAACGAAACAGGCGATTCAGATTTGCGTTGAAAAGGAGAAGCTTTAACAACCACTTCTTCTTGTTCTAAAATGATTTCTTCAAGCGCGAAATTTAACTCAATTGAACGCGCATTTGTAACAGTTACTTCGTTTAAAACCAATTCTTTGAAGCCAGCAACCGTTGCTTTGAAAGAGTAAATACCAGGATTTAACCCCGTTATTTCGTACATTCCATTTTCGTCAGAAATTGCACCTTTTTGTTGATCGATTGCTATAATTTTAGCAAATGGAATAGGCTGATTGTTTAAACTATTCGTTACTTTTCCTTTAACAAGACTGTTTTGAGAGTAGATTGTAAAAGAAACTAAAGTGATTATTAGGAATAAGAAGATATTTTTCATTCAAATATTTTTTTTTGAATAAACAAAAACGGCTAAGAAAAGTTTAAAAAAAATGAATTAATATTCTTTTTCTGCTTTAATCCAAGTTTGTGTGCGGTAAAAAGGACCAATGTAGCCTCTGACATTCAGTTTTTTAAAGTTGTCAGGATTAATCCAAATTTTTACGGTGTAAACTTTTCCATTTTCCGGGTCTAAAATTGTTCCACCCGCCCATTCGCTTTCATTCCATTTTAAATTTTTAGCGATAACCATTCCTTCGATAGGCTTGTTTTTTAAATCTCCAGTACATTCTTTGCATTTTGGATCTTTCTCAACTCCTTTGCGGGGAAACAAGTAAACGATTTTACCAAACAATTTGTCGTCTTTTTTATACAGTTCAACTACGGATTTTTTTTCACCCGTTTCATCATCGATTGTTACCCATTGTCCAAGACACGATTGCGCAAAAGAATTTGCACTGAAAAGTAAAAACACAAGAAAGATAATTGATTTCATATTAGTTAAGGTTTAAGAAATTACGTAATAATAAAAGTCCGTTTTCAGTTAAAATTGACTCAGGATGAAATTGAACTCCGAAGAGTTTTTTTTCTGGAAATTCAATCGCCATAATGACCTTGTTTTCAGAAATAGAGGAGATATTCTCTTTGGGGATTTGCACGACTTCCCAGCTGTGATAAAGTCCAACGAGAATAGAGTCTGGAAATGATTGAAACAAATTTTTAGTGTTAGTAATCGTTATTTTTTCAGCAACTCCGTGTTTTACAATCGACTGATTTTGAATGCTTCCACCCATGTATTCACCAATTGCTTGCATTCCTAGGCAAATACCTAAAATTGGAATTTTACCACTAAATTGTTCTAAAATTGTAAATAGATTTTGTTTCTCCCTAGGCAAACCCGGACCAGGAGAAAGAACAAGTTTATCGTAATTTAAAAGTGTATTTAAATCGAGCTCATCATTTCTAACCACATTAATTTCACAATCAAGCTTTTCGAAGTAGTGAGCTAAATTATAAGTAAATGAGTCATAAAAATCAACGATTAACACTTTCACTTTAATTGAATTTTGTTTCTTTGCAAATGTAGAAATTTGAGTCTAACAAACAATTTTACTTTTTAAATGAGCAAAAAAGCAATTCAAATACCAAATGCACCAGCTCCAGTTGGTCCTTACAGTCAAGCTATTTTAATAAATGGGATGTATTTTGTGAGTGGACAAATTCCATTAAATCCAGAAACAGGACAACTTGAAATCGCAACAATTGAAGAAGCGACCCATCGTGTTCTAAAAAACATAGAACGTTTGTTGGAAGCAGCAGAAATGACTTTAGAAAATGTTGTGAAATGCAGTATTTTCCTAAAAGATTTGAATGATTTTGCAAAAGTGAATGAAATTTATGCGAGTTATTTCAAAGGTATACCTCCTGCAAGAGAAACCGTGCAAGTGGCAAGACTTCCATTAGATGTTACAATTGAGATTTCATGTATTGCAATTGAAAATGCGTGATGAATAAAACCCATTCATTTGATTTATCAGTTGTCATTGTCAACTACAATGTTGAATATTTCCTCGAACAATGTTTAAATGCGGTCGAATCTGCTTCGAAGCAATTAAAAGTTCAAGTTTTTGTAGTTGATAATAATTCAATTGATGGTTCAGTTGCAATGGTTCGCGAGAAATTCCCAAACGTAAATGTCATTGCAAATAAAGACAATGTGGGATTTTCAAGAGCAAACAATCAAGCGATTCATTTGAGTGATGCGCGTTATGTTTTGTTGTTAAATCCAGATACAGTTATTGAAGAGGATACCTTCAATAAAACAGTTGCTTTCATGGATGAACATCCGGATGCAGGTGGGCTAGGAGTGAGGATGGTAGATGGAAAAGGGAAGTTTTTACCTGAGTCAAAAAGAGGTTTGCCGACACCTTCTGTTTCGTTTTATAAAATTTTCGGTTTAGCAAGTATTTTTCCAAAATCAAGAACATTTGGTAAATACCACTTAGGTTTTTTAAGTGAATTTGACATCAATGAAGTAGATGTTTTAAGCGGTGCTTTTATGCTGCTTAGAGCAGAAACACTTGATAAAATTGGTTTATTAGACGAACAGTTTTTTATGTATGGTGAAGATATAGATTTATCTTACCGAATTCAATTGGGTGGCTACAAAAACTTCTATTTTCCTCAAACAAAGATTATTCATTATAAAGGAGAAAGTACAAAAAAGAGTAGTGTCAATTATGTTTTTGTGTTTTACCGAGCGATGATTTTGTTTGCAAACAAGCATTTTTCAAACAATAACGCCAAACTCTTTTCATTTGCTATCAATTTAGCAATTTATTTTAGAGCTTCAATGGCCTTGGGAAATCGCTTGATTAAAAAAGCCGCATTACCTATTATTGATTTCACCATTTTTCTGTCAGGTTTACTTTTAATTACAAATCAATGGTCGAATCATGATATTCATTTTCCAGATTTTGCTTTAAAAGTTCAAATTCCAATTTACGCTTCAGTTTGGCTTATTTCAGCCTTGATTTTTGGAGTTTACGACAAAGGCGTAAGTAGGAAAACGATTTTGAAATCTACCTTTTTTGGAACTATTTTTATATTGACCATTTATGCTTTACTTCCAAAAGATTGGCAATTCTCACGTTTATATATTTTGCTTGGAACAATTTGGGTGATTTTTGGCTTTTATTTAACTCGAATTTTTTGGAATCTATTCAAATCAAACTCATTTAGTTTTCCAAAAGCTCCTAAAAAGCGTTTTGCAATAATTGGTAAAGAAGAAGAATTTAAAAGAGTTGAATTTATATTAAGCAATACTTATCCTTCAATTGAAGTAGTTTATGGTATTGGAATTGAGGAAACTTATCCTAATTCAATTGGTCTGAAAGGACAAATCGATCAAGTTGTTGATATTTATAAAATCAATGAGTTAATTTTTTGTTCTAAAGATTTGACTTCTAAAGAAATAATAGAAGTCATGACAAAGATTAATTCAATTGATATTGATTTTAAAATTGCTCCACCAGAAACGAGTTATTTGATAGGAAGTAATTCAATTGATACTTCAGGTGACTTGTATGCTTTAAATTTTAATGCGATAAGTAAACCAGAGAATTTGAGATCAAAACGAATCTTGGATTTTACCTTAAGTCTTGGGTTTTTAGCATTTTCTCCAATATTAATTTTTGCATATAAAAACAAAGCTAAATTTATTAGAAATCTACTGCATATACTTATCGGTAAAAAGACTTTTGTTGGTTATTTCTCATCTAAAGATTCCAATTTGAAAAAGTTACCAATTATAAAAGAAGGTATTTTAAGGCCATTTCAAGTCGAAAAAGAAGCAGATGATAACAGCAATTTATTTTATGCAAAAAACTATCGTGTCGGATTAGATTTTATGATTATCATTAACAATTGGAATGAATTAGATAGATAAATTATATATTGTTTCCCTAATTCAATGGTAATTATTATCTTTACCGCGCTTTCTATTAGTAGAATATAAAAGTTATGGCAGAAATCGAAATTAGACTTCCCAAAATGGGGGAGAGTGTTACAGAGGCAACAATTACTAATTGGTTGAAAAACGTTGGAGACAATGTTGGAATTGATGAACCACTTGTTGAAGTAGCAACTGACAAAGTTGATAATGAACTTCCATCAGAGGCTGCTGGAGTTTTGGTTAAAATCTTATTTGAAAAAGATCAAGTAGCTCAAGTTGGAGATGTAATTGCGATTTTATCCACAGGTGGTGAAAGTGTATCAAACAATTCTGCGGCTGCTACAGCAGTTCAAGAGGTTAAAACAGAAGTTCAAGTTGCTCAAGTTGTCAACAGCAATGGCGCAACTGAAAAACTATCAAAAAATAGTGATTCAGGTAAATTCCTTTCTCCACTTGTGAGAAGTATCGCTGAAAAAGAAGGGATTTCTCAAGCTCAATTAAATTCAATTTCAGGCACAGGTCAAGAAGGTAGAATCACGAAAAAAGATATTTTATTATTCTTAGAGACTAAATCTGATGTTATAGCAACACCAGTTGTTGAATCAGTGCAAAAAGCAGTTAGTCCAGCACCTGCACCTCAAGTTGTTGCAACGAATAATGTTGGTGGAAATTTCTTAATGAATATAAAAGAACCAATTGTTTTACCAAATCCAGGTGATGAAATCATCGAAATGGATCGCATGCGTAAATTAATTTCGGATCACATGTTGATGTCTGTTCATGTTTCTCCACACGTAACTTCGTACGTTGAAGCAGATGTAACAAATATCGTCAACTGGCGTAACAAGGTCAAAAAGAAGTTCTTGGAACGAGAAGGAGAAAATATTACATTTACACCAATTATGATTGAAGCTATTGTGAAAGCGATAAAAGATTTCCCAATGGTGAATGTTTCTGTTTCTGGAAATAACATAATTAAAAGAAAAGATATTAATATTGGAATGGCAACGGCACTTCCATCTGGAAATTTAATTGTACCTGTGATTAAAAATGCGGACCGATTGAATTTAACAGGTTTAACGAAATCTGTAAACGGGTTAGCAAATAGTGCAAGAGCGAATAAATTAAAACCAGAAGATATTCAAGGAGGAACCTATACAGTAACAAATGTTGGTTCATTTGGAAATGTAATGGGGACACCAATTATAAATCAGCCACAAGTTGCAATTTTAGCATTGGGAGCAATCCGAAAAGTTCCTGCTGTTATTGAAACTCCTGAAGGTGATTTTATTGGAATTAGACATAAAATGTTCCTTTCTCACTCTTATGACCACCGTGTTGTTGATGGTGCATTAGGAGGACAATTCGTAAGAAGAGTTGCAGATTACCTTGAAGCATTTGATGTCAACAGTGAATTTTAAATTATAACAATACCTATCTACAAATAAAAACCACATCATGCAAAAATTTTTAGTCATAGTTTTATTATTGTTAACGTTTTCTTTGAAAGCGCAATACTCTGAGCCAGAAGTGAAAAATTTGATTGCAACAGCAAGTGAAAAAGATTTAGTTGTTCAATCCTCTCGTTTTCTTCAAGAAAATTTTTATCATTTTGCTGACTTAATTACTAATCGTTTATTAGAAATTAATCCAGAAAGTGGTAATTACAATTACAGAAAGGGTTTCATTGAATTGGATATGCGTCAAGATTACATTAAAGCAATTAAATACTTGACAAAAGCGGCAACTTATCCAATCGATAAAAACTTTGACATTTATACAACGCGTGAAGATGCAGTTCCTGCTGATGTTTTTTATCATTTAGGTCGAGCATACCATTTGGATGAACAATTTGAAAAAGCTGTAGAAAACTACCAGAAGTTTTTGGATAATACGACTAAAGAATCTGAATTGATACCAGAAGCGAAAAAGAGAATAATTCAATGTGGCGTTGCTAAAAGACAAATTGCAAATCCTACTTCTGATATTGTGAAAAATCTAGGACCTGTGATAAATACTCCTTATGCTGATTTTTCTTCTAATATTTCAATTGATGGTGAAGCTTTGTATTTCACATCTAGAAGACCTTGGGAGGATAAATCAACTGAAAATTTTAGAGATCCGATGTTGAATCACTATTCAGAAGATATTTATCAAGCGAATGTAAAGATTGACCAAACTTGGAATCCTCCATACAGATTAAGCATGAACCGTCCTCAATCAAATGAGTCAACAGTGAGTGTAAGTATCGATGAAAGAAGAATCTATCTTTACAACGACAAGAATGGAATTGGTGATATTTATTACACTGATTTTATAGACAACAAGTTTACAAACATGAGACCTGTTGATAATGCTAAAGTAAATGAGGGTACTTGGTGGGAAACACATTACACTGTTTCTCCTGATGGTAATATGATTTTCTTTGTTTCCGATAAAAAAGGAGGCTATGGAAAAAGAGATATTTACTTTATGGAAAGAGTAAATGGAACTTGGACTGATGCAAAAAACATGGGTGGTGATATCAATTCTTGGAGCGCAGAAGAATCGCCGTTTATGGGATTGGATAATGCAACGCTTTATTTTTCAAGTGAAGATTCAACAAGTATGGGCTTGTTTGATATTTTTATGACTGTTCGTGATGAAAATGGAGTTTGGTCCAAACCTGTGAATTTAGGTTATCCTATTAATAGTGTTGGGGATGATTATTTTTACACACACACTGCAGATGGTACCAAAGCTTATTTAACATCTTTCAGAAAAGGTGGATTAGGTGAAAAAGATATTTACGAAGTTAAAATATCGGATCCTAAAGTTAAAAATGTAGCTTTCTTAAACGGTGAAATTATTCACGTAAAAGGTAAACCACTTCCTGAAAATTCGTATGTAACTATAACATGTATTAATTGTGCCGATCAAACAGCAACAGTTATTTCGCCAAGAATTAGAGATGGTGGATTTTTCCACAAATTGGAAAAATGTAAAGAATATGAATTAGCATTCTATTACAACTCTTCAGTTAAAGATCCTTATAAAGAAAAATTTTCAACTAACTGTGACCTTGCATACCAAGAAGTTCACAAAAAAGTATTGTTGGATGATGACATGAAAATGATTCTACCTTTCTTCAAATATACAATCGAAGGAACTGTAGCTGATAAAAACAGTGGAGCTTTAATTGAAAATGCGAAAGTTGAATTCAGATTAAAGTCTAAAACAGAAGAAGAACAAAAAACAGGTAAAAATGGAGACTTCGTTTCTGAAATTACAAAAGGTAAAAACTTCGGAGACGAATTGAAATATGAAGTTTTTGTTTCAGCTGAAGGTTACTTAAACCAAACTTTTGAGTTGAATGAAACCTTAGGAATGGATTCAGTTATTAAATTATCATACTTGTTAACTATAAATAAAGATTCAGTTAATATTGGTCCTTTCTTAATTCTTTATGACTTAGATAAAAGCAATATTCGTCCTGATGCAAAAATCATTCTTGACAAAGTAGTTCAAGTAATGAATGACAACCCAACGATAAAAATCGAATTAGGTTCTCATACAGACTGTAGAGCTTCAGATGCATACAACGAAGCTTTAGCACAAAGAAGAGCCGTTTCTGCTGCTACTTACATCAAAAAACGAATCAAAGATCCTAGTAGAATTACTTACAAAGGTTATGGAGAATCTAGATTGAAAAATAGATGTGACGACGGTGTTGAATGTACAGAAGAAGAACACCAAGAAAATAGAAGAACAGAATTCTTAATACAGAAAAAGTAATTTTAAAATAAACATAAAAGGCTATCAATTTTGGTAGCCTTTTTTATTTTTCAGCTTTCTTTTAATTCCCTCAACCTTTAAATCCTATCTTTGCCTAAATATTTTTCAAAATGCAGGTATTTTTAAATCACGCTCAAATTCAGCAAAAAATTATTCGTCTAGGTCATCAAATTCTAGAAAATTGTTTTGAGGAGGAGAAAATTTTTATTGGTGGAATTGTTGGAAATGGTTATGAGCTCGCGAAGAAATTTGCAGAAATAATTAAACAGGATTCAGATCTTGAGGTTGTTTGTTTTGAGATTAAAGTAAATAAAGAAGAACCTTGGAGCGAGCCTATTCAGTTGTCAATTGATAAAGAAGTTTTTAAGAAAGGATTCATCGTATTAGTAGACGATGTTATAAATTCTGGGAAAACGATGCAGTATTCTTTGATGAAATTTTTAGAACAATCTACAAAAGCAATAAAAACGGTAACTTTAGTTGACAGACAGCATCGTCGTTTTCCAATAAAAGCAGATTATGTTGGTTTAAGTTTATCTACGACTTTGAAGGATAGAGTGGAAGTTGATTTATCTGCTACTGAATCCAAAGCATATCTCATTTAAGTATGAAAAATATCACAGAATCGGCTTCGAATTTTGATCATTTGGATGAAATGTCCACTTTGGAGTTATTGCAGGGAATAAATTCAGAAGATAAAAAAGTAGCATTTGCTGTTGAAAAAGAAATTCCGGCAATCGAACGTTTTGTGGATGCTTGTTTTGAAAGAATGCGATTGGGAGGTAGATTGTTTTACCTTGGCGCAGGAACAAGTGGACGACTTGGAATTGTTGATGCAAGTGAGTGCCCACCAACATTTGGAATTGATCATGGTATTGTTGTAGGTTTAATTGCAGGTGGAGACCATGCAATTCGTAAAGCTGTTGAGTTTGCAGAAGACGACAAAGAACAAGGCTGGAAAGATTTATCAAACTTTGCAGTGTCTGAAAACGATACTGTAGTTGGAATCGCAGCATCTGGTAGAACACCTTATGTACTTGGTGCACTAGAAAACGCAAAGAAAAGAGGCTTGTTAACAGCTGGAATTTCTTGCAATCCAAACTCACCGCTTGCTGAATTGGCAGATTTTGCAATTACGCCTGAAGTAGGCCCTGAATTTGTTACTGGAAGTACAAGGATGAAGTCAGGTACAGCTCAAAAATTAATATTAAATATGATATCGACTTCCTTGATGATTAAATTAGGGAAAGTGAAAGGCAACAAAATGGTTGATATGCAGTTAAGCAATCATAAATTGGTTGATAGAGGTACGCGTATGATTATGAGTGAAATAGAAATTCCGTATGAGTTGGCACAGGAATTATTGAAAGCTCATGGTTCGGTTAGAAAAGCAGTAGAATTTTATAAAGAAAAGCAGAAATGACAGATTTTGATCCAAATGGCGTTGGAATTGCAAATGGAAATATTTTCGGATTTCCATATTCGGAGGAAGAAGCTTCAATAGTTATCATTCCTATTCCTTGGGATGCAACAGCTTCCTATGGTAAAGGGACAAGCAATGGTCCAAAGGCAATTTTAGATGCGTCAACACAATTAGATTTTTATCACCCCAATCTTGATAAAGCATACAATACAAAAGTATTTATGGCACCAATTTCAGAGGATTGGAAAGAAATTAATGATCGTTGTTGTGATTTAAGCATTGAATACATTTCTTATCTTGAGGAACATGGTGAAGAAGTAGCAATGAAAAAATATCAATCGCAAATTGATGAAATTAATGCTGCTCACCTTGCGTTGAAAGAGAATTTGAAAGAAAGATGTCTTGGTTTGTTAAAAGAAGGAAAAATTCCAGCAGTTTTGGGAGGAGAACATTCCGTTCCTTTGGGATTGATTGAAGCGCTTAACGAGAAATATGAGCATTTTGGAATTTTACAAATTGATGCGCATGCAGATTTGCGTGAAGCTTATGAAGGTTTTGCTCAATCCCACGCAAGTATTATGGATAACGTTCTGAAAAATTGTTCCAATATGCAAAAATTAGTACAGGTTGGGATAAGAGATATTTCTGAACGCGAAGTTGATTACAGTCACTCAGAAAACAGAGTTAAGACTTTTTACGATTGGGATTTGAAATCAGAGCAATATGCAGGGAAAACTTGGAAAGATCAGGTTGAAGAAATTATAAATTATTTGCCACATCATGTTTATATTTCTTTTGACATCGATGGTTTGCGTCCAGAATTATGCCCGAATACGGGAACACCAGTAATCGGAGGTTTTGATTTACAGGAAATTGCTTATTTATTTATTAAATTAGTCGCATCAGGAAGAACAATAATTGGGTTTGACTTAAATGAGGTTGCTCCAGGTGAAAATGGTGATTGGGATGCAAATGTTGGTGCACGTGCTTTATGGCAACTTGTTTGTGCTACTGAAAAATCAAGAAGAAAAGAACATAAGTAATAGTAATCTATTTCAATAATTTACATCACTTTGAATTATAAACGATTAACACTTTTGGTGACAGTAATTTTAGCAATGGTAGTAATTTTTGTTACTTATAAAGTTGTTGTTCTAGATTTATTTCCGTGGTTGAACGTTTTGATTTCAAGCGCTTTAAGCTTGATTGCTTTTGTTTTGAGTTTTTTAGTAAAAGGAAAAAACAGAATTATTCAATTGGCTTTATTGGCTTTTTTTATCCTTCAATTATTTCTCAATTATACTATTTTACAAAATCCTGAAATCTTGCTTAAAAACTGGAGATATTTGTTTTATCCAATTTCGATTTTAATATATATTCTATTAATT
>VEQH01000125.1 GCA_018883325.1 Flavobacteriales bacterium | reverse complement strand
AAAAATGTATCGATTAAAAAGCAAACCCCATAACAACACAAAGTAGGGCTAGCGAAAGCATCTGTCAACAATAGACTAAAGCCGAACCTTCACTGCGTTGCGCTTCGGTTTAGTCCTTCTATGTTAGGTGCTGCCCTTCTTTTCTTTCGTGTTGTTGTATGTCCATTTTACTGCTGTCTTGGTGCGTTGGCTTGGTGGCTCTTTTGCTTTTTTTGTTTGGCTTTGTGAGGTAGCAAAAAAGCAAATGTGCCACCAAATGGTTAGGCAAATATTTCTTTAAAAATCATCTCTAATTTTTCGTCAAAGTTTCCTGATAAGTCCTTGTGAGGAATTCCTAAATTTTCCAATGCAATTTTAAAACGCTTGAAGCCATTTTCACTTCTCATTTCAATCCAGTTAATACCTAAATGTTCAAGTTGATTTTTATTCTGAATTGAAAGTTTGTCTGCAACGAAAACATTAGTTGCTCTTGCAATTACTGCATCTGCACTTTCAGGATTTCCGCTTCCCATTAATTTCACTTCGCACAAAAATTCTTTACCATCTTTAAGCAAGTAAAAATCAATTTCTCTATCAAATCCTTTTGCATTGTCTTTTACGAATTTTGCTTTGTAATTGTCTTCGCTTACTGAATAAAGCTTGCAAAGAGTTTTCATTAATGGGTTTTCAACTCTTTTTCCTGCTGTGCTCCAAAGTCCGCCACGTAACTCAGCTCTTTTAACTGCAAGAGTATTTATTACGATTAAACTTTCACTAACATTCAGGTCAACAGAAACTCCTTTGAACTTTATTGTCAAAGTAAGTTCTAATTCGTGTTCTGTTTCTACTAACGCTTTTATGCTCTCATATAATACATCATAATGTTCATTAGCTGCATCAATAATGATTTCTTTCGTTGATGAGTTGAACATATTATGAATGGTCTTTTTGTTCAAGCCGGAATTGATTGCAATTTCTTTTGCCGGTAAATTCGGATTTAAAAACTCCTTTTTATACCAATCAATAGATATGTTCTCGTTTTTCAATTTAGCGTCAATAATCTTCTTGAAAAATTCAATTGCAAATTGCAAAAACTCCGCATTGATAAGAGTTACAACTTCAATTCTATAATCGTCACCTTTTAAAAGTTTGCGGATTATGTTCTTTGCTACTTGTTCTGTTAATGTCATTTTATAGTTTCTTTAAATTTATCAAGGGTTAAAAATTTAGTTTCAAAGTTATCGAACATATCTTTTGATTTTTTTGATTGCATATACTCAAAGTATGTTTCGTCCTTCTCTGTCAAAAGGAAATGTCTGCCCAATTTTTTTGCGGTTTTTCCCATTGTTCCGCTTCCACCAAACGGGTCAAAAACCAAATCACCCTTGTATGAATAGTATTGAATAACTCTTTTACAAAGTTCAACTGGAAAAACCGCAGAATGCACCTTGTCAAAGCAAGGGTCAATTTTCCAAACATTCGTTGTTTCATAACCGTCCGCTACTTTGCTTTCTAAAATTGTATTCCAGTCATACTGTTTAATATTCCAGTCCAAAAGTTTTTCGGTGCTTTTACGATAAACCATTAAATATTCAGTAACACTATTGGGTTTGTATCCTAATGGTTTTCTATGCTGCATAAAGCCACCAATACGGTTTTTTACACTTGCTTCAGGTTTTAACCAAACAATGTCATCAATAAATTCCCAACCCATTTCCATTAAATACGGATGAATGTCAAAAGGAATTGGATAACGTTTACTACTATGTGAACGGCTAATTCTTGGAATAATAATCGGAGAAGTATTTACAATTAAAAATCTACCTTCTTTAGTGATACGATGCACTTCTCTAAAAACATCTGCAAGAAATTCAAGGTAATGTTTATAGCTTGGGTAAATTGAATAATCTCTTGCGTTGTAATATGGCGGTGAGGTAAAAGTTAGATGAATACTTTCGTCTTTCAGTAATTTCATTGCTTCAATGTTGTCTGCATTGACAACAACATTTTTCAAATAATCGTAACTCTCTGTGTGTGGTTGCGAATTTTTGTCTTTGATTTCAGCAAAATACTCTTTGTAAATTACTGTTCTCACCATTTCGTTTTCGTGATTAACAAGTGTTTTTAATTGTTCATCAACTTCTGGCTCACCTTTAAATACAAGTAGACCACGAATTGCCTGACTTACAATTTTGGGGTCATTGTCTTTGAGAATTTCAAAAAGTATTTTCTTTCCTTTTTTGCTTCTCATTCGTCCTATTGAAGAAACAGCTTCACGCCTTACTGTTGTGTCAGTATCATTTAATGCAGTTTCTTTAAGAGTTGCTAAATATTCTTCCTTGTCAAGTTTGCCAAAGGTTTTAACTGTCCAAAGTCGAACAGAAGCATTTTTATGAGTTAATAATTCAGGTAGAAAACTACCGTCAAAATCTTTTGGGAGTTGTCCAAGATTTTCAAGTATAAAAGTCAACGAACCGCTGTCTTTGTAATCTTTTACAAGATGTCCTATTGCTCCGTTTCCGTTGCTTTTTAGGTCTTTGATATATTCTTTAGTCAGCATTTTTTTTGGTTTTTAAGTATGAGACTTTCTTTTCGGCAACCTTTAAAATATTGAGGTCAGCTTCTTCATCTAAAATTTTGTAAGCAATTTGGTCACTGAGAAATTCATTTTGCAATTCTTTCTCGTCCACCTGGAAAAATGTTGCTACCTGCTTAATAAGTTGTTTAGTCGGTTGTCGTTCGTTGCGTTCAATTTTTGCAAGCAGTGAAATGTCAATGCTGATTTGTTCAGCAACGGTTTTCA
Organism: Flavobacteriales bacterium; assembly: GCA_018883325.1. GTDB lineage: Bacteria > Bacteroidota > Bacteroidia > Flavobacteriales_D > Crocinitomicaceae > UBA952. Next base: position 647 of record VEQH01000125.1, on the reverse strand, counting down.
AGGTCTGTCCAGCGTCTTCACGTAGTGTCCTTAGATGTTCACCAAAAGAAGTGTATTTTTTAACGGATGCCATTTGGTCTAATTTTGTCCAAAAGTAAAAAGAGATTTGTAAATGGACAAATAAAGTCCAAAAAAGTTATTCACAAACTGTCAGGGTGGTGGGTGGGCTTGGGTGCGGTTGGGCAAAATAAAATGTGCTGCAACTTGTGTCGGCTTATGCGGTTGGTTGCAGCTCTTTTTATTTTGCGAAGCGTTGGCATTTTGTCTGTCTTTTTAGTGTTCGTTTCTTGTCGGTTGTGTCGTCTTTTAGGGTTGCACCTAACTTCTTCAGCATTTTATTTGCCGTTTAAGCAAAAATAAACATTAAATGGCAAATAAAATGGAGTTGAACGAAGCCAAACTATGGGATTAGTAATTAATTGTACGATTTTTTGAAGGATATAAAATGTATTTTCTTAAGTATTTGAAGCTTTATAATATGTTCAAACAGTTTTCACTTTTTGCTTGTTACGATAGCGACATATAATCTGAATTGAATGGACATTATTTACCCATTACGATTATGGTCGTTTTGAAGAAAACACAAGAATTAAAGAACGTTTAATTCATTGTTTATCAGGTTGGTTTAGGTTGATTAAGTTGGGTTT
>VEQH01000124.1 GCA_018883325.1 Flavobacteriales bacterium | reverse complement strand
TGAAAGTGTAAATGCGAAGATAAAAGAGGCCATAAGAAAAAATAATGGTTCTAGAGATTTGGACTTTTTTCACTTTAGATTGAGCATGGTGATTTAATCCCAGCACCTCAAAATAAAATTAACCCAACTTTTCCCACACATCTCAACCCTTTTTAACATTTTCCTATCTTTGCACCCAACAAAAAAAGCTCATGGAATATAATTTTCAATCGATAGAAGAAAAGTGGCAAAAATTCTGGAAAGAAAACCAAACGTATAAAATCACCGAAGACCCAAATAAAGAGAAATTTTATGTCTTAGACATGTTTCCATATCCTTCCGGTGCCGGTTTGCACGTTGGTCATCCACTGGGATACATCGCATCGGATATTTATTCCCGTTACAAACGTTTGCAAGGATTCAATGTTTTGCATCCAATGGGCTACGATTCTTTTGGTTTGCCTGCTGAGCAATATGCGATTCAAACAGGGCAACATCCTGCAATAACAACAGAAGAAAATATCGCTCGTTACCGCACACAATTAGATAAAATTGGATTTTGTTACGATTGGTCGCGTGAAGTACGAACTTCATCACCAGAATATTACAAATGGACACAATGGATTTTTAAGCAATTGTTTGATTGCTACTACGATAACGAAACGAACAAAGCAGAACGCATTTCGAAATTGGTTACAAGATTTGAAACAGAAGGAAATGCCACTTTAAATGCTTGTTCAGATTACGAAACTATTTTTACAGCAGAAGAATGGAACGCTTTTTCAACGAAAGAAAAAGAAGCAATTTTACAAGAATATCGCTTGGCTTATTTGGCTGATTCTTGGGTGAATTGGTGCCCAGCTTTGGGAACCGTTTTGGCAAATGATGAAGTTGTTAATGGCGTTTCAGAACGCGGCGGACATCCTGTAGAACAAAAATTAATGCGCCAATGGTCAATGCGAATCAAAGCCTATGCTGAACGTTTATTGCAAGGTTTAGAAACAGTTGACTGGACCGACTCCATCAAAGAACAACAACGAAACTGGATTGGAAAGTCGCAAGGATGTAGCGTTAAGTTTGAAATTGCGAATTACGAATTAAGAATTGCGAATTCAATAAATCCGCAATCCGCAATTGATAATCCGCAATTCATAGAAGTCTTCACCACACGCCCTGACACCATTTTTGGGGTTTCGTTCATGGTTTTGGCGCCAGAGTTGGAATTAGTTCAAAGCATTACAACAGAAGCACAACGTTCGGAAGTGGATGCCTATATCAAAGCTGCGTCTCTTAAATCGGAGCGCGATCGACAAGCTGACGTTAAAAATATTTCAGGTGCATTTACGGGAGCTTATGCCATTCATCCGTTCACAGGCGAGCAAATTCCAATTTGGATTGGCGATTACGTGCTTGCTTCTTACGGAACGGGCGCCGTGATGGCAGTTCCATGTGGCGACCAACGCGATTGGGATTTTGCCAAACATTTCAATTTACCGATTAAAAATATTTTTGCTGACACCGATATTTCTGAAGCAGCTTACGCTGAAAAAGATGCAATCATTGCCGATTCTGATTTCTTAAATGGTTTGGATTGCAAAACAGCTATGAAAAAAGCGATTGCTATCATTGAAGAAAAAGGTATCGGAAAAGGAAAAACAAATTACCGTTTGCGCGATGCAGTTTTTTCTCGTCAGCGCTATTGGGGTGAACCGTTTCCAGTTTATTACAAAGACGACGTTCCTTATTTAGTTGACGATCAACATTTGCCGATAGAATTGCCAGAAGTAGATAAATATTTACCAACTGAAGATGGCGAACCACCATTGGCGCGCGCAGAAAAATCAGCTTGGAATTATTCCGAAGGCGACCGAATGGAATTCAACACAATGCCAGGTTGGGCTGGTAGTTCGTGGTATTTCTTACGTTACATGGATCCAAAAAACGAAAACGAATTCGTAAGCAAGGAAAAAGTAGATTACTGGAAAAATGTAGATTTATACATCGGTGGCTCGGAACACGCAACAGGACATTTATTGTATGCGCGTTTCTGGACAAAATTCTTACACGACCAAGGCTATATTCCTTTTGACGAGCCGTTCAAAAAAATGATCAATCAAGGGATGATTTTGGGGAGAAGTAGTTTTGTTTATAGGTTAAATTTTAGTAGTATTCTTTTAGAAAATATTCAAGAAAAAATTAAAGAAGTATTTATTTCAGCTACTTTCCTTGAAAAATTATTGAACTCAAAAATTACTGCCTTTGAGGTTATAAAAAATAATTCTGAATTAAAAATTACTTTTTTGGATCAAAGGGCAAATTACCAACCCGAAATTAATTTTGAAAAAAAAGAAATCGAATATGTTAATAAAATTTGGAATGATGTAAATAAATCACATGGTCATAAGTGTGTAGCATTACGATTAGATTTATCTTTTATTTTATCTAAAACTCCAATTCACGTTGACATTTCTTTAGTTGATAACGATAAATTAGACATTGAAGCATTTAAAAAATCACGTCCTGAGTATGCAAATGCAGAGTTTATTCTCGAAGAAAACGGCGATTACATCTGCGGAAGTGAAGTAGAAAAAATGTCCAAATCCAAGTACAACGTTCAAACTCCCGATGAATTAGTAGAAAAATTCGGAGCCGACACTTTGCGTATGTACGAGATGTTCTTGGGTCCATTGGAGCAAAGTAAACCGTGGGACACGAAAGGAATTACTGGTGTTCACGGCTTTTTGAAAAAATACTGGCGTTTGTTCCATTTGAACGGAAATTTTGAAGTGAGTGACGCAGAGCCAAGCAAAGAAGCTATGAAATCTTTGCACAAAACCATTAAGAAATTGCGTGATGATTTAGATCGCTTTTCATTCAATACAGGCGTTTCTGCATTTATGATTTGTGTGAACGAATTGACCGACCAGAAATGTAACAATCGTCACGTTTTGGAGCAATTGACAATTTTAATGGCGTCGTATGCACCGCACGTAACCGAAGAACTTTGGTCAAAATTAGGTCACGCAGCAGGAACATTGATTGATGCGACCTATCCAGAATTTAACGAAGCTCATTTGGTGGAATCAGCTTACAATTATCCTGTTTCTTTCAACGGGAAAATGCGTTTCGTGTTGAATTTACCCTTGGATTTAAGCATTGAGCAAATTCAAGAGCAAGTGATGGCGCATCCCGATACAATGAAATGGTTAGAAGGTAAAACACCAAAAAAATACATTATCGTTCCAGGTAAGATTATTAATATGGTTCTGTAAAATTGGAATTGAAAACCTGATTTGTAGTTAACGTTTTGTTTTTTAGGTTTTTATGCTAATTTCTTTTTGATTTTTGTGTTGTTTGAATTTGAACGATAATTGAATTTACAGTTTAACAAACGTTGCTTCAATTGCATCTCTCAATTTTTCATCAACATGTACTTTATTTGCAAAAGTGATCCAATTATTACAAACTTCTGAAA
>VEQH01000123.1 GCA_018883325.1 Flavobacteriales bacterium | reverse complement strand
ATTCCATCAATTGCATGCAATCACAATAAGCGTCGATAGTGTTGATGGTGTAATTTCGATACTCTAATTCAAATCGAAGCTTTTTGACATCTGTCGATAATTCTCTTTTCATACTGATAAATTTTAAATTCAACTTAAAAGTATCTGAGAATTACCGATTGTCAAATCGGTTTAGTTCAACGTTCCGGCGCTTTGCGAGGTTGCGAACTTCGTAACCTTAAATTTTCTACTAAAGTAAGAATTTCTTGCGAAACGAAAACGTGATTTTACTACAAAATTCGCAATCTTGCAAAACGCCTGTTGGCAGTCTGGGCTTTATATTAATTCACTCAATTTGTTATTTATATTCGTTTCTGCTTTTCGAACCAACTTTTTAAGTTCGTTAACTTTTTCTGTATATTTCGTTATGTGGGTTTTTACAAATTCATCTTGAATATCTTTCTCAATATAATCAATATAGTATTGTTTAAATAATGTTTTTCCAATTGTTAGTTTTGATGTTCCATCTGCTAAATCGGAGACTATTTTTTTTCTCAAATTGTTTAAATAAGTGTTGTAAAATTGCAAATTAATTGGATATTTTTCTTGATTTTTTGGTGTCAATACAATACATAAATTACTCGCAATAAATTTCCCATTTACATAATGACTTCTACCTAATGAACCACCAGCACTGACAACATAAACAATTGCTTCTTTTTCGTATTTATATTCCGAATGTTTTTTCCATTCTTCTGCACCAGTAATAAAATCAAATTCACCTTCTTCGCTATTATCACTTGCTAATGTTCCGTCTTCAATATTGAATAAATCATCTATTTTTAGAAGTGTTGAATTTAAACTTATGTTTTTTTGAATTCCCGCACAATTTAGAATATCGTCTTTGTAAATTTTCTTTTTTTCAGAAATTCCTTTTTGTTCTTTTAGGTTAAATATTGAATCAACAATATTGTTTTTAACATCTTCCCATTTATTGAATTTATCAACTCTACCTTTATGCTGAATACTTACAAATCCATCATCTTCGAGGTTGTAAAATAAAACTTCGTCATTATTATTGTGAGGTGTTTTGGTAAAACCAAAAACCGAAGTATTAACTGTTCTTTTTTGTTCAGAAAATAAATTGTAAGGCATTCTAATAACAAAATCAAGTTTAGCAACTTTTAAAACTTCTGCTGTAAAACTATTTTGATTTTGTGTCAAAGTAGGAGTAGGCATAATGATAATAAGTTTTCCGTTTGGCTCTAAATATTTTAAAGCTTGTAAAGTGAATTTTATTGAACTATTTGTTTCATATGGCGGATTTATGATACATTTTGTTGGTTTCAAAGAATTGATATAATTTAGCAAATCTTGGTCTTTATTGTTAATGATGTTTTCGTTTTTATCATCAAGCAAACTACTTCTAAATAATAGATTTGTTCTTCCGTCTCCGTGCAAAAACATATTGGAGCAAGCAAGAGCAAACAAAACAGAATCAACTTCAAAACCAATTAATTGGTTTTCTTTAATGTTTTTGATTAATGTTTCGTCGTTGTTTGCTTTTTGTATTAAAACTTCCATCGCTTCCATTAAAAATCCGCCAGTTCCTGTACAAGTGTCTAAAACAACATCATTAACATTTAATCTCGCTAATTCAACCATTAAACTTTTTATGTGGTCTGGTGTTAAAATGATGTTTTTATTGTCAATTTTCCCAGCTCTTTTTAGGAATATTTTATAAGCTTTTCCTAAAATATCCTGTTTTTCATCGTTTTGGAATGGTTTGAAAATGTTTTTTTCAATTTTCGTTATTATATTCTTGTATTCTAATAACGAATAATCAACATTTTTAATAAATGAAAATCTATCTTTCCAACTATAACCTTTTGAGAGATTATTTATTTTGTCTGCTAATTGTCTCGTAATTGCCTCTAAAATTGCATTGTTAAGATTATGACACTCTAAAATTGTTATTTTAATTGTTGAGATTTCTTCTTTTGACGGTGCTTGAATATTTCTATAAGTATTCCTAAAAGTATTGTCTTTCAAAGCAATCATAAGACCAGAAAAGAATAAGCTTCTTTCAGTATCTTTTACTTTATTATTGTCGTTAAAAGTTTTGTTTAACTCGTTTAGTGTTTTTATTAGACTTTCGGCTGTTACACTTTCACCATATCTTTTTTGCCAATAAATATTGTAGATATTTTTCAATGTTAGCAACGAACTATTTTCTTGAATATTCAAGCAAATATTTGAATCATTGGTTTTTAAGAAATAATCAACTTTTAGTTCGTCTAATTTTTGACCTGAAACGGCAATTCCAATGATGTCTTTTGTAACATTATTTTTTTGCATATAATGTTGAACTTCAACTATTGCATCGTTTTGTGAAGTTGCTTTAGCTTCGACAACAATAATATAATCTTCTTCTTCAAGTAAAAAATCAGGATAACCTTTGGATGATGATGAATTTTTTTTAGATTGAAAACCTAATTCGCTTGGAATTGCAGATTTTTCAATAAATGTAGATGAACCATAGAATTCTCTGAAAATATTTTCGGTTACCGTCTCGCTAACCCCTTTTGTGTTTTTCGCCATTGTTGTCCGATTTACGGCAACAATTCAAACGGATTTTCAATTCTAAATAGTTCTTATTCAGTCGGTTCCGTTAGCCTTGCTGCCAACGTTCCCACGCCTGGGGCAGGAGACGATTTTTAAAGTTAGTTTTATTGCGATCCAAGATCATTTTGTTTTCAAATATCGTTGTTCGTTTACACAATTCCGGCTCTTGCCCTAGACGTGTGTTAGCAGTATTTTTTATGAAATTCTTCCTTAAGAATTGACATCATTATTTTATCATGAAATTTTCCATCTCTAAAACAAGCTTGTCGTAATTTCCCTTCGATTTTAAAACCAGCTTTTTCATAAGCACGAACGCCTCCAATATTTGGCTCTGATACAGTCAACATAATTCTATTAAGATTTAACTTTTCAAAACCAAATTGAACTACTTTTTGTGTTGTAATTGTCCCAATTCCTTTTCCCCATAGACCTTTTTCTCCAATAAATATGAAGTATTCTCCATTTTTGTTGATTGTTGAGATATTGCAGATCCCAGTATATCCAATTAGGGTGCCGTTTGACGCTAGAAATATTCCAAGAGTTAGGTCTTTTTGGTTTAGTAATAATTTTGAGTACCAAGTGTTAATGTCGTCGTTGGACTCTAGCTTTTGAAAAGAAGTCAATGAAAATTTTATAGTTTCCTCGTCTCGTAACCATGAATAGAATGGTGTGATATTTTCTTGAGTTAATGGTTTTAATTCGATCATTGGTATAGTCCTTCAATTACTGCTAACTTCTTCAGCATTTTATTTGCCGTTTAAGCAAAAATAAACATTAAATGGCAAATAAAATGGAGTTGAACGAAGCCAAACTATGGGATTAGTAACTAATTGTACGATTTTTTGAGGGATATAAAAT
>VEQH01000078.1 GCA_018883325.1 Flavobacteriales bacterium | reverse complement strand
AATAAGCTTTTGAATGGTCGGCTTGATAATGAAGTATTACTTCTGGATTTTCGTACAAAACACCATTTTTCAAAGTGTGATTTTTTGGTACTTCTAATCCTAAATAATTACCCAAAACTTTTTTGTATATGCCTTCTTTTTGTATTACAAATCCAAGAAACTTTTTCTCTTTTTCGTAGCTGTACCATCTTGCAGGGTAGAAGTTATTACATTCTACTTTTACTAATTTGTCTAAATTATACTTGTTCATAATTGTAAGTAAAAACGTTGCCTAACACTAAATATAAAATATACTGGTGTTAGTGCGTGTTTGAACGGTACTACCTTTAATTAAGTGTCGTGTATCGGGATAGGATACCGCTTTTAATCCCGTACATTTCATATTTTTAACGTTATGCGTAATGCCTTGCTGACCGTTTCCAAAGCAAGTTTCGTGTAGGAAACAAAAAGAAAAAAGCCTACAGCTCATAAATTATTAAGTTTTGCGTTTTCACCAAAAAGATTTTTCGCATAAACATTATAAGCAACTGCCGCTTCTTTTTCAGTCATATAACTTCCGATATTTATAATCTTACCATCAAATTTTATTCTTGCCGTGTATCTTGCTGGAATAAAAGATACTCCTAAATACTTTGAACTTTTCTTTCTTTCTTTTTGAATTTTAGATTTTCGTTGAGTATTATCAGAATGCCGTATGTATTGTAAATTTTGCCTTGTGCAATTCAAGGTGTTCCCGTCCTTAAAGCAAATCATCCATTGCTTATTTAACGGCAATCCAATTACTAAATGGTGTAAATACGTTCTTACGCTATGTTTCATTAAAGTTCTTGAAGTTCTTGCATAGAATTTAGTTTTCACTTTTGATGCGTGAAAAGGAATGTCTTTATACTTCTCATAAATATCATCATCTACAAGAACTTTTTTACCTTGAGTTATTTCAAAATATTTTGCCATCGCTTCTTTTTTCTTTTTGTTTCTGTTTTGTGTTCCAATTAAAGTTCATCCTAAATTAACCGCCACATACGCACAACAGCGTGTATAAAAAATGGCGGGTTTTGTTGTTAATTTAAAGTTTATTTTTCTATTCAATTTTAGTAGTGTATTGAAAATTTAGGAGTTCTAATCCGCCACTTCTTATACACGCAAAACGTTGTTTTTTTAACAAATCTACAAAACTTTTTTACAAATATACATTTTATTTACAAAACTTTTTTAACTTTGTGCAAAATAATTTTATGATGACATTTAACAAAGGCTCAAACGAGCAAAAACGATTATCGAAATCGGTCAAAGCGTTTCTGATAAATCAAGGATTTGACAGCGTTTACAAGGCGTGCAAGCATTCAGGGTATAGTTACGGAATTATAACCAACCAACTAAGCGGCAGAACGCATCTAAGCGTTGAGTTAATAAATGCGTTTATAAAGGAAATTAACAGTCAATATTCTGTTGAAATCGTAAATAAGAACCCCGTTGTAACTAATCGAAAATTGTAATAAGATGAAAGCATCAGAGTTAAGAATTGGAAATTTAGTTCAAGATTACGGACTAATTAGCACTATAACAGGACAAGACATATACGATTTATCGCAAGGTATGGACAGCGAAATAATTCAACCTATCCCACTAACAGAAGATTTGTTGTTGAAGTTTGGGTTTTACAAAAATGTCGATACGTTGTTTTTTGAAAAAGGTGGTTATCAGTTAGATTTGAATTCTAATAATGTAGAATTTTATATACCTAATTACGGGGATTATTACAAAGAAATCGAATACGTCCACCAACTCCAAAACCTTTACTTCGCATTAACTGGAGAAGAACTGAGTTATAATGAATTGATTAAATAAAACGATATGAAAATATACATAAGTGGCAAGATATCTGGAATCGAAAACAAAGCTTTTGAGATATTTGAGCGATCAGAAGAAAAACTAAAATTGGAAGGATTTGACGTAGTAAATCCGATGAAAATAAACCATCAACATGATAAATCTTGGGAAAGTTACATGAAAGAGGATATCAAAGCTTTGTGTGATTGTGACGCAATTTATATGCTTGACAATTGGTCTGATAGTAAAGGAGCAAAAATTGAATTAGATTTGGCTATGTCATTAGGTTTAGAAGTTAAATTTCAAGAAACATGAACTATCTAAGAAAAGCCGTAGAAGACCTAACAATTTACACTACTCCGCCAAAAATTGTTGATTACATTAATCAGCATAAATTCGATTTCTTAATTCAAAATCCGAAGTATGAAAACAATACCAATACTTAAACAGCTAGCGCACAGCCAACATTTGCACAATATTTTCGATGACTTTTTAAATATGTCGGTTGCTGCACTATCAATGCAACGTGATGAAGATAGATACTTAGAACGTGCGAAAAAATATAAACCAGATGATTTAAAATTATTTGGGAATGCACTCGGAGCTTTAATGATGGACTATGAAGAAAGGTCAATTGATGGTAATTGGCATGATTGTATAGGTAATATTTTTGAAGAATTAGAACTTTCAAACAGTCGTACAGGTCAATTTTTTACTCCTGAAAGTCTTTGTAATTTAATTGCTGAAATAACCAATTCAGCAATTAAAAAAGGAACTGTTAACGACCCTTCAACAGGAAGTAGCCGAAATCTTATTGCTCATTCTCGACTGGATCCACAGAACCGTTTTAATTTCACTTATATTGGTCAAGATTTAGACGAGAGATGTTGTTTAATGTCAGTTATTAACTTTGTGATGTATGGAATGAAAGGAGTTGTAATTCACTGTAATACTTTGACAATGGAAATTTACAAAGGATGGAGAATTTACATGCCTGAAACAGGTTGGATGGTTGCACCAATTACAGCTAGTGAATGCGCTCAATTTCTCACAACACAAAAGGAAATTGAAGAACAAAAACAACAGCCTATTATTAATATTCCGTCAACTTTTGGAGAACAAATGAAATTATTTTAAAAAAAACTTGCAAAATATTTGTATATATTTAAAAATGTTTTGTAGATTTGTAGACGTCAAAATTGAAAACGATATGAAAGCAACATTTATAGCAAAAGAAATAACAATAACAAATACAAATTTTAATAATAAAAACTCATTTGAATATCAAGTAGAAAAATTTAGAATTGATATGTTAGCAAAATACGATATGCTATTTAAAAAAGTTCCTCACGTGATTAAAATACATAACTAGGCTCTGGTAAGCCTTCCCCTCCTTCAAATCGAAACCTGAGAATTTCAAAGACAATACAAGGGAGGGGAAAACTATTAAACAAGGCTCGGCAAAGCACACCACCCCACTATTTTCGAGTAGTGGGGATTTGGTGGTAAAAAACGAAAAGATTATGTCAATTAGAAAAATTAAGCACAAAATCAACGAATTGGAAAACGCACCGATTCAGAACTTTTCAGAAATACAACGAATGAAGCAAAAGTTAGAAGATGAAGAACGCTTGCGCACTTTGCGAGTAGTTGCTATTGTATGGACTTCAATCGTCGTTGTTTGTACTATCTTACATTTCGCACTATGAACGACGCTAAAATGAAAGCTAAACAGCTAATTGAAGCAGTTGTAGCACAAGGACACGAACTCAAACAATCGAAAGTAATTGCAAGCGAGTTGATGTTTGTTGTAATGGATTCAAGCAATATCAAATTCTGCAACTCCGTAAAAGCTGAAATTCTAGCTTACAAACAAGAGCAAGAAGACATCGAAAAATATTCTGAAACGGATCGAAAACTCTTGCTTATGGTTGCATTATTTCCAGTATTTGCTGATGTAATTGAAGATGTTGAGCTTTATAGAAAATGCAAGAAGTACGGCAATATGTTTATTGATGAGGTTAGACGAGTTGACACAATAGTGATGAAAACGGACGACATCAAAGCACAAGCGCAACAAGTGGATATTCAAACGAGTTTCAAACAATGGTTAAAACAAAATTTTTACTTATGAAGAACGAATTTATAAAATTCCCAACGTGGTTAAAAAAGCCTTATAGATTTTGGAAAGCACCACTAAAAGAAGCTAACGAAATTAGAAGTAATTTCAATATCGAGCATTACATTAAAGTATGCGAATCGAGAGGAGTTAAGTCAGGAATTGAAATTGAAATAGGGTAAAATGTCAGCAATAATAAAATTAAAGCACTACATCGAGAAAACAGACCAATTGACAAGTTTTGAAAAAAAGCGGTTGTTGCAAAAGATGGAGCAGTTTGTAATCGAAGAGCAAAATGATGTTATTGAATTTGACAGAATTGAAAATAATTGTATAATAATTAAATCGAAAATATGAATATCGAATGGAAAGTAGGCAGTTTTTACAAGAGTAGAGACGGTCAAAAATGGGAATGTTTGAAAACGGATATGTTGACTCCAGAAAAAATAGTGCTAACTAATAATTTATCAGTTGAATTATATTATTTAAACGGCAGGTGGTATCAATCACAGGAAGATGAACAAGACATCATCTCCGAGTGGATAGAAGAACCAATAATTGATTGGGATGCAATGCCACGCTGGATAGATTGGGTGGCAATGGATGAGAGTGGAAAATGGTATTGTTATGAAAATGAACCAATAAAATCAATGACTTCTTGGGATAGACCTACAGGTTTATTTCACAAGATTCCACAAGAATATTACCCAAAAAACGCCCCAACAGATTGGAAACAATGTAAATTTAAAAGACCATGAAACACACAAGACAAATAGAATTAGGAGTTTTTATAAGAACGAAAAACCCTTTCAGAATTAAGAAGATGGAATATGCTGAGTTAATAGTAAGATTTGGTTTACCACGAACTCCAAATCCAGAAACCGACCTAAATTAATAGTATGAAAAAACAAGACTACAAACAAGAAGATGCCGACAGACACAAATTCGCATACATAGCGGTATTTGTTGCGATAGTTGGAATATTATTAATCGGAACTGCTCGAATGATCGGGTGGTTATTTCAAAATTATGTGCTATGAAAACAGCGCAACAATGGTTTGAAGAAATCTTGCCAAAAGACGTGGCAGAAATGGCAGTTAAGAATATTGATAAAGGTAAAGAATCTATTTAACATCCTAGTTTTTACAAGGCGTTAATCAGTTCTTTTGTTTGGATAGAAAGCCCAAAAGGTTTTAGTTATTGGAACAAAATTTATAAACAATAATTGAAGAAATTATGAAAGTTTTTAAAACAATGATTATCTGTTTGACAGCTAGTTTGTCAAGCTTATTTGTGCCAATGTTTGCACAATGGTATAAACAAACAACTGGAATAGACCCAATTGCATTTTATTTTATATCATTTTTTGCAGGATGCACAATGGTAGGAGTATCACTTTATAATGTTTGGAATGATGAGCAATAAAAAACAGACAGCAGTAGAGTGGTTGTTTTTGATGCTTAACAACCCAAACAGAGATCAAGAATTTGCTAATAAATTATTAGAAAAAGCAAAAGAAATGGAAAATCAACAGCACGCTCAAACATTTAACGCTGGTTTTAGAACTGAAAAATGGGACAAAACCAAAGAAAATAAATTTGAAACATATTTTAACGAAACCTTTAAATCAGAATTTCAAGAGGAAATCGAACAAGTAAAACAACCTGAAACTATTATTGATTGGTCGAAAGTTCCAGATGGTTACGATTGGGTGGCGATGGATGAGAATGGGAATTGGTATTCGCACAAAATTTGTCCTTATTTAAGTACACATGAATGGTTTAATTCTGGTGAAACAGAATATATTGAACGGTCAATAATTAAAAATCCTCCAACAGATTGGACACAATGTAAATTCAAAAGACCATGAAAATAAACCTAAACAAAATAATGTTCGTTGTTTTCGGCATTATTTACATCGCGTTCTTTACCTGGTTCTTGTACGGTTGCAGCGCAAACTACCACTTCACTAAATTCATCAAGAAAGGTGGCACGATCGAAAACAAATCGGACACTATCGAAGTAACACGAACAATCAAAATAAACGGTAAAGATTCTGTTATAATTATGAAAGTAACAACTGAATGCCCACAAGTACAAATTCCACCAACACGAAAAGAAGTGAAGTACAAGTACAAGTACAAAATTGACAGCCTCCAGACGGTGCGATATGTTACAAAATGGAAACTTAAAGAAACGGTAAAGACTGAAAAAGCGAAATCTAATCCTTGGAAATGGTTTTTAATCGGACTTGTTGTAGGAGTTGTTTTATTTTTTATTCTTAGATTTGTTTTCAGATAGCGTTGATTTTTTGAATGAAAAGAGAGCCTTACAGAAATGTGAGGCTTTTTTTATACCTTTGTTTTACCTTAAAACCGATTCGGGTTAGACGGAAATGTGAGAGCCTGCGACTTGAAAGACAGACAAAACGTCGTTAAATAACTCACCACAGTAAGGGGTATTCGGTGACTTACTTTTTTTTATACCTTTGTGTCAACAGTACACACAAGCCTCTTCACAATGCTTACTAGGTTGTGTCAGTTGAATTTGGATTGTGGTGTCCGCGATCGGAACTCCCTTCGCAAGTTGGGAGTTTTTTTTATACCTTTGAAAGAAAAATATGTACGAATTTTTGAAAAATGCACAATCACCAAAAGTTATCGCTGAAGCTGTTAAGCTAATTGGAACTAAGGAAATTGTAGGCAAACAACACAATCAAACTATTCTTGATTGGGCAGAGGATTTAGGACTGAAAACAATCTATACTAACGATGAAATCCCCTGGTGTGGTCTGTTTGTTGCACACGTTGTAAAACAAGCTGGTTTTGAAGTTGTAAATAAGCCGCTTTGGGCGTTAAGTTGGTCAAATTGGGGTCAAGCGGTAACTACACCGATGTTTGGGGACGTATTGACATTTAAAAGAAACGGTGGCGGACACGTTGGTTTTTACGTCGGAGAAGACGAAACTTGTTACCACGTTTTAGGAGGAAATCAGTCAAACGCTGTTAATGTTATTAGGATAGAAAAAAAACGCTTACACAAAGCTCGAAGATGCCAATGGAAAGTAGCACAGCCCGAAGCTGTGAAAGTTGTTAAATTAAGCGCAAAAGGTACTATTTCAAAAAATGAAGTGTAAAATCTTATTTGGAACCATCGAAGTTAAAGACAAGAATAGATCCCGACAAGTACAAGCGTGCTATTTAGAAAACGCAACACACTACAAGGGTTTACCAATTTTGAAGAAATTTGAATCGAAATTAATCGGGTATTCAAATAATTAGTATATTTGGCTTCGTTTAATTTTGTGTCTTTCGACCCTTAGATTAATTTCTGAGGGTTTTTTTTGTTGTTATATTAAAAAAGTTTTATACATTTGTAAAAGAATTAAGGCGATCAAATCTTTATTCTTTTACTGAAAGGTAAAACACGAAATTGCAAAGCTATCTGAAAAGGTAGCTTTTTTTATGAAACAAATTAAAAATATTTTGCATATATTTAAAAAACATTTGTATATTTGCATAAAATTAAACGATATGCTAAAAGACAAATTTACGAAAACCTGTACTGATTGTGACGGTACGGGAACCGAAGAAATCGGAGCTTGGAAAGGCTTAGAAACCGTTGATTGCAGTTGCGAAAACGGTAAATATTTCGATTGGAAAGCTTTGAATGAAGAAATCAAAGCGACGAAAGAACGTATTGAACAATTGGAATTAAACAAGGAAACTTATTATCAACTTGGAAAAAAATACCTTTTAGAAAATGACAAAAATTTAGTGTTTTCAGCTTTTCAATTGATGGTTAAATCCGAACAAGAACAAGAAAAAGCAGAGTTGTACCTCGCTGAATTAGAAGAGTTAAATTAGTAACAATTAAAATCAAAATAAAATGAAAATAGATTTTGAAAACAAAGAGGAAAATATTGATTGGTCAAAGCCTCAATTGTTAGTATGCAAAACTGGAACAGTTGTATTGACAACTGGTAAGCATGATAAAACTGGTTTTGAAGGTTTAAAAGTAGGAACAAGTGAATTTTGTAATGGTTGGAGTAAAAAATCATTCAAACTATTCAAAGGAACAATTAGTAACGATTAATACAAATATAAAATGGAATATGAAATTTCACAAGAGCGTAACTCTGATATAGTTGTCGAGTACAAAGATGGTGTAATTGTAATTAACCAACGGGTTAACAGAATTATATTAGAAGAATGTAACTTACAGCAGTTAGAGAATGCAATCAAAATCATTAAACAATTAAAATCAAAATAAAATGAGTGAATTAAAATTAGTTGGCAAAATCAAAGTGATTAATCCAACACAAGTAGTAAGTGATAAATTTAGCAAACGTGAGTTTGTTGTCGAAACACAAGATCAATATCCGCAGTTTGTAATGTTTCAAACAACGCAAGATAAATGCGCTTTGTTAGACGGAATAGCACAAGGTCAAGACGTAGAAGTTAGCTTTAATCTTCGAGGTCGTGAATGGACATCGCCAGGAGGTGAAGTTAAGTACTTCAACACGCTCGAAGCGTGGAGGATTGTAAAGTTAGGAAATGCGCCACAAGTAGCACAATCTACTACTACCACAACTCCAGCGAATGAAGAAGACGACGATTTGCCCTTTTGAAGTAGGGCAAATAATAACAGCCATTGATAATTGCAATGGCTGTTTAACAATTGGTAAATCTTACAGAATAGACTGTATTTTCAAACAAAATGGAATAGACTATATCGAAATTATAGATGATATGTTTGAAGAGCATTTGTTTAGATTTGAAGAATTTAAAGAATTTTTTATACACAAAATAAATTAAACACAAAATGAAGACACATTTTAAAAAACTAAAAGACCCAAACTACATTGGCAGTTGGGATTTAATGGACGAAAACGGAACGGTTCAAAACAGAATAGTAACTATCAAGGAGGTTAAACAAGATGTTGTGTTTGACGGAAAAGGAGGTAGCGAACAATGCCCGGTGGTTCTATTTAACGAATGTAAACCAATGGTTGCAAATTCAACTAATTTAAAAGCAATTCAAAAGGTAACCGGATCGCCTTTCATTGAAGATTGGGTTGGTAAACAAATTGAGTTGACAGTTGTAAAAGTGAAAGCATTTGGAGAAATTCACGATGCTATTAGAGTAGTTCCAAAAGCACCACAATTGCAACAAAAAGCAAAAGAATCTATTTCAGATGAACGTTTTGAAGATGCTTTAAAGTCGATTAAAGACGGCAAATTTACTAAGGAAAAATTGCAAGCTAAGTACATTTTAACATCAACACAAAAACTAAAATTAAATGAAATTTAGAGCCTCATCACTTGGAAAGCTAATGGTCGAACCAAAAGCAAAAACCGAAACACTTTCACAAACAGCAAAGTCTTATATCAAACAACTTGCAAAAGAACATTATTTTGGATATACGTCCGAAATAGGTAGTAAGTATTTTGAGAAAGGAAATATTGTTGAGCTGGAATCTATTGAACTTTACAATGATGTTTTTTTCACACAATACGAAAAGAACACACGTAGAGTTGACAATGAACTATTAACAGGGGAGTGCGATATTTACACTAAAGAGTTGATTATCGACATTAAAAGTTCATGGTCGCTGGATACGTTCCCGTTACTTCCTGAAGAAGCTGACGCAAAAGATTATATTTGGCAAGTTCGTGCCTATATGTGGCTTTATGATGTGCCAAAAGCTGAAATAGCTTATTGCCTTGTTGATACGCCACAAGATGCCGTTAATATCGGTTGGGAAAATCCACAAGTTCACGAAGTATCGCATATTGAACCACGAAAACGAATTACTATCATTAAAGTAGAACGTGATACTGAAATAGAAGCGAAAATTGAAGCGAAACTAATTGAAGCTAAAAAGTATTATCAAGAATATTTTGCTAAATTAGAGCAAAAATAATCCAATCCTCAAGTAGCTAGGTAACAGCAGTGAAAGACTGATTGAATGAGAAAGCGGTGTAACAACCGCTTTTTTTGTTTATCTGTAATTATATAACTAATTGAAAAATAAATAATTACACATAATTATTACACATTACACAAGAAAATATAAAGTTTAAACTTTTCTATATATATAAAATAAAAAAAATAATTACATAAATATATAATTCATATATACATAAATTAATATAAAATCTGTAATGTGTAATACTTTGTAGTGGCAGTAAAGCTTTAAGTGCATTACAGATGTTTATTACAGATAAAAAATCTGTAAATATCTGTAATATTAAAAAAAAGTATTATTTTTGTAATCGTTGAGTAGCTCCAACTTAAAAGAAATTGATTAAAAAAAACCTCGAAATGATAGGAAGAGCTACCCTTGAATTTCGGGGTTTTTGCATTTAAAAACAAATATTAATATGGTAAGTCTGTTTGAAAAAGTAAAAGAGAAAGATGCTAAACCAAAATATAACCTTTCAATGAGAGAGTTTTATGATGGAATAAAAAACGGACGGTGGCAAGATGAGGTTTTAGATTACAGAACTGGGAAACGAAAAAAAGATACATTGACATCACTAACTCCAAGTGGTGTATTTTCAGTTAGAAATGTAAAAAGTTTAATGGAACATTCTGGTTTTATTTGTTTAGATGTTGATGCAAAAGATCAAATTGGAACAATTGACATAGAATCATTAATGAAAGATGAATTTGTTAATGCAATACATGCTTCATGTTCTGGAAATGGTGGTTATGCAATTTATGTAAAAATAGTAGGAGAAAAGCATTTAGAAGCCTATTTAGGTTTAGAGCATTATTTTTTTGTTAATTATTCAATTGTACTAGATAAAGCGTGCAAAGATGTTTCACGTTTGAGATTTGTAAGTTATGATCCTGATATTTATATTAATGAAAAATCAAAAATTTTTAAATCATACTTAAAGAAAAAAGAAGTTGAGCGTAATAACTGGAAACCATTAGTAGTAAAGTCAGATTTTGATGATATGGTAAATCAAGCAAGTTCGATGAATTTATTTGATTCATACGATGACTACATTAGACTTGCTTTTTCATTGACTTCGCATTTTGGAATTGATGGAAAAAGTTATTTTCATTCACTTTGTAGTTCAAGTTCAAAATATAATTATGAAAAAGCCGAAAGAGATTACACAACGGCTTCTAAAAGAAATGAAACAGGAATAACAATTGCTTTTACTTATTGGAAATTTAAAGATGCAGGTATTCAGTTAGTTTCTGAAAAAACCGAACAAATAAAAACAATTGCAAAACTTACTGAAAATCCAAAGCAGGTTTTAAAAGAAATGAATATTAAAGATGACGATAATATTTTAGATCAACTTGAAAAACCAAATACGGAAAAAACTGAAATAGATTTAATAATAGAAATGATTAGACTTTCAAAAGTTCGTTTCAATGAAATAACACGAAATTTTGAATTTGGGAATGAAGAAATGACAGATAGGATTTTAGCTAAATTTTACACAAACGTTTGGCAAAAAATTGACGATGGAATTTCAAAGGATAAAATTTGGACTTTAATACAAAACAAAGATAATTCTGAAAGCTACAATCCTATTCACAACTTTTTCTATAAGAATGAACATTTAAAGCCAAAAGGTTTATTTGATGAACTTTGTAAATGTTTTGAAATAGAGCAACAAATTGCAATGGAAAATGGAATTTATAAAGTAAATGATTATTTAGAAGTTTTCTTAAAAAAATGGTTGTTGGGTATAATTGGAAGTTCATTTGGAACTTATTCACTTATGATATTAGTTTTAACAGGTGAGCAAGGAATTAGAAAAACAGAATTTTTTAGAAATTTATTACCCGATGAACTTCGTAAATTTTATGCTGAAAGTAATTTAGATGAGGGCAAAGATTCTGAGGTTTTAATGACAAAAAAAATATTGATTATTGATGATGAATTTGGGGGTAAATCAAAAAAAGATGCAACAAAATTAAAAAGACTTTCTTCGCAACAAACATTTTCAGTTCGTATGCCTTATGGTCGTATTTCTGAAGACTTACAAAGGTTAGCAGTATTAGGAGGCACTTCAAATGATTATGACGTAATAAATGACCCGACAGGAAACAGACGTATAATTCCAATAAATTTGATTTCATTTGATTTTGAGAAATACAAGAAAATTAATAAAGTTGAACTTTTTATGGAATTATACCACGAATGGAAAGAAAATAAATTAGGTTGGTTTTTAACAAAAAATGAAATTGAAATTTTAAATAAATGCACGACAAAAAATACTGAGGTAATGTCGGAAACTGAATTGATTTCAAAACATTTGAAATACAATCCAAGTGGGCAAATGACAAATACTGAAATAAAATTAGAATTAGAAAAGCTATATCCAAGTTTCAGAACCAACACAAAACGAATAGGTCAAGCATTAAAAATTTGTGGATTTGAACAAATAATTATAATGAAAGACAATAAAACAAAAAGAGTTTATAACGCTATAATCGACTAAAATGCTAAGAGATTATCAAATAAAAGCAGTTGAAGAAATAGAAAATTGCGAACAGAAAAATGTTCTTTTACAGATGCCAACAGGAGCAGGAAAAACTTATACATTTTGTGAAATAGCGAAACGTTATTTTATTGAAAATGTTAAAAAAGTATTGATATTAGTGCACCGTTCTGAATTGTTAGAACAGGCAAAAAAATCATTAGGAGAAAAAACATTTGCTATTGAAAAAGGAGTTAAAGTTATTCCTGGAGATTTTGATTATTACGTTGGAATGGTTGAAACATTGAATAGAAGATTGGATAAGTTGCCACCATTTGGACTTGTAATTATTGATGAATGTCATATTGGTAATTTTAAAAAAATGCCATTTTTTACAGATAATAATGTAAAAGTAGTAGGAGTAACAGCAACTCCTATAAATGAAGAACCGTTGGCAAATTATTATAATAAAATGATAATGCCAACTACTATAAATTCATTAATTGAACAAGATTTTTTATTGAATTGTGATGTTTACGGAGTTGCAAGCGATTTAGTAGGGTTACAAAAATTCAAAGAAAAAAAAGGAGAGTTTGATGAAAAGCAAATGGAGGATTTTTATTCATCTGAAAAAATGGTCAAAAATGTAATAAATGCTTATTGGAGTTATTCAGCAGGAAAAAAAACATTGATATTTAATGTTAATATAAATCACAATGATATTGTTTACAATGAGTTTAAAAATGAAGGATTAAACGTTTATAAAATTACTGGAGATACTGAAGTTAAAGAGCGTAAAAAAATACTTGAAAACTTTAAAAACGAAAGTGATGCTATTTTATGCAATGTAGGAGTTTTAACAACTGGTTTTGATGAACCAAGCATTGAAACAATATTTTTAAATCGTGCAACAAAAAGTCTTGCTTTGTATTTACAAATGGTTGGACGTGGCTCCAGATTGAATCAAAATAAAGATAAATTTAAAGTAATTGATTTAGGAAAAAATACGATTAGACATGGTTTTTATGATGGTTATTTCGATTGGAATACTTACTTTCATAAAGGTAGAAAAAACGGTTCAAGTGGTGGCGGTGTAATGCCAATTAAAGAATGTCCTGAATGTAATTTCACACAACACACACGAAAGGTAATATGTGAAAATTGTGGTCATGATTTTGTGGCAGAAAGAGAAGCACAAGCTAAAGAAGAACGTGAACAAAAACTATATTTGTTGACAAAAGAAAAACCGATTTTAATTCCAATTGAACAAATATTTGATTTAGCAGAGCAAAGAAATTGGAAACCTTATGCGGTACTTTATAAAATTGTAGATCATATAATTAACTATAAGAATAAACATGCTTCTATCGTAACAGATGAATTTTGTGAAAAGCAATGTTTAATCGAGTTAAAAAAATGGTGTGAAAAATACAATAATAAATTTAACAAATGGCATCAAGATTTTATAATAAACATATACAATGAAAAAACTGGAAGATCAACTACAACAGAAGTGCATAATTTGGTTTCGTAACAATTACAGCTTAAAAAATAGCAATCCACACTGTTTAATATTTGCGGTTCCAAATGCAGGAAGCAACGTAAAGGAACAGATGTATAAAAAAGCAACTGGAATGATGGCAGGAGTTGCCGATTTAATTATTTTAACTCCAAATGCAAGAACTATATTTGTCGAAATGAAAACCGAAAAAGGAAAACAATCAGATAAACAAAAAGAATTTGAGCAATCAGTTAAAGAAAAAGGATTCGACTACTTTGTTTGTAGAACATTCGATGAATTTAAGTTATTAGCACAAGAACAAATTTTATCATATCTATAAAAAACTTTTATGTATTATTTTTAATTAAAGTATTGCGTAATTTAAAAATAGCTGTATCTTTGTTCTATCAAAATTAAAGGAAACATGACACTAAGTAAATCAATCGAAGAAAGAGCAATTAACTTGATAATTGCAGGTGTAGAACCAATCGAAGCCGTGAAACAAGCAATCACCCAAGAACAAGAGTTACTTGAGGAAATGACAGCACAAAGAACCGAGCGTTCAAAAAAGGCTAAAACCCAAATAATGAAAAACGTTTACGGATTAATTCACGTTTTTCATTAAATAAAGTATTGCATATATTAAAATAATAACTATATTTGTATCATAATTATTAACGCAAAAAACAAAAGACATGAACTATTCAGCTAAACAAATCGAAAACGCAAAAGCTAAATACAACGCTTTTTTAGTAATTACAACAGTTAACCAACACAACCCAATTGAATGTGGTTATAGTGAAGCAGAAAGAAGATGTGAATATCATAATAGCATCGTTACTTCAATCCTTAATGGTGATAAAGAATTAGAAAGACAATGGAAAATGTTTTTTTTGAAAGAAGAAGTGAAAGCAGACGCAAAAAAAGCAAATTCAAGAGAAAAATTAAACGCTAACAAAGAAGCATCAGCAGACGTTTTAGCACCAATTAAAGCAATTAAAAAAATAGTTGATTTCGGAAAATGGTTAAATAATTCAAAAAATCCATTTAGAAAACAACATTTTTCTAAAATCTATACAGTAGAAGCAGTTAACGCATTTTTAGCAACAATTTAATACATAATCAAAATGACACAAATTCAGAAAATCGAAAAAAAAGGTTGGAAATTTTACACATTAATGAACGGTAAAGTTTGCGCCAAAAAAGGGAGTCAAACAATAGTAGGTTATTCAGCTACTGAAATCCTTAGAAAAATTTCATAATGCAACCAAACGAAAAAAACCCAAAAGGTGCAGGACGTAAACCTGCACCTTATAAACAACAGACGTACTCCTT
>VEQH01000077.1 GCA_018883325.1 Flavobacteriales bacterium | reverse complement strand
CATATAAACATAGTTTTGTTGTTTTGGAATTTCATTTTCTATGTACCTATTGTGGTTCAAAGTATTTTGTTGTTCTTCAACCACATAGAAACATAGTTTTGTTGTTTTGGAATTTCATTTTCTATTTACCTATTGTGGTTCAAAGTATTTTGTTGTTCTTAAACCACATAGAAACATAGTTTTTTTGTTTTGGAATTTATTTTCTATGTACCTATTGTGGTTCGAAGTATTGTGTTGTTCTTCAACCACATAGAAACATAGGATTTAGTGGTTTTGCAATTTAGTAAAGTGTTCATTTACAAATGTCTTTTGTCCATCATTAAAAATATTGGAGCTGTTAAAATTTATTAGAACGCCCTTTGGGCATCTCAAAAGTTTCATATAGGTTAATAGTTGTGCTTCAAAAATAGCATTCATTTCGTTGACAGCTTTCAGTTCTACGACAATGCAATTTTCAACAAACAAATCACATCTAAAGTCAATGTCTAGTAACTTTCCTTTATAATCTACAGGAATTTTCATCTCTGTTTGAAAATTTATTTTCCTATGTGCTAACTCTTCCAACAAGCATTTGTGATAGACACTTTCTAATAAGCCTCGCCCCATTATTTTGTGTACCTCAATTGCACTTCCGATTATTTCGTAGGTGAGTTCGTTAAGATATTATTTTGTTACCATGTTCTGTGTTCTTGTTTATATTGAAGTTAATGAATTGTTTTTAAACCACATAGAGACATATGATATTTGTTTTGGAATTTCATTTTCTATGTACCTATTGTGGTTCGAAGTATTTTGTTGTTTTTAAACCACAGAGAGACATAGTTTTTTTGTTTTGGAATTTATTTTATCTAATAATACTTCTTATTTCATTGGTAAATTATCGATCAAGAATATGGATCGGGAAGTAAAGTGAACGACAATAAAGAGTTGATAGATTAGGAATGGTAATAATTTCATAGATTTATTACACTGAATCATTTTATGAGGTCGAAAAGAAGTTTTTTCTTGTTTGTTTTTGTGGCGTGTTTTTTATTTCCTAAAAATGCAAAAACTCAAAAATACATTACTGCATCTACAGGTTATAGCGCAGGGAGTTTGTTTGATTTTCGAAAGAATGATTGGCATGATTATGAAAAATACGGAATTAAAAATGGGTATTTTGTTTCGCTAAGTTTTGACAGTTTACGGATACATCAAAATGTTCGTTTTAGAATTCAGTTAGGATCACAAAATTTTGTTAATGAAAGCTCACAAGGGTCGCATTTTGGACCAACAATAGGAAATTATGAGGTTCAAGTTCAATATGGTCAAATTGATTTCAATTATCTTTTTCGATTGAGCAAAGACAAAAAAACTACTTTCAATCTTTTTTTGGGGCCAACATTTTCATATAATATTAGATCTGTTTTAAATGGTAATGGAAGCAGTCCTGATTTTCATTCTTTTACGGATTCTCTTGGATATGTTCACACTTGGTATTCTTCTAAAGATTGGGAAATTAAGGATCAAAAATCAAGTAAGTTTTCAGGCTTTAATTTTGGCTTTAATCTCGGATTATCTGTTTGTTATCCTATAAAAGATAGACTTGATTTTGTGTTTGAAAATCGGTATTCACTTTTTATGTATCAAATTATCAATATTTCACGATCGGATTATGGTTCTTTTTTACGAGGAGATTTAAGCATGGGACTGCGATTTAAAATTTAATTTTCTTAAACAGGATTTTACCAATAGAACACAACAACTCCAAGTGTTTCACTTATTTTTTTCTTGAAAAATAGCTTTATAAGTGTATTTATCTACTAAAAAACAATAGATAAATACACTTATAGCTTCGTTTTTAATTTGATTTTTTGCACTTATAAGTGTATTTATCTCTATATTTGTTTCGATAAATACACTTATAGATGATAGGAAGAAAAGAGCAAACACAAGCTTTGAAAGATGCTTTGAAAGCAAAACATGCTTCATTTGCTGCCATTACAGGAAGAAGAAGAGTTGGAAAAACTTTTCTTGTTCGTGAGGTTTATAAGGATTATTTTTGCTTTACTGTTTCTGGAATTCAAAACGCTAAATTGAACGTACAACTCAATAATTTTGTACAGAAAATCGCAGAGTACAGTAACAACCAATTCACGCTCAAAAAGGCAAAAGATTGGCAAAGTGTTTTCTTTTTGTTCAAGTCGTATCTTCAAAGTTTGCCAAAGAACAAAAAGCAAGTTATATTCATTGATGAATTACCTTGGATAACGACATCAAAATCAGGGTTTATTCAGTTGTTGGCGCATCTTTGGAATGATTATCTTTCACACGAAAAGCATTTTATATTGGTAGTTTGTGGTTCAGCAACTTCATGGATTACGAACAAGATTATAAATGACAAAGGCGGATTTCACAACAGAATTAATTTGCCAATTCATTTGAAACCCTTCACTTTAGCGGAGACGAAAGCTTTTTTGGAAAGTAAAAAAATAAGTTTTTCTCCCTCCGGAATAGCAGAAATCTACATGACAATTGGTGGTTTGCCGTACTATTTGGAGCAAATTAATCGAGGTGAAAGTGTTTCTAAAGCCATTGAACGAATTTGTTTTTCTGAAACCGGACTTCTCAAATATGAATACCAAAATTTATACAAAGCGTTGTTTACCAATTGGGAAAATCATGAGGCAATTGTCGCGTGTTTAGCGGCTGCCCACCAAGGACTTTCTAGGGAACAATTGCTTGCAAAATCAAAAGTTAAGGCAGGAGGACCTTTTACGAGGGCGATGAAGGATTTGGTTTTAACTGGTTTTGTGGAGGAAGTAACTCCTTTCGGAAAACGAAAACGCGGAACTCATTATCGTTTGATGGACGAATTCTCCGTTTTTTATCATCGGTTTATGAAAGGTAATGAAAAGAAAGATGCAACTATTTGGCAACAAATTTCACAGGGACAATCGTACAAAACCTGGAGAGGCTTTGCTTTTGAATCACTTTGTATGAAACATATTTCAGAGATAAAAGCAGCGTTGGGAATCAAAAATGTATATACAGAAGTTTCAAGTTTTTCAAAAGCAGTAACAACAGTGGAATCTGGTTTCCAACTCGATTTGGTTATCGATAGAAAAGATCAAGCGATTAATCTGTGTGAATGTAAATTTTATGAAAGTAATTTCGAAATAACTAAGAAATACGCCCAAGAAATTAAACTTAGGAAATCCCACTTTAAAGCAGAGACAAACACAAGAAAAATGTTGTTCAATACATTTATTGCTAACGAAGATTTAGTAGAGAATGAGCATTCTCTTGAGGTTGTCGATGTTTTTATTCATCTTAAAGAGTTGATGTAGTTAAGTTGTTGATTTACAAAGTGAATGTTTGCGTAAAACGATTTTACTAAGGTGAAAAGTGATTCAAATCAATCTGTAAAAATAACTTTATAAGTGTATTTATCTACTAAAAAACAATACATAAATACACTTATAGCGCTAAAAAAGGATAGGAATTAGTTGATTTTCAACTTGCCAAAACATCCAATACATGCAATAATTCTGCATTAATTTCTTGATGATGCTTTGTAGCTTTTTCAAAAGACGTTTTAGCAACCGATTGATTTACCATTCCAATCATTAAGTTGCTTTCATTGTTAATTAATGCTTCCACAGCAGCGAGTCCCAAACGACTTGCCAAAACACGATCCATGCAAGACGGACTTCCGCCTCGCTGAATGTGTCCCAAAGTTGAAACGCGAATATCGAATTGTGGACATTTTTCTTTCACTTGCTTTGAAATTTCATAAGCTCCACCTGCTTCATCGCCTTCCGCAACCACAACAATCATCGCCGATTTTTCCCGCTTCCAATCTTTATTCAATGTGCTAACCAACGCATCCACATCGGTAACTGTTTCTGGAATTAGAATTCCTTCGGCACCGCCTGCAATTCCACTTCGAAGTGCAATCAAACCGGCATCTCGCCCCATGACCTCTACGAAAAACAAACGGTTGTGAGAATCAGCTGTATCGCGAATTTTATCAATCGCCTCCATCGCTGTGTTTATTGCAGAATCATAGCCGATACAAAAATCTGTTCCGAATAAATCATTGTCAATTGTACACGGAATTCCAACAATTTTTAAATCAAATTCGCTTGAAAAGATACTTGCGCCTTTGAATGTTCCGTCACCGCCTAAAACAATTAATCCGTCAATGTCGTTTTTTTTGAGATTTTCATAAGCAATTTTACGAAATTCTGGATGCATAAAGCGCTCACTTCTAGCAGATTTTAAAATCGTACCGCCACGTTGAATGATATTGCTGACATTAGCAGAAGTCAGTTCTTTGATTTCATTGTCCATCAATCCATCATAGCCGCGATAAATACCAAAAACTTGGCGATTGTGAAAATTTCCTGCTCTCACAACTGCACGAATCGCAGCGTTCATTCCCGGCGAATCGCCTCCTGATGTTAAAATGGCTATGTTTTTCATAGAATCAATAATTATGCTTCTTCAAAGTTACGAGTAAATAGAAAGTATTGATTTAAAATTTGCAAGTACGAACTAAAAATCAAAATGAAGTCTTCAAAAATATCTTTTTTAATTACTTTTACAATGTTCAAAATTTTATCTAAAATCAATCGAAATGAAAAGAATTGTATTTTTAAGTTTATTAGTAATCAGTGTTTTAACGTCATGTGCGAAAGAAAACGCTTCAGATGTCAATCAAGATAAAATTTACACGGATTATGAAGTGTTTTACAATCAAAATACGGATAAATCGTGGGTAGTGGCTAAATTTCGATTTGGTGGACCAACTGGAACAATTTTAGAATTGGATTCAACCTCTTATGTTACTTTTAATGGTGATACATTAGCTTACAATCCTTTGTATACTGGACATTTCAAAGAATATGCAGGAAGAATAACTTCAGGTTCTTTCAAATATCAAAATGTAGACGGTGATATTTTTATAAATAGTATTCCTGCAGTTGATGTTTTGGCGTTTGCTTCGGATTTTGACACCTTGAAAAAGTCACAAGCGCAAACAATCACGTGGGTTGGAACTCCATTATCAAGTGATGAAGCAGTAGGTGTTTTGATTGGTAATGGTGCTTGGGGACAGGCTGCATTAGCTCTTCAAGATTTGGATGGAGCAACTAATATTGTGCTAGGAATTCCACAAATGACATCTTTAGCAATTGGAAATTCAACCGTTTATATGGATCGTCAGCGTGAGTTAAATGTGGTTGAGGGCACTTCCAAAGGTGGAAAAATTCGAGCAAAATACCGTGCTTTGAATAAAGTAGTGCAAGTTGTCAACTAACAAAATAGGGATTACTTTTTCTCTTACAATTACTAATTGATTAGAAGTATTTACCTCATTTTTCCAGCATCTTTTAAATCTTTATTCCATTCTTGGGAATTTTTTATTGCTTCTAAAACTTCTTCCGGTTCGTTTACAATTTGCCAAATTTCTTGGTGATCTTCAGCCATAAATTTTTCACGAATTGCATGGTTCATTAATTGACGGAAAGGTTCGTAATAGCCTCTTGTATTTAAAATAATTATTGGTTTAGTAAATTGACCTAATTTTTTCAAAGTAATAGCCTCAAAAAGTTCCTCGTATGTTCCTGTGCCGCCAGGAAGAGCCACAAGTGCATCTGTTCCCTCTAAGAATTTTGATTTGCGCTCGTGCATTGTTTGTGTGTAAACAAAATCAGAAACGCCACGATGTCCCCATTCAACTTCATTCATAAACTGAGGCATGATTCCTTTGATATTTCCACCAGCTTCTAGTATTGAATCAGCCAGTTGTCCCATCAAGCCTGAAGAGCCTCCTCCAAAAACAACCGAAACACCATTTTCGGCAAAATCTTTGGCCATTTTTGCGGTTGCTTCAAAATATTCGGAATGAATTTGCCCACTTGAGGCACAATAAACACATACTTGCATATTGGATTTTTGTTAAAGATTTATTGAATGATTTTATTTTAAAGAAAGTTTTCCAGAAACAAAAAAGCGGAACAAACTAATTCATCCCGCTTTTTTTGTATTAACTAAGTTTGTATTACAATCTATATTTTTTGAAGAAAGCATCCCAATTCCAAATGAAATTGCTCATTACTTCGTCCATTCTTTTTAAGAATAATGGATTTGGAGCTTGCATTCTTCTGAAATATTCATCTTGAAAATCGTTCAATTTATATTTGTGAAAAACAGCTTTAGACATCCCATAAATCCAATTTTTTGAAGGATGGTTTACACGTGTAATGAAACTTTGATAGTCGCGAATCAAGTTTTTAAATGAGTTGATATCCATTTCATACATTTTAGCAAGTTTTTCGAAAATTAAATTCTCAACTCTTGCAGCTTGGTCAGCTTCAAATGTACTTTCTAAAAAAGACAAATTTCCTACAATCACAATCAAACTGAATTCACCGTTGTGTTTTTCAGTAATATTAGGACAAGTAACAAATGCAGGATCTTCATTTATGATAGAAGCAACTTCCTTAAATCCTTTGTCAACACTATCAAAGATAGCATTGATGAAAACATTTGCGACTTGATTATCGCCAAGTTTCTTTTTTATGAACGTGCTAAACATCTATATCGTTTTAATAATTGGTCTATTTACAAAATTAGTGCACAAGCTTAGCGATATGAAACCCGATGTTAATTCGTTATTAACTAAGTTTTCAACAGACATGTGACTATTTCATTGTTTAAAACTCTATGTTTGATTATAAAAAACAAGAATTAATTTCGTGAAAAATTTGAAATGAAAGGAATTATTAAAACAAACAAAGGAGACATGCACGTAACTTTTTACGAAAAAGATGCTCCGAATACAGTTGCTAACTTCGTAAAATTAGCAAAATCAGGTTATTATGATGGGTTGAAATGGCACCGTGTTATTCCTGATTTCGTTATTCAAGGTGGTTGCCCAAATACCCGTGAAGGTGAAAGAGGAATGCCAGGAACAGGTGGGCCAGGTTACAAAATCGATTGTGAGTTGACTGGAGAAAATCAATTTCACGATAGAGGCGTTCTTTCAATGGCACATGCAGGAAAAAACACAGGTGGTTCTCAGTTTTTCGTTTGCCATTCAAGAAGAAACACAGCGCATTTAGATAGAGTACATACGTGTTTTGGTATTGTTACGGAAGGCTTAGATGTTCTTGATGATATTCGTCAAGGTGATAGCATTGATACTATTCAGATTCTTGAAGATTAATTTTAAAGTGAAGCGATAGTTTTCTTTTTAATTAATAGAACTTCGTAAACATAGGAATAAAGAACCGGTAGCAATATCGGTTTTTTTTGTGTCGAATTTTCAGATGACCTTCTAGTTGCTTAACGCTAAAATCATTTCAATTATACTTGCGAAGCTGAAAGCTGTAATGTTTAGAAATTGTAGCTTTAATCAAAAATTCAAAATCGCTTCATATAATTCGCAGGTTGGTAAACCCATGACATTGGTGTAAGAACCTTCGATTTTTTCAACGCCAATTAATCCAATCCAATCTTGGATGCCGTACGAACCTGCTTTATCAAAAGGATGATAATTGTCAATGTAAAATTCTATTTGCGAAAGACTTAGATTGGTGAATTTCACTTCTGTTTTTACAGAAAATACTTTTGTTTTACTTATTGATTTCAAAGCAACACCAGTAATTACCGCATGAGTATTTCCAGAAAGTTGACTTAGAATTTCGATGGCATTTTCTCGGTCGCTTGGTTTTCCAAGGATTTTATTGTTTAAAACGACAACTGTATCAGAACAAATTAATAAGTCTTCTTTTTCAAGTGAATTAACTAAAGCATTTGCTTTTGATTCGGCTAAAAATGCAGCCACTTCCTCAACAGGCATTTCATCAGAAAAAGATTCGTCAATATCAGGACTCATCGTTTGAAATTCAAATCCCATTGCAGCCAAAAGTTCTTTTCTTCTCGGAGAGCTTGACCCTAAAATGATTCTCATAAGGTATTTGTAAATAAAGCACTAATTCCAACCAACATACTCCATTTAATAATGGTATTGATTATTTCAAAAGGATAAGGCTTACGTGTCACATAAAGAACTAAACAAGCCAAGTTAAGTAGGGCAGAAATAAGTAATAAAAAACCAGAAATTAAATTTAGATGTAGCCAATTTTGTGTGATCGCAACAATACCAATAAGTAAAGGAAATTGTAAAAATGAAACGGCAATTAAACCGGCTTTTCGTTCTCCTATTTTCATTGGTAGGGAATAAACATGAATCAATTTATCGCCAACAACGTCTTGGATATCCTTTGAGATTTCTCGCGACAGATTTTGAAAGAAAGCACAAACTGCAAAAAAGTAAATGAATGAATAATCTAAATAAGTGGACCAAGTGTCTTGATGATAAGGTGAAAACGGAGCTGAACTTTCGTTAACGACTTTAAAATACCAAACTGAAAGTAAAGGAACTAATGCTGTTAAAAGTGCAATGACGATATTTCCAATCAATAATTTCTTTTTGAAATAGGCGCTGTAGAACCACAATAAATTCATCGAAATCAAATGAATGAAAACAAATAAAAAACTATTGTAACGAATGGTTAGTAAAATGGAGATGAAAACAGCCACGAGATTTAAAATCCAGTGAATAACAATTGCCCATCTTTTTTTTAAGTATTTGGAAATGATGAGTTTGTCTGGTTTATTGATTCTATCCGCTTTGATGTCGAAATAATCATTTATCATATTTCCAGCGGCTGCAATAATAACAGTTGAGAAAATTAAGAGCGAATAATTCATTAAATGAAAGTCAACATATAGGTGATTGTTTGATTTCATTAAAAAATAAGCCACACCAATCATTGTGAGTACAATAATCAGTAGGTTAATAACGCGAATTAATCGTAAGAAATGCTTCATGGAAGAATCGTATAAACAGTTCGTCGATTTTTTTGATGTGCTTGTTCTTTTTCTATTTCGGAACTTAGTTTTGAAATCGCTTCATCGGAATAAATTGGCTGTGTTGATCCAAAACCTTTGTAGGAAAGTCGATTAGCTAAAATACCATTTGCTATTAAATAATCATAAACCGTTTTTGCACGATCATTAGAGAGTTTTAAATTCTCGTCTTTGTTTCCTCGTGAATCGGTATGTCCACCTAATTCAATTTTGATCTTAGGATTTTTCTTTAAGTAAGCCACAAAATCGTTTAACTCAATTTTAGATTCAGGTCGAAGGGTTGATTTTCCTAAATCAAAGAAAACGTTCGCCAAGACATTTTCCTGTTGACTTGTTTCTGGATTTAATGGAATATCCAAATGATAACTGTCTTTTCCATCAGGAATTAATAAATTGAAATTCAAAGTGTATGGGAAATATCCCGGATAAGTTACGCTAATTGCGTATTCTCGATTGATGGGCAAAGCAACCATAAAAGTTCCATCTACCTTATCCGCATCTGAAATAATCATCACTTTCCCTGTTTTTAAATCGGTTAATTGAAAATGTCCCGGAATTGAATTTTTAGAAACAGCATCAAACACGCGTCCGTCGAAATAAAGTGTTTTCACAGGTCGCAATTCAGTTGGAAGTTCAAAATAGTAAATGTCCAAATCACCGTAGCCGCCTGCACGATTGGAAGCAAAAAATGCAATTTCTCCCGTTGGTGCAACAACAAGTGAATTTTCATCATTAACAGTATTGATTGGGTATCCTAAATTTTCAGGTTTAGACCAATTTCCATAATCATCCATTCGGGTAACAAATAAATCTGAACCACCCATTCCAACGTGACCGCGAGAGGCAAAATAAAGTGTGCGTCCATCTGGATGAATGTGAACAGATTCTTCTGCGTAAGGTGTATTTACCGTATTTGGTAAACGTTGAGCTGTTCCCCAAGTTCCGTCTTGTTGCAAGTAAGAAACATAAATATCAGCATCTCTTTTTCCGTCTCTGTTTCTCAACCCGCGAATGAAGTACAATGTTTTCCCATCGGCTGAAAGTGAAGGTTGTGTTTCCCAATGCATTGTATTTACGTTTCCAGGAAGGTTGATTGGATTCGTCCATTTGTTGCCAATTTTTTGCGTAAAAAACAAATCGCAACTTCCTTTACCTTCACGATTTTCACCGTAATAAATTCCTGATTCATCAGAACAGCCTACAAAAATCAAACTTTTCCCATCAGGTGCAATTGTTGGTGCTCCTTCGTTATTCACAGTATTTACGTTTGGAGGCATTGCAAATGAAGCACCCCAAGCTTTATCATCACCAAAATTAGAAATGTAAAAATCTTCTTGAGCAAAATAATGTTCAACACGTGGGTCACTAATTTGTCGCGTAAAGAAAATCGTTTTTCCATCTACAGTCATTGTTGGAAAGTATTCAGGAAATCCTGTATTTATCCCCGGTCCAATATTAATCGGTTTAAATGGTTTTGGATTTTGAATGGCATTTTTTGCAAACTTGGCATTCGCTTGAATTTGTCTTGCTAAACCTATTAATTGGTCGCTTGCATTCGGATTTCGTAAAAAACGTTCAATGTTTGTATTTGCATCATCGTATTGACCAACAGCTAATTGAACAGCTGATAAATAGTAAAGTGTTGCGCCGCTGATACTGTGATTTGGGTCAATTTCTAAAGCTCTTTTGTAATGAACAATTGCATTTTTGTAATCATTACTGCGTTCATATAATTCGGCAATCAACAGATGTGCTTCCCAAAAATTGGGGTCTTTTTCTAAAGCTTGATTGGCAATTTCTATACCTTTGGGATAATTTGGACCTTTTTGTTGGTCGTAATATAATTCAGGTGCTTTTTGAGCTTCTTCGAATAATTTGATTGCCTTTTTATTGGAAGTAGAGTAGGGGAATTGTGCCGTTGAACAACCAATCAAGAGGAAGCTAAAAAGTACAAATGAGAAAATTTTAAGCATGAATTAGATTTAAGGTATTTGCATGAATTTATGTGTTTGTAACGAGATGCGCCATTTTTTGTTACTTTTCACATATTCTATTATTTGAGGAAGAATTTTATCCTGTTTGCTCCATTCAGGTTGTAAATAAAGCACACAATCTGGATTAACTTTGTCTGCGTGTGTTTCAGCCCAAGCAAAATCTGAAGGATGAAATATTACAACTTTTAGCTCACTTGCTTTCGAGTAGGCTTCTGCTGATGGAGCTTTAAATTTCTTTGGGGAAAAGCAGTACCAATCAACATTTCCAACAAGTTCATAGCAACCTGATGTTTCAATTGCTATTTCAATATTGTTTGCTTTTAACTCGTTTACTAATGTTGTTAAATCATACATCGCAGGTTCACCACCTGTAATCACCACGAAATCAGCGTTGTTTTCTTGAACAGCTTTTACTAAATCTGAAATTTGAACCAACGGATGGAGGCTTGAATCCCAACTTTCTTTCACGTCGCACCAAACACAACCAACGTCGCAACCTGCTATTCGAATAAAGTATGCTGCGCGTCCTGAGTGGAATCCTTCACCTTGAATGGTGTAGAATTGTTCCATTATGGGCAAGGCTTTGGAAGTATCAATTTGACTGTAATGCATAAGCAAATGTAATCATTTCAAACGTGTCGATGTTAATAATTTAAGATTTTGACAAGGTTGATTTTACTTACTTTTGTTCTATAAAACCAAAATTTATGAAAAAAATTACTTTAAATATTTTACTGTTTTCAAGCTTAGGAGTTTTTGCTCAACAACAAATTGGAAACTCTTCAATGGAATCTTGGGACAACGTTGGACAAACTTCTGAAGAGCCAACAAATTGGAATTCTTTTAAAACAGGAACTGGCGGTTTATCGTCTTTTGGTTCGCAACAAGTTGGTCGTTCAACTTCTATTAGATCAGGTGCTTCTGGTTCATATTGCGCTCGAATTTATGCTAAAAGTACACTTGGAGTTGTTGCAAATGGTTTACTTACTGTTGGTCAAGTAAACATGGGAAGCTCAACTGCAAATAGCCCTGATAATTATAATTTTACAAAAACAGCTGATGAAAATTTTTCAGAGGCGCTTACTAGTACTCCAGATTCTATCGTTTTTTGGGTGAAATACACACCAATAAACGCTAGTCATCAAGCACGAGTTCATGCGATTTTGCATGATAGTTACGACTTCAGAGATCCAATTGATGCAAATTCAGCTCCTCACACAGCTGCAAGAGCAGAGCTAAATTATGGTACGACAGGTGGAAATTGGGTTAGAAAATCTGTACCATTTGTTTATGAAGCACAAATTCCAGCTGTAAATGTTGAATATATTTTGGTAACTTTTGCTACAAGTTCAACGCCTGGTGGTGGTTCGGCAAATGATGAGGTACTTTTAGACGATATTGAATTAATCTATAATTCTGTTGGAATAAATGAGCAAGTTGCTAAAACATTCAAAGCTTTCTATTCTAACGAAAATGGTTTAGTAATCAAAGGAGAAAATGCCAATTTTGAGTTAGTGAATTTGTCAGGTGCAACAGAAAGAGTTGGAGATTTAAACGCTTTGAATGGCTTGCATTTGAATACAGGGATTTACTTCCTTAAATCTGGAAATTCCGTAGTGAAAATTTTAGTTCCTTAATTTGAAGATCCAACATTTTATTGCGGTTTTTTTTCTTGTTCTAAGTAATTTTTCGATTGCTCAGAATGGAAAAATAACGGGTGTAGTGCGCGATGAAAAAGGTGTTGCATTGCCTGGTGCTGCTGTTATTTACAGAAAAGATGTAACAATTGGTGCGCTTACCAATGACAACGGAAGATACGTTTTAGAGGTTCCTGCGGGCACGTGTCGTTTGATTTGTCGCTTTACAAGTATGAATCCCGATACTTTGACAGTTCAAGTTTTTGAAAATCAAACGGTCAACTTAGATATTGTTCTAACCTCTTTTATCAAGGAATTACAACAAGTTGATGTGAAAGTTGGTAGATTCAATAAACCAATGGAAGAGCAGACGGTTACGATGATTGTTCTAAAACCTGAATTGATTGAGAATAAAAATACTAGAAGTATTGAAACGGCTCTAGATCAAACACCGGGTTTAAATATTTTGGATGGTGAGCCACAAATTCGTGGAGGAAGTGGATTTACTTTTGGTGTAGGCTCAAAGGTTTCTGTCATTGTCGATGATATGCCAATGCTTTCGGGCGATGCAGGAAAACCAGAATGGGGATTTATACCTGTTGAGAACATCAGCCAAATTGAAGTAATTAAAGGTGCTGCTTCTGTTTTGTCAGGTAGTTCAGCATTATCAGGTTCAATTCACATTCGTACTGCTTATCCAACTTCAAAACCTTTAACTAAAATAAATGTTTATTCAGGTGCTTATTCTGCTCCAAATCAACCAAATGCAAAGTGGTGGTCTAAATACCCAGGAATTCACGGAATGAATTTTTTGCATTCTCAAATGTTCGGAAATTTAGATCTTGTTGTCGGTGGAAATTTGAATTTTGATCATGGCTATATTGGTCCTCCAATTACAGACTCAATAGTTGCCACCGTTTTTCCAGATACGATAACCAACTTCACAGAAAGTGAAATGATTTCAAAGCGTGGACGTTTAAATTTCAACTTGCGTTACCGTTCAAAAAAAATCAAGGGACTTAATTATGGAATGAATGGAAATTTCATGCTCATGCACACAGTAATGCCACTTGCTTGGCTGAATGATTCATCAGGATTGTTTAGAGCTTACCCAGGTGCTGTTTTTATGCAAGATCAATTTATTTTTAACGTTGACCCGTACTTTAATTTCTTTACACAAACAGACGGCAAACATTCATTGCGAACACGTATTCTACACGTTGACAATGAAATGAGTGCCAACCAATCGAATCGCGCGACGACTTATTATGGAGATTATATGTTCCAGAAAAGTTATCCTGATTTAAAGAATTTAGATTTTATTGGAGGAATCACAAGTACTTACACAAATTCGTTTGCGAACATTTATGCAGGTTCTGGTTCACCGAATAATCAATTATTAAACGTTTCAGCTTATGCGCAAGTTGAAAGTAAGTATAATAAATCGCTGAATATGTCGGCAGGAGGACGTTTTGAATACTTTAGATTAAATGATTCAATCACTGCAATGAAGCCCATATTTAGAGCTGGTGCAAGTTTAAAATTGTACCAAGAAACCTATTTGAGAGCTTCTTATGGTCAAGGTTATCGCTTCCCAACTATAACTGAACGCTATATAAAAACAGGAGTTGGAAATTTTGGTGTTTTTCCAAATCCAAACTTGAAACCTGAAAGTAGCTGGAACGCTGAAGTTGGTATCAAACAAGGACTGAAATTAGGTGGATTGATGGGGTATTTCGACGTTGCTGCTTTTTGGCAAGAATATCAAAATACAATCGAATATATGTTTGGTATTTGGCATGAACTTACAGATGTACAAGACTTAGGGAAAAGCGCTGGATTTATGTTTTTAAATACGGGGAATTCTCGTGTAACAGGAATTGACGCTTCATTTGTGGGCGGTGCAAAAGTGACCAAGAAATCTGAAATGACATTTTTATTAGGATACAATTACATCGTTCCAAAAACTTTGTCACCCGATTTTGTGTATGCAACAGACTCTTTAAATCGTGTGTTTACTTATAATTCTACTTCCTTAGATCCATCAAAAGGAATTTTAAAATATCGTTTTTTACACAATGTTAAATTAGACGCAGAGTTTATTTACGACAAGAAATTGTCTATTGGTATGAGTGCTAAATATTTTTCAAAAATGATAAATATGGATGCAATCATTAAAGATTTCGAGCAAATTACAATTGATAATGATTTATTGCAGAATTTAACATACATGGATTTTTTCAATTCACATCGTTTTGGTAATTGGATTTTTGATGCACGTGTTTCTTACAACATTAACCAATCGCATAAGTTTGCATTAATCGGCAGCAATATTTTCAATAGAACTTATTCCTTGCGCCCATTAAAAATTGAAGCACCTAGAACAGTAATGGTTCAATATACTTATCGTTTGGAAGGAAAGAAATCGGAAGAAAGAAATTCAAAATAAATCAATTTGAGTGTTCACAATTGTATCGCTAGATTCTTTACTGTGGAATAATCAATAGTCAGAATGTAAATACGAAAATGCAAAGTATTCTCGCTATTGGTTCTGAAAGCAGAGTAATTTTGACTGAAAGGAGAACGCGTAGAAGTTCTAAAAGAAAATTTAGTGTTATTTCATCCTTAACAATAATTATTTAGGGTCTGCTGAAAAAGTCAGACCTCGAAGAAGAGGCGAAGCCAAATGAGCCAGATTCTAGACGCAGTCAATGAAGATGTATATTAATACTTCGATTTACCTTCGGTGCTACTCCGTGGTGACTG
>VEQH01000076.1 GCA_018883325.1 Flavobacteriales bacterium | reverse complement strand
GCTCTGGTGGGTTAGCGCTTCGCGCACACTAATAATTCCAAAAGAAAAAAAGGAAAAAAAAAGAAAGTGCTGACAGAGGGCACGGAATGAGGTAATGCAAGGTTTTTGGTGAAAAAATACTACCCGACATTAAAGAA
The DNA here is from genome assembly GCA_018883325.1 of Flavobacteriales bacterium. Taxonomy (GTDB): domain Bacteria; phylum Bacteroidota; class Bacteroidia; order Flavobacteriales_D; family Crocinitomicaceae; genus UBA952. The sequence goes on along the minus strand of VEQH01000076.1, from coordinate 15,215 downwards.
TGAATTAGAAGAAAAACCAAGAAATGTTTTCTTATTAATGCATAGTAGGAAACGATAGAAATGAAAGGGTGGAGATTATTTTATCAAAACCCGTTAGGGCTTGACCTTGAATGTACGAATGTAGATGCCCTACATTTGCATTTATTTTTTATTCATTTCAAATCAAAATATGGTGTTGCAAAGTTTGCAAAGACGACAATTTTTAATTCAAAAAAATGTTTTGAAACTGCAATTCAGATAAGAGTTTCACTTTTTTGAATAAATTGTTTTACAATAAAATTCGAACCATTTATCTTTAAAATCCATAGCTATTGATTCAATGTTAACATCGGAATCCTCCAACGTCAATAAATCATTTATAGAATTAAAAAGATTTATTCGCTTATAATAATAAGGTTCAAAAAAGATAAAGCTTATTTTAAATAAGGAGTAGTTCTTATCGGATAAATCAATAAAATAATCAAGTGAAGATTTTTGAATTGGAACCCAATATGGTTTGAAAAATTCCTTTTCTAAATCTTTATATTGAGAACATAAATAGAACCAATCTTTTTGGGATTTTAGAATTTCATGAGAGGTTAAAACATCTTCAAATTGTAACTTACTCAGAACAGAAGGATATGAGTTCATGATATCAAGAATGAACGAGGTCTCCTTTAGTTGTTTGCTCCATTTTTCAAGAAACAAGTTGAATTCAGTATTCAAGTCAGTGTTAGGTATCAAGGTTATATAATTGAATAAACCTTAAGAGGTCATTTATTTTTTCATTTTTCTGTTCAGAACTAAAGGAATATTTACCAGAGGTCAGAAGGTATTCGTAAATTTTATTTATTGCTTCGACAACTGCCCCTTTTAAATCACTCTGAGTGACAAAAGAAAAATGAATTTTATAATTAAATAATTTCCATTCCTTAAATTCAATAACGAATGTTCCATTATCAGTTTCATTCATAAATACATGAAGTAGAGAATCAATTTTGAATTCCCATGTATGACCACCAAAATTGTTTTTTTTTGCTGCTCTTGTAATCATTAGAATTATATTAAAAACATTACAATTGTCAAAATGATTGAAATAAAAAAAGTAACAGCAGGAATGTCTCTTTGACCTTTGCGATAAGAGTGCAGTCCAAAATTAAGGACCAAAAAAATAATGCCGATCAATATGAAATATTTCATTTTAAATTCGCTTCTGCGTTATCAAAACTTTATAAAAGAAAACTTTACATTTTCATGGTCAATAGTTTTTTCTAATTTATTTTCTTGGTAACTATATGATTGGTTTATACAACTAAGAGTTAAACTATCATTTTTTATACTCCCAATCCATTGAGTAAAAAATCTTTTATCATTTTGATAAAATATCATATCTATAATAGCCTCACTTAATACATACTTTGCCATTGAACTATTTTCTTCCTCAACTTTTGAAATATCAGAAACTACTTCGTTGATAGTTTCATTATCAAGATTTTTATTCCCTTCCTCATCGAAGTAACATACGTATCCTAAATTATTAAAAAATAGAAAAATGGATATTTCATAAGGATGGCCGTAAACACTTGTACCAGTTAGGATGGCTTTGTAATATCCATCTGTTCTTACATTTTCTTTTAAATTATCATTTTCATGCTTAACACCATCTTTTTTTGATAAGGTATTCCAGAGGAATGTAACTGCAATTACGACTATAAGCCATCCAAAAATTCCCAATCCTGCTTGTTGTATATCTATTGGCATCATATTATTTTATTCTGTGTATTTAAATGAGTTAAGAAATTTATAAACGTCTTTATTAAAATCGTTACTAGTTGAGCACGTTACCTGCAAATAATAAAGCCTGTCGTTTATTAGATAAAATATAATATTATTTACAAGTTCCCCATTTTGCCAAATCACTCTTATTTTTCTGCCAGGGTAGTTTTTGTATTTAATAATTTCTTCATTCAATAACTTACCATGAACATTATCAACGGAACCTACAATTCGGGAATTAAAAAAATCATTTACGCTGTCTGATTTCTGCAACGGATAATCAGCATAACCAAATAAATACTGGTTTATGTTAGATTCAGAAAACATAGTTAGTGCTTTAGATTCAATTACACCAAATTCACTGTTAACGTTAAAGGTTTTGGCTGTTGGTGTAATCGGCGTCAGAATTTCAAATTTACCCTGGAGATCTTTATATGTTGACCATGTTTCATTTTTTAATTGAGCTTTTGAGTGGAAATATAGGGCGAAAGTAAAAATGAATAAAAAAATATTTTTTGATGCAATGTTTAGTTTCATTCTTTAATTTTTACTAAAATAAAAATTAATTCTAATATGCCTAGAAACTAGGATTCTAAACTACCCACCAAAACGCTCCCTATGGAGACGAAGACACCACTGCCAGAGATTGAAAAACATGGCTTGGCGATTGGTGCCAACAGGCAAGGAAAGCATTTGAGAATGGATATAACGTGCATGACGATAAAACTCCTCTTTGGGCATTGATGAAAGAATGGACTTGATGACTGCTGGATTGATGTGATACATGACCTTTTGAGAAAAAGGGGGAATGTATTCACAGCACCAGTAGGAAGTCATTTTCACAAGAACTAAAGAAGTGTAATTCTGCTCAAAAACTACAATCCAATACCCATAAACTGAAAAAGGGAAAACTGCCTAGAGCCAGCCTTGGAAAGACGAAATGGAGCCATGAGGGTTGCGAAATGGCGAAATGAAGTGTGAGAGCATGGAGAGAAACCGTAGGAACGGAGGATGAACGGAATGCGCGAGACGACCGCGAGTTAGCGCCGAAGGGGGATATGGAGAACGACCGGAGGAAGTGGGAATGACCTCTGCAGTATGCACAAGGGACTGGCGCAGGTTTTTGATGTGGGATGGATATAACAAAGTCTTTGGCATGAGGAACGAGCTGACAATGTCTTTGTGTGCGGTGCGTAAAAGCTACTGAATGGAACGAAAACGGAGGGGATCCAGCTTCAGCGGACACACCGTAGGAGAAGTGAGAGAAGTTGCTTTTAGCACATGGGTTCAAAAACTGTGACAGACCCGCAGCTGAGGCGCTTTAGCAGGCGAGCATAAACCCAAGCAGCGGCAGACCCCCAGCAAACAAAATTGTGAGAGAAAGCGAAGTGAGCGCGGGATTAGGAGGAACGAAGCCGAACGAACACCTTTATAGGGTCTTGGGGGTATGAAGTAGCTGCGACTGAGGACGCCCGAAGAACAGGCGAAGAAAACAAGTGAACAGCCACAAAGAGAATGTTGAACGACTGGCTAAGGAACGCTAAAAACAAGGGCGTGAGAGGCAGTTACTGCATTTATGCAAACTCTTGGCGAACCGCTTGTTATACCCTTGTTTTTATGTTTTTCTGAAGCTGTGATGAGAAGGACGAAGACCGCTTTACCTCCTTTCTGTTGTGACACTGATTATTTGAAGATTATAAATCCTAATGCTAAAATCACCAATCCTATCAAAGCGAAAGATATCATTTTGGTGTTTTTTAGATCTTGTTTTACATCTGAAAGTTCACTTTTTAATGATTTAGAAATGTCATTGATAGAATCCTGAACCTTTTCTGTTTTAGATATAATTTTATCGGTATTCCGATTTTGATCACTTTGAATATTATTTATGGATCCCTGTAAATTATTTAATGCAGAAGAACTTGAACTTATATCGGCTTCAATGCTGGATAGCCTAGCAGGAAAATCAATTGAGTCAATTTTGGTTAAATAATTTTGGATGTTTGTTATGTATGATGACAAATCGTTACTTAAAGACCTATTTAAGGTCATTAATGCACTGAGTTCATCATTTAATTTTGAATTACTATCTAATGTTTTATCGACTTCTTGCTTCACAAAATCAAGTGTTTCTTTTTTGAAATCAATATCATGTCTTTTTAAAGAGTCAATCAATTCTAAATGTCTTGTTGGTATCGATTCTACCGTAACTATTACATTTCTTAATAATTCAATGTGCTCAATCGCTGGAGCAAGTTTTTCAAGTTCCTGATGCAATTGCTCCAAAGATGTTTCAATTTGTTTATTGATCATAATTCATATTTTTAGTAATTCGAGTTCTAAATTTTTTGGTCCAAACAGAGTAATATATTAGGTTTACTGCATTTTTCATTTCGTGTAAAGCATTAATTATATCAGGATTAGAAACAATTGTTAATAATTTTTCAATTATTTCATTCATTTCATCTTGAACTTTTGCGCTTTGATCAGACGCATGAATCCGTTTACTGAAACCGCTAATCATTTCACTTGTGGCTTCTTCTAAAAGATCATTGGTTTTTTCAGCCAAAATGAACAATGTATAGGCTTTTAAAATGATATAAATTGGATCATCATAAGCGCGAATCATACGCATACAAGCACCTCTGAGATGTTTGATGTTATCAATGAATGAACCAGTTTCATCACTTTTAACTAGTTCAATATACTTCCATAAAATAACCTTCGAATCTAATTGCTTTTCATGATCTTCTAAAAGGCTTGCTGGCTCCTCAACTTGAGACTCTCCCTTTTTTATGATTGCCACATTATTATACCGCGAATATTTAGCATTGAAGTAATAATAAATTTCTTCTTTTACTTGCAGGTTCTGTTTTATGGGGTCATTTTCTATTGCTATAGCACGTTGACACAACCCTAGCATATCATCAATTGCGCGTTTTCTTTTATCTGCAATTCTATCGTATATGAAATCAGTCAAAAACTCAATACAAATGCTTATTTCAGTAGCTAAACCTTCGTTAAATTCGATTTCTCTTTCTGATTTTAAATTACTTATCGTCTGCTCGGCTATTTGAGATGAGCTATATCGTGTAAGAATAGCACTTAATCTTTTATAGTAAAAACCATTTTGTTTTTTCTTGAAATCTATTTTAAATAACTTGTTTTGATAATCAATAGTGTAACTATCAATAATCCCTAATGAAACGAGTCTGAATATTGCTTTGGAAGTATCTTCTTGAGATCGAGGTTTTAAATATGCTCTTTTTAGATCATCTTGATTTAACTCATTAATGAATTCTGAATTGTATTGTGCAAGTACCTCAATAAATTCATCATCGTTGTACCCTTTTTCGATTGATGTTTTTAAGGTAGTTTTGATTTGAACTTGAGATAATTTTCCGTTATCTATTAGCGATTTTATTGTTTTGCATTTTAAAATTGATTCGAGATGTAATTCATTTAAGATTATTCCAAAACCATCATTTGTCTTATCTGAAATAAATTTATTTTCAAATGGAATATGCATACTATCCTTTTCACCCATCTCCATCTCGTTTAAACGCCTTTCAATACCTGTCTGTGAATTTTGCTTTACTGTGAATTCTTCGAGGTGATTTTTAATGGATATGGCTCCAGAAATATTAATTTGGTTAATTAAGCTTAGTGTCAGTTCAAGTGCTTTATTTTGTAGTAACGGGTCTAGATAAGGATATTTTCCTATCTGTTCGTTTTCTAAATTATAAAATCCTAAAGAATCTCCTTTTTCTGAGTCATTAATATAAATCTTATATTGACTGGCTCCTCTACCAAATTTTAGCGTCAAAAAATCAACTTCTAATAATTCATTGACTTGTTGTTGCAACAAATTAATTCGAGAACTACTCGGGAAGGTGATTACACTTCTTAATTCAAATAGTGTTTGTCTTTCTTTTAATTTGCCCTTAAATGAATTGTTGTGAAAATAGAGGAGAATTTCATGATCTGACCAAAATGGGACTAATTCTTTTGATTTTTCGTCATCGTTTTTATAAATTTCTTGTATTTGGTCATTCAACATGATATAAGACAATGACATTTTTTTGTCTCTACCTGCTCTACCTGCTTCTTGTACAAATGACTCGATAGATTGAGGTATGTTTATATGGGCCGTAATCCGTACATTTGATTTGTCAATTCCCATTCCGAAAGCCTTAGTAGCGACCATTATCCCTAAGTCACTGTTAATGAATCTTTCCTGGTTAATAAATGAAGTTTCCTCTACATCTCCTTCATTTCCTCCAACAAAATAACCTGTTTCAATCTCAGGGAGCTCTGTTCCTAATTTATCTACTAGTGCAGTAACACCATGAGATCCAGATTTGTGAGGGCAAAAAATAACAGCCCCCATTGCGTATTGACCATCACTTTTTTTCCAATTTATCTCATCTATTTTAAGTTGCCTCAGTTGGTGCTTACGGTAAGAATCATAGTTAGGAAATTTTATTTTTCCATTATTACTAGATTCTTTACTTTTTAGATATCCCGGTAAAAAGTTATCATAAGACTGCGTAGTAATTGAATCAATAAAGTCTTTTTTGTTAACACGTTCTAATTCATTAGTGACATTTTGCAACCAATGCGCTAATTGTGTAGACTTTGAATCTCCAATGTGATTTCTTATGAACCTTGAGTGTAGAGAAATGCCTTCGAAATTAGCAGAGTTTCGGACGATTTTATAATTCACCTCATCTCGTACTGTATTTTCAAAACGAATTATTGCGTTTCCATCATCATCTTTTATTCTTAATTCACGCTCGATATCAGCTAGAACATCGAAAGAGGCAGTAGCTGTTAGACCAATTAATGGAATAGATGCTCCAGATTTGGTATGCGTATATTTAATTGCATTCTCACCTAAATCTAAATAAGGGGTTCTGAAATCATGACCCCACTCACTTACACAATGCACTTCATCAATGACGACATAAGCGAAATAATTGTTGTTTTTAGTGGCATTACTTAAAGCCTCACGAAATTTTTCGATTACATATCGTTCCGGTGAAATAAAAACAAATTGATAATAGCCATGTTCCAATCCTCTAGTAGCATAATTACGTTCTGAAGCTGTCAAACTTGAGTTTATAAATGTTGCACGTGTTATTCCTATTTCACGGAGTGACTTAAACTGATCAAACATCAGTGACTTGATTGGGTCAACCACTATTGTGCAACCTGGTTGTAACAATGAGACCAATTGGTAAGTGAGAGATTTTCCTCCTCCGGTAGGAAGAAGACCAATAACAGATTTTTGAGAAAGTGCCCTATTGATAATTGGTAACTGACCATCTCTAAATGATTTTTTACGAAAAAAATACTGAATAAAGTACTCAATATTTTCAACGGTACTTTCTACAGGTTCGTATTGTTCGTTTCCAATTTGATTGACAAGATCTCTGTACTTAATGGCTTGAGATGATATAAGACGGTTTGTGAAACTTGAATCTTCAAAATGGCTATTACGAATTTTAAGGACATTTTTGTACTCAAATGTGTTTGGATAATTAACAGTAAATGATTTGTTCAACAGCGCTATATCCAAAACAAAATCATACTCAGACGGATTGAAATTCTGATTAATCACAGATTGATTTCCGTCATGTAAATCAGCATTATAAAATGCTTCAGAAGTGAAGACTTTTAATGAGATTTCTGGAACAAAAAAGTCAACAGAAAGATTAGACAAATGATTCATTGCGGCTTTCAAGTCTTCAATGGCCAATGCTGCACAAGGCACATCTCTTTCAATTACAGCAATTTTTAACTCTGTTAATTCAGGGTTCTGAAGAAGCAGATGAAGAATCGTTTTTTGCAAACGCGCAATCCCTATCGGTGAGAAAACAAATTGCAATTCATCAATTTTATTTTCTATTGGTAGAGATAAGTTTTTGAGGGTTTGTTTGATATATTGCTCTGCATTGAGTTTTTCAATTAATTCGTTTGAATCGTTAAAACTAGAAGCTTCTTTAACGTGATGGATATCATGACGAAATTGAGCGATTTCATGATCCTTTAGGTCATCAATTAAGTCTTCGTGATACCTAGCTCCATCCACTTCTACGATGAATTTTTTTCTAGTTTTCACTTTTACCTGTTGATTGAATCTATTTGTTCTTTGTTCTATTCCAAAATAAGGTATTTCCAAACTGAAATCTACACGACCTTGATTATTGCGATCGGCACCTAACGTATTTCTTGCCCTTTGTTGATCAAAAAGGAACGAAAGTTCTTGTGGTAGGTAGGATGTTAAAAATGCCTTTTCGAAATTACTTTCCGCAAATGAGATATTTAAAAAATTATTACGATCTGTATATCTAGAATCGGCTGGATGAAGTAATTCGAAGTAATTTTTAAGTTTGAATTTAGGTTTCAAGTCAAAATTAAAAACAAATTCATCCGAAATATCTGTTGTAAATTCTAATTTATTTGCAAATATTGACTCTAAGTGATGACTTAAAAGTGTAGGAATGCCGCGTGAAACAGCATTGTATAACACTGATAGATATGGGTTCGGGTTTTCATTGATTTCTGCATTAATATTGCCATGCACATCAAAAACGCATAGCGATTGAAGCAAACCTTCAAGCTTAAGTTTTGATTCTTCCTTTTTTAAGGCATAGAGCTCTCTTGATATTGTTGATGATATGTAGCCTGCGTGGAGTTGCATTTGTTATCTCAATTTTTCTTTTTCTTTTAACTGTAATGAATTTAATTTAACCAATGGATTTTAGCTTTTCTTCCTCCGGTACTTCCCTCTAGTGTGGTAGTAATACCTTGATCGATTTTGATTTTTAATTGCGTTTTTATCTGTGCTTACATTTTTGCGTACGTGCCCTTTTCTGAATTTCCCGGTTCTTGTAATGGTTGGCTTGACATAAACACCACCTGCTTTATCTGATTTTTTGAAATCGCAGGAAGGAATGGAAAAAGCAAGGAGACCAATTGAAACAATGAATAGTAAGTTTACCAAACAACCTCTTGAAGTTTTATTATACAATTTGTTGTATGCAGCTTTTTTTGGATTTGTAAACCATCCAAACCCTTTAGGTGCCTTGAAACCTAAATTGTGACGAATAACTCGTTTCAACGATGTGCGTGCTGCAATGCGTTTGGTAAGGGATGGTATGCGGAAGCCGAATTTCATTAATTCGAATTGACCAGATAATCATAGAGTGATTTTTCAACTGGATAATCCAATAAAAAAATCATTTCAACAACAGAAACCATATTACCTTTATCATCCGGTATTAATTTTTCAATCGCAGTTTCCTTTTTTACTGTCATATTACCTAAATAATAAAATTCTAAACCTTCTGAATTATTTTTTTTCACGAATAAGGGAATACGCATTTTCAATTCTTCTTGTGATAATATCGTATTTACATCAGTTGATCTCAAATATCTCTTATTTTTCGACATCCAAACAAACTCATTTCTCGAAATAAATCTATCGTGATATTTTGTTGAAGCCGCAATATCATCTTCTTTGTGATAATTAACAAAAATAGCACAATCTTTTTTATTTTTTTCAATCATATATCCACCTACGCTTTGTGGATTTGGGTTTTCATTCCATTTCAAAATTCGAAATACATCTTTTCGTGAATAACGTTTATTATTTATAAAATCGTTGTTTTTATATTCTATATTGTTTGATGCAATTGTTTCAATTGAATATTGACACAGGTCAAGTAGATAAGATTTAATATGTCTGTTTATTAATGATTTTTGTAGCGTATGACCAGCTTTCAATATACCATCTTTAAATAGAATTAATTCATAGTTACTATGGATTCCCACTTTTACCATTTTCTTATTTACCATCACTGTATTGAAAAGACCATTAATAAGAGTAATTGAATGATTAAAAGTTGAATTGTCAAATTCTATTTGTGTGCTTTTTTCATATTGATCTTTATAATCTTCAAAAGAAATTTTACCGCATTCAATAATGGTTTTAAACAAATGTATATCTAAAAATCGAATAGGATTTAATACTTCTTTTGAAAGAAACCCAAGTAGTTGTGTAGTATATTCATCAATTGATGTAATAGCTTCTTTCATTCCGAGTAAAAATGAATAGTATGAGTTGTAATGGGTTATGTATTGATAAGGATCTCTTTCGCCATGTTCCAAAAAGTCCATCATAGAAGGGATTCGTCCAATTTTACCTTTCAAAATTTTGTAATCCTCAACTAATCTTCTTTTTTCTTGGAGTTTACCGGTATCGATTGAATGAAATATTTTCTCCTTGACAATTCGATCGAAATAAATAGTAGATGCACCAATTATTGATTTTTCAGGTCGATGTACTAGTTTTCGGAGATTATCCTTTACATAGGTTTTATCTCCAAATAAGGCTATTGGAACGAGGAAATTATTTTGATAATTCCCTATAAAATCTATTACAGTAACGTATGATTTACCTTCTCTTTTTCGCAATCCTCTACCTAATTGCTGAACGAAAATAATGGCTGATTGTGTTGGTCTTAGCATCACAATTTGATTCACTCTTGGAATATCTATACCCTCATTGAAAATATCAACTGTGAATATATAATCTAGCTTAATGTCTAAATCGTCGGTTTCTAATAAATCAATAGCTCTTGAACGTTCCTCCTCAGTTGAATTTCCTGTTAATGCAATTGAACGTAGTCCTTTATTGTTGAATTCATTGGCTAAAAAAATACATTCTTCTTGTCGAGAACAGAATACTAAGCCTCTGTTTATTCCGTCATCAGTACCGAATAGATTAATATTTTCAGTAATGTGATTTACTCTGTCAAGTCTATTTAACTCATTTATTGTAGCAGATTCATCAAGTAATTTTCCATTGACCTCTATGTCCGAAATGCCATAATAATGAAAAGGAACCAACATTTCGTTCGCTAATGCATCATGTAGACGAATTTCTGAAGCTATGTTGTAATCGAAAAGTGCAAATACATCTAATCCATCCGTTCTTTCAGGAGTTGCAGTCATTCCAAGTAGAAAAGCAGGTTTGAAATGGCTCATTATCTTTTGATAACTAGAAGCACTTGCTCGATGTGTTTCATCAATAACGATGTAATCAAAATAATCTGGAGGAAATTTATTTAAATGCTCCTCTCTACTAAATGTTTGGACTGTAGAAAATAGGTAATTTGCATTTGTGTCTTTAGTGGATCCTGAATAAAGTCCAAACTCCTTGTTATTTGATAAGATCGTTTGGTAACTTTCCATTGCCTTTTGAGCAATATTTCTTCTATGTACCAAAAACAACATTCGTTTTGGATTGACTTGTGCAACATCAAAAGCCGACAAAAAAGTTTTTCCTGTTCCAGTTGCAGAAACAAGGAGTGCTTTATTTTTACCTAAACTCCTCAAATTGCGCAAGTTTTCAATTGCCTTTTTTTGCATTTCATTCGGTTGAATGCTTTTCTCTTCAACTTCAAGTAATGCTTTTCTGAGTCCTTGTCTTAATTTTTTTTCAGAATGATAAACAAATGCATATTTTTCTAAATACTCAGGAGTAACGCATTGGGATTTTTCAAATACATTCTCAAACTCTGAAATTGTATTTTTAAAAAGTTCACTGTCTTTATGAGCGGTAACTTTTAAGTTCCATTCTTTGTTCTTGGTTAATGCACCATGCGTAATATTACTACTTCCAATAATTATCGTGTAGTAGGATTTATGAGTAAACATAAAACCCTTTGAATGAAAGTCACTATTTCTTGCAATTTTTAATTCAACATTAGTTAACTGAAGAATTTTTCTTAATGCTTCTGGTTCTGTAAAATTCAAATATTCCGACACAAGAATTTTTCCTGTTATTCCTTTGCTTTGTAAATCTAAGAATGTCCCAAATAAAGATGCTATACCGCCTGAAGTTATGAATGCAACTGATAAGAAAAAAGATTCACATGTTCTTAGTTCATCTAAAATTGTGGAAAGTACCTTTTCATTTATTACGGGTTCATTCGTAAGAATACTTGGTCTATAATCCAAAAAAGAATCAAATTGGTCATCAACGAATCCAGTAGTTACGGCGTTTTGAATTGCAAGTTTTAGCGCTTCCATTTTATTAATTCAAACTTAATTTTTCTACAATTGGAAGGTCTGCAGCTGCCCAATCTAAAAAAGAAAGTTCTTCAACAGTTAACCATTTATAATCAATGTGTTCATTCAATTTTAATTTACCATCAATTATTTCACAAATAAAGGTGTCCATTTTCAACTTAAAGTCTGGGTATTGATGATTTACTTGAATTAAAAATGATCTTGCCTCAATAATTAAATTCAACTCTTCTTGAATTTCTCTCCTGATTGTTTCCTCTAATTGTTCATTTTCTTCCACTTTACCACCAGGAAATTCCCATTTTTTTGATATATAGTCATACTTGTTTTCATTTCTTTGAACGCAAAGTATCTTGTTCTCATTGATTATTACTGCGGCGGTTACATGGACTTCTTTCATAATTTTTTTTAAAGCACAAAACATTCTTTTCTATGCCAATTTAAATTTTCAATTGAAGGATAGAATTTGGGCTCAATAGGTAAATTGATTAGTTTTCCTTCGAACTGTTTGAGAGAATATGGTGATTCATTTTCTTTAATTGCGGGAGATATCCTTACCACATAATCAGCATTTATTGTAAGTAATCCTCTATCAAAAGCTCTATGTAAATTTGGAGACAAAGAAATTCCGTTTGTGATAGTATCGTCTTTTGAAATTGCAAAAGGAATTATGTGACAGGCATCTACGAGTTGAGCATTAGTAGTCGATTCGACTCGCATTCCTGAAATGGCACATTGATAGTCGTATATTTTTGGAATTTCTCTCTTAAATACTCCGCTTCTAACAAATATTTCTTCCTCAAATTCATCGTTACTTAAAGATTCTCTTAATTCTGTAATTCGTTCAGCATAACTTTCTCTATCATCGTTAAGAATTTGAGTTTCTAAATTATTTATAAAGCTATAATCGTTTAAACGGTAATTTGATTTGGTTTCAGGAAAATACATTTCCAAGAGTTTATCCTCCAAAATTGAACTACTAACAGAATCTAATAGTAAGTCAAATAAGTCCTTATCTATTTCAGCAAAAGCAATTGAATCCTTTAAAGAACTTAAACTCTTTATACTATTGGAATTGGTTACTGGAATTATCATCCCTGCTTTTGTAACTAATCTCCAAAATGGTTCACTTCTCATGTGAAAAAAAGGTAGTGAAAAGTTTGCAGTATGTTGAGATACAACTAGCAGTGCCCAAATTGATTTAAATTCTAAAACTAAACTTGGCGTTATCTCAATTCTGTTAAACGGTATTTCTCCTTTGCGTATTAGAGATAAAATTGATAACAATAAAATGGGTTTATGAGGAGCTCCTCCATTTGTTGCTGAACGCTTCAATTTTGAAAATTGAAATAAATATTTTTGAATTTGTTCAGTGTTCATGAAATTACTTGCTAATCATCGATTGTAAATGCAAAATACGATCAACGAATAGTTTATCCAATTTTGAAAATGCAAACCATTTCTTTCCTAAATCTTTAAGTGAAGCTCCGAGGTGATAAACTTCATTACTATCAATTATCAAAAAGCGGTCGTGACTTTTGCTGAATGGTCTTATTTCAAAACCACCGTATTGTTCATTTGCTTTTTTCAGATCCAGCTGTAGTTGTTTGCTATTCGAATTAGAAAATAGGGTTACCATCACTCCGCTTTCCTTTTTAGAAAGATGTGTGAAAGTGCTTTCGTCAATGTAATTATCAATTAGAACGATACTTTTTTTCGCTGAACGAATAATTCTGGACGTTAATTCGTACGCATCAAAAACCTGCCCATCAAAGAAAATTCCTTGTGTGGGGATGGTATTTTGTTCTAGTGCCTTGAAAACTTTTTCAAATTTTTGTTCAGTTTCCAAGTGTTTTCGTTCCAAACCATCTATTCGTTGTATCAATCCGTGTTGTGACGCAATTAATTTGCGCATAGAAACAAATGCACGCATTATTGTAACATGAACTTGAGAGGCTTGTTCACTTTTTAAAACACCAGACAATCCTGCCACACCTTGCTCCGTAAAAACAAATGGAATCTTTCTTCTTCCTCCATGCGCACTTGAAGTCGCATTTTGCGATATCAAGTTGTCCCATTCTTCTTTTGAAAGTTGAAACATAAAATCTTCCGGAAAGCGTTCGATATTTCTTTTAACTTGTTCATTCAATCGGCTCGTAGGAACTCCGTAGATATAAGCCAAATCACTGTCAAGCATGACATATTCACCCCGAATAGAAAAAATTCTATTTTCGATGTGATCAGTTGTTGGAAGTGAAATATTACTCATTTTAATTATTATTGTATAGAAATTTCAATGAAATTTCAGAAATAGGATAAATCCAAAATTTGGTTCTAGATAATGAATGAACGAAATTTACTTCAGGTTGAATTGCGTCCAAGTTGTAAAACTTAATATTGCGTTTTACCTTTCTATTTCCTTCTTTTTGAACTACCGAGAAAAGCTCGGAATTTGAATTTTCATCTAGTTCTAAAAAAATATTTTTAAGGTGCAATCCAATTGTATTGGAATCTTTTTCAAATAAAACCCCCATTTGTTTTTGAGTGAGCCAAATCGTTTCATATTCTTTATCAATCCTTACTTCAATATAGTCAGTAAGTTCGTTTGGTTGATCTAATATGATTTCGTTTCTCATTGATTTTCAAAAATAATCAATTATTTTACAATATCATTAGCACTCCAAATCCCCCTCATAAACCGCTGAATAGGCTTCAAATCGTTTACTTTAATTTTTAGTCCATAAAGGTCTGATTTAGGGTTGTATTTGATGTATGGAATTGTAAGCGGATATTCGTCTTTGAGGAGTAAATATGCTTTGAGGGAAAGTTCTAATTCAATGTTGTGCTGCTCTCCAGTAAAACTAAATCCAAACGCATCCGGAATTTGTTGTTCGTGCTTTTCTTCAAAAGCAAATGACTTATTCGTGAACTCTATTGCTGTAATGCGGTCAAGGTTGTATGTTTTGTTTTTCTGAGATGTAATTTCATACGCCATAACCGTGTGGTAATTATCTGTAAAACCAAAAGGTTCTACTAAACGATCTGAAATGGTTTCGGAATTTATTGAATGGTAACGTTTAAGTATTACTTGTTCTTTGTCAGCGATTGCTTGTGCCAATCGTTCTACAATTCGTCCATTCTTAGCATTGACCAAATGACCAGCAACGATATTGACATCAGATGCTAAATAGATTTTACTCAAAACTGCATCTTTGAGTTTGTTACGCTTACCCGATGTTGAACAAAAGCTTCGCTAGCCTGCATCGTGTTTCCATGATCTAAAAATAGTGTTTTCTCGTATGTAAAAGTCAACTTTTAAAAAATAAGTATGACTTTCAAGAAAGAAAATTTGTTGCTGAGTG
>VEQH01000002.1 GCA_018883325.1 Flavobacteriales bacterium | reverse complement strand
AGATGTATATTAATACTTCGATTTACCTTCGGTGCTACTCCGTGGTGACTGCAACGAAGAAGATGGTTTATTTGCTTTCAGCGCTACTTCGTGGTCTGGCTAACAAAATAACATCATCTTTGATGCAGGGAAATTTCTAAAAACAACTAAAAAACCTTGCATCTAAGAGAATATGTATCACCTAAACACAAGGTAAAATAAAGGTTTTGTGTTTTTCAGCAGACCCTATTTACTTAAATGTAAATCCGTTTTAATTTTTAAGACATAAAAAAAACCTCCTGTTGGGGAGGTTTTAGTTTTTATATCTTTTAGATTTAGTTATCCAACAAATCACTTGAGCTTGAATTACCAAAATCAGCTTCATCTCCTTTTAAAGAAAATGGCGGATAAACATCTGTCATATATCCCATGTATGCAGAAATTCTAAATTGCCAACGAAGCAATCCAACCATGTAATCGTGCATTCCTTTTGGATATTTTCCAGTAATTAAAACTGCCCAAAATGCAATAAATCGAACGAATGAAGCACCAATCATCAGGAAAACCAAACAAAATACATGAGGAATCATAACATATAAAAAACCAAACATTGCACGTAAAAACACAGTTCCTCTATTTGATTTTTCTGGTCTTTCGATTTCAATCATGATGTTTGCATCAGTTGAAGCTAAACCAAATGCTGGGTAACCATCACTTAAGTTTTGCATTCTTACATTTACTCTCAATGCCCAACGCTGTAAATTCAACTGATAGTTAAACATACTTTCAGGGAATTGTCCTGTGATTAAAATCGTCCAAAATGTGACAAAGTTTAATAAACTTGACCAGATTAAAAGGAAGATAAGAATAAATGCATGTGGTATTGCAATGTAAAAAACACCTAAAAAGGTTCTTAGTAATAATTCTCCACGAGAATAGGATTCTTGGTGTCTAACGCCATATTTCATAATTTCATAGTTTAAGGTTGAGCTCAAAAGTATGAAAAAAAGTTAACGTTAGTTAAAGAAAAAAGAAATGAATTTGTTTTTTAGTGTTTCAAGTAATGGATTTTACTATGAAATAAATGAATTTACAGCATTTTAAAATCACTTCATTCACAAAATAATTATTGCTTACTCAATTTCCCTTCTTTCCAATCTTTAATCAATTTTGCCCAAGAATATGGGTTCAATAAATTATTGGCAGGCAATTGTCCGTTCGTGTAGAGTTTTGTGTAACGTTGATTGTTAACGTATCCCGAAGCTAAGGAAGCATCATTGTCTAAGCGAGCCGCAACAAAAGCTAAAGATTCTCCAGATAATTCTCTTTGCGCTCTTCTGATTGCATCGTCGTACGGTTTCATATTCACAAAATAGTTCGCAAATTCTTCTCGTGAAGGCCACGGATAAACTGTTACTTCAGGTAAGTTTAAGGTGTCACGTTGCAACATGTGAATAATGCTGTATCGGTTATCTTTTAAGGTGTCGGGAACAACATAAGTTGATGTTTTGTAACCGAAATAAGAAAAATAGATGGTGTCGCCCGGGAAAGAAACCGTTGAGAAGAAACCGTAATAATCAGCAACAACTCCTTTTCGAATCGATTTGTCGAAAACAGTAATGTAAGGCATCGGATTTAAATCTTCTTCAGAGACTACAACACCTGAAAGTTGAATCATGCGACTTTGGTCAATGTCTTTGCGTTGAGCTACTAATTGAGTAGTTACGACTAATAAAAAGGTAAGAATTAAAAAGCGCATAATCAGTTTTTATTAACAAGTTTAATAAATTTAGAAATAGAAGACTTTGTTTTTGAAGAATATTAACAATTTCCTACTTTTTCACTTCATTTTTTGCAATTGAAAATTTGTTACATTTGCAAGAATTTATTCAAAAATAAGTTCAAATGTCTCTAACAAATCTTCAGCAAATTTCAGAAGGACTAACCTACGACGATGTATTACTTGTTCCTGCCTATTCGGAGGTCTTACCGCGTGACGTTCAATTGAAAAGTTTCTTTTCTAAAAATATCCCAGTTAATACGCCAATTTGTTCTTCAGCGATGGATACAGTTACGGAGGCAAGTCTTGCTATTGCGATTGCACAACAAGGCGGTATCGGGGTAATCCACAAAAATATGTCGATTGAAATGCAGGCAATGAACGTGCGAAAAGTTAAACGTTCTGAAAGTGGAATGATTATCGATCCAATTACTTTAAGTGAATCGGCAGTTGTTGCAGATGCATTAAAATTGATGCGAGAAAATAGCATCGGTGGAATCCCAATTGTGGATGAAAATAACATTCTTAAAGGTATAGTTACAAACCGTGATTTAAGATTTGAGAAAAAAGGCGATCGCCCAATTGTTGAAGTAATGTCATCTCAAAATCTTGTTACAACTTCAGATGGTACAGATTTATTAACTGCGGAAGGAATTTTGCAAGAAAATAAAATTGAAAAATTACCTGTTGTAGATAAAAATAACAAACTGATAGGTTTGATAACGTACAGAGACATTATCAAAGTAAAACAACATCCTTTTTCGTGTAAAGATAAATTAGGAAGATTGCGCGTTGCAGCGGCAGTTGGTGTAACTCCTGACACAATAGAACGTGTTGCAGCTCTTGTAAAAGCGGGAGTAGATGCAATCGTAATTGACACAGCGCACGGACATACAAAAGGCGTTGTTGAAAAATTAAAAGAAGTAAAAGCAAAATTTACAAAAATCGATGTCGTTGTTGGAAACGTTGCAACTGCTGAGGCTGCACTTTATTTAGTTGAAGCAGGTGCCGATGCTGTAAAAGTTGGAATTGGTCCAGGTTCAATTTGTACAACACGTGTTATTGCAGGTGTTGGCGTACCACAATTGACAGCTATAAACGATGTTGCCCAAGCATTAGAAGGAACAGGAATTCCAGTTATTGCGGATGGTGGTGTGCGTTACACAGGAGATATCGTAAAGGCAATTGCAGCTGGTGCAGATTCAGTGATGTTAGGTTCTATGTTTGCAGGAGTTGAAGAATCTCCAGGTGAAACCATTATTTTTGAAGGTAGAAAATTTAAAGCATACCGTGGAATGGGTTCAATTGAAGCGATGCAGCAAGGATCGAAAGATCGCTATTTTCAAGATGCAGAGGACGATGTTAAAAAATTAGTGCCGGAAGGAATTTCAGGTCGCGTTCCATTCAAAGGAAATTTAATGGAAGTAATGTTCCAAATTATGGGAGGATTACGTGCAGGAATGGGTTATTGTGGAGCGCCAACTATTGCAAAATTAAAAGGTGCAAAATTTGTAAGAATGTCTTCGGCGGGAATGAGAGAATCGCATCCACACGATGTTGTTATTTCCCGTGAAGCTCCAAATTACAGTATTAAATAAATGTTAAAATCAAAAGTGAATTTTTAAAAGAATTTATTTTTAAACCCCAATTTTAAACAATGAAAAAAATTATTTCTCTATTTGTTAGTTTTTTATTCGTTCAGCTTATTGTTGCTCAAAAGGATCCAGTTGTAATGGAAATCAATGGAAAACCGGTCACAAAATCTGAATTTCTTCAGATTTACTTAAAAAACAATAATGACCCAAAATATGACAAGCAAACATTGGATGATTATGTAGAAATGTTTAAAAAGTTCAAGTTGAAAGTCACTGAAGCGGAAGCATTGGGTTACGACACAATTCCAAAGTTGAAAAGAGAACTTGAAGGTTACAAAAAGCAATTAGCAACACCTTATTTAATTGATTCTGTTGAAAATAGATATTTGGTTGAACAAGCTTATGAACGTATCAAAACAGAAGTTAGAGCTTCACATATTTTAGTGCGTGTTGATGCTAACGCAAGTCCAAAAGACACTTTAGCTGCTTACAATCGAATCATTGCTTTGAAAAAACGCATTGAAAAAGGTGAAGATTTTGCAACGGTAGCAAAAATGAAAAATGGTTCAGACGATCCATCAGCAGTTAATAATGGTGGAGATTTAGGCTTTTTTACTGCTTTCCAAATGGTTTATGCCTTTGAAGAAAAAGCTTATACAACACCAATGGGTTCAATTTCAGAACCATTCAGAACTAAGTTTGGCTATCACATTTTAAAAGTAACAGACAAACGACCAGCGAGAGGAACAATAAAAACAGCACATTTGATGGTGGCAGTTCCAAAAGATGCAACGCAAGAAGTTAAAGATAACGCAGAGAAAAAAATCAATGAGTTATACGATAAACTTCAAAAAGGAGAAAAATGGGAAGAGTTAGTTGCTTTGCATTCGGATGATCCAGGTTCTTCTAAAAAAGCGGGCGAGTTAGCCGCTTTCGGTTCTGGGACAACGCAAAGAATGGTTCCTGTTTTTGAAGATGCAGCCTTTGCTTTAAAAGCTGACGGAGATATTAGCAAACCAATTCGAACTGATTACGGTTTCCATATAATTAAAAGATTAGAATGGAAAGACGTTGCACCTTATGCGGCAATGAAAAAAGAGTTACAAGGAAGAGTGAACAAAGACGAACGTTCTAAAAAGACACAGGATTCATTTGTTGCAAAATTGAAAACAAGTTATGGCTATAAATACGCTGGCGACAAAAGCTTAAAATGGTTTGTGAAAAATCTTGATTCAACTTATTTCTTCGGAAAATGGAATGCTGATAAATTGAAGTCAAATAAAACACTTTTCAAGTTAAATGGTAAATCATTCACAGAGAAAAGTTTTGCTGATTATTTGGTGAAAAATTACCGCGCTGTTAAACGAGACGAAAACAAAACAGTAATCAAAACTCAATACAAAGCGTGGGAGAAAGCAGAAATTTTAGGTTACGAAGAGCAATTATTACCTACAAAATATCCAGAATTTAAAGCTTTGGTTAATGAATACCACGACGGAATCATTTTATATGAAATTATGTCTGATAAAGTTTGGAACAAAGCTGTGAAAGACACAACAGGTTTAAAAGATTTCTTTGCTAAAAACAGAACTAAATACATGTGGCCAAAACGATTGGACGCAACAGTTTACGAATGTTTGAATAAAGAAATTGCAACCAAAGTAACTGGGATGTTGAAAAACGACACCATCAATTCAAAGCATGTGTTGGACGTAGTAAACAAAGATTCTGAATTGAATTTGAAAGTGAGAATGAACAAATTCGATATTGAACAAACAAATTTCTTAAAAGATAGAACATTCAATAAAGGTGTAAATCCTGCGTTTGAGTTTGAAGGAAAGATATACGTTGTTAAAGTGACGGAAGTTTTAAGTCCAATGCCGAAAGAATTTAACGAGGCTAAAGGCGTTGTAACTTCAGATTATCAAACCTATTTAGAAAATACTTGGTTGGATGAGTTGAAAGCTAAATATCCAATTAAAATAAATAACGAGGTGCTTTACAACCTAGGCAATAAATAATTCATGAATAAAATCCTATCAATTTCCTTTTGCCTACTTGCAATTGCATGCTTCGCTCAACCAAACGGAAGAGTTGTTAATAAAGTTGTTGCACAAGTTGGCGACAACATTATATTACTTTCAGATATCGAGAACCAAAAACTACAAGCAGTTCAGGCGGGTGTAGAAACAACAAGAAGTATGGAGTGTTCCATTTTGGAAGACTTGATGATGGGAGAATTATTAGTTAATCAAGCGAAATTAGACAGTTTGGTTGTGTCTGATGAGCAAGTGGATGCCGAAATGGAAAACCGCTTACGAATTATCGAAAGTAAAATCGGTAGCCGTCAGAAGTTAGAAGAGTTTTATGGAAAAACAATTACTCAAATCAAAGAAGAGTTTCGCGAGCAGATTAAGGATAAAATCTTAGCACAAGAGATGGAGCGTAAAATTGTTGCTGACGTAACTGTTACTCCAAAAGAAGTTGCTGAGTTTTTCAAATCTTTACCAAAAGATAGTGTTCCTTTCATCAATATGAAATTGAGTTTTCAGCAAATTGTGAATTATCCAAGTATCACCAAAGCAGATAAATTAAGAGCATTCAACGAATTAAAAGACATTAGAGAATCGATAGTTGTTGGTGGTAAAAGTTTTGAAACTCAAGCGAGAATTAATTCAGATGACCCGGGAAGTGCGCCACTTGGTGGGAAAATCGAAGCAAGCCGCGGAATGATGGTTCCTCAGTTTGAAGCAACAGTTTTTAAACTTAAAGTGGGTGAAATTTCAGAAATTATTGAAACAACTTACGGATACCACATCATAAAATTGGTTTCTCGAAAAGGAGATGATTACGTGGTTCAACACATTCTAAAAATGCCTGAATTTAGTCCAGATGCGATAAATCAATCAGCAATTAAAATGGACAGTTGCTATCGTTTATTGAAAGAAAATAAAATTACTTGGGACGACGCAGTGATTCGATTTTCAAATGACGATTTAACTAAACAAAACAGAGGAATTATTACCAATCCAATCACAGGTGACCAAACTTGGGATATGGAAGATTTGAACCAAGTCGATCAACAAATTTATTTATTGACAGACGCGATGGAAAAAGGTGATTATACTTCACCTAATTTATACGTTGACATTTACGAACGTAAACAAGGAATACGAATTGTACGTTTAATGGAACGTTATCAGCCACATGTTGCGAACTTAAAAGATGATTATTCGTTGATTAAAGGTGCAGCTGAAAATGATAAAAAACAACGCATTATCACAGAATGGACAAATTCCAAAATCGGAAATGCTTACATTCGAATCGATAAACAATTTGCAGATTGTGAGTTTAAAAGTAAATGGGTAACCACAGTAGACTAAAATAAAATTATGTCAGATAAAGAAGCAATAGACAGATTAGTAGTTCATTACAAAGAACTTAAAGAAGAGATTCATAAAATTATTATTGGTCAAGATGAAGTCGTAGATCAAGTATTGATTTCTATTTTCTCGCGTGCTCATTGTTTGTTGGTTGGTGTCCCTGGTTTAGCTAAAACTTTACTCGTGAATACAATCGCAGAGACTTTAGGTTTGAGTTTTAATCGTATTCAGTTCACTCCAGATTTAATGCCTTCAGATATCGTTGGTTCAGAAATTTTGGATGAAACGAAAAACTTTAAATTCATCAAAGGACCATTGTTTGCTAACGTTTTATTGGCAGATGAGATTAACCGTACTCCACCAAAAACACAATCGGCACTTTTGGAAGCGATGCAAGAAAGACGTGTAACAGCTGCAGGTACAACTTATACTTTACCAGCTCCATTTTTTGTATTGGCAACCCAAAACCCAATCGAACAGGAGGGAACCTATCCTTTACCAGAAGCGCAGTTAGACCGTTTTATGTTTAATATTTGGGTCGATTATCCAAGTTATGTTGAAGAATTAGCAATCGTTAAAGCAACAACAGCAGACACAAAAATTAATTTGCGAAAAATACTTTCAGGTGAAGAAATAATCAATTACCAAGAATTAATTCGTCGCATTCCTGTAGCAGACAATGTCTTGGAATATGCTGTGAAATTAGTTGGTAAAACACGAGTTAATAACCCAGGAGTTCCACAAATAACTAAAGATTTTATTACTTGGGGTGCAGGTCCAAGAGCTTCTCAATATTTAGTTGTTGGAGCAAAATGTCATGCTGCTTTACATGGTAAATATTCGCCTGACATTGAAGATGTAAAAGCTGTTGCAAAAGCAATCTTACGTCACCGTTTGGTTAGAAATTACCGCGCAGAAGCAGAAGGCTATTCAATGGACAGAATTATTGAAGAATTATTGTAAATTTATAAAATGAAAATTCGGATTCTTTCCGTTTTACTGTTAGTTAATTTCTTTGTGTTGCTAACGCCACGCGATTGGTGGCATCATTGTGATCATCACGAAGAGTTTCAATTTTCTCATTCTGACACTCATTTTGACGATGGTTCATGCCATTTTTGTGATTTTGACTTAGGATTCTTCACAATTCATAAAGTACCTTTTTATAGAGCTTTAAAGGTCAATTATCCTCAATTTCAAACTGTTTCAACAGCAAAAAACGAAAAAGAGGAAATACAAGCTTTTTTACTTCGGGGCCCACCCAATTCACTTTAGTAGTTTGACTAAAATTTGATTTTTTATTGCTCTTAGATGCTTACATCTTTGTAGCAATCAGTCATTATTTCATATTCAAGGTACTTTCTGTAGTCGTAGAATGTTTTTTAAATGCTAATTATTTATTAAAAATCAATTAGTTGAAGATGTTGAACTAAAATTAGTTTGCCTTTACGTATTTAATTTATTTTAACTCTTCATCCGTGGCGGATACATTCTAAATTCTACATTCTAAATTTTACATTTTACATTTTAAATTCTTCACTAAAGAATAATTCATTTTAAAATGAAATTTTATACATTACTAATGGTGTTACTTGCTTTTTCAGCAGTTTCACAAAAACAATTCTCTGGAGTTGTAAAAAATAAAGAAACAAATTCACCCTTATCAAAAGTGGTTGTTCAAATCATTGAAACGGGCGAGAGTACGATTACAAACGAACTAGGAAAGTTTGAGTTTTTGGGTAATTTCCCAGAACTGATTCAACTTCGTTTTACAGCAAATGGGTACGAATCACAAACCTTAAATTATTTGACGATAAGTAATCCAAAATTGGAAGTTTTCTTAAATGAACGACACTTAGATTTGGAGGAAATTACAGTTTCCACAGGGATAGTAGTTCAACAAAACAAGAATCCATTTCATATTGAAACTCGAAAATTAGCTGATCTAAATGGGATTGCAAGTGTAAATATTGGAGAAGCATTAGCAAAAATACCTGGAGTGTACCAATCGAGTTTGGGAAATGGCATTTCAAAACCTGTAATTCGAGGACTTCAAGGTATGCGTGTAGTTAGTTTGTTAAATGGTCTAAGAATGGAAGGACAACAATGGGGCGGTGATCATGGAATGGGAATTTCAGAAGTTGGCATTGGAGCGGTAGAAGTCATAAAAGGTCCAGCTTCACTTTTGTATGGAGCAGATGCGCTAGGTGGTGTTTTATATTATTCAGACGAAGCGTATGCACCTACCAATTCTCGTTCATTGCAGCTACAATCTTTCACTCAAACCAATACAATGGGAGGAGCACTTCGATTTATGTACAAAGAATCCAATAAAAAAGTCAGATGGATGCTAGGAGGAAGCTATACGAATCACGCCGATTTTCAGCTCCCAAATCAGAAGTTTGCTCAAAATTCTCGTTTTACAGAGTCGGTTGTGAAAGCAGCTTTAGGTTGGAATGGTAAAAACAGTGTGCATCATCTTAGGTATTCATTTAATCATTTGGTAAGCGGAATTCCAGGACACACACACGACACAATCATTAATCCGCTTGATTTTCAAGTGCTAAATCAATTGCGTAAACAAACGATTCCTGCTCAATTTTTTGATAATCACTATTTATCCTTTGAAAATAAATGGTTTAAAGCTAAAAATGAATGGAGTTTATTAATCGGGCAAACCTTAAATCAATTGACGGAATACGATGAAAAAGTAACGATTCCTGGAATCCAAATGAATTTGTGGAATACCGTTTATAATTTAAAATGGAGTCATAGCTTCAGCAATAACTTCAAAGTAATTAATGGCTTTCAAGGGATGTTTCAAAACACCTTAAACACTTCAAAAGGTACAGAAACACTTATACCAGATGCACTAACTTTGGATAATGGATTTTTTTCAAATTGGGTGTATAGTTTGACTAATTGGAATTTTCAAGCAGGACTTCGTTACGATTTACGTTTATTGAAAACATTAGAGGAATTTAAAGGTAAAGGAGAAATTTCCAGAACGTTTGGAAGTCCAAATGCAGCAATTGGAGCCGTATATTCTAAGTCAAATTTCACTTTTAGATCCAACTTATCGACAGGCTACCGAGCTCCTCACTCAAGCGAACTCTTGGCAAATGGTTTTCATCACGGAGCTTTGCGTTTTGAAATTGGCGACGAAAATCTGAAACCTGAAAAGGCAATTCAATTAGATCTGACATTTGAGCTGAAAAATGAACACCTTGTATTAATTATCAACCCTTATGTGAATTCAATTTCTAATTTTATTTACATTCAACCTAAAGATTCAATTGCAAATGGTTTACCCGTTTTTGAATACAGACAGTTAACTAATGTTCTTTTTTATGGGACTGATTTAGGCTTTCATTATCATCCACATTTTGCACATAATTTACATTTAGAATCGACCTTTTCTTTCGTTCAAACGCAAACAGATTCTGATAGCAGTATTTCTTTGTTGCCACCTTCACGTTTAGCGACGAGTTTGAGATACACCTTTGATTGGGGTAAAAAATTTCAATTAAAAGATGTATTGGTTCAACATACGTTTATGGCAGCTCAGAATCGTGTAGCATTTATTGAAACACCAACACCCTCTTATCATTTAGTCAACGCGTCCCTACAATTTCTTTGGAATTTAAAATCTCCAATCGCTTTCAATATCGGATGTAAAAACCTATTGAATGCGAATTTCATAGATCATTTATCGCGTTTAAAAAATATTCAAATGCCTAGTCCTGGCAGAAATTTTTATTTAAGCATCCAATTTAATATTAATCAAAATCTAAAAACAAAGTAGTATGAAAAAAGTAGTTTTAGTGAGCGCAATCGCTCTAGTAACTGTATTTGCAACAAGTTCTTGCAACAAAAACAAATGTCACGAATGTCATTATGACAAAGCCGGTGCTGAAATCGAAATGGGAGAATTTTGTGGACAAGCCTTAGAAGATTTGGAAGCTTTAGGCACTTACACCGATTCAACAGGAACCTACACCGTTCATTGCCACGAGCATTGATTTTTATCTGTTAATATACTGCTAGCGAATAATGAGCATTTTGCTAGCAGTATTTTTTGAGAAAAGTGTATTAAATTTTTGGGGGAGGAGGGATGTATCTAAGTTTAGGTTTAAACTTAGTTTTACCATAGTCCAATAAATAAATTGGATGTAAAATGCTTAGTGCTTCCAATTTTCTTTTTGCTAATGTGTCATCAAATTTGGTTGCTTTCCAGAAAATTTTAGCATAAGATTCCTCAAAGTAGGTTTTAGCATCTTTCTCACGAAGTCTATAAAATCCCATTAAAATTCTATTTTGTATTTTTTCGTTGATTTTGCAATTTTTTTTGTATAATAATTTTACACAAGTTTGTAAATTTGGCTCATAAAGTGTATCTGAGGACAATGTATTTAACACACTTAATTTTGAATAATTTTGTTGTAAACATGATTCAAAATATTGCTTAATTTCATAGTTGGAACACTCTGTTGCCTCTTTAATCTTTCCTTTAACATTTTCTATAAGTCCATTAATATCATTTCTTGTAAGTGTTGTGTAAAGTGCAAAATCATAATCAACTTGATTTGAAATTCTGTTTTTTGAGAAGAAATAAACAACTTTATCCTCAATATTTTTATTCGTTTTCACACCATTTAGTTTCACAGAATTATTGCTATCAATTTCGAAGAACATTTCTTGTCTAAAGTAAGGTGGTTTATTATTTTCCATGAAATTTGGTAATGATAAGCAAGTGCTATAATTCTGTTTATTTTCATCATAGAAATTTGGAGCAGGTTTCATAAACCATTGTCGATTCATTTCAGATCGCATTGAATCTAAAATATTATTGATAATCAATGTACTATCTTTTTGGCTAAAGTTTTCACAGTCAGATGACTTACTAAATTCACATCCAACTAATGTTAGCACAAATAAAAGAATTAATGATTTACACATAATTACCAAATTTAACAGTTTAATTCTCAATTAGTAAATGAGAAATATAAAGTTGTTTTTTATTTAAATCTAGAAAAGTACTTTTTCAAGTTATTCATTTTCAAGATAATTGGCTAGTAATTTATTTATTTCATCTGATTTATTCATTGTCATAAAGTGTCCACCTCCAATTATTTTTTCATCACATTTAACGTAATAAATTGGAAGTAGTCTATCATTTGTTCCGTGAATATGAATTAGGTTTTCAACTGAAGTTATATTTTTCCAACGGATGATTTTAGAAATAGCCCATTTCAAGAAAATTGGATTAGTATCCAAAAGAATTTCTTTTAGCATTAATTTATCAGCTTCTGTTTCTACACCAAAAACCAATACGATAAAAAGTTTGATTTTTTTAGTAGTGAAGTAGGAACTACAGCGTCAATACTTATCCAACCAAGAAATCTAAAATAAATGGGAATTTCTTTTTTGTTTTTAGCAGAAGCAATTAAAATTACTTTTTTTGTGGAAATTTGTTTTGCAACTTCCACTGCCATTATTCCTCCAAAAGAAAGACCAATCAAAATAGGATTGGAATGAATAATTTGTTTTGCTAGATTTTTGGCATAAGATTCTATCGTTTCATTTTTAGTTGGCTCAATCCATTTCACAAAAGTTATAGCATATTTCGAAAAATCAAGATTTTGAAAAACACGTTCATCTGTGCCTAGACCACTGAAAAGATAGATATGTTGCAAGTATTTGGGCTTATATTCTTAAATTATGATTCTTTAGTTTTGGTGGGAATTACTTTTTTGTTGGAAGTTTTGCAGTTTTAAGCATTTTATTTGCTTTCTCTAGTTTTTTAGCAAACAAAATTTTATTGCTAAGTTGATTCAGACTTTCATCAATTACAACTAAAGAATTTTGTTTAGTTAATTTATTTTGTTCTGCTCTCATAACTAAGTTTTTGTTGTATTAAAAAACCATTATAATCTCTTCCGATTTCGAAAATTTAGGAAATCATCTTTAATCTGTCCTTAAAGGTAAAAATCTTTTTTTAATGCCTCGAAGTACTTTGTGATCCCCAATTTTCCCAATTGTTAGAAAATAAGCCAAACTAAATTTCGTTGGTAGATTGAAAGTACTTACCTTTATTCTCACAAAATTTCAAATATGTTCGACGACGACGAAGATGACTTTTCCGATTGCAATTTAAATGAGGATCTCGAGCAATTTGAAGCACATTTAAAGGGGAAATCAATCGGTTTTTTAGACAGTGACAGACTAGAAGCAATTATCGATCATTACATCATCAATGGTCAATATTCAAAAGCAAAATCAGCTGCCGATCACGGCGTATATCATTTTCAATACAATCCATTATTTACGCTTCGTAAAGCTCAGGCAATGAGTGGAATGGGGCTTTTGAACGATGCCTTGGAGTTGATGAATCAAATTGAAAAAACGAATTTCGATAACCCTGAAGTTTACTTAACGAAAGCTGCACTTTTTAGTCAATTGCGCGATTCAAAAAATGCCATTCGCTACTTTCGTTTGGCGATGAATTTGTGCGAACCAGAAGACCGCGATGAGATTTTTCTTGATATCGCAATGGAATTTCAAAACTTGAATCAGTTCAAAGAAGCTATCGAAGTTTTGAAAGAAGCAATTCGCATCAATCCAAGCAATGAAGGAGCTTTGTATGAAATCGCTTATTGCTACGACCGTTTAGGAGATTATCAACAAGCAATTAATTGTTACACTTCATTTATTGATGAAAATCCGTATTCATTTACAGCGTGGTACAATTTAGGAAATGCTTACAGTAAATCAGAAAATTTTGAGCGCTCAGTTTGGGCGTATGAGTATTCGATTTTGATTAATCCGGATTTTGGTCCAACGCATTTTAACATCGGAAACGCTTATTTGACGATGGAAAAATACCACAAGGCTTTGGAGCATTTTCATGAGTGTATCCGTTTAGACGGTGAAGATGCAATGGCTTTATGTTACATTGGCGAAGCGCATGAGCAACTAAACGAACTGGATTTAGCGAAACATTTTTATAAGCGAAGTTTACACTTAGCGCCTTTACTTCCAGAAGGTTGGCTCGGGTTGGGGATTGTAGAAGATTTGATGGGAAACACGCGCGAAGGGATCGTTATGATTCACAAAG
This sequence comes from Flavobacteriales bacterium, assembly GCA_018883325.1. Lineage (GTDB taxonomy): Bacteria > Bacteroidota > Bacteroidia > Flavobacteriales_D > Crocinitomicaceae > UBA952. The sequence goes on along the minus strand of VEQH01000002.1, from coordinate 117,087 downwards.
CTTTGGAGTATGACCCTGAAAATGCTGGAATTCACCATGTTTTAGCTGGTGCTTATGAAAAAATTGAAGAAATTGAAATCGCAATCGAACATTACGAAGAATCCTTGCTTTTGGATCCAACGGATGAAGATTGTTTAACTGATTACATCGAATTATTAACCGAAAAATCACCATTGGCTGCTTTTGACCGCTTAAACCAATTTATGAATGAAGCGGAGGAACAAAATAAAATTGCACGTGTTTTAGAAGTGAATTTGAATTGGCTTCTAGGAAATAAAGATAACGCAATCCGTTTGTTCGCAAGTTGTGTTGAAGAAAATCAACTAAAAGCAAAAAGCATTTTTGAAATCAATCCAAGTTTATTGGATATTCCTGATTTTGTTAATTTAGCCGAATAATTAAAACATGAATTTTACTTTACCATTTATACCAGAACGAAGTGTAAAACCTCGTAATAAAGGAGTGACGATGATGATGGACAAAGGTCTTGGTTTGAAAGAAACTGAGCACTTTATTGAAGCATCTGGACACTTAACAGACGTCGTTAAATTTGGATTTGGAACGTCTTACGTAACACCGAATTTTGCAGAAAAAATTAAATTATACAAAGAAGCAGGCATTCGTCCATATCTTGGAGGAACGCTATTCGAAGCTTTTTATGCACGCGGAAAATTTGAAGATTACTTGCGTGTTTTGGACAAATACGATTTAGATTTAGCCGAAGTTTCGGATGGTTCGATTATTATTCCTCATGACGAAAAGTGTAAATTAATTGCGCGTATTGCCAAGGACAGAAGAGTAATGTCGGAAGTTGGTTCTAAAGATTCTGGAATCATAATTTCACCAGCAAAATGGGTGCGTTTGATGAAAGCTGAATTAGATGCAGGAAGTTGGAAAGTAATCGCAGAAGGTCGCGAGGCTGGAAATGTGGGTGTATTTAGATCTAACGGAACAGCTCATACGCTTTTGATCAACCGAATTATTGCTAAAGTTAAACCTGAAGATATTTTATGGGAAGCACCTCAAAAAAATCAGCAAGTTTGGTTCATTAAACTTTTTGGCGCTGAGGTAAACCTTGGGAATATTGCACCAAATGATGTTATTCCACTTGAAACATTAAGATTGGGACTAAGAGGAGATACTTTTTTCGAGTTTTTACCAGCGGATTATGCAGATCGTTTGAAACAAGTGAACGACGAAAACGAATCTGAAGAATAGTTTTTTTTGTTATTTGAAGGTTTAGTATTAATGTAATCGAAGTGCGAACTATTTAGAAGACATTAGCGAACACCAATTGGCCTTGAATTTCTCGGTTTTAACTACTGAACTGAAACTGTTAATTTTTAAAATTTCTGTAAGAACATTTTATAAAAATTTCAGTTTCAGAAAGGAGTTAAAATTGTTCGCAACGAGTTGAAAATAATTGAAAAACAAATAATCGCGAACAAAAAGAAATTCAGAGCCTTGACTTTTTCAACTTCGCTGCTACTCCGTGGTGTTTCTTTTTTTGTCAAGAAAAAAAGAAAGAATAAAAAAAACTCGAAGTTGAGATTTTGTACGATTGTGAAATAAGTTGAATCAGTCACAATTTAGAATAATATCAAATTCATTTAAAAATGACATTTAAAGTAGAAGACAAAAGTATGTCTTTCTTAAAAAAGCAAGCTCTAAGTGGTCACGCTGGTGCAATTTATTCATTAGCTTTTGATAATGAATTTATCTACTCAGCATCGGCAGACAAATATGTAACACGTTGGAATATAGAACTTGGCACACAAGATAAGTTTGCAATTAAATTTTCAAATTCACCATATTCTTGTTGTTTGTTTTCGAATAATTCGAAGTTGGCTGTTGGTTTAGATAACGGCAACTTACATTTTTTTGATTTAAAGGAACGTAAAGAATTGAAGTTCTACATTCAGCATAAAACAGGTATTTTTAGCTTGCTTGAGAATACTACAAAACGACATCTATATTCAACAGATGCTGATGGAAATTTTGCCGTTTGGAATACTGAAAATTTCGAATTACAACTTTTTCTTCCTTTTGATTGCGGAAAAATCAGAAGAATGTGTTTGGATGAAACGGGTTCAAAACTATTTTTAGCTTGCCAAGACGGCTACATTCGAATACTGGAAACTGAATATTTTAATCAAATTGGTGAGTTTTATGCACACGAAAATGGCGTGACGAGCTTAGCTTTTCATTCTGATAAAAACCAACTTATTACAGGCGGAAAAGATGCACTACTTAGGATTTGGAATCTTGAAACCATTCAACAAATCAAAGCAATTCCAGCACATAATTTCGTGATTTACGATATTCAGTTTTTAAGTCCGACAGAATTTGTGACGGTTAGTCGTGATAAAAGCATTAAGGTTTGGAATTATGATAAATTGAGTGTGACGCAAAAAATAGAATTTAAAAACGGTGGTCACATTCATTCTGTCAATAAAATTCAAAGAATAGATTCTGAAACTTTTGCCACATGCAGCGATGATAAAAAAATCATCCTTTGGAAGAGAAGTAATAGCAATTGTTGATTATAATCTCTAAATCCATATTACATTCTAAATTTTCAATTCTTTTTATAATCCAAAGCCAACTTACCTGTCATTTTGTAGATTTCTAAAAATGTATCAAGTTTATTGAATTGGTTATCAAAATGTTGAATAAGTGTGTTTTGATAAGCATTTTGAAAACTTAATAGTTCAACAGAGCTCAAAGTTCCATTTTCAAAGCGCTTTTGTGCAAGTTCCCAAGCTTTTGTGGCGTAGATAAAATTTTGTTCTGATACATTTACTAACTCCTTTCTAATTTGAAACAAGTCAGAAAGGTTTGTTAACGTAACAGCTAAGGATTTGTATAAACTTTCAGAATTTAATAACGCGATTTCCTCTTGAATTTTAGAAACTTCAACGGCTCTTTTGTTTTTCCAATTATTGAAAAGTGAATAACGAAGATTCAAGTTTCCACTGTAGTTAATGACTTGCGTATTGAATTTTTGCTCGGAGTTGTTTAAATTTCTCAACCAGCTTTCAGTTGGTGAGATTCCCCCTTGAAAACTCAAAGTTGGGTATAAAAATGAACGTTGATATTCTGTAACTGTTTTTTGCAATTCAAGTGCAATGTATTGGTTTTTCAGTTGTTGATTATTACTTTTTAATTCAGATTTAGCTTGCGTCAAATCTAATTCTGGATAAACAATATTTAATGAATCACCTAAAGCTAGAAATTCTTCTTCAGATGGATCTTCTGAATTATTCATTAATAATAATAAATTCCTTAATGAATTGCGATAAGCTATTTCTTGTAATAAGTAATTTGTACTGTCTGTAAGGTGTTGATTTTTAAATTGTAACAATTCTAGCGAACTACTTTTAGCATATTTATCTTTTACTTCGTAATACTTCAAACGTTTAGAAGAATTCGATTTTATTTCCTTCAATAATTTCAGCTTTTCTTCTTGTAATTTTGCTGTATAATAAGCTTTTAGCACATCTTGAATGGTTGATTCAATAATTACAAGAGCATTTCCATTACTTTGAACTTCAAGCTGTTCTAATCTTTCTTTTGACATTTTCACAGCGAAACCACTGAAAATATTGTAGTTTAAACTCAAATTCGGAGCAAATGACGTTGACAAAATAACTCCCGGAGTAAACGTGAACGGGTTGTTTGTGTTGTCTTGAATGTTATTATTGAATCCAACATTTAAAGTCACCGTAGGATATGCACCAGCCTCAGACCATGTATTATTTTTTACAGCAATTTCTTCTTGCTTTTTAGCAACTTGAACTTTATAGTTTTTATCTAAAGCCATAAACACAGCGTCCTTTGCTGAAATTGTTCGTTGAACCGTTTGCCCAAATACAAACTGAACGGAAAGAACAAAAAAGGAAAACAGGATATTAAATTTCATGGTCGTCGTCTTCGTGGTTTTTTTGTAATCTTAAAATTGGTTCAGCCTCTAATGCTGTCGGTTTGTTACCCGTCCAAATCCATTTCCCTAAACGTGCGCGATCGTTCCAGAACAAGATTGCGGCAGGGTAAAAGAAAAGAATGAAAATGGTTCCAAACAATATTCCAAATGCAATAGAAGTAGCCATTGGAATAAGGAATTGGGCTTGCATACTTTTTTCAGCGATTAATGGAAACAATCCAGCTACTGTCGTTAATGAAGTTAATAAAATGGGACGGAACCTTGAAATTGCCGCTTCAATAACACCGTCTTTAGTTGAATATCCTTCAATTAAAACATCATTATAACGATCTAAAAATACGATTGCATCATTCACCAAAACACCGAGTAAGGCGATAATACCAAATATTGAAAGCAAGGATACAGGAATTCCAACTATGCCGTGACCGAGAATAGCTCCACCAATTCCAGCAGGAATCACCAACATAATCAAAAACGCTTGCGATAAATTATTAAAATGTAGGGTTAGAATCATAAAAATCATAAATAAGCAAACCAAAATCACATATTGCATAGAGTTTCCAGTTTTTTGACTGCGTTCAAATTGTCCGAGTTTTAGAGCCGAAACAGTAGGGTAGAGCTTGGAAATTTTCGGCACCAAAGAATCAAAAATAGCTGTGTTTATTTTGGCAACTTTATCTCTATCAGTTGATTCTGCATCGATTTTTACAATACGTTGACCATTTCTTCTTTTCAAGCTTTCTGGAGCACGACCAATTTCAAAGTCGCAAATTTCCTTCAAAGGAATGGCTGCACCTTGGGCATTTTTGATTCGCAAATTTTCAAGGTCATACAAACTATTTCTATCAGCTAAAGGATAGCGTACCCAGATTTTCACTTCATCTGTACCAATGATAACACGTTGTGCTTCTTGTCCGAAAAATCCTTGACGAATTTGATTTAGAATTTCACCTTTCGAAATTCCGTACATTTCCGCCATTGGTTTCAAACGGATATTAACTTCGTTTTTCCCCGGAGGCATATTGTCCTTTATGTTAATAACACCGTCCATTTGTCCGAGTTGTTTTTTCATCTCGGCTCGAGCACTTTGCAATGAATTTTCATCAGATGAGGTCAAGCCAAACTCGATTTCTTTCCCGAAACGGTTAAATCCACCAACATAAATATCCGTGGCTAACAATCCTTCTGGCATTGCTCTTAATCTACGGTTAATGCGATTCATTAATGTGTCGAGAGGTGTTTTCGAATTTTCCAAACTGACGAATACATTCAAAGCGCCCGTGTGATTTCCTCCTTGACCTAAACTTTGAGAAAAACCAATATTACTTGTAAAATAAGTCATTATGGAATCACCATTTTCTTTAATGATTCGATTATTTTCTTCCAGTAATATTTGAGTTGCTTTTTCAATGAATCGCTTCGTTTGCGCCTTGTTGTCGCCTGGCTTATAAGCTACATCAATACTGAAAAAATCAGGTTGAATATTTGGAAAGAAGGTTGACGAAATTGTTCCTTTGAAAAGCATCGTAAATACTACAACCGTAAAAATCATTGGAATGAAGAAACTAAAACGGTACCAATTGCGCTTTGTGCCAACAACCATATTTATCGTTTCCTTGTACCAAATATCACGAACGTATTTAATTCCTTTGTCTGCCAAACCACGCACAGTAATTTCAATAGGCGAATTAGAAAAACCTTTGAAGCAAAGAACAAAACCAACTGCATAAATTAATAAAGGAAACAACAATACACCTAAAGAATATTCCGTAGGCATAAAAATTCCACCAATGAAAATTACCGCAATTCCAGCTCCAATAAATAAAAATCCTTTAAGAAAAGAAAAAGGAGGTTTTTCAACTTCTTTTAAAGTGTTTTTATGTGCTAGATGTGATGGAAGTGTGATTATAACCTCTAAAAAAGAGAAAATCAAACAAGTAATTGCAACGAATGCCATTTCGCGCATCATTTCCAATCCCTCTACGAAAAATAAAAGGGAGAAGGCAACAACGGTCGTTAATATTGATGACATAACAGAAGGTAAAACTTCCATTGTTCCGTCAATTGCTGCTTTTTGAGCACTTTTTCCTCGTTCAAAATGAGAGTAGATATTTTCGGCAATCACAATTCCATCGTCCACCAAAATACCAACCACCAAGATCATTCCGAACAAGGATATCATATTGATTGTCATTCCGTAAAACGTACCAATAATAAACATTCCGAAGAATGCAAAAGGAATTCCGAATGCTACCCAGCCCGAAAGTTTAACATTAAGGAATAAACCAAGGAAAACAAGTACCAAAATCAACCCTGAAATTCCGTTTGATGTCAATAATTGAATTCGCCCGTTCAGCATATTGTTAAACTCATAGTAGATGTCAAAGCTGTAATCAGGATGCTCTCTATTGAATTTCTCTTGGTAAACTTTTAGCGCGTCAGAAATTTTTGCAATATCTTGTTGTAAGGTTTTTTCAATTCGAAAGGAAACAGCAGGAAAGCTATTGAATTTTGTTTCTTGCGAATCTTCAGAGTATCCAAGCACAACATCAGCGACATCCTTAACCTTAATAATTTCTCCTTTTTGACTTGTTCGAACGACAATTTCTTGGATTTCCTCCTCCGTAATTCCTCTGTCATTGGAACGCAAACTCATTTCTTGAGAATTTCCTCGAATTAAACCCGTTGTTAAATCTAAGTTTTTGGAGCTTATTGCATTTGATACCTCTTGAAATGAAATTCCATATCGCAACAAATCTTGTTCACGAACATTGATAGCAATTTCTTTAGTTGGAAAACCTGTTTTTTCGATTTCAGTTATCTCCTTTGTATTCAACAATTCTTGCTCTACTTTCGTTGCTAAATCGACCAAATCAATTTGCTTCGTGTTTTTCTTTTTGGAGGAGATTCCAACGAAAGCAACTACGCTTCCCATTCCACCAGATTTAATGCGCGTTACCGTTGGTTTTTCTGCACCTTGCGGAAAAGAGTTGATTGAATTTATGGCGTTTTCAACATCGCTAAGCAACTGATCCATTTCAGTATCTTGATAAGCTTTCAAGGTTACATTTGCAAAATTCTCAGAAGATGTTGAGTTGATTTCTTCAATTTCAGAAAAACCTTTTATGGCTTGTTCAATTTTAATTGTTACACCTTCTTCCATTTCTTTCGGGGAAGCTCCCGGATAAAAAACAGAAATAACAATAGTATTAGGATCTAATTCTGGGAAAAACGAACGCTTCATATTGAAGATAGCAAACAAGCCAAAAATGACAATCAAGGCTATAAATGCATTTCCCCAAATCGGTCGTTTGACGAAAAATGTGATAAAATTCTTCATTTGATTAATCTCTTTTAACGCCTAAATATTTTTTGATTTGCTTAGAAATTTCAACCGTTTCAAGCACTACTTTTTCACCATTTTTCAAACCACTTACAAAAAGTGAATCTGGTTTGCTGCCAACAACAGTGATGAATCTTTTTTCAAGTTTAGTGCCAACTAAAACGGATACAGCATTGTCATTAACCGCCATTCTAGGAATTGTAAAACTCGATTGCACATTTGATTGGTCAATTTCAACTGTTACAAATTGTCCACTGAAAAGTTGTTCGCCGTTAACCGAATTAATTGAATAGTAAACATCGACGGACTGTGTTTTTTGATTGATGATTTCAGAAACTCTAACAATGTTGCCGGTCCCAATTTCAATCCCTTGTGCATCGATAAAACTTGCTTTTCCTAATTTTTTGAAATCTCGCAATTGAGATAACGCGATTGGAACTTTTACTTCCATATCTCCAGTTTTTGCAATTTTCGCGATGCGTACACCAGGATTAACTGTTGCACCTGGCTCGGCATAAACTTCGATAACTGTTCCGTCAAATGGCGCAAGGAAAATATATTTTGACATTCGTGCTTCAAGACTTTTAATACTCATATAATCTGATAAAATTCCTTTAGCAGTGATAAACATTTTCTCTTTGTTTGAACTGAATTTCGGGAAATCAGGAAGCGTTTTACTTGGTGAAATATCATTTAAAAAGTTATTCCACTTAGTTTTTTCGCTTGAAAAATCCAATTCAATATCCGGAAGAATTGTAATAATAAGGTTAGAAAGTTGAGCTTTTCTCGAACTCAAAGTAAAGAATGCTTCTTCAGAATTAACTTTATAAAGCAATTGGTTAAAACCAAACTTTGCACCAGGTTTTAGGCTTCCTTCACCTTTCTCTAAACGACCTTGTACTTCAAAGGAAACCTCCAATTCTGTATAAGGAGTAATTTGCCCATAAGATGAAAGCTTTAATGTTCGGTTTTGATTTTTTACAATCGAGAAAGGAACGTATTGGGTTGTTTGCGCTTCTTTACCTTCTTTTGGCGTGTTTTTCTTGTTGGATGCCACTTTCCAATAAATCAAGGCTGTGATTAAAAGAAAAATACTTAAAAGGATAATTTGATTCTTTTTCATTCCGTTTTGAATTTTGGGACGCTAAAGATACTTTTTTGCAAAAACATAAGCGGTTTATTTTAATTAAATTTTAATGGAGTAGTTTCCGTTGTTTAATCTGGTTATCAAGGTATTTTGTTAACAAAAATTTGCATTTTTAAAATTAATGAGTAAATTTGTAACTCAATGCTATCTACTCTTATTACATCTAAAACGCGTGTTCGTTTGTTGGTGAAGTTCTTTTTGAACCCAACAATGAAAGCATATTTGCGTCAACTGGCTGATGAATTTGGAGAAAGTACTAATTCGGTGCGTGTTGAATTAAATCGTTTATCGGAAGCTGGAATTTTAGAAAGTTATTCAGAAGGCAATACAATTATGTATCAGGCAAATACAGCTTATCCTTTATTTCCAGAAATTAAAAGTATTATTTCAAAAATCACTGGTGTTGATACAATACTTGAAGATGTAATTCATCGTTTAGGTTCTGTTGAAAAAGCATTTTTACTTGGAGATTATGCCAAAGGGATTGATTCTGGCACAATTGAAATTATTTTGGTTGGGGATAAAGTGGATGAGGCACTATTAAAAGATTTAGTTAAAAAAGCTGAAGATTTAATAAGTAGAAAGATTGAGTATTCTATTTTTAATCAGCAAGAAATAGAAGATTTTGCAAAAAACATCACTGCTCCGATAATTATACTTTGGAGTAAGTAGAAATATAAAAATAATAGAAAATGCTAAACTTATTCATGGTTCTCTGTGAGTGAGGGAGGCGAAGCTGTGATTTTTTTAAATATAATATCAACTTCAAATAACTAATCAGATATTAAATGTTATTTAACTCTTTATCTTTTGCGATTTTTCTTCCCATTGTTTACTTTTTGTATTGGTTCGTAACGTCAAAATCGCTAAGATTACAAAATATACTTTTATTAGTTTCAAGTTATTATTTCTATGCATGTTGGGATTGGAGATTTCTTTTTCTCTTGATGTTTTCAACCGTTTTAGATTATTATACTGGAATTAAAATGTCTGATTCCACAAATCAAAATTCAAAGAAATTTTGGTTCTGGTTAAGTATTTCGATTAATCTTGGTTTTTTAGGAGTATTCAAATATTATAATTTCTTTGCAGAATCGTTTGCTGATGCAATTTCAGTTTTTGGATTCCATGCCGATCCATGGGTATTAAGTGTCGTTTTACCAGTTGGTATTTCCTTTTATACTTTTCATGGTTTATCCTATGTAATTGACATCTATAAAGATAGAATAAAAGCAGAAAAGAATTTTGTTGATTATTCTGTTTTTGTTAGTTTTTTCCCACTTTTAGTTGCTGGTCCTATTGAGAGAGCAACACATTTATTGCCTCAAATTCAGAGAGAACGTAAGTTTGATTATTCAAAATCAGTAGATGGATTAAGACAAATTCTATGGGGATTATTTAAAAAAATTGTAATTGCAGATCAATGTGCTGAGTATGCTAATTTAATATTCAATGATTACACAGATTATAGTGGAAGTACATTATTAATTGGAGCAATTTTCTTTACTTTTCAAATATATGGTGATTTCTCTGGTTATTCCGATATTGCATTAGGTACAGCTAGACTCTTTGGAATTGAACTATTGCAGAATTTCTCTTTTCCCTATTTTTCAAGGGACATTGCTGAATTTTGGAGGAGATGGCACATTTCTTTATCAACTTGGTTCCGTGATTATTTGTATATACCGCTCGGAGGAAGCAAGGGTGGAACGTGGATGAGAATTAGGAATACTTTTATAATTTTTATTGTGAGTGGTTTTTGGCATGGAGCAAATTGGACATTTATTATTTGGGGCTTTTTAAATGCTTTGTTTATAATGCCATCAATTATATTTGGTACGAACCGAAACAATCTTGAAATTGTAGCAAAAGGAAGGTATTTTCCAACGATTAAAGAATTATTACAAATTTCATTTACTTTCCTATTGACGGTTTTTGCTTGGATCTTTTTTAGAGCAAAGGATATTTCACAAGCAATAGAGATAGTGTTAGAGATTTTTTCAAAAACATTATTTACTGTACCATCAATAAAAGAAAGTCTTTCAACTAGTCTTCATGTTGTTGTTTTGACTATAATTTTTGTTATAATTGAATGGTCTGGAAGAGAATCAAATTATGCGATTGAAAATTTATTGATCTCGAGAAATAAAATAATCAGGAGATTTGTATACTTTTTACTAGGACTGATTGTTCTTCTTTTTAGTGGTCAAAAACCAGACTTCATATATTTCCAATTTTGATTATGAAAGATTTTATTGTTAAATCATTAGTTTACGGAATTTTAGTTTCTTTAGGCTTTGTTTCTGTATTGTTATTAGCAGATGGAAGTACAGATGCAGTCTATGCAAAGTTCACAAGTCCAAAACAAAAAGGATTAATTGTTGGAACTTCAAGAGCTAATCAAGGAATAAATCCAACTCCTATTAATAAACTTTTAAAATGCAATCTATATAATTACGCTATCAGTTTAGGAGAAAGTCCCTATGGGCCGGTTTATTACAAAAGTATTTTGAAAAAACTTGATCGTTCTGGAAAAAATGAAGTATTTATAGTCAGTGTTGATCCATGGTGTATCTCTTCTGATGAGAAAAGAATAAATGATGTAAGTGGTTTTTCAGAAAAAAAAAGATGCGTTGGGACAACAGAAAATGTTACATCAAGTCCAAACCTTTCTTACTTATTTAAGTATTTTAAAGGAAACTACTACAGAATATTATTTCGTAGAATTAGTTTCCCTTCGAAAGTACATAAAAATGGTTGGCAAGAGATTTCAATTGATATGTCTGAAAAAGTAGTAGAAGAAAAAATAAAATTAAAAAAAGTTGAATACAATGGTTCTGCAAGAAGGTATAAGTTTTCAAGTGTAAGGTTAGAATACCTTAATAAAATAATTAGACTTTTTAAAAAGCATGGAAAAGTATATTTGGTAAGATTACCGATAAACCAAGAAATAATGGAAATCGAAAAAAAATATATGCCTAATTTTGAGATTAGAATTAAAAGTTCATTAGAATTGGCTGATGGTTATATTGATTTAACTTCAAATAATAAAAAGTATAAGTATCACGACGGAAATCACTTGTATAAAAGTTCAGCTAATTTAGTGTCCCATGAGATTGCAAAACAGATTTTACTTTTGAGGTCAAATTATCCCTAAGTAATTAGTACATATGAAATTCATCCCTATTGTTCGAAATTAACAGTATCATGTTTATATTCACTAAAATTGACATCGTAATTGAAGATGTTTACAATCTCATAGCTTTTGTTAGGAGAGCCTTTTTAGTTAATCATACAAATAGTATTGATTCATTTTGAATTCAAATACTACTAATTAGAGATAAAGTGAATATTAAATTATTTAGTTAATTTAATAAAGGTATAGACTCTCATTTAAAGAGTTTTTAGTTGTTCAGTTTTTAACTTAAATAAATTAGATAAAAAGCTGTGTATGTTACAATTTTTAAAAATTTAAAGTAAGTATAAAATCTACTATTAAATATATAAAACTTAACTTATTCAAAATTATCTTTGAATAAATAATGCAATCGATTGGGTTTTAAAATTCAAAAACAATTTCAAGAAAAGTTTTAAAATCGTTAATTAATTTTTAAGAATTATTACAACAAATATAAAAATGAAAAAAGCCATTATAACAGGAATCACCGGTCAAGACGGAGCATACCTTGCTGAATTATTATTATCCAAAGGATATGAGGTTCATGGAATTAAAAGAAGAAGCTCTTTATTTAATACAGGAAGAATCGATCATTTAATACATGACTTTCACGAGAATAAAAATAAATTTCATTTACATTATGGAGATTTAACAGATGCTACTAATTTGATAAGAATTGTTCAAGAAGTTCAACCAGATGAGATTTATAATTTAGCGGCTCAATCACACGTAAAAGTGTCTTTTGAAACTCCTGAATATACTGCAAATGCAGATGGTTTAGGAACATTGAGATTATTAGAAGCAGTTAGAATATTAGGTTTAACTCAGAAAACAAGAATTTACCAAGCATCTACTTCAGAATTATATGGTAAAGTTCAAGAAACACCTCAAAAAGAAACAACTCCTTTTTACCCTCGAAGTCCATATGGTGTTGCCAAATTATACGCATTTTGGATAACTAAGAATTACCGAGAAGCATACAATATGTATGCAGTAAATGGGATTTTATTCAACCACGAAAGTCCTTTAAGAGGAGAAACATTTGTTTCAAGAAAAATTACAAGAGCCGCTGCTTCTATTAAACTTGGAAAACAAGAAAAATTGTTTTTAGGTAATATCGATGCACAACGTGATTGGGGTCATGCTAAAGATTATGTAGAAGGAATGTGGAGGATATTACAACATGATACTCCAGAAGATTTTGTGTTGGCAACAGGTGAATTACATTCTGTAAGAGAGTTTGTTGAGAAAACTTTTGGCTTGTTGGGTTACGATATTTATTGGGAAGGAAAAGCTGAAGATGAGAAAGGAATTGATAGAAAAACTGGGAAAGTGTTAATTGAAATTGATCCTTATTATTATCGTCCAACTGAAGTGGAATTACTTTTAGGTGATGCAACAAAGGCTAAAGAATTATTAGGCTGGTCTCCAACTTACACATTTGATATGTTGGTTAAAGAAATGGTTGAATCAGATTTAAAAGTGATAGCTGAATAGTTTTTAAAATGAACAAAGTTTACCATTATTTATTTATAACTATTCATTGGATTTTATTTTTATCCTTGAGAATTCAATTGGTATTTAGATATAAAAGAGGTAAATCTAAAAAAAGCGTCAAAAATTCAGTAGCTATTTTACCTCACTACCCAGAGGAATGGCCAGGTGGAGATAGATTATGTTATTGGGCCAATGATTTTAAAGAAAATGGATACCAAGTTTCTATTTTCGATGCTTGGTCTTGTTCTGAAATGGAAAATTATTTAAAGCTCAAATCAAACTCAGATTCTTTTGAGTTATACAGATTTTATCTTGTTTTATTGTATCGGAGAGTAAGTGTATTTAAAACTATTTTAGAAAATGATGTTATTTGGGTTCAAAGAAATTTAATTCCTATTTTTCCTTTTAAGCATGCTTATTATGAAAAGCTATTATCTAAGTATCACTCAAATATCATCTATGATTATTATGATGCAGATTATACGAGTAATTATAATCTTGTAATTGAAACTGTTAAAAATGCAAGTAAAGTAACCGTTGCAAGTAAATATCTAGAGAATTTTCATTTGAAGTTTAATAAAAAAGTTTTTTTTCTTAGGTACTGTATTGATGACCAAAAGTATATAAAACGAAAAAATCGAAATGATAACAAAATCAGAATTGGTTGGATGGGAAGTCCCGACAACGCAATACATTTGAAAACAATAGAAAGTGATCTGAAATTAATTGAAAAAGAAAATAATAATGTAGAGTTTTCTTTTGTTTGTCGTTCAAAACCAAACTTAGATTTAAGTAATTCTGAGCATTGTACTTTTGATAACAAAAATTTTAATTATTACGATTGGATTAGTTCAATTGACATAGGAATCGTTCCTTTTTTTGGAGAAAGTGACAGAGTAAAAGCCAAAATATCGAAGAAGTGCATAGAGTTTATGGCTTGTGGTCAAATTATCTTAACTTCACCTTGGGTTCATTCTGATGTTATCGAAAATGGTATAAATGCCTTTATAACAAACAAAGATGAATGGGGATTAATTTTACAAAAAGTAATAGATGAATTTCCTGAATCATTAAATTATGGAGATAAGGTATTTGAAGCATATAACAATAATCATAAAAAAAAGAAATTAATTACCCCATTAATTAACTTTCTAACTAACTAAATCAAATTCAAATAAATAACAAATGAAAAATTACATTTTAGGCATCCATTGTGGACACGATGCAACAGCAGTTTTAATGGACTCTTTCGGTAAAGTAATTGCAGGAGTTGCAGAAGAGCGTATATCAAGATTGAAATATCATGCTGGATTTCCATATTTATCTATAAAAGAAGTTTTAAGAATTGGTGGAGTTGAAATGAGCGATATAACTCATATTAGTTCATCATCAAAAAGAATATTCTACCCTACTTCTTTGTGGTATAATGAGTATATGATGAGTGAAGATCTTGAATACAAAGCAAAGTATGATATTTCAAATCCTAAAAAAAATGATTCATCTGTTTTTGAAAATTTGATGAAACCAATAAAATCTAAATTTACTAGTTCACAAGTTTTATCAAATAAAGAAGTTGAGAATTTTTCGAGAAAACTTATTGAATCAAAGTTAATAGAAATTGGGTTTAAAGATTTTAAATTAGATATAGTTGAACACCACCAAACTCATGCTACGGGAGCATTTTTTCATTCAGGTGTTGAAAATGCATTAATTTTGACACTTGATGGGTCTGGAGATGGGCTTTGTGCATCTATATCTATTGGTAAAAATGGAGAAATTGAAAGAATTGCGTCCATATCGTCTGATTGTTCTTTAGGAAGAGTTTATTCAGAAATTACAAGATTTTTGGGTTTTAAAAGAAATCGTCATGAAGGGAAAATTACAGGTTTAGCTGCTTATGGTAATGCAGATAGGTTGTATAATCATCTAACGAAATTCATTAGATTCAACCCAGAAACAGAAAATTTTGAGTGGGATGAGCCAGTTGATTCTCGATTTGTAAGAAAAATTAAAACAGTAAAGAGAATTTTAGTAGATGAAAGTTACGGTAACCCTCATATGAATTTTATGAATACTTACCTAAAGGAAAATTTTGATGCTAAAATAGATGGTAATGATTTGTCAGCTGCAGTTCAAAAAATAACAGAGGATGTCACTGTTGATTTAGTTAAACATTTTCTTAAAAAGTTCCCTAACAAAAATATAGTTTTAGCAGGTGGAGTATTTGCTAATGTTAAAGTTAATCAAAAAGTTGGAGAGATTGATGGAGTTGAATATGTTTACATTCATCAAAATATGGGTGATGGAGGGTGTGCAACAGGAGCAGCTTTAGAAAGCTGGTCAATTTTGAATAGAGGTAAAATACCTGAATTACCTAACGACGTTTATTATGGACCTTCTTATACAGACAAAGAGATTCTTGAAGAATTAGAAAAAACAGAAGGTATAGTTTGGGAGAAATCTGAAAATATTGAAATAAATGTTGCAAAACTAATTCATGAAAATGTTATCGTTGGTAGATTTTATGGAAGAATGGAATATGGTCCAAGATCACTTGGAAATAGAAGTATTCTTGCTAAAACAACAGATAAAACTATTAATGATTGGCTTAATAAACGATTAAATCGAACTGAATTTATGCCTTTTGCACCAGCTATTTACGATCAACAAGCTGCTAGCGTTTTAATAAACTATAATGAATCTTCAACAAAATATGCAAGTGAGTTTATGACTGTTACTTATGACGTAGTAGATAAATGGGTGGATGTTTTGCAAGCAGCAGTTCATGTGGACGGAACAGCTAGACCACAAGTTGTAACTGCAACAAATAATCCAGAATTTCACAAAATCCTTGCTCATTATTATGAACTAAGTGGAATTCCAGGTGTGATCAACACCAGCTTTAATTCACATGAAGAGCCAATAGTTATGACACCAATTCATGCAATTAGATCTCTTTTACAAGGAACAGTTGACGTATTAGCTATTGGAAATTATCTTGTAAAAAAAAACACTAAGTAAATGACTAAAACTGTTTTTGATCGTATACTAATTTTTGGTGCATCAGGAATGGTGGGTAAGAATTTAGTTGATACTTATCCACTAGATGCAAAACTTTTTCTTCCTAACAGAAATGAATTAGATTTGTTAAACAAATTAGCTGTTGATAATTATATTGCACAAGTAAAACCTGATTTAATTATAAATTGTGCAGGAAAAGTTGGAGGTATAACTGCAAATATGTCTTCTCCGTATTTATTTTTTACTGAAAATTTAATTATCAACCAAAATATCATTTTAGGTGCAAAAAAAAATTCAATTAAGTATTTATTGAATTTGGGTTCATCATGTATGTATCCTCGAGATGCAGAAAACCCTTTGAAAGAAGAATATTTACTAAAAGGTGAATTAGAACCAACCAATGAGGGATATGCATTAGCTAAAATTGTAGCTCAAAGAATGATTCAATATTTATCGAACGAATCTACTTTCTTTTGTTACAAAACAGTAATACCATGTAACTTATATGGTAAGTATGATAAATTTGACCAGTTAAATTCTCACATGATTCCTGCTGTAATTGCTAGAATTCATGAAACAGTAAAAAAGAACGAAAATGTCATTACTATTTGGGGAGACGGAAAAGCTAGAAGAGAATTCATGTATACAGAAGATCTTGCAAATATGATTTGGGAAATTATACCAAAAATTGAGCAAATTCCAAATACTATGAACCTAGGGTTAGGATATGATCAAAGCATTCAAGAGTACTATGAAGTAATTTCTGAAATTGTAGGTTTTAAAGGAACATTTCAATACGATTTAACTAAACCAATAGGAATGAAGAGAAAGGTTGTTTCAATTGAATTACAAGATAAGTTTGGATTTAAAGCAACTCATTCTTTAAAAGATGGCATAGAAAAAACATTTAATTATTATTTAGAAAACATACTCAAATGAAATATCATTTAGCAAATACAACTTGGGATGAAGCTGAATATTCAGCAATGCAGTCAGTTATTTCAACTGGTAATTTTACAATGGGTGAGAATGTTAAACAGTTTGAAACTGACTTTGCTTCAAAGATGGGAGCTAAATACTCGATAATGGTAAATTCTGGTTCATCTGCAAATCTAGTTGCAATCGCTGCTTTATTCTATAAAAAAGAAAACCCACTTAAAAGAGGAGACGTAGTCATTGTCCCAACTGTTTCATGGTCAACTACTTATCATCCACTTCAACAATATGGTCTAAAATGTAGATTTGTTGATATAGATCCAAATACATTAAATTATGATTTAAATAGTTTAGAATCTGCTATTTGTCCAAATACTAAATTAGTTGTTGCTGTAAACCTTTTAGGTAATCCAAATGATTTTAATGCCATCAATCAAATAATAAATAATAAAAATATTTATTTATTTGAGGACAACTGTGAATCATTAGGAGCTCAATTTATGAATAAAAAAGCTGGAACTTTTGGAATAATGGGTTCATATAGTACTTTTTTTAGTCATCATATTTCAACTATGGAAGGTGGTTTGGTAACTACGGATGAAGAGGAATTATACCATATTATGTTATCATTAAGATCACATGGTTGGACAAGACATTTACCAAAAAATAATTTGGTTACGGGAACTAAATCTGATGATGCTTTTGAAGAATCATTTAAGTTTGTGCTTCCAGGGTTTAATCTTCGTCCTGGTGAATTACATGGTGCTATTGGAATTGAGCAATTGAAGAAATTAGATGTGATAATAGAAGAACGTAGAAAAAATGCTGCTACATTTAAATCGCTTTTTTCAAAATTCGATTTTTTAACAATTCAACATGAAATTGGTGAAAGTTCATGGTTTGGTTTTTCAATAATATTAAACAAAAACTGTCCATTTAAAAGAACTGAATTAATTAAGTTATTTGAAAAAAATCAAATTGAATTTCGCCCAATTGTTACAGGTAACTTCTTGAAAAACGATGTTTTAAAGTATTATGATTATGATGTTCATGGAACTACTACAAATGCTGAACATTTAGATGAAAATGGACTTTTTATTGGTAATCATCATTATGACATAAGTTCAGAACTAAGCTTTACAAGCGAGTTAATTTCTAAATTAACTTAACTTCGATTTTAAAATAGTTGAACTAAATATTTAAGATTTTTTTTTCAAACAAAATTATTTTTTCATTCTTAAATGTTATAGATTCTTTTATTGATTACAATTCACTATTAAATTATTTTTCTTTTGAATTTAGATAATATTTTAGAAAAAATGGCATTTAATGAATTGATTTTTCTTTTTAAAAGAAGATCAATTTACCCTTATTATCACTTAATTTCAAATTTCAATTTACCACATATCCAAAATCTTTACAATTATAGGAATGTTGAACAATTTGAGGAAGATTTAGATTTTTTAATGAAGCATTACAAACCCTTAAATCCAAGTCAATTATTTGAGACTAAAATTCCTAAAAATTCATTTTTGCTTACTTTCGATGATGGACTTCTAGAAACTTATACAGAAATATTTCCAATTTTGAAAAAGAGAAATTTAAAGTGTATCTTTTTTTTAAATCCCAATTTTGTCAACAATAAAGATGCTATGTACAGACACTTTATGAGTGTTATTATTAGTGATTTAAAGAAAGAAGGTTTTCCTAGATCTAAAAAATCTAAAATAGCAGAAATTTTAAGATTTACTTTTAAAAATAATGAAGATTTTATTTCTTCATTTTTAAACTTAAAATTTGAGGAAAGGAACAAACTTCAAATGGTTTATGAAGTTTTGAATTTTAGCACTTCCAATTATTTAGAGGCAAATAAAATTTATTTAAATTCAAGTCAAATAAATGAAATGATTCTTGATGGTCAATTTTTTGGAGGTCATACAATGTCTCATCCTCCTCTGATTAAGCTTAATTTGAATGAGCAATTAGAAGAGATACATAATTCTGTTGAGTGGGTTAAAAATGAGTTTAATTTGAATTATTCATTCTTTGCATTTCCATTTACTGATTCATTGATGTCAAAAGAATTGTTTATTGAATTATTTAAATTAAATCCTGACTTAAGAATTTTTGGTAATTCAGGATTGAAAAACGATATAGACTCAAGAATTATTCAACGATTTTCAATGGAAAATCCAAAAAAAATAATCAACAAACAAGTTGTTTTAGAAAACATAAGAGCTTTAGTTGAAAAAATTAGAAGTCGCAATACAATAAAAAGAAATGAGAAGTTTTAGAAAAGTACTTAAAAAAGATGTTCAGAATGTATTGGAAGATGTTAGTTTCTGGAATAACTCTTTTTTAATTATAAGTAAACAAAGACTGATTGCACTCCAAAATAATCCAAACGCTGAAGATGATGATATTGTATTGATTTTAGCCATGGAAGAGGAGACAATAATTGGTTACATGGGATTGTTTGTTGACTATATAACTTTAAATGGAGTTACTCAAAAGATGGGATGGATAACAACTTGGTGGGTTAAATATAAAGGAACTGGAATTGGAAAGGATTTGATGAACGAAATGTTTGATGCTAATAAAGGATTAATTGCAGTTTCACAATTTAATTCTAATTCCGGTAGAGTGTTTGAAAAATCTGGAAATTATATAGACATCGTTAATACCAACGGTTATAGTTTTGCACTTAGAAGTAATATTCAAGAATTGTTAATTTCAAAGTTTAAATTACTTGACAAAGTACATTTCATTCCTAATTTAATTAATTCTGTATTAAGTATTTATTCATCAATTAAGATTAATAAATTTTTGAATTCAAATAAGAACTTAGAATTTACAGTAGAATATTTAAAAACTATTGATAGTGATTCATTTGAGTTCATCAACAAACATAATGCAAATCATATTTCAAAAAAATCTAAAGAATTTTATAATTGGTTATTGGGTTATTATTGGGTTTTGAAGGCACCTTTGTTGGAAAAGACAAACAAGTCAAAGTACGCCTTTTCAATGTATGATTATGATTTTGACATAAGTTTTATTAAAATAATTAAGAAAAATGAAATAGTCGGAATCTTAGTATTACAAAAAAGAAATTCCAAAGTAAAGGTTTTGTTTGCATATTACAATGAAAATTGTGTTGATTTAGTATCTAAAGTTATTATACTAAATAGTATTAATCAAGATACTAGGGAAATAGTTTGCTATGATATCGGAATAAATAATCAATTAAATAAATTGTCTTTTTACACATACAAGACAGATGTTCAAAGAAGATCAATTATATCTAAATCTTTTGGTGTAAGTAACTTTGATAATGTTATCGTGAATTTTGGTGATGGTGATTGTGGTTTTGCTTGAATTATTTTTTACTATTTTAATTTTTTAATTCTATTTTAGAATTCATAGTTTTCAAACCATAATTTTAGAATCTTATTTGTTTATTTCAAAAATTTAAAAGTATTTAAAATTTAATCCTTTTACTCTATGAGAATTGAATAAATTAATTTTGTTTTTTTGAAAATAATAATTCTAAAAACATTTTTAAAACCAAGTTATTTCTATAAAACCATTAATATTTCTATAAAATAGTTTTTGATATATTTTAGAAAAGTTTACGATTCTACGTTGTTTAGAGTTTTAATTCTATATTAGTGTCATAAACAATTAAACTATTTTTTAACTTAATTTATATGAAAAAAATTGCAGTCTTATTAGACGGTAGTATTGCAAGCGACGGTAGGGTTCAAAGAACAGTTAAATCATTGTCAAATTACTTCAAAATAGATCTTTTTTATTGTGATCCAACACCAAAAGATGATGATTTATTTGATTCTCAAAACATTAAATTAATCCCGTATAAGCTTAAAGAAAGTTGGTTCATAAATAATTTTAAAATGCATAAAAAGTTTCCTGATTTATTTGAAAAAGTGATTCAAGGAAATGTTAAATATGATATTATTTACTCAAATGATTATCCCCTTTTACATACAGCTGTAAGGTTAAAGTTACAAATTGGCGCAAAATTAGTTTATGATTCTCATGAAATTTATATATCAACTATAAATCAGTTTTTTCCTCAAAAGGGATTTAAGGGTATTTTATATGGAAAAGCATTAACTCTAATCAATAGGTTTTTTCATAGTAAAATTGAATTAAAGAATATTAGTTATGTTGATGGTTTCATCACAGTATGTGATTCTTTTTTAGATTATTTTAAGAATAAATACGACATTAAAAATGGTGTTGTTTTAAAAAATTGTCCAGATATTTTAGGTGAGATACCAAATACTGACAAATTAAGAAAACAATTGAAACTTACATCAGATGATAAAATCCTTCTTTATCAAGGTGTTTTAAACCCAGGAAGAGGAGTTGAAAACATATTGAATTCTGCCTCTATGTTTAATGAAAATATTCATTTTGTTATTATTGGTGGTGGTCCTCAAGAATTGTATTTGAGAAATTTAGCAAAAAAGTTGTCTTTAAAAAACACTCATTTTTTAGGTAGAGTACCATTTCTTGAATTATTAAATTATACGGCATCTGCCGATGTTGGAATATTACTTATAGAACCAATAAATATCTCTAAAGCGTTAACTCTACCTAACAAGGTTTTTGAATACATGGTCGCTTCGATTCCTTTCATAACCAATAAATTAATTGAAGGTTCTAAAATTGTAAACGAAGAAAAATGTGGTTATATAATTGATGATAGTAGTTCGATTAAAATTGCATCAGGTATAAATAATGTTTTTTCGAATTTTGATAAATCAAAAGGAAATAATGGTTTTAATGCTATTCAAGCGAAGTACAATTGGAAAACAGAGTTTGTTGATTCAATGAACATGATAAAAAATTTGTAATAATTTCAATCACAAAAGTACTTTTGAATATAAAAAATGATAATTTAAAAAATAAACAAATGAAATTTAATTTGTTTTAGATAAAAAATTGAATACCAACACAAATCTACCTAAAGAGAAATGTTAAGTAACTTTTGATTTTCATAAATAAAACATTTTTGATTTTGAGTAGTTAGGTTTGGAAATTACCATTCAAGTTTGAAGAATGTTTTAAATACTATAAAGCTTAAATTTTAAAATAGCTTTAAAATATCATTGGTGCATTAACTTAAAATGTATGACTAGAAATAGACCGGTTTAGTTAAATGACCACAGAATAAATTAATACAAAAAGAAAATTGAAAAAAGTCCTAATAATTTCCTATTTTTTTCCCCCTTCCAATTTTGTTGGTTCAGAGAGAATTGATTGGTGGGCAAAAAACTTATATAAACAAGGAATTTATCCGATTATCGTAACAAGACAATGGAACGATGGACAAAAAGATATTGTGGATAAAGTATTAGAAAACAAATATGTTTTTGAAAGTTATGAAAATTATGAAGTTCATCGACTACCTTTTAATCGTTCTTTAAGAGATAAATGTGCAGATTTTTCTTTTTTAAGCCCACTCAGAAGAATATTTAGCTTATTGGAAATGATTTTTTCAAATTTTTTTCTAAAAGCAATTTCATACAATAACTTATATTTTTTCTCTAGAAAATTAATTAAAGAAAACAATGATATTAAAATTGTTATAATAAGCGGAAGTCCATATCATCAATTCTTATTTGGTTATAAACTTAAAAATGAATTTCAAATAAAGTGGATTGCAGATTATCGAGATGAATGGAATACAAATCCAGATTGTGAAGGCGAAAGAAGCCTTATTACTAAAATAGTAGGTAACATTCAAAAAAAAGCAGAGGTAAAGTGGTTGTCAAATGCTGACTTTTTCATCACTGTTTCTGAACATTGGAAAAATTCGATAGCTAGTTTAATTCAAAGACCTGGAATAGTTATTAAAAATGGTTTTAATAGTTATAATCCAATTTTAAATAAAACAATAAGTAACAAATTTGTTATCGTTTATGCTGGTACATTTTATGCATCTCAAAAAATTGAATTATTCGTTGATGCATGTGTTAAAATTGATCAAATGGAACAATTCAAAGATAAATTAATAGTTGAGTTTATTGGAACAGAGACCCTTATAGGTGCTCATCAGCATTTAGTTAATTTAACAAAAAAACATAAGTCTCTTTTTCATTTTTACGGACGACTTTCAAAAGCTGAATTAAATGTTCACATGGAGAAAGCTGATGTTTTATTATTAACAGGTTTTGAAAATGTTAAAGGTTGGTATCCCGTTAAATTATTTGAATATTTTGCAACTAAAAAACCTATTTTGATGTTCCCCTCAGATAATGATGTAATGGAGGAATTCATAATTGAAACTCAGTCTGGTTTCATTGCTAATTCATTGAATGAAGGCATTGATTTAATCAAAAAAATGTTGGAGCAGAAGCTTAGTGGTAACACAATTGAAATTCAATCAAACAGCAAGGCTGGAGAAAAATATAGTAGAGCCTATCAGACAGAACTTTTAGGTGATTTTTTATTTAAACTTTAATATGAAACTTAAGCTGTATTATTTGTTTATTGTGAATTTAATTTTTTATTCTCTTGAAAGATTTTTTTTTAAGATTAGATGGATTTTTAATTATCCATCTGATGAAAAGGTAATGGATTCATTACATTATTACGCAAAACTTTATCCTAAAATGGAATCAATTGAAGATACGATTGAAGAAATTGTTAATAATAGGAAATCCATATCAAGATTTGGAGATGGGGAATATAGTTTAGTTCTCTATAGAAACATAAGTTTTCAAACTAAAAGTTTAAGTTTAGCATTTAGGATGTTTGAAATTCTTAAAGAAAAAAGCAATCCTAATTGTCTTGTAGGCATAATTGTGCCAGTTCTTAATCAAGGTCCTTTGGGACAGTATTCATTGAGGTATTTATATGAAAACAATATTCATATATTGAGGATGTTTACAAATAAGAAATACTATAGTGCAAGAATATCAAGAGAAATGACTAAAGAAAGTGTTGTTAAATTACAGAATGCATGGCTAAATAGAAATGTTATATTTGTAAGCGGTAAAAATTCAAGATTTGATGTAAATCATAAGATTTTTGATGGAGTAAAAGCCAAAGTTTCTATTTGGACCTTACCAGTTAATGCATGGAGTGAATATCAAAAAGTTTTAAATGAAGTAATAAGTGAATCAAAAAAAATAGATGATCCTTTAGTTATTTGTTCAATTGGCCCAACTGCTACAGTTATGGCATATGATTTATCAAGTATTGGGATTCAGTGTTTAGACTTAGGTCACATCACGAATTGTTATGATAGGGTTTTTGAAAATGCTGCAAAACCTGAAGATTTGAGTCTTGAAATTAAATAAAGAATGGCGAAAAACATATATTTACACTGGTTTAGAAGTAAAAAAGATGGTTTAAATTTTGGTGATGAAATAACACCTTACATTATAGAAAGAATAACTAATTCTAAAGTTTACCAAGTTTTAATTCCATCGACCCCTTCAAGAATGTTTGTAAGAGGTTTTAGATCACTAAGAAATGGAGATATTTCTTTTAAAGAGTTTATAGGTATTCTTCCATCAATGCTAGCGAAAAATTACATTCTAGGTGCTGGAAGTATCTTAGGTTGGTGCACTTCAAAAAACGCAATTGTTTGGGGTTCAGGAATAATCCGTAGAAATGATGAAATCCAACAATCAGATTTTAGAGCAGTTCGAGGAAAATACTCTCAAAATAGAATCAAAGAACTTGGTATGGTTCCTCCAAAAGTAATTGGTGACCCAGCTCTTTTAGTCCCCTTAGTTTATAATCCAACGAAAATTAAAAGATATAAAATTGGAATTATTCCTCATTTTACTCATAATGAGTATTTTAAATTGTATGGTAAAATTGAAAATGTATTAGTTATAAATTTATTAGATGATATAGAAAAGGTTATTGATGATATAAAGAGTTGTGAGTTAACAATATCTACTTCTCTTCATGGCTTAATTGTTTCTCATGCTTATAATATTCCTTCTCTATGGTTTTTTATCAAGAATAAATCTTTGGGAGGAGATGATATAAAATTTTTAGATTACTTTTCATCAGTTGATATAAATGAATATAAGCCATATGAAATTCCTGGTCATTCTGATTTCAATGTAGAAGAAATAGTTTATTTGTTCGAATCAAATAATACAATATCTAAAACTAATATAGATATATTGGATATTCAAAAAGGATTGTTAAAAGTAGCACCTTTTGAATTAAAATCTGAATATCAAAATATGATTAATTAAGTTTTAGATTCTAAATTGGCACTAAAGTTTTAAAACATTAAAAACTAATAATTAGTAAAACTCAATTCATCAAAAGTAGGTTCATAATGACAAAAATCACGTTTAATGAATGCAAATAATCCAGTAAAAATTTCCATAATTAATTATGGTATGGGGAATCTTTTTTCTGTTGCCAAAAAAGTAAATCAATTAGGTGTTGAGTACGAAATAATTTCTACTCCACAAGAAATTCTTAATGCAAAAAAAATTATTTTACCTGGAGTTGGGCATTTTGGAAAGGCAATTGAGAATTTGAAAGAATTAAAATTAATTGAACCTTTAAATGAGGTCGTTTTGAATAAAAAGATTCCAGTATTAGGAATTTGTTTAGGTATGCAATTAATGGCGAAAAGTAGTGAAGAAGGAAATATTCAAGGCTTAGGATGGTTTGATGCCGAAGTTGTAAAAATTAAAGTTACTGACCCAATAAAATATAAAATACCACATATTGGTTGGAATTCTATAAAAAATGAGAAGAATTCTTTTTTAATGAATGGAATACCTGATGAGAGCGA
Organism: Flavobacteriales bacterium; assembly: GCA_018883325.1. Taxonomy (GTDB): domain Bacteria; phylum Bacteroidota; class Bacteroidia; order Flavobacteriales_D; family Crocinitomicaceae; genus UBA952. Next base: position 91,216 of record VEQH01000002.1, on the reverse strand, counting down.
ATTTTATTTTGTTCATGCTTATCACGTAAAATGTAATGACTTAAGTGACGTTTTAAATACAACGATTTATGAATCAAATTTGGTAAGTGCCATACAAAAAGAAAACATTTTTGGAGTACAATATCACCCGGAAAAAAGTCACGAAATTGGAAAAAAGTTAATCCGTAACTTTACAGAAATTTAACTTATGTACCGCCCAAGAATAATTCCTACTTTACTACTCAACAACGATCATTTAGTAAAATCAATTAAGTTTTCTAAATATGAATATATTGGAGATCCAATAAATGCTGTTAAAATTTATAATGATTTAGAAGTCGATGAATTAGTTTTTTTAGATATTTCAGCCACCAAAGAAAATAGGCTAATTAATTTAGATTTTGTAAGAGAAGTAGGAGAAGAAGCAAATATGCCATTTGGCGTTGGAGGGGGAATTAAGTCAATAGACGATATCAGAAAAGTAATTGCTGCAGGAGCTGAAAAAGTGATTATTGGTCATGCTGCAACACAAGATTTAATTTTTATAAAAGAAGCCTGCGAAACTTTTGGTTCCTCAACAATTACAGTATGCATAGATGTTAAGCAAAACTTATGGGGGAATGAGAAAGTCTGTAGTTTAAATGGTAAGAAAACACATGATATTAATCCCGTTGACTATGCTAAAAAGTTAAATGAAATAGGAGTTGGTGAAATCATTATACAATCTCTAGATGCAGATGGTACTATGAAAGGCTTTAACCAAAAAATATCAAAACAAATAATTGAGAATGTTACAATTCCAGTTGTTTGTTTAGGTGGGGCAGGAAGTTTATTAGATATGAAAAGTCTGTATGAACACTGTGAACCTAATGGGATTGCAGCGGGAAGTATGTTTGTTTTTCAGGGAAAACAAAGGGGAGTTTTAATTAATTATTTTTCAAAGGAAGAAAAGAAGACTATATATGAATAAAAGACCATATCAAATTTGTAATAGATGTGTGATGGATACATCGGACGAAGATATCATTTTTGACGAAAAAGGTATTTGCAATCATTGCAAAGACTTTGAAGAAGTTTTAAAAATACCAAGGTTTGATAAAAAAAATGCCGCGGAAAATTTAAAGGTTATGATTGCTCAAATTAAAGAGCGAGGAAAAGGAAGAAAATATGATTGCGTAATGGGAATTAGTGGTGGTGTGGATAGTTGTTATGCTGTTTACCTCGCTCATTCTTGGGGGTTGAGGCCTTTGGTAATGCATATGGATAATGGATGGAATTCAGAGATAGCAGTTCAAAATATTAAAAATCTTGTAAACAAATTAAAAATTGATTATGTAAGTTATGTACTTGACTGGAATGAATTTCGTGAAATTCAATTAGCTTTTTTGAAATCTTCAATTGTTGACTTAGAAATGCCAACGGATTTGGCAATTCCTGCGACTTGTTTCATAACAGCTTCTAAAAATGATGTTGCAAGTATTATTTCTGGCGGAAATTATTCTAGTGAAGGTATTTTACCTTTAACATGGGGATACCATGTTAAGAAAGACATTAAACTCTATAAACATATTGTTCGCAAATATGGAAAGGTAAGAAATAAAAAAGTTCCATATATTGGTCTTTGGCAAGAGTTTTATTTCAAATTCATTAAAAGGATAAAAACATTTTATCCTTTAAACTTAGTGGAATATGATAAAAACAAAGCAAGGGAATTTTTAGCAGAAGAGTTTGGATGGAAAGATTATGGTGGAAAACACCATGAATCAAAAATTACTGGATTTTGGCAAGGATATGTTATGCCTTCTAAATATAATATGGATTACAGAAGAGCAACCTATGCTTCACAAATTGTAAACAAACAAATCACAAGAGAAGAGGCTTTGTTAATGTTAAAAGAAAAATCTTTTGATTTAGAGAAAGTAGAACAAGACAAATCGTTTATTGCTAAAAAATTTGGTATTTCTGTTGAGGAATTAAATAAAATTTTAAGTGAACCTCCAAAGACGTACAAAGATTTCCCAAATCAAAAGAAAATAATTGATTTCGTACACAAAACTTATAGGATGATTTTCAATTAACATTTAATAATTAAAAATTAGATTTTTCATTTTTATTATTTTTCTATTGCATAAATATCAAATATTGAGGCTTTCGAAAAAAGTGTGCTATTCGAATAATTATTAAATAAACTCGAATGATGAAATTTAATGAACTTTTTAAGATGAAAAAATTGAACATTATACGCATTTAAAATATCAATTCATTAACTTTTCAAAAAAGAGAAAAATATTCGGTTTTAAAACAAATTATTACATTAAACTTAGTTTGTTTTCCTAAAGTAAAAAATTAATACATGAACATTATTAAACTAATCGATCTTCCCAAAATAATAGATAAGAGAGGAAACCTTACCTTTCTACAAAGTAATGTTGGAATTCCTTTTGAAATTAAAAGAGTCTTTTGGACTTATGATGTAGCGGCAGGTGAGGTTAGAGGAGGGCATGCGTATAAAAAACAAAATGAAGTTATAAGTGTAGTTTCTGGAAGTGCGGATATTTTATTTGTTTTCAACAATGGCGAAAAACAAAAAATTACTTTAAATCGACCTGACAAAGCAGTCTTTGTTCCGGCAGGTGTTTGGAGACAACTTGAAAATTTTTCAACCAATGCAGTTTCAATTCATTTCAGCGATTCTGCTTTTGATAAAGATGATTATGTTCGAGATTTTAACTCTTTTATAAAATGAGTAAGAAAATAAGTGTTTACGATTGTAGTTTGATACATTTGTCAAAAATTGATGTTTCATCAGGTTCTATAACTGTTGTAGATAACAGTGACAATAGTTTACCATTTCAAGTTAAGCGAGTTTTTTATTTATACGATATTCCAGCGGGAGAATCAAGAGGAGCACATGCACACAAAGAGTGCCATCAGTTGTTAATAGCGCTTACAGGTGCATTTGAGGTCTTGTTAGATGATGGCAAAAACAAAAGAACAGTTTCTATAAATCAACCATTCCTTGGTTTACATATTCCACCAGGGATTTGGGCATCTGAACAAAATTTTAGTTCTGCTTCAATTTGTTTAGTTTTAACTTCTCATGAATATGAGGAGTCTGATTACATTAGAGATTATAGCGAGTTTTTAGAAACAATTTAATAAACCTAATCAAACAAATATATAAATTGAAGTCAAATTTTATTTTTAACAATACTCTGATTTTTGCAGGAGAAGGACACGGTGGAATTGTGGCATTTAAATCATTAATTTCTTGTTTTGATTTTATACATGTGTTAACTAATGATTTAGAGATTAAGAAGTTACTTCGAGTAAATGACAAGTTAATTTCGAGTTTTAACGAAAGTGATGCTGAAATCGTTGTTTGTGCAGGTTATCATAAAATAATTGAAGAAGATATATTAAATCAAAAAGTTATAATTAACACCCATCCTTCACTTTTACCAAAATATAGAGGATTACACTCATTAGCTTGGGCAATGTTAAATTTCGAGGAAGAGTTAGGTTTTACCATACACTTAATGAATGATAAAATTGACGATGGTGACATCTTGGAACAATTTAAAGTTAAATATGAAAATCAAACTTCCTCTGAAATTATGGATTTATTTGATTCCTACATAGAGAATAATTTAGGTAATGTAGTTTATAAATTTATTAACAAAGAGATAATTCCAGTTAAGCAGAATCGTTTTCATGCTACTTGGGTTTGTAAAAGAAACTTAAGTGATTGTATAATTGATTTTAATAAATCAAATAGATATTTAAAAGCCTTATTTAAAGTATTAGTTTTTCCTTATCCTCTTCCAATAATAAAAGTAAAAAATATATTATACGAAGTTCTAGACCATGAATTTATTGATGTTGATTATGAAATGCATGTTGGAAGAGTTGTCAATATTGAAATTGAATCAGCATATATAAAAACAGCAGAGGGAATACTTGTTATTAAAAATATTAGAGATTATAATTCAAAAGAAATTTTTAAAGCAAACGAAATATTAAAAATTGGTCAAAGATTATGAATATATTAAAGTACTCAACTGAAAAAAAAAATCATTGGGATTCATTCGTTAATGGAGCAAAAAATAAACATTTCTTTTTCTTGCGTGATTACATGGATTATCATTCTCATATCTTTAATGATAATTCATTAATGGTTTATGATGACCAAAATAAATTAATAGCTTTATTTCCAGCTAATCAAGAAGATGGCACTTTATATTCTCACCAAGGATTAACTTTCGGTGGTTTTTTAGTTGACGATAAAATGAAAGCAGCAACAATGCTAGAAGTTTTTGATTCTCTTATATTTTATTGTAGTGAAAATGGATTTCAAAAAGTGATATATAAATGTATTCCTTTTATTTACTGTACAAATGGTTCTGACGAAGATAAGTATGCACTTTTTAGAAATAACTCAAGATTACTCAGAAGAGATATCTCAACTACCATTTTTATGGATAATAAACTACCATATCAAGAACAAAGAAGGAGAGCAGTAAAAAAAGCGCAAAAGAACAATTTAGTATTTTCTAAATCTGAAAAATACTTTGATTATTGGGAAATATTAAACGAAACACTTAAAAAACAACACAATACACAAGCAGTTCATAGTTTTGAAGAAATAATATCTTTAAAAGAAAAATTCCCAAACAATATTAAGCTTTTTATAGCTGAATTAAATGATAAAATTTTGGGAGGTACGTTAGTTTTTGAAAATGATAGCATTGTTCATACCCAATATTTAGCAAATTCTGAGGAGGGTAGAGAAGTAGGTGCATTAGATTTTGTTATTGATAAGTTAGTTAATGAAGTTTATTCGGAAAAGAAATATTTTGATTTTGGTATATCAAATGAGCAACAAGGAATGGTCCTAAATACTGGTTTAATTGCACAAAAAGAAGGTTTTGGAGCAAGAGCAGTAGCTCATGATTTTTACGAACTTAGGATAAACTAATATTTTTCAATCTTATTTTAAATAAACCTATAACATGAAAGTTCCCTATTTAGATTTAAAAAAAATAAACAACACTTACATTAAAGAATTAGAAAGTGCTTTTCACCAGACAATGGATTCTGGTTGGTATATTATTGGTAATAATGTTACAGAATTTGAAAAGGAATATGCTAACTTTTCATCTACTAAACATAGTATCGGTGTTGCGAATGGGTTGGATGCTTTAATTATATCTTTAAAGGCATTAAACGTTGGAAAAGGAGATGAAGTAATTGTTCCTTCAAATACCTATATCGCATCTTGGTTGGCAATTTCTTATGTTGGAGCAACTCCAATACCTGTAGAACCAAGAATTGATACTTATAATTTAAATCCTGAATTGATACAATCAAAAATCACAACCAAAACTAAAGCAATAATGGTTGTTAATTTATATGGGCAAGCAGCTGAGCTAGAAGAAATATGTATTATTGCTAAGAATAACAATTTATATGTTATTGAGGATAATGCTCAATCTCAAGGTGCATCATATAAAAATCAAATAACTGGGAGCTGGGGAGATATTAATGGAACAAGTTTTTATCCAGGAAAAAATCTAGGAGCAATTGGTGATGGTGGAGCAATCACAACTTCAAATATTGATTTATATAATTTCTGTAAAGTTTTTAGAAATTATGGCTCTCAAGTAAAGTACTTTAATGAAATTAAAGGTATTAATTCAAGATTGGACGAACTACAAGCAGCATTCTTAAGGAAAAAATTACCTGATTTAGAAAGAATAAGTAATATTCGTATTGAATTAGCTAAAATTTATAATTTAGGTCTTAAAAATGTAGGTGATTTAGTACTCCCCAAAATAGCTTCTCATGCAACATCTGTTTATCATATTTACTTAATTAGAACAAAGAGACGTGATGAATTAATGAATTATCTAGCTGAACATGGTGTTGGAACTGTAATCCATTATCCAATACCGCCACATTTACAAGAAGCTTATAAAGAATTAAATTATACAAAAGGAGATTTCCCAATAGCTGAAGAGATAGCAGAAACTTGCTTGTCTTTACCATTACATCAAGAAATGAGTTTAGATGAACTAAATTTTGTAATTGAAAAAATTAAATCATTTTACAAATGACAACGAATATAAAAGATAACCCTAGGGTTTCTTTAATTGTACTTAGTTATAATCAAGAAAAATATATCTCTGAAGCTTTAGATGGTGCTTTCAGTCAAGATTATGACAATTTAGAAATAGTTGTATCTGATGACTGTTCTACCGATTCTACTTGGTCAATAATTACTGAAAAAGTAAAAAATTATAACGGGAAGCATAAAATAATTATCAATAAAAATGAAGTAAATATTGGATTAGTTCGGCATGTTAATAAAGTGTTAAGTGATTTTTTTAATGGAGATTTTATCGCTTGGGCTGCTGGAGATGATATTTCAATTCCCAACCGTATCACAAAATGTATTGAATTTTTTAACAAAAATGAAGATGTCGTTGCTCTGAGTACGAATTTAATTGTGATTGATTCTGATTCCAATTTACATTCAAATCAAAAAGTTGATTTAAAAAACGATGTAATTTATGATATTAACTACTATTTATCCGACGAATATAAACATATAAATGGACCAAGTAGGATGATGAAAAAAGAAATGATTCTAGCATTTCCACCATTGAATGAAAATTGTCCAACAGAGGATACAACAATGTTATTGCGTGCGTTTTTGTATGGTAAAGTTGCCATTTTAAAGGATAAATTTGTAAATTATAGGGTTCATAGTACAAACTTAAGTTCTGCTGAAGGTTTAAAAAAAATGAAAGTTATTGAAATCATCAATCAATATAATTCTGACTTAGATTTTGCTTATTCAAAAAATATTATTTCAAAAAGTATTTATTTTAGATCAAAACTAAAAATTAAACAAATTAATTTTCAAAGGAATAATGGTGGATTTTTTAAAAGATTTACATTAAAATTAGAGTCTATTTTTATCAATTTGATTTTTTCATCTACTAATAAAGCTAATAAAAATATATGAATGCAACAAACAACAACAGCTACTTCCCAGAATTAACTGGAGTTAGAGCATTAGCAGTTTTGTTAGTTTATCTTCATCATTATAACCCAATTGATAAAAATATTTTTGGAGAAACTATTTATAAGCTTGTTCAAGAATTTCATATTGGTGTCACATTATTTTTTGTTCTAAGCGGTTTTCTTATAGGATATCGTTATTCTGAAATGAAAAACTTTAGTTTTAAAAAATATATGTTGTTTCGATTTGCAAGAATTTACCCAATGTTCTTTATTTTATCGACAATCACCTTTTTAATTCCATTGATATATAATGAAAATGTATTTGAGTTAAATAATCTTTTGATGTATGTTTTTAATATAACTTTCCTCAAAGGTTTTTTTGACATGTTGAAGTTTACTTTAGTTTCACAGAGTTGGTCATTAACTGTTGAAGAAGTGTTTTATGTTCTATCACCCTTGTTTTTTTTATTAATTAAAAGAAAACAAATCTATTTTTTTCTAATTCCAATAACACTAATCTGTTTTGGCTTACTTTTAGTTTCAGTATTTAGTAACTTCAATTTTTATGGATTTTTTAGTTCCTATGAATTTATGTTTAACTACACTTTTTTTGGGAGATGTTTGGAGTTTTTTATTGGTATAGGACTCTCTTTGATAGTTAAAAAAGAAATGTTGAATTTCAATTTTAAGTATTTTACTTTAATTGGTTTCTTTATTATTTTTGTCTGTGTATTTTTTATTTCTTTGTTTTCAGAAAATGGATTATATGGAGTTCATCATCCATTCGGAATTTTAATAAATACCCTTGTTTTACCACTTTTTGGAATTGCTCCTTTTTTCTATGGATTGATTCATGAAAAAACTATTTTTTCCTCCTTTTTTGGTTCAAAACTTCTTGTTTTACTTGGTAAGAGTTCTTACGTTTTTTATTTAATTCATATTGGTTTTTTTAGAAATATTTTTGTTCTCAAAGATGATGGAATTTGGTCTTATTTGTACTTATTTGTTATTCTTCAAATAATTTCAATTATACTTTTTAAGACAATAGAAGAACCTATCAACGATTATTTAAGAGGGAAATTTAAAAGAAATATCTAATCCTTTAGTATTCTTGCGCAACTATTCCAATTGAAATTTATAGAGGAAAATAAAAAAAAATAAATGACTAGCCTTAAGCAAAAATCTATTGAAACAGTTCGTTGGACCTTTTTATATCAACTTGCGAATTATTCTATTTCATTCGTTTTATCTATAATTTTATCTAGGTTAATTTCTCCTGAAGAATTTGGATTAACGGCAATGTTATCTATCTTTATATCAATTGCAAATATCTTAATAAATAGTGGACTTTCTTCTTCACTAATAAGATATAAGGAGTCCTCTCCCTCTGATTATTCAACAGTTTTTTACTTCAATATTTTAGTAAGTCTGAGTTTTTATCTACTTCTTTTCATTCTTGCTCCTTATATAAGTTTATTTTACAATCAACCAGAATTAACTTTATTAACCAGAATAATTACTTTAGTTTTTGTTTTAAGTTCTTTTGGACTAATCCAAAATACTTTACTTATAAAAGAATTAAATTTTAAGAAACAAACATTAATAAGTTTTACTGGATTATTTGTATCTGTTGTTATTGGGATTTATATGGCTTACAAAGGATTTGGGGTTTATGCAATTGTTGGTCAAACATTAAGTCAATCTGCATCTATTACAATTTTACTTTGGTTAACTTCCAATTGGAGACCAACTGGGTTTATAAATTTAAGTTCTTTAAGAAAACTTTGGAAATTTGGCTCTTATGTACTTTTTACAGGCGTTTTTAATGCAATTGCTAATAATTTAGATAACATTATAATTGGTAAAGTTTTTGCCCCTGCAACATTAGGTTTGTTTGTTAGAGCAAAAAGTACTAGAGCTATTCCTGAAAATATTTTTTCAAGTGTTTTATCAACCACTACATTTTCAATTCTATCAAAACTTAATGATAATCCAAATGAACTGAGAAATAAACACTTATATTTTTTTAGACTATCTGTATTTTTTTTTATCCCATTTACTTTTTATTTTAACATGATAAGTGATGATTTAGTTATTTTACTATATGGAGAAAAATGGAAGTTTTCAATCCCACTTCTTCAGGTTATTTCATTAGGAATCCTACCTAATATGCTTAGTGCATTTTTTTCTCAAAGTCTAATGAGTTTTGGAGATTCAAAAGTAACTATGAAATTAAATATGTTAAAACGAACAATGACATTGTCCTTATTACCACTTGGTTTTTTTCTAAACCTTGAGCAATTTGTATGGGTTTTTGTTATCTCTCAGTATGTTGGTTTGATTTTAGATATTCATTTTACAATTAATAAGTTAGATACTAAATGGTTAGATTACTTAAGCGAAATGTGGAAGCCATTATTAGTCAGTTCGTTTTTTTTATTTGTATACATTTTAGTAAAACAATTTAATTTAATCAACAATCATTTTTTTCAGTTAATTATTAAAACTTTAATAGCTTCATCAGTTTATATAATTTTTGCTTATCTCTTGATGAATGAAACTTTTAATAATTTTTTAGAGTTGTTACCGCTTAAAAAATTAAAAAAGAAATGATAGTTTACGCTCCATCTTATGCAGGTTTGGTACATGCTTTAAAAATAGTTAATTCGGAAGAACTTCTTGTTTTAACATCAAATGTGTCAATAAAAAATTTTTGTGAAAAATATGAAATCAAATGTGATTACTTTGATCGATTTGTGGCTGAAACTAGAAAAGATTATATCAAGCAATTAGATAATGTCAAATTAATTGCAAAAAAATATAAAAATGAAGAAGTATTGTTTTGTTTTTATAGCCGGGACATTTTTGGACTTTATTTGATTTATTTATTGGATAAAAAAAACAAAATATACTTTTATAATAAAGATTTCATTTACGAAGAACTTGGAAAATGGAGAGTTCTGAATAATCTAAAATATTTAAAAGATTTAGTTTTACTCAAAAGTTTAACAAAATTACCTCTAACACTTTTTAAATTAAATGATAAGCAGGTTTTTTTTGGTATTTCTCCAAAGAAATTAGAATCAAGATTCAAATCAAGTAAGCATAATTACATCTCAGTTATTAAAAATGAGATTTTTAAAAATAATCAAAACAAGATTCTAAGTAAAGTTGATTTAGATTCAAATTCTATAATTTTTGTAGATCAGGGAAATAGTATTTTTGAAGTTCCTGATAGTATTATTGAAGAACTAAAATCAATGAACAAAAAAGTTTTTGTAAAACAGCACCCAAACTTTAGTATTTCAAATAATCGTTTAAATGAATTTCTACAACTTGATAAAAGTATTCCTTTAGAGTTAATTGTAACTAATGAATTAACTTTAATAGGAATTACTTCTACAATCTTATTTGACGAAGATTTAGTATGTCATAAAAAAAGTTTCATAAATAAAGTGATTTGGAAAGATGAAACTAATAAGATAAATCTAATTTCTCAACTCAAAAAGGTTGAATCTGTACAAATTATTTAAAAGAATTTTGTTTCTACGAACTTTATTAAACTATTTGAAAATTAAAATGTATTTTTCACAAATCTCATTATTAAGTTTGAAAATTGGGTATTGGATATTTTCTTATCAATTTTTTTGTTAAAGAAGGTGTGATTCATTTCTTGGAACAAACCAAGAAGTTATTTTAATTGACCCCAATATAAGGACGTTTTATGACATCGAAAAAGCAATAAAGTAGAATTGAAACTTTATTATATATTGGATTTGACTGAAATTTAATCAATATTTTGAAATAAAAATTGATAATAATTAATATTAAATTTCAAATTATAAAAAAAATGAAAGGTGAAACTTTTACATTAATTTTATTAAAAAGGAAAAAAACAAAGAAGAATCTAAAATCTTTATTAAAAACGTTTTAACAAATGATTGAGAAAGTAAATAAACATTTAATCTCAAAAGATGCAACAATTAAAGAAGCATTAATAAAATTAAATTATCTAGCTTCTGATGCTATTTTATTCGTGGTAGATGAAAATAAAACATTAATAGGTTCTTTAACTGATGGAGATTTAAGAAGGGGATTTATTAAAGGAAATACGTTTGAAAATTCCATTCTTGAATTCACACAGAATAATCCAGCTTTCATTTATGAAAATGAAAATAATTTGGAAAAATTAGAAAGTTTTAAAGAAAAAAAACTCAAAATAATTCCAGTTTTAAATAAAGAAAATAAAATTGTTGACATTGTAGTTTTTCGTGAAACTTCAACAATTTTACCAGTTGATGCAGTTATAATGGCAGGAGGAAGGGGAATAAGATTAAAGCCATTAACTGATAACACACCAAAACCAATGTTAAAGGTTGGTAATAAACCAATTATTGAACATAACATTGATAGACTTACAAAGGTTGGAATAACTAATTTTAAAATAAGCGTTAATTATCTATCAGATCAAATTGAAAATTATTTTAGTGATGGCCACGAAAAAGGAATTGAAATTGAATACCTAAAGGAAGATAAACCTTTAGGTACAATTGGATCTATTTTATTAGTTAAAGAATTTAAGAATAGAGAAATTCTCATAATGAATAGCGATTTACTTACAAATATAGATTTTAAAGATTTTTATAGCATGTTTAGAGAATCAGACGCTGATATGGCTGTTGCAGCAACTTCATATCACGTAGACATTCCTTATGCTGTAATGGAAGTTGACAAAAATAATGTTGTAAAATCATTAAAAGAAAAACCGAGATATACCTATTATTCCAATGCAGGAATTTATTTAGTGAAATCAGAATTATTAAATTTGATTCCTATCAATAGTTTTTTTGATATCACTGACCTCATGAATATAGTTATTGAAAAGAAGTTAAGATTAGTGACATATCCAATAAATGGTTATTGGCTTGATATTGGAAAACATGAAGATTACAATAAAGCTAAAGAGGACATAAAGCATTTAAAATTGTAAAAGCCATTGTAAAAAGATAAATATTTAATTTAAAAATTGCAGAACTTCCATACTTTTATTAAAAGAATATAAATAAATTAGATTAATTTTTTAAGTTTCGAATATTAACCTAACTTAACCTAATCTGCCTTAACTTAACCAAAACTATTAGAAATATATAATAAATGCTTATTCTAAACAGATTGAAGTTGATTATTTTTTTTGTATTTATTTTTTTTGTGTTTTCACAATTAAATGCTCAAATACCAACTGACGGACTGAAACTAAGGCTTGACGCAAGTATTGGTGTGCAGGTTACAAGTGGAGCAGTAAGTCAATGGAATGATCAAAGTGGTAATGGTTTTCATTTGACACAAACAACAGTAGCAAATAGACCTAACTTGATTGCGAGTAATTCAATATTGAATAATCAGCCTGTAGTTCGTTTCGATGGCGTTAATGATTTTATGCAAGTTGATTTTACGCAATCATTTTCTCAACCAAGCACTTATTTTATAGTGTATAATAACAATCGAACAGGAACAACATCATCTGGAATATTTGACGGAATTATTGACCCTCAAAGGAATACTTTTTTATATGGCTCAGGTAGATTGTTTTTATCTTCCTCATCTTCAATAAGTTATATTAAAACTCAGCCATTTACTTTTGTTACAAATACTTTGGTTTTCAATAGTACTAATTCTTCAATTTTTGAGAATGGAATTCTTAAAATTTCTGGTAATGGAGGAACTGGTTCAATAAGTGGTTTTCAAATTGGTCGAAGAACAAGTGGAGGTACAAATTTTTTACAAGGTGATGTTGCTGAAGTTATTTTTTATAACAGAGCTCTTACAACGTTTGAACAAGCTCAAGTCGAAAAATACCTCATGGATAAATATGCACCACCAGTTAATTTGGGTGCTGATATAAATGATGTTTATGGTTTTGAAGATCTTACCTTGTCAACACCAGGGTACTACACGGCTTATTCATGGAGTACTGGAGCAACTACAGCAACAATAAACGTAAATAATCCAGGTCAATATATTCTTTCAGCTACCGATATTTTTGGAAGAGTTTCTAGAGATACTGTTAATGTTTCAAGACCAGATTATGCAACTGTTCAACTTTCGAATCAAACAATTTGCTACAATGGAAATACTTCAATAACTGCACCAATCCCAGCTGGAGATTACACTTTTGTTCAATGGAGTGATGGAATCACAACCCAAACAAGAAATATTAACCAAACAGTTTCATTAAGTTACACTATAAAAGATAATGCTAATTTTTCAAGAACCTCAAATATTGCAACTTTTACTTTTGATAATGCATTACAAAACGTAAGATTAGGAAATGATACCACTTTATGTCAAGGTAATAGTATTCAGCTTGTTCAATCGTCACCAGCAATTGTAAGTTATTTATGGAGTACAAGCGCAACCACGAGTAGCATTCCAATTATAACAACAGGCCAATATAATTTATTGGTAACAAATGCAAATGGATGTTCAAAACGGGATACAATTAATGTGGTCATTCAAGGTCAATCACCAACAATTCAATTTAATTTTCCCTCAGAAATTTGCCAGAATGAAAGTGCTAGTTTTTCAGAAACAAGTTTTGTTCAAAGTGGTGAAGAGATAGGGACTAGAATTTGGAGTTTTGGCAACAACACTAATTCAAACCTTGCTTCTGGAACTTTCTCCAATAATATTGTTGGAAATTACAATGGAACATTAACAGTAATCTCAGTTGGAGGTTGTCAAAGTTCACAAGCATTTAGCTATTCAATCAGCCCTAAACCAATTGCAAGTTATACTTCACCTTTATTATGTGACAATGTAAATGGGTTGTTTACAAATACTAGTACAGCTCCGTCAAGTTCCATTTCAAGTAATCAATGGTTTGTAAATGATGTTTTAACAAACAACACTACTAACTTAACTTATGCTCATCCAACTACAGGAACTTATGACTTGAAATTAGTGGTGACAAATGGTTTTGGCTGTAGAGACACAATTACACAAACGCAAAATGTTATAAACACGTATCCAATTCCAAGCGCACCGAGTTTAATCGACCCGTTCAATTCAAAAACAGTTCTTTCAACAGAGCAAATTCCATTTAGTTGGTCAAGCGTAGCAGATAATTATTTTTATGAGTTGCAAATTTCTTCTAGTAATTCATTTACACCAATTTTATCTTCTCAGACAACCTCACAAACAAATTTAACCACAGCTTTAAATAATTCAGGAACGATTTATTGGCGAGTTAAAGCCAATAATCCATGCTTACTAGGAGGTACTAGTCAAGTATTTACATTAGAATCTATAACTATTGCTGATAGTTTAAGATTGTGGTTAAGAGCAGATAGAGGCATTACCTTAAATGGATCAACAGTTAGTTCATGGTTAGATCAAAGTTCAAATAATCTTCATGCGACTCAATCAACAGCAGCGAATCAACCAACATTTGTTTCCTCAAATCCTAATTTAAATGGACTTTCAAGTGTTCGATTCGATGGAACGAATGATTTATTAAATGGTGGAATAATTCCAAGATTAAATTCAAATTCATTATCCATTTTTGCAATTTCAAGCGGTGGCAATCAATCTTCAACGAATGCAGTCTTACTATCAAGTGGCTCAGGAACAACTGGATGGTGGTTGACACGAAGAGCAAGTGTTTCTAGAATAGGAGCAGTAAACAATAATAATTTATTATTAGGATCTACCACAACACTTCCAACGACAGGATATAACTTTAGATTGTTCGGCTACAATAAGATTTTTGGAACCTCGGCATTATTGAAAGTTAATGGCATTTCTGAAATTTCAACAACAACTGCAACTGCGATAAATGGTTTTACAAATGCCAATTACCAGCTTGGTGCAGGAAGTGGTGCTAACTTTTTGAATGGAGATATTGCTGAAGTGATGGTCTTCACTAAAAGTCTTTCACCTACTGAACAAGCAGGAATTGAAAAGTATTTAATGGACAAATATACGAAGCCTGTTAATTTAGGTCCAGACATAACATCAACTTATGGTTTTTGTGATATTACGTTAGCATCAAATGCTTATTTCGAAAGCTATCTTTGGAGTAATAGTGCAACCACATCAAGTATTTCCATCAATGAGCCAGGAACATATTGGGTTCAAGCAACAGATATTTTTGGACGAATTTCAAGAGATACTTTAGTTTTGACGCGTCCGCATTATTCTCAAGTTGAATTGAATAATCAATTGATTTGTTATAATAATCCACAGACAATTCAAGCTACAATTCCAGTTGGAGATTATCAATTTGTACAATGGAGTGATGGTATTTTAACTCCATCGAGATTACAAGGACAAGCACAATCCATTTTTTACACAGTTAAGGATAACCAAAATTGTATAAAAACCTCAAATACTGCAATAATTACAATTGATAATTCATTACAGTCAGTTCGTTTAGGAAATGACACGAGTTTGTGCATTGGAAATACAATTCAACTTGCCATATCAAGTCCAGCTATTACTTCTTATTCATGGAATACTGGCTTAACGAATCCTACTCAAGTTGTTGATACATCTGGTGCTTATATATTGACAGTTTCAAATACAAATGGATGCTTAAAACGTGATACTGTTAACATTTCAATTTTAGGAAATTCACCAATAATAGCTTTTACAGTTCCATCAACAGTTTGTTTAGGAAGTGTATTAAGTTATTCAGAATCAAGTACTGTTTCGGGAGCAAACATTTCGAATATATTATGGAATTTTGGTAATAGTCAAACATCAACTCAAAATTCTGGATTATTTACCTATAATCAAGTTGGTGAATATACTGGTTCACTTTTAGTTCAAAGTGATAATGGATGTTCATCAAGTGTTAGTTTCCCAGTTTCAGTAAAATCTTTACCGATTGCAAGTTTTACTGTTCCACTTATATGTAGTAATACACCAGCAACATTTACTAATACAAGTACAATTGCGTTAAATGGAGGTATAATAAGTTCTCAGTTTTGGAATATTGATAACATACAAGTATCAACCGCCAATAATCTAACCAATACATTTCTTAATTCAGGCTCATATGATGTGGCCTTAATAGTAGAAAATCAATTTGGATGCAGAGACACTTCGATTCAACAAGTAAATACTGAATCTTCTTTTACGGTTCCTTCAATTAGTTCCTTGATTTCTCCTTCTAATGATTTCACTACTTTAGTGAGTCAACCAATTAGTTTCGATTGGAATCCGGTAGCAAACAATTACTTTTATACAATAGAAGTTTCTACCGATCAAAATTTTTCAACAATTGATTTTACAGCTACAACAACTACACCAAATGTTAGCTACACACCATTAACAATAGGTACATCTTATTGGCGTGTAAAAACGAATAATGCTTGTTTACAAGGAGTTTATAGTTCAATAGGAAAGTTCAATGTAATTAGTATTCAAAATGATGCAAAACTATGGGTTAATGCAGGCAGTGGTGTAATTCAAACTTCAGGAGCAGTAAGTCAATGGAATGACCAAAGTGGGAATGGATTTCATTTAACACAAGCATCCACATCTTCAAGACCTTCAGTAGTAAATGGAGGTGTGAGTTTGAATAATCAAAATTTGGTAAGATTTGATGGTTCAAATGATTTTTTAGCAACAGATTTTTCACAGACATTGTCTGCGGAAAACACCTATTTTATCTTGCACAATAATAGGAGAAATTCGAGTGTTTCTTCAGGGATTTTCGATGGAATTGTTTCTACAAATAGTAATGTTTTTGTTTGGGGTTCAGGGCAGTTATTTTTTGGTTCTAATGCCTCATTTAGTTATTCAAAAACTCAGCCTTATTCGATCATGTTGAATTCTATAGTTCTAAATGGAGTAAATTCAAGAATTTTTGAGAATGGAATTCAAAGAGTAACAGGCAATGGAGGTACGGTAGGAGTATCTGGATTACAACTAGGCAGAAGGATCACAGGAGGAACTAATTTTCTATTGGGAGATATTGCTGAATTTATTTATTTCAATCGTGTATTAAGTTCTACTGAACAACAGCAAGTTGAAAAATACCTCATGGATAAATACGCTCCACCAGTTTCATTAGGTGCTGATATAGCGTCCAATTATGGCTTCTGCGATACAACTCTTGTACCTAAAGGATATTTTACTAATTACTTTTGGAGTACTGGTGCAACAACACCAACTATTGCAGTAAATTCTCCTGGATCTTATTGGGTTCGAACAACTGATATTTTTGGTCGAATTTCTAGTGATACAATTAATGTTATTCGTCCCGTTTATGATAGTATTCAACTTCAAAATCGAGTTGTTTGTTTTAATAATTTAATTTCTGAAACCGCTTTTGTGCCAACAGGTTATTCTTTTGTTAGCTGGAGCGATGGTAATACAAATCCAACACGACTGTTAAATCAAAATCAAAATTTGGCTTATTCAGTTGTTGATAATAGAAACTGTCAACGTATTTCAAATTTGGCAACTATTGCAATTGATAGTTCTTTATTTGCTGTTTCATTGGGTGATGACCTAAATTTATGTGTAGGGAATTCTATTCAATTACAGCAGACTAGTAATTCAATAACCAATTATTTGTGGAACACAGGAAACACTAATTCAAGTCAAGTATTGGATACATCGGGACTTTATATCTTGCAAGTCCAAAACAATAATAATTGTTTCAATAAGGATTCAATTTTTGTTACAATCATAGGAAATGCGCCTGTTATTAATTACAATTTCCCTGCAAGTAATTGCCAGTTTGATGAAATTCAGTTTTCAGAATCAAGCACTGTTGTTGGAAGTACGATTGCTGCAAGCTATTGGACAATTGGTAATAATCCGCCTTTACTTGGATCAAGCAGTCAGATTTCTTTTAATCAAGCTCAGATTGTTCCTGTGTCGCTAGAAGTTATCGCAGCATCAAATTGTCGTTCAATTACTAATTTTAATGTTACGATTCATCCAAAACCAATCGTTAACTTTTCGACTGTAAATTACTGTCCGTATCAAAATATTGAATTCTTACCAATCAATCTTGCGACATCAGAACTACAAAGCTACAATTGGAATTTTGGTCAGGCTAGCTCGAGTTCAAACACAAGTCAATTAGCGAATCCTAGTCATTTGTATGGTTTGGCAGGTACATATTCAGTTAATTTAAAAGTAGTGGATGAATACGGATGTAAGGATACTTTAATTCAAAATGTATTAGTTCAACCTGCACCAACTTCAAGTTTCAGTGTACAAAATACGTGTGAAAATACCTTTGTTGAATTCACGAACACGAGTTCGATTCCAAGTGGATATTCCATTGTATCTAATATTTGGACGTATGGAGACAATACGAGTGCAACGAATCCAACAACTGGTAAAGGATACGCAAATTATGGAGATTACTCAGTCGGACTTGTTGTTGTTGGTGATAATGGTTGTTCAGATACAACCACTAATACAATAACAATTTATCCAAACCCAGTTTTAAATTGGAGCATTTCTCCTAGCTGTAAAAATACGTTGACAGTTTTTGAGGATTTATCGACAATTCCTGAAGGTTCACTTGTATCAACGGATTGGTTAGTAAATCTTCAATATCCATTTACATCGAAGGTTGCTTCTTATCGATTTGCTACAACGGGCGTTCAATATTTGAATTTGACTTCAACAAGTGATAGAAATTGTACATCAGACACTTTAATTTTAATCGATGTTTACCCAGAATTGAATGCAGATTTTAATTATTCTCCGAATGTAATAGTTGGTGGTGTTCCTGTTATATTCAATGAGAATAGTATCGGCTCTAGTAGCTCAACTTGGGATTTAGGAATTGGAGAAGAATTGGTTACTTATAATCCGCCATTGAATCAATTTGCTAAAACTTATCCAGTAGAATGGGTAGATTCAATAATTGATGTAAGCTTATTTGTAGAGAATCAAAATGGATGTAAAGACACAATCACCAAATCTTTTGGAATTCAACGTCCAGCCTTTGATTTAGAGGTGAAATCCATTTTTGTTCAAGAAATAAACGGATATAATACAATTGGTGTTGAATTTGAAAACATCGGGACAATTGAAATAAATAAGATTGATTTTCAGCTTTCTACATTAAACTCAATCCCAATTCAAGAAACTTGGACAGGAAATCTTAAGCCAAGCCAAGACTTGATTTATATGTTTAATGCTAAATTATCTTCTTACAATTCAACACAAGATGATTTAACAAATTTCATTTGCGTTGAAGGATTTGCTTCTGATAATTCAGGTAATGTTGATGTGCTACTAGCAAACAATAAAGTTTGTCGAAATACTGAAAATGAGTCCTTGGCTTTGATTTCTGTTGCACCAAATCCTACAGAAGGAATCACGAATGTGAGTTTACTTATTCCATCTGCAAGTGAACCTTCAAAATTGAATGTTTCGCTTTACAGTATGAATGGTGAAATTGTACAGTATGTAATTAAAGATCAAGTTATTGAATCAGGTATTTTTGACTTTAATGTTGATTTTTCAAATTTAAGTAGAGGAATTTATTTACTTAAAATTGAAGATGGTTCAACAACAAAATTGATTAGATTATCCAAGATTTAATCTCAATTTAATTCTAAAGTTGAAGGCTTAAATTTTTACTAGTTAAATGAAATAGCAGAAGTATTTTTATAAATCAATAAGACTGTTTCAAAAGTCGAAAATTAGGCTTTCTAAAAATTTAAACCCGGAGTTTACTCTTGTAAATGAGGATTTTAAATTTTTAGAGTAACGACAAGTAGCGAGTTTTGTAACGGTCTTAATAACCTGAGTTCGATTGTAAAATTGAAATTCAGATTAACATAAAAATCTGTTAGACAAGGCGTTTTCTCGAAGATTTAGCGGGCTAAATTGAGAGGAAACAACGCAGTATAACTGGTTTTTATGTAAAGCGATAAAGTATTCCGCTGATAAACAACAATTTACTTCAAAACACTTTATCGATTTATCCCGATACCACGGAGTAGCACCGAAGGTAAACCTTCAAAAGCATTGCTCGTAACTCATTGTTTCTGAGCGGTCTGAATCCAATTTTAATAATTGAACTCAGGTTAATATTATTCTTACTTTTTTATTCGTTTATTCAAAGCCTGATAAACAACTTCTTGAATATCAGTTCTAATGTGCATGTCGCGTAGCTTCCAATTTTCTGGATCTGGGTGAACACGATTTGATAAAAACACAAAAATCACCTTGTCCTTTGGATCTGCCCAAGCAAGCGTTCCTGTAAAACCAGAATGTCCAAAACTCTGTTGAGACGCTGATTTAGCACAAGTTCCACCTCCACTTGCACTTGGTCTATCAAAACCAGCTCCGCGCTTATTTCCTTGAAATTGTTGTTTCGTAAATTCATCAATCGATTCTGCATTGAAAAAGCTGAAACCAGCATATTTTCCTTTGTTCAGAAAAAGTTGCATAATACTCGCTAAGTCTGTTGCATTAGAGAACAACCCAGCATGTCCACCAACGCCTCCTAGCAATGCAGCTCCTTGATCGTGAACATATCCTTGAAGTAATTGATTTCTAAAAATTTTCTCGTCAACTGTTGGTATGATTCTGTTTTTAGGATAAAAATTGAGCGGTAAATAACTGACATTTCTCAATCCCATTGGTAGATAAATATTGTTTCTTAAATAAGTGTTCTGACCTTCGTGAATTTGCTTTTCAACAATTTTTTGCACGAAATAAAAACACAAATCAGAATATTCGTATTTCTTTGATCCAAGTGGCGCTTTAACAATTTCTTCAAACATGACATCAACATAATTATCACGAACGTAAATACCTGCTGCGACTTGTTTTGTAAAACCTTCTTTTTTTGTGGTTGAATAAATTTCAGGATTTAATTGATCGGCCGAATAGGTGTTTTTATTAAATGCAATCCAAGGTTTAAATCCTGCTTGATGTGCCATCATGTCTTTAATCAATACGGAATGATAGGGCGTTTTAGCGGTTAATTCAGGTAAGTAATCTCCTAAATTTTTATTCAAATTAAATTGTTGTTTTGAATGTAAATGCAAAGCCATTAAGGTTGAAGCAGCAATTTTGGTTACTGAAGCAATGTCATATAAATCATCATTTTTTACTTTCGCCTCTTTATCAGAATAGGTCGCTGTACCGAAGCTTTTTCTGTAAATGATTTTGTCTTCAATTGCCACAACTATTTGGCAACCAGGATAAGCTTTAACGTTCATTCCGTTACTTGCGATTTCATCAATTTTAGCTAAATCAGCGCTTTGAATTCCAACTTCTTCGGGTTGTGTAAATTTTAATCGACCGTTCATTTTGAATTGTATTCCATCTCCAATTTTGAATTTTTGTCCGCTATTACTTTTCAGTTTTCCTTTGGCTTCAATAGCTCCGAATAATTGCTGTGCAACAACGTTTTGTGCAATTTCATGGTTTTCAGGAGCAAAAGAAATAGATTTTATGTTTTTTAAATTTAGATGATTTAAGAAGTCCAAATTTCCAAAAACACAAATAGAAATTGGATTTGAATTCGTAATTTCATTCACAATCGACGCATACTCTTTCTTAATTTCATTTTTATCACTTCCAGCATTATCAGCATGAATGGATAAAATAATTAAATCTGAATTATTTAAAATTGCGTTGTTCTTTGTGGCAAAGTCTGAGCTTGAAATTCGAATTGAAGTATCAAAATCGGTGAAAAGATTACTTGTTTCTTCAAATGATTTTGAGTCGCCACCAATTGATAAATGAGTGATTTTTCGATTTAAATTTCCAAGTGGTAAAACATTATCCTCGTTTTTAAGAACAACGATTTCATTTTCAATAGCAAGTGCTTGTTCGTATGCAGCTAGTTTATTTAATTGAGTTAATGCTGGATTAATCCATTGGGTAGGAGCGGGGTTAGGCTCTGAAAATTTTATGACAACGTGCTCCGATGAACTTATAATTGGAATTAAAAATGAAGTTATACCTAAGGCGATTAGACCTAGAAATATGATTTTTTTTAAATTCATTAATTTTTTATTACAAAGTTAAGTAAACAAAAAGGTCTTCAAGGATTCAATGAAATATTTATAATCTTTCCATTGTGAACGGTTTTTAAATGCTTATCTCAATTTTTGTACCGCTAATTCTTGTTTTGATTTTTTTTGAAAACAGTTTTAAAACTCAAACTTAAAGTTAAAAACAGGCATTATTCCGAACATTAAAGCGCTCCGAACTTCTTTAGTGTATGGGTCGAAAAAGTAGCGGTTGATATTTAATCGGTTTGTAACATTTTGAATTTCTACTGCAATGCTAAATGCCCATTTTTCATAATTGAATCGAATGTTTGCTGAAATATCGGTGCGAAAATAATTTGGCGCTTGCTTACTAAACGCCTGATCTGTGTAAAGTATTTCATATCCAGCAAGTTTAGATGCTACCTCATTGATTGGCGTATAGCGATTTCCTCCTCTTAACGTAATTCTTGTGTTTGCACCGATGCTATTTTTCTTGTTTTTTCCAAACTTGAATTCATAACCTCCCAATGCGTTTAACATATAGTTTCCGTTGAAGCGTGTATTTCGCCAAACACCTTCCCCAAGGCTATATTCAGATTGAAATAAAGATCCTGTAAAAAGAAAAAAGTAGTTTTTGGAAAAGAATTTTTCTATTGTAATTTCCATTCCATAATTTCTTCCAATACCACTGTTGATAAAAGAAGATCTTGTCACACCTGCGTTGAAATTTAAAATGCTTTCATTGTTTCCAAAGCTTGTGTCAACAGGAACATTGAACAAATATTGGTAATAAATTTCTGTTTTTAAACGTGTGTTTTCTCCAAAATTCCAATCATAGCCTGCAACAGAATGAAACGAATTGGTCAAACCTAAATTGAAGTTAGGTTGCGTATAATTTATGCTATCATTATAACTTCGTGCTAGATAAACAGAAATCGGTTCAATTCGACTGTGCAATCCAACGCCAGCACTAAAACTTTGTTTAGGTTTAAATCTCCATTGAAATCCAATTCTAGGTTCCACTTTTGTTTGTTGATTTAAAACAAAATGACTACTGTGATAACCCGTGTTCAAATCCATTTTATCACTGATTTTATATTTCCATTGTGCATAAGCTTGAACTAAACCTGTATTCCCATTTTCATCAACAAAAGTTCCTTGTTCTCCACTTGTTAGTTCTAAGCCCTTTGATAAAATGGAATAAAAATATTGACTGTAATTCATTCCAACTCGAAGGATATTTTGCGCATTAAACTTGTGATTTAAGAACGAATTGAAACGAATTGTCTTATATGAAAATTTCTCACTGTAAGCAGTTGTAAGTCCATAATTATTATCCAACGAATCCAATCTGTATTTTAAATCATCACTCGAAAAGGCTAAAACAGTTTTTAAATATGCTTTTTGGTTTTTGAATAAATAAGTATGTGTGATTCCGCTAACACCAATAAGCTGATAATTATTGTCTTGATATCGGTCTGATCTTTTTTCCCAGGTCGTTGAATCTTTCACAGCTAATTCTCCTGCGGTTGAAAGTCCACCGAGTCCAAAAACAGTAAAGTTTCCCGCTTTTTTAGTTGGAAAGAAAAAATTATAATTCACGTCTTGAAATTGAGGAACAAGCGCATTTTCTACGATTGGAAGTCCGATTGCATTTAACATTATCAAGGTTGAATATCGATAATTTATCAAATACGAGCCAGTATATTTTTTACTAAACGGACCTTCCAATGATGTTTGCATTCCTAAAATTCCCACTTGAAAGGAATATTCTCTCTTTTGGTAATTTCCTTTTCTGAATTTGATGTCAAAAACTCCTGAAAGTGCATTGCCATATTCTGCAGGAAACGCTCCTGTGTAAAAATCGGAGGAACCTAAAATTTGACTGCTCAAAATACTAATTCCACCACCAGAGCCACCTTCTCCATTACTAAAATGATTCGGACTTGGGATTTCAATACCTTCAACTCGCCAAAGCATACCACGAGCAGAATTTCCGCGAACGATAATTTCATTGCTTGCGTCGTTGCTTGTGTTTACTCCGGCAAAAGAAACAGCCATTCGCGCAGGATCATTGAAACTAGCGGCATAACGTTGAGTTTCCTCCACATTAAACGAACGCACACTCACAGTCGCCATTTCGTTTAATGGTTTATTCTTTGAATTTGCTTTAACGGTTACCGTTTCAAGATTTTTAATGCTTTCACTCAATTCAATATTCAAAATCAATTCTTTCCCACTATTCAATTGAACCTGTTGTAATTTAACATCCTCATAGCCCAAATACGATATTTTCACATCGTAACGTCCAATTGGAACTTTTTCAATCGTAAAAAAACCATCGTTATCACTTGTAGTTCCTATAATTGGGGATGTGTTAACAAGAATGATTTTTGCACCAAAAATCGCTGCTTTCGTATCTTGATCAATTATTTTTCCTTTGATAGTTTGCGTGATAGTTTGTGCAAAGAAGGAAGAGAATCCCAAAAAACAAACTAGTAAAATCAATAAATGGAATAGATTTCTTGTACTAGTTGATTTCCAAAACATGTTAGAGCAGTTAGATTGTTGCTCAAAAATAGCAACTTAACTTTGAATTCTAAAGTATTAATAATCCCATTTATCAGTAAATGAATTGTAAAAGTTAACTCCAAATTTAAAGTTGATAGAAGCATTGGTTAAACTATTTGCTTGCGTTACGGCATATACTCCTAATTTGAAAATTGATTTTCTTATCCTAATTTTTCGTTCAATTCCTGCATACATTTCAATTTGAGCAAAGTTGGCATCTGGAATATACAACATACTTCCACCTACTGTTTCTTCTAGTTTTAAGCGATTCAATAACCAAACTTTATTGAGGAAAAAACCATTGAAATGATGAATGTAATTCAATTGGAAGTATGAATTGGAAGTGTTTAATGCTGTGTCTAATAATTGTAAAGTATTGGTTGGATTTGAGAAAAAATAGCGGTCTGAAGGTCTGAAAAAAGTATGTTCAATGATTCTTAAATCTTGTTTTCGAAGAAATGTTCCTGCTTTGAATTTTATTTCTGAATTTCCAAAAGAGTTAAATTTCAATTCATCGCGAATTTGTAATTCTAGAAAATCAAAATTAGCTTGTGCTCCAAAAACAGATGGAATACCTTTTCTGTAAACGAGATTGAGTACTGGCCAAGGCGAACCTAGCACCACTTTACGGTTTCTGCGAATGTAAAATTTTTGGCGAAAATGGTATTCTAATTCAATGGTTCCAAGTAAAATACGATAAGGGTCAAATTTTTGTGCTTGTTGAAAATTTCCAAAAAACGAAATCCAACTAGGATATTTTAAACTATCAAGCGATTGGCGGTCTGAAAACAAAACTTTGGATTTTAAATACAATCCGTTGGTGATTTCTTGCGAATAAGTCGCTTCAATTTTCTTATTTCGGACACGATTTGATGGAGCAAAAGTTCCTTGAATATTTTGATTACTAGTCACAAAATCATACACATCACCCACTTCAAAGCCTATTTTTGCGAAATTCATTGGATTAAACATATAGGTTCCTCCAAATCCACCTTTTACGTCTTTGTTCAGAAATCCATAATCAATATCTGGTCGAACAGTGAAATAGGTTCCGTCTTTAAATTCTTTTCTGAAGT
Source organism: Flavobacteriales bacterium (assembly GCA_018883325.1). GTDB lineage: Bacteria > Bacteroidota > Bacteroidia > Flavobacteriales_D > Crocinitomicaceae > UBA952. The sequence continues at coordinate 65,571 of VEQH01000002.1, read as the reverse complement.
CAAATTGCAAGCGATGACGGTAACCGCCCACTCCAAAAGGAATCACTTGAGAAATCAATGGGTTGAATGTGAAACTGTATTTTTTAAAAGAGTTTATATGACCAATACCATTAAAAACTACACTTAAAAATGTAATTCTATTGCGTGTACTATCCGTTTTCCGTAAGTATTCGTCGCTTTCGTGGTAAGTGATAATACTGTCTTGTTCTCGAATAAATTTTTGTTCTAAATCATTCAAAGCAAAAGGTCTATGTTCGTTCCAATAACTAGAATCTCTATCAAATGCATCTTTTGCGAATGTGCTGCTTTCCAACCAAAACTTTGAAGGTTTATTAAGTTCCTGAAAATCATAGTCTTTGTGTCGAACACGAGCTATTCCATAAATCAATGTTTTACCTTCTTTAATGGTGTAAATAAAATCTTTTCTTTCGGGAATGATTCGTTGGTTTATCTCTTTATAATCAGCGGAGATGTGCATGTCTTTAAAGTAAAGTAAAACTCCAGGATTGATTGCTAAATCATAGGAAAGCAATTGCCATGTGCTGTCTTGAACGAATAGTGTGCCTTCAAATAATGCTTCTTGGATAAACTTAGGTTTCACTCGAATCTCGTAAATAAGTTTCCCTGTGCTATCAACTAAACTTTGTTCCAGATAATAAGAATAATAAAGCATTCCATTGAAGGCTAGGGGTGAAATCAATGGGTTTTGAGTTAAACCTGGTGCGTCAATTGTGTTGTCAAGAAGTGAAAAATGAGCATCTTTAATTCCATTAATGAACAAATAGGGATTTTTTGAGTCTGTTTCTCCAATAGAAGCTAAATTCCCTTCTCCTTCAATAGTTACTTCAAAACTAGCACCATTCATTTGTTGGCTAACATCTGTGAAATCGTTGAATGCATAAAATTCATCTTTGAAGCGATTTTGTCCACCTACAAACGATTTTGCTCGCCACTCTAAAATATTTAATTTTTCTTTTCCAATTATTGAATCTTTTTGAATACTGTCTAGCTTTCCCTTTTCTAAAGATGAGTAACAATAAGTATCACAGCTATAGCTCGAAATCAAATCTTGATAATAGGGACGTTTATCAATCACTTGTTTCATAATTTCTTTTCCGCGCTCTCGTTTTGTTTGATAAGCTACTGTTACTTCCTCTAATTCTTTTATATCGTCTTCAAGGACAACAGAATGATTTATATTTTGAGAAAGTTGTACCGTGTCTCTTTTCGTTTTGTAGCCTGGAGCACTAAAATCAATGATATGAATTCCGCTTTTTAGCTCAAGTTGATAAACACCAAGTCCATTAGCAACAGCACCGTAAGAAGTATTGACAATTCTTATTTTTGCAAAAGGAATTTCTTGACCTTTTATGTCCTTTACGGTTCCTTTCAATACCTGTGCAGAAACAATGTTTTGATTCAAGAATAAAAATAAAAGCCCAGAAAAGTAAAAAAGTAGTTTTAAACCCATATGTTTTTTCAGCAAGACTTTCAAAAGAAGCAAAAGTTACAACTACTTTTTTAAAGAATAGTTGAGCGGTTTAAAATGATGATGGTTTCTGCTTTATTTTGAAATCTTCTAAATTTCAAGATAAAATTACTTTCTTGCTTTCATAACCACATAAGGAATCAGTAATTCTTCCAATGAAATTCCACCGTGTTGGAAAGTGTCGCTGTAATAATTCACGAAATGGTTGTAATTGTTGGGATAGACAAAGAAATCTTGCTCCCTTGCAAAAACAAATTCCGCCGACATTTTCAATTTTGGCAAAAACGCTTCCTGTGGATTTTTCACTACAAAAACTTCTTTCGTATTGTAATTCAAGCCGCGACCTGCTTTATAGCGAAGATTCGTGTTTGTATTGCGTTCTCCTACGATTTTCACTGGATTTTTCACACGAATTGTTCCGTGATCCGTGGTAATTACCAAACGAATTCCAGCATCAGCTATTTTTTTGATGATTTCTAGAAGCGGAGAATGCTCCAACCAAGAAACAGTAATCGAACGATATGCCGCTTCGTTTTCTGCTAATTCCCGAATAACTTCCATTTCTGTTCGCGCGTGAGAAAGCATATCCACAAAATTATAAACGATGAAATTCACATCATTTTCCTTAATCGTATTGAAGTTTTCCGACAATTTTTTCCCGGCTTCAACATTCGTAATTTTATGATACGACCATTTTACGTTTTTACCAAGTCGTTTTAAGTTTGCCTCCAAGAAATCTTTTTCGTGCATATTTTTCCCACCTTCATCTTCTTCATTTTTCCATAAATTAGGAAAACGTTTTTCGATTTCTGAAGGAAGTAAACCTGCAAAAAATGCATTTCGTGCATAGTGAGTTGCTGTTGGCAGAATAGAGTAAATAATTTCTTCTTCTTCTTTCACAAAGTACTTGGAGAAAATTGGTTCAACCATCTTCCATTGGTCATAACGTAGATTATCAATCACAAGTACTGCCAGTTTTTCTTGTCCAATTTTCGGTGCAATTTTATCTTTTATCAAAGAATGAATCATTTGTGGCGCTTCTTCAGTTCCATTCATCCAATCCAAATAATTATCTTCAATGAAATCAGCAAACAAATGATTGGCTTCTTTTTTCTGCATTTCCAGAATTTCTCGCATTCCAGAATCTTCAATTTTATCCAATTCTAATTCCCAAAAACACAATTTTGCATATAAATCGCTCCATTCTTGTGCATCTAAACGTCCATTTAGCAACATTCCCAATTGACGAAATTCTTGTTGATAGTTCGAATTTGTTTTTTGAGAAACTAATTTGCTGTGGTCGAGATTCTTTTTAATGCTCAATAAAATCTGATTTGGATTCACAGGTTTGATTAAGTAATCGGCAATTTTACTGCCAATTGCTTCTTCCATAATGTATTCTTCTTCACTTTTAGTAATCATCACTACGGGAACCAACGGGTTGATTTCCTTTATTTTAGACAATGCTTCAAGTCCAGAAATTCCTGGCATATTTTCATCCAAAAAGATAATATCGTAGGATTTTTCTTGAACTTTATCAACTGCGTCCATCCCATTTGTAACGGGGTCAACACTGTAACCTTTTGCTTCTAAAAATAGAATGTGAGGTTTCAACAACTCAATTTCATCGTCCGCCCAAAGAATTTTACCCTGCATTTGTCTTATTTTTAATAGTTTTGAATAGAAAATTTAAAGTTAAGCACTTGCGACCTAGTTTAAACCAAAATAACAAGAAGAAAATAGTAAACGACCCAGTTTATGGTTTTATTTCGATTCCCGACGAATTTATTTTTGACATCATTGAACATCCTTTCATGCAGCGTCTCCGTCGGATTATGCAATTGGGCTTGAGTCATTTGGTTTATCCTGGTGCGATTCACACACGTTTTCACCATGTTTTGGGCGCAATGCATTTGATGACACAAGCTATTTCAACGATTCGACGCAAAGGTCATGAAATCACAATTGAAGAAGAGCGAGCTGTTAATTTGGCGATTTTATTGCACGATATCGGTCACGGGCCTTTTAGTCATGCTTTGGAATACGATATTGTTTGTGGCGTAAGTCATGAAAAAATTTCAGGATATTTCATTGAGCGCATCAGTAAAGAATTTGGTGATGATTTAAGTCGTGCACTCTTGATTTTTAACAATACCTATTCCAAACCCTTTTTGCATCAATTGGTTTCCAGTCAGTTAGACATGGATCGCTTGGATTATTTGAATCGCGATAGCTTTTATTCGGGTGTTAGCGAAGGAATTATCGGCTCCGATCGTTTGATTGAAATGATAAATGTACACGAAGGAAATTTGGTTTTAGAAGAGAAAGGGATTTATTCTATCGAGAAATTTATCGTTGCGCGTCGTTTGATGTATTGGCAAGTTTATCTTCATAAAACAGTTGTTGTCGCTGAACACATGTTGATTCATGCTTTGCGAAGAGCAAAACGATTGGTGAAAAATGGTCATTCTGTTTTCGCAAGTACAGCCTTGACGTTTTTCTTAGAAAATGACGTGACGCAAGAAGATTTTGAGAAAAATCCAAAAGTGTTAGATTGCTTTGCGCAATTGGATGACTATGATATTTTAGGAGCAATCAAAGAATGGCAAAATGATTCAGATAAAATATTAGCGACACTTTCAAAGGCAATTGTCAACCGAAATTTATTCAAAATCGAAATTTCTAAAGAGCCATTTACACAAGCAAGAATCGAATTTGAAAAAGAATTTGCTCGCTCGCTTTATGATTTAGAAGGCGAGGAAGTTGATTATTTTGTTTATTCAGCTGTTTTAACTAACAAAGCTTACAATCAAGACAAACAAAATATCAATATGCTAATGAAAAATGGTGATATTATCGACTTAACTAAAGCTTCTGATAATTTGAATATCTCAGCATTAGCTCAGCCTGTTGAGAAGTATTTCTTGTGTTTTCCGATTAAACGGTAAAAAAATAAGCTATGTTGTTTAAACAATTTAATCTTACTAATCGCCAATTGGTTCGCTTTTAGATTTGTTTTTAAGAAATGAAGTATATTCTTTGAGTATTTCATTTTGTTCCCGTACTTGTTGTAATTCAGTTTCGATTTCACCATAAGATTTACTTAATGGTTTAAAAAAATCGAATTCTAATACTTCTGATATTTTAGTGAGTAATCCTGTGTCGATCGTTTTTCTCGTAAATATGGAATAAATGTTCTCACGTGATTTATTAATCCGTTTAGCAAATTCAGTAACGGTTATACCTCTTGTTTCCAAAACAACTTTGATCTGCTGACCAATATGAATTTCTTCCATGCAACAAAATTCTTGCATCTTGTGAATTATTCATAAACATTATCGTTTATTAAATATTACATAAACGTTTGAAATATTTAACACTATAACTATATTTGTCACATTCACAATTAATTATTAATTGGATTTGATCAATATGAATTGCTCGAAACACTTGTCAAGATTAAGATTGTATGGTGAACTTGATTTCTTTTCTAATAAATGAGAGTTATTTGGTGATGTCAGAAATCATTTGTTTAAGCTAGGATAAACCCTTAAAAACGAAAAGTTAAAATGAAAATAATTTTTAAAATTAATACGCTCTTTATTTGCTTATTAATCAATTCATTAGCTAATGCTCAAACTTTCGATAGAAAAGTGATTTCAAGCGCAGGAAAAGATGCTTCTAATGGTTTAACTGGACTCGCTCAGCGTTTCATGACCTACACAATTGGTGAGCCCTTGATTTATAGAGGTTCGAATAGTAGCTACTCTCTAAGTAATGGTTTTATTCAACCCATAGGTGTAATTGCGGTTAGTCCTCCAGCTTCAACAGCGCTTGGACTTATGGACGGCGATATCGCTGTTTATCCCAATCCATTTGGAACCTTTATTACCTTAAACACAAGCTCCTCAAATGAGGAAGAAATAAATGTGCAGCTTATTGATATCAATGGTAAATTGATACTACAGGAATTATTACTTCCTAAGCACCACAAATTAGAAATCCCATCACATTGCGCACCGGGAACATACTTATTGAATTGTTATACCCCCAACGGGCAGTTCATTCAACAAACGCGCTTAATCAAAATGAATAATTAATCAACTAAATAAACATCAAAAAATGAACAAATTAATTCTCTTATTGACTCTTTTTGTTTCTGCAATTGCTTATTCCCAAGCACCGAATGGAATCAATTACCAAGCGGTAATACGCAACAGTAGTGGTAATATAGTAACAAATACAACCGTTGCTATTCGTGTGCAAGTGCGCCAAGGAACTGCCACAGGAAGTGCCGTTTATCAGGAAAGACATAGTGTTTTGACATCAAGTCAAGGTTTAATAAATTTAGTTATTGGTGCAGGAACACCACAGACAGGAACGTTTAACGCAATCAATTGGGCAGTAGGTCCTTATTTCGTGAATCTCGCTGTCGATTTTTCAAATGGAGTTAATTACCAAGACTTTGGGACGCAACAATTGATGAGTGTTCCTTATGCTCTTTATGCAAAAACTTCTGGTGCGCAATTGAATCAATGGCGTTATGGAAATACAACACCAATATCGACGCTTGGTTTACTTGGCGACTTTTACCTTAATGTACTTACAGGTGAAGTTCATTATAAAAATAGTGCAACAACTTGGGTACTTACTGGAAATATCAAAGGACCTGTAGGGCCATCTGGTGCAACAGGTGCACAAGGACCTCAAGGAATTCAAGGAGCGCAAGGTCCTCAAGGAGTTGCTGGTGCAAATGGTACAAATGGAACCAACGGACAAAATACACTCGTAAAAACAACGACCGAATCCGCAGGGGCTAACTGTACCACGGGAGGAGTAAAAATCGAATATGGTTTAGATGCCAACAACAATGGAACATTGGATTTGTCAGAAATCAATGCTACTTTAACGAAATACGTTTGTAATGGAGCAGTAGGTGCTACTGGCGCAACAGGTGCACAAGGTCCTCAAGGAGCGCAAGGTCCTCAAGGAGTTGCTGGTGCAAATGGTACGAACGGAACGAATGGTACGAACGGACAAAATACGCTCGTAAAAACAACGACCGAATCCGCAGGTGCAAATTGTACAACAGGCGGTGTAAAAATCGAATATGGTTTAGATGCTAACAACAATGGAACATTGGACGTTTCAGAAATCAATGCTACTTTAACGAAATACGTTTGTAATGGAGCAGTAGGTGCTACTGGCGCAACAGGTGCACAAGGTCCTCAAGGAATCCAAGGCCCACAAGGAGTTGCTGGTGTAAATGGAACCAACGGAACCAACGGTGCTGATGGAAAAAATACCTTAGCAAAAACCACAACTGAAGCAGCAGGCGCAAACTGTACCACAGGAGGAGTAAAAATCGAATATGGTTTGGATGCCAATAACAACGGAACATTAGATGCAAGCGAAATAAATGCGTCTTTGACGAAATATGTATGTAACGGAGCAGTAGGTGCAACGGGAGCACAAGGTCCACAAGGAATACAAGGTTTAACAGGTGCGCAGGGAATCCAAGGAGTTGCTGGAACGAACGGAACAAACGGAACTGACGGAAAAAATACTTTAGCAAAAACCACCACCGAAGCAGCTGGTGCAAACTGTACAACTGGCGGTATCAAAATCGAATACGGTTTAGATGCCAATAATAATGGAACATTAGACGCAAGTGAAATCAATGCTTCTTTGACCAAATACGTTTGTAACGGAGCAGTAGGTGCAACGGGAGCTACTGGCGCAACGGGTGCGCAAGGCCCTCAAGGAATCCAAGGTGTAGCAGGTACCAACGGAACAAACGGAACTAACGGTGTTGACGGAAAAAACACCTTAGCAAAAACCACCACCGAAGCTGCAGGAGCAAATTGTACAACTGGCGGAATAAAAATTGAATATGGTTTAGATGCTAACAACAACGGAACCTTAGATGCAAGTGAAATCAATGCTTCTTTGACGAAATACGTTTGTAACGGTGCGGTTGGTGCAACGGGCGCACAAGGTATTCAAGGTGTAGCAGGTACCAACGGAACTAACGGAACTAACGGTGTTGACGGAAAAAACACCTTAGCAAAAACCACCACCGAAGCCGCAGGCGCAAATTGTACAACAGGTGGAATCAAAATCGAATACGGCTTAGATGCCAACAATAACGGAACATTAGATGCAAGTGAAATCAATGCTACATTGACAAAATATGTGTGTAACGGAGCAGTAGGTGCTACTGGAGCAACTGGCGCAACGGGAGCACAAGGTATTCAAGGAATCCAAGGAGTTGCTGGAACTAACGGAACAAACGGAACAAATGGCGTTGACGGTAAAAATACTTTAGCAAAAACCACCACCGAAGCTGCAGGAGCAAATTGTACAACTGGCGGAATCAAAATTGAATACGGTTTAGATGCCAACAACAACGGAACTTTAGACGCAAGTGAAATCAATGCTTCTTTAACCAAATATGTGTGTAATGGAGCAGTTGGTGCAACGGGAGCGCAAGGTATTCAAGGAATCCAAGGAGTTGCAGGTACAAACGGAACCAATGGTTCAAATGGAACGAACGGCGTTGATGGAAAAAACACACTCGCGAAAACCACTACTGAAACGGCAGGTGCAAACTGTACAACAGGCGGCGTAAAGATTGAATACGGTTTAGATGCCAACAACAACGGAACCTTAGATGCAAGCGAAATCAACGCTTCTTTAACCAAATATGTGTGTAACGGAGCAGTAGGTGCAACGGGAGCAACTGGTGCACAAGGAGTTGCAGGTGTAAATGGCACTAATGGAACGAACGGCTTAAATGCATTAATAAAAACCACAACAGAACCTGCAGGAACAAATTGTACCAACGGAGGAACGAAGATAGAAACAGGTTTGGATGCGAATGCAAATGGCGTGTTGGATGCAAGTGAGGTAAATGCAAATCAAACACAATATGTGTGCAATGGAACAAGTGCTACATCATCATCTAACCAAGGTGTTAGAATAGGTTTTTCATCTTCTACAACTTGGACTTGTCCAGCAGGAGTTACACAAATTACTGTTGAATTATGGGGTGCTGGAGGAGGAGGAGGAGGAGGCTCCTTTGCTTCATCCGCTTCTGGTGCAACTAATGGCTGTGCAGTAGGGTGCAATTATATTGGCGGTAAAGGAGGTAATGGTGGTTCAGGTGGTTATAATAAGTCAATTATAAATGTTGTTTCTGGTCAAACATATATAATAACTGTTGGTCTAGGTGGTACTAAAGGTCTAGGTCAAACAAACAATTCAGGATTTCCTGGACCTTCTGCAACAAATGGAGGAGATGGCGGGAATACATCTTTTGACTCATTTTTAATAGCTTCTGGTGGTCTTGGTGGAAGTAGGGGGTTGTCTAATACGAACTCATGTGTAAATGGGGCTAATGGGGCTAGTGGAAGTGTAAATAACTTTCAAAACAATAGTTACCCAATTCAGTCTAATACATCAGCAAGAAATTATATTCCAGTTGGTTATGTTACTTCCCTTGTTTCCGCAACTTGTTGTTCAACATCTGGAAGCGGAGGAAACGGAGGAAACTCTTCAGCATTAAATGGAAACTGTATGTTTGGATATCAGAATGGTTTTGATGGAACAGCTGGTGAAAATGGTTATTGTGTAATCTCATATTAAAGCTTTAGATAAATTCAATCAAAAATTCCTTTAAACAATAATATCAAGTTTATGTGTCATAAATCCATTTCAATTTGCTATGATTGTGTTGATCTTTGTTTTTGGATTTCAACTTTCATAGTCCCTTTTTTAACGTACCTCATTATTCAGAAATTACGCCCTAGAATTGAAATTACATCTTTTATAAAAGATGAGGATTGTATAAAAGTTAAAGTTGTAAATAAAAGTCGCTGTTTTGATGCAAATAATTTAAGAATTGAAATTTGTGCAATCACTCAAGAGAAAGATGAAGCTAAAACAATTCATTTAGATCCAGATCGAAATGATTTTTTGATATTACCCCGAAGAGGATGGTTTTGTAAAAAAGATAACTCAAGAACGTTTAAATGTACTATAATCAATGAACATAGAACCAAATTATTAAAAATAGCTAGGACTAAATCCTCTCAAAAAGAGAGTGTAAATTCTGTAATGGAAAAATTAAATAACGGCTACAAACTCCGCGTTCGTTGCCATGCTTACCATTCATTCAGTGGTTTAGGTAAATCCTTTGAAAAAATCTTTTAGCATCAACCCCCATCCATGAAATATTTCCTTCTCATTTTTACCTTAAGTTTTACTTATTCTGCTTTTACTCAAACACTCGATTGCACCATCACCGCATCTGTAAATCCCATTTGTTTGGGTGATACTGCCGTTTTGAGCATCGTTTCAAATCCTTCGGAAACGGTGTATTGGTCGGATGGTACAGTGGGTTTTGATAGCATTGCAGTTTTTCCTACCCAAACTACCACTTACGATGTCATAATTTCGGATGGTGTTAATTCGTGTACGCAAAGCATGACCATCGTTGTCAACAATCCACAAATCAACGCTGGGCAAGACCAACAAGTGTGTGCAGGTACACAATTTACACTTACGGCAACGGGCGCTGTTAGCTATTCTTGGAACAATGGCGTTACCAATGGTCAGCCTTTCACCTTTACTACAGAAGGTTATTACACCGTAGTGGGAACAGATGCCTTGGGTTGCTCCAATACGGTTTCTGTTTATTTGGATTTGATTTCACCCACTTCAAGCACTATTTCACCAATAGCTTGCAATTCGTACTCTGCTCCTGATGGCGCTGTTTACACCAACTCAGGAACGTACACGGCTATAATTCCCAATGCGGTTGGCTGTGATAGTACCATTACCATCAACCTAGCGGTTCACAATTCCAACGCAGGAACAGACACGCGCACCGTTTGCGATTCACTCGTTTGGATAGATGGAACAACGTATTACACCGATAACAATTCGGCCACTTTTACCCTTCAAAATGCCTATGGTTGTGATTCGGTGGTCACCTTGAATTTAACTGTAAATCGCTTTACCACTTTAAATGCAGGTGAGGATTTTAGTTTGTGTAAAGGCGAAAATGCAACCCTGAACGCAACAGGTGGAGAAACGTATTTGTGGAGCAATAACCTCAACAATGGAGCGAGTTTTGCGCCTGCACTTGGTCTTTCCACCTTAACGGTTACTGGAACCGATAGCAACGGATGTACGGCAACAGACGAATTGCAAATCGAAGTGAAGGAATGTTTCTCCATACCAAACGGATTTTCTCCAAACGGCGACAACGTCAACGATACGTGGAAAATTGAAGGCTTGTGGGAATTTCCAGAAGCGAAATTATTGGTTTTTGATCGATGGGGTAAAAAAGTGTTTACAGGCGATGCCAACACTAATTTCTGGGATGGAACAATCAATGGAAATGAACTCCCAAGTGCCGATTACTTTTATGTAATTGAATTAGGAAATGGAGAAAAGTATAAAGGTACAGTAACACTAAAAAGATAAATATGAAAAAGTTAGTCGCATTATTTTTAGTTGTTGCCGTTAGTCAATCCTTATTTGGTCAACAAATGCCGATGTTCAGTCAGTATTATTGGAATGATTTTATGATCAATCCTGCTTTTACAGGCATCAAAAATACCAATCGTTTACAAGCGGGCTATAGAAGCCAATGGGTTGGTTTTGATGGTGCACCGAAAACGTTTCATATTGGCGGTCATACCTCTATCAAGAAATTAAATTTAGGTATTGGCGGTGCTTTGTTTTCAGATGATAAAGGTGGGGCAATTCGTCAAAATGGATTTCAGTTAAATCTTAGTTACAATCTAAAGATAAATCAGAATTCAGGTATTAATTTTGGTGTATCGGGAATAATGAATCAATATGCCTATAATGGTTCACAAATGGTAAATATAGAACCAGATGCCGTTCTTCAAACCAATGTAAAACAGATGGTTCCCGATTTGAATTTTGGTTTGGTGTATCATTTGAAAAATAAATTGTTTGTGGGTATTTCAAGCAATCAATTGATTCAAAGTAAACTCAATAAATTCAATGTACTGAGCTTAGCAGGCGAAACACAACTTATTCGACATTATTATTTATCAGGTTCATACCTTCTCAACATAAATGAAAAAATAGAAGCAGAGCCATTTATTCTAGCGCGAACAACATTTAAAGGACTACCTCAGTTTGAAATTGGTTCAAAATTTACCTTTAATAAACTTTTGATAGCAGGATTAAGTTATCGGAGTAATGAATCGGTTATTTTACTAGCAGGAATAAATTACAAACAGTTTATGTTGGCTTACAGCTATGATGTGATGGTAAGTAAATTGCGTCAGTATGCAGGAGGTTCGCATGAATTATTATTGGCCTATCAATTCACTCAAAAAGAAAAACAACCAAAAATAAAAGTTGAAAAAATAAAAGATAAGGATGGCGATGGAATTGCTGATAGTGACGATTTATGTCCCGAATTGAAAGGTGTGTTGTCAGCAAAAGGATGTCCTGATAAAGACAATGACAGTATTGCAGACAACCAAGACCTGTGTCCAGATGTAGCAGGTTTAAAACAATTTAATGGTTGTCCTGATTCCGATTCGGATGGTATTGAAGATGCAAAAGATGAATGCCCGAATGAAAAGGGACTTGTTTCATTAAATGGCTGTCCAGATTCAGATGGTGACGGAGTTACAGATAAAGACGATGATTGTCCAAATGTAGCTGGACTTACTGCGTTGAAGGGTTGTCCTGACACAGATGGAGACGGAATAAAAGATGATGAAGACAGTTGTCCAACAGAAAAAGGAAGTATTGAAATGAAAGGTTGTCCAGATGTTGATTTGGATGGTATTGCCGATAAGGATGATGCTTGTCCAACAGAAAAAGGGCTAGCAACGTTTAAAGGTTGTCCAGATTCGGATGGGGATGGAATTGCTGACAAAGAAGATGCGTGTCCTCAAGTTGCAGGAGTAATTGAAAACAAAGGTTGTCCATTAAAGAAAAAACGAAATATTGACGATTTGATGCTTAAGAAATTGGTGTGTGAAACAGGTAAAAATGACATCACCGCTGATTCAAAATTAGTGCTTCAAGAAATTGCTCAAGTGCTGAAAGAAGAACCAACCTGGACAATTGAATTTGCTGGACATACAGATAATGTTGGCGACGCAGCTATGAATTTACAATTATCAAAAAAGCGTTCTGAAACAGTAAGGAATTTATTGATTAGTTACGGTATTGAAGCAAGCAGAATAAAAGCAAGTTATTTTGGAGAAACGAAACCAATCGCGGATAATAATACAGCAGCAGGTAGAACCAAAAACAGACGAATTGATTTTAAAATCAAGATGGATTAAACTTTTAAAATAGTTATGGAATAAGTTTTTTTCGATTGGAGAGGGTTGAAACACATACACCAATTGAATGGATTATGGGATTTCAAAATGGTTTCAACCATTTATTCATTTTTGCATGAATCAATATTGCTGAGGTTTTATTTTGACAAGGTTTCCATATTCTTATTTTAAACCGTTGGTATTGGAATGCGTGGTGTTATTGAATTGGTTTTTAAAATAAATGATTAGTTAACAATCGTAATCAAGATTATATTTTCGTATATTTAATTAAAAATAGATATATGAAGAAGGAAATTGAAATAAAAGGATTGATTGTTAAAACATAGGAGCAGCACCACAGGTAATTTCAATTTTAGAATCGAACTCAATTTGAAAGTATCAACGCCTTATTCATTCAACAAAATATTTCCTCCGAAGATCATTTTTTCGCTTCAATCAACTGATGATTTTCCAGATAAAATCATTTTTAACAGCTAAAGGATTTAAATAATTGAATCAGTAGCAAGTTTTTATTAAAGATTTTATTTTTTATATAAAATAAAGTTATAGTTTATTATCGAATAAAGTTATAGTTTACTATCAAATAAAAATATTGTTTAATAATAGATGAAATTATTTGATAGTAACGAATAAAATTGTAGTTTTGTATCAAATAAAGTTATGGTTAGTCAGTTTCAAATAGAGGAGGTAATCGCATTTCAAAAGAAAAGTTTACAGCGACGTGTTTTAGGAACTGAGCGTGAAGATGCTCAAAATTATGTACTTACAGAGAATTTTGCAAATATCATAACTGGAATACGACGTTGTGGAAAAAGCACATTGATGTATCAATTAATCGCACAAAACAAAGATGTTTCTTTATTCATAAATTTTGAAGATCCGCGTCTCGCAGGTTTCGAGTTGGATGATTTTCGTCGCTTGGATGCAATCATAGAACGCGATAAATTCACTCACTTGTTTTTTGATGAAATACAAATGCTTTCGAATTGGGAATGGTATGTGCGTCAAAAACTAGATGAAGGTTTTCAAGTGTTAGTGACTGGTTCAAATGCGAATTTATTAAGCAAAGAATTAGGAACTAAATTGACAGGTCGTCATTTATCTTCTGAATTATTTCCGTTTTCATACAACGAGTTTTTGACTTTTTCCAAATTAGAAAGCAACACAGAAAGTGCTTCAAAATACATGCAAGTTGGTGGTTTCCCTGAATATTTAAAAACAAATAATCCATTGGTTTTGCACCATCTTTGGGATGATATCTTATATCGAGATATAGCGGTGAGATATGGTGTTCGTGACGTACAAACCTTGCGGAAATTGGCAATCTATCTACTTTCGAATATCGGAAAAACGTATTCCGCTAACAAGCTTTCAGCGCTTTTTCAGTTTAAATCTGTGAGCACTTTGTTGGAATATATCTCTCATTTGGAAAATGCCTATTTAGTTGCCAGCGTTCCAATGTTTAGCTATTCATTGAAAGCACAAGTACGCAATCCGAAGAAGGTTTATACAATCGATTTAGGCTTATTTACCAATCTTTCCGTCGTTTTTACGGAAGAAAATGGAAGAAGATTAGAGAATTTAGTGTTCTTGCATTTACGACGTTCCTATTCTCAAATCTATTATTTTCAGGAAAAGCACGAATGCGATTTTATAGTTTTTGAAAAAGAGCAAGTCAAAGCACTCTATCAAGTTTGTTTTGATTTCAATTTTGAAACGCAAGAGCGCGAATTGAACGGTGCGTATGAAGCTATGAAGTTTTTTGATTTAAAGAAAGCAATAATCGTAACGGTCAATCAATCAGATGTTTTTACGAATGAGTTTGGCGTTGTTGAATTAATGCCCCTACATAAATTTTTAGCTAAAAAACCTTAGATTTTGGTGACAATAGTTTTTTGGAGAACGATGGTGTTTGGAATGGTTATCAATTCACCATCTTCACTTTTGATGTAAAGAAAGAAAAAAGAAATGTCGATTAACTCTCCAGAAATATCATATTCTTTGTCAACAACTCGAATGCGTTGACCAATTTTCATAGGATGATTGAAAAACAAAATGAGGCTTGAAGTAATGTTTGAAAGAATCGACCATTGGGCAAAAAAGGCAATACCAAGAACGGTTACGACAGAAGTCATAAAAACAATCAATTGATCGCGGTGGATATTCCAGATTCCAGCGAGCACCGTGACTACAAAAATCGTCAAGAAAAGGTTAATAATTCGATGTGAAATTTGTTTGCGTTTCAAATCGAAATCCATTTTATTCAACAGACGATTTACCGAATTTCTTGAGATTAGTTTAATACCAATAACAATTGCTGCGAGAATGGCAGTTTCTATGATTTGAATTTCAACTTCTGTCATTTTATTTATTCTTTAAAATCAATTTTGCTTTTTCCCAATAAGTGTCCATTTCTTCTAAATCCATTGATTTTATGTCTTTTGAATTTGAAATAATCAACTCTTCCATCAGTTGAAAACGCTGAATAAATTTCTGATTGGTAAATGCCAAGGCACTCTCTGGTGAAACATCAATGAAGCGAGCGTAGTTTACTAATGAAAATAATAAATCGCCAAATTCTTCTTCAATGTGCTCTGAATTGGAATCAACTTCCACTTTAAATTCAGCTAATTCTTCTTCTACTTTTTTCCAAACATCTTCGCGATTACTCCATTCAAAACCAATTCCTTTTGCTTTTTCTTGAATGCGAGTTGCCTTAACCAAAGCGGGTAGGGAAGAGGGAACACCTTCTAAAACTGATTTTTTTCCTTCTTTCAATTTTAATTTTTCCCAATTTGCTTTTACTTCTTCTTCGTCTTTCACTTCAACGTCTCCATAGATGTGAGGATGACGGTAAATAAGTTTTTCGCAAATGGAATTTAAAACATCAGCAACATCAAATGCACCTTTTTCTTGACCAATTTTCGAATAAAAAACTAGGTGTAAAAACAAATCACCTAACTCACCTTTTACAGCATTTAAATCATTCTCGGTGATAGCATCGGCAAGCTCATAAGTCTCTTCAATAGTGAGGTTTCGCAAGGTTTCCATCGTTTGCTTTTTGTCCCAAGGACATTTTTCGCGAAGCTCATCCATAACATTCAATAAGCGTTCAAAAGCAACAAGTCTTGCATCCATATTTTTTTTCTGCAAAATTAAGGTTAAAACTCATTTTCCTTTGTTTAACTTTGTTAATTGTGAAAACCTTGCTTTTAGCTCTGAATCTATTATTTCTGATTCCGTTTTATTATGGACAAGTTGCCAGTGAACATGGTTTTGAGTTTCGACAAAAGATCGGTTTTTTGGCTGCGCACAGAGGAACTTTAGGGCATTTGCCTCAAGCGTCTGCTAAAGCGATGGAATTTACTTATTTCATTCAAACTCGAAGTTCAAAAAAATGGCATCAAGCCTACCGAGAACCAAAAGTTGGAGCAACATTATTCGTGGGGTCGGTCGGAAATAATGATTTATTAGGACGTTATGTAAGTTTAGCTGGATTTGCAGAATTACCAATGCTCAAAACAAAAAACGTTGAATGGAATTGGAAAATGGGGTTTGGTTTTGGATACACAACTAAAACTTTTAATCCAATTTACAATCCGAAAAATAACGCAATTGCCTCAAAAATAAATGCAACAATTGTTATTGGAACAAAAGTGAATTACAATTTCGGAAAGAATTTTGTGACATTAGGTTTAGATTTGACACATTTTAGTAACGCAGCATTTAAAGTTCCAAATTTTGGAATAAATCTTCCTTATTTATCAGTTGGATATGGAAGAACGATCAGCAAGGAACGGACATTAAACACAGCAATAACAAGCAACCTTCCACTGAAAAAATGGTTGTTTGGTGGTCTTGGAATTTTTTCAATGAAAGAAATGAATCCAATTGGAACCAAAAGATATCCAGTTTATTCAATGAGTTTATTTGCAAGAAGAATTTTTAGTCAAAAGGCTGGTTTGGAATTGTCACTTGATTTGTTTTCAAAACAATCAATTCTCGGCGTTGAACCTCTCGTTCCTAAAAGTCAATTAAGTATTATTCAAGCTGCTTTGTTCGCTGGATACATTGTTCCACTTGAACGTTTTAGTTTTCTTTTTGGAGCTGGTGCTTATGTTCGAGATGTTTATAAACCGGATGGTCCTGTTTATTTTAGAATTGGTAGTCGCTATCAATTTCCAAATGGTATTTTATTGAACTTCACTTTGAAATCACATTTTGCAAAAGCAGATTACTTGGAATTAGGTCTTGGTTACACGTTAAATTACAAGCAGAGATGAAGCAGATAATTGTTTTTGGTTTACTTCTTTTGTGCTTTTCAAGCTGTAAAAAGCCCAATGAGCGCAGTTGTTGGAAATCAGCCGGAGAACAAACATCTAAAATAATTCCAATTAATTCATTTGAAAAATTGGAATTGTACGAGCACATAAAATACACCTTGATTCAAGATTCAATGGATTTTGTAGAAATTTTCGCAGGCAAAAATCTGATTGACTTAATTGATATTAGTTCAGAAAACTCGACACTAAAAATTCAAAATTTGAATAAGTGTAATTTTCTTGGTTATCAAAAAAGGAAAGTAGCCGTAGAAATTCACGTTAGAGATTTAAAGGAAATTTATTTTCGTGGTACAGATTCCTTGATTAATAAAGGTATTTTGAATCTTGAAAATCTCAAAGTTAAAATTGAAGATGGGGCAGGTTCAGTTGATTTTAATTTGAATGCGAAAAGTTTATACTTTGTAATTCCGCACGGTTGGGGAGATTTTAAATTGAAAGGATTAGCTAATGTTTTTAGTGTTGATATTGATGGTAGTGGTTATTTTGACACACGTAATCTACAGGTTCAAGATTCAATCGCTGTGATTTCTGTTTCTCCAATACTTTCTAAAATCAATGCTGAGAATTGCAAATTAAAGGTAGAGTTGAATGGCACGGGTGATTTGTGGTATTTTGGCAATCCTACAATTTTGTTAAAAAACGAATATAATTCAGGACGAGTTATTCAAAAGAATTAATAAAAACTAATTTTACGAATTAAATAAATCAAAAAATGGAAGTTGTACTTTTAACTATATTATTGCTAGGACTTGCTTTTGCGGGAATTGCTATAAAAATATTGGTAAAGAAAGATGGAAAATTTGCAGGTACTTGTGCAAGTAATAATCCGATGTTACAAAAAGAAGGTGCTGCATGCGGACTGTGTGGAGCAAGACCTGAAGAACAATGCAAAAGCAACAGCTAATTTATGAAGATTATTTCCTTTAATGTAAACGGAATTCGTGCAATAACTGGACGTACGTTTGCACAAGATATGCTTGATTTAAATGTTGATGTTATTTGTTTACAAGAAACGAAAGCTACACCAGAACAAGTAAAAGAAGCTGTTGTTGACCTAAAAGAATATGCTGTTTATGCAAATGGTGCTGAGCGAAAAGGTTATTCTGGAACTGCTATTTTAACGAAGAAACTACCTTTAAATGTCACTTATGACATGGGAATTGAAAAGCATGATCAAGAAGGTAGAATTACCAATTTGGAATTTGACGATTTTTTCTTGATTTGTGTTTACGTTCCAAATTCGGGTAGTGAGTTAGCGCGTTTAGATTATCGCCAAAAATGGGATGCCGATTTTTTAGGTTATTTGAAAAACTTGGAAAAATCAAAACCTGTGGTTGTTTGTGGTGATTTTAATGTGGCACACAAGGCAATTGATTTAGCTCGACCAAAGGAAAATTACAATAAATCAGCTGGTTACATGCAAGCTGAAATTGATGGAATGGATAATTTTGTTTCCAATGGTTTAATTGATTCATTTAGATTACATCATCCTGAAACGATCAAATACACTTGGTGGAGTTATCGCGCAGGAGCAAGACAGAAAAATGTTGGCTGGCGTATTGACTATTTTTTGGTTTCCGAAAAATTCTCAACAAATATTAAAGATGCATTTATACTGAACGAAGTATTAGGTTCAGATCATTGCCCTGTAGCAATAGAAATTTAAGAGGATTTGGACTTAAACCAATTCAACGGATTTAAACGTTGAACGAAAGTTTTTGGCTTGTTTGTATCATCTTCGTAATACCCTTGCGTATAGCCGTAACCGTAACCGTAGCCATAACCATAGCCATAACCGTAACCATAACCTTTACTTGCTTGCGTACCATTTAAAAGAATATTCATATTTGGCAAACGCTTTTCTTTATTTATCTCAGCAGGGATATTCAGCATTTTTTTCGGTAGTTCATGAGCACGAACTATGTACAAGAAAATATCAGCGTATTTTGTTAAAAGAAAGGTATCTGTAACAATACCTGCGGGTGCTGTATCTACGATTATATAGTCATATTTTTCACCAACTTCTTTGAAAATTTGATCGATTCGGTCACTCATTATTAATTCAGAAGGATTTGGTGGAATATCTCCAGAAGGAAGAATATCAACATTCTTATTTAATTCAGTTGTGTAAATTAAATCATCAAGCGTTAGTTCTTCATCGATAATAAAGTTTGTGATTCCTTTTGAACGATCTTTTCCAATGTACTGTTCTAATTTTGGAGCTCGTAAATCAAGACCAATTAAAAGAACTTTTTTATTCGATAATGCAATAGATAATGATAGATTAACAGCAGTGAATGATTTTCCTTCCTTTGCAACAGAGGATGTAACAAAGATGAATTTTGGACCTTTTTTGTTTTTTAAAATAAAATCAACGTTTGTTCGGAGCGTTCTAAATGCTTCTGAAATTGCTGTTTTACTACCTCTAGAAATAACAATTTGTTGTCCAGCTTGTCCTAAAGGAATATTTCCTATGAATGGAAGTTTAAATTTTTCAATATCTTGTTTGGAGTTTACTTTGTCATAAAGTGTTTCACCAAGATAAATTATAATAACACCAAACATCAATGCAAAAACCAATGAGCCTGCGTAAATAAACGTTTTTTTAGGAGAAACGATACTTCCATTACTATAGGCAGAGTCAACGATTTTCGCATTTCCAACGCCAACAGCTAAAGCAATCTGTGCTTCTTCTCGTTTCTGAAGCAGGTAAATATAAAGCGCTTCCTTAATTTCTTGTTGACGAATAATTCCTCTCAAATCTTTTTCAAAACCAGGCATTCTAGCAAGATTTCTGTCTATTCTTGCCTCTTCTTTTTCGATTTCTATGAGGATTCGTTTTTTAGCTTGAATTAAGTTTTTAATACTTGTTTCAATATTGATTTTAAACTCACTAATTCGGTTTGATAGATTGATAATTCTAGGGTTTTTAAGCGTTGTGGTTTTTAATTCCTCAATGCGTTCCATTACCAATTTGTTATGTTCTTGAATGATATTTTCAATTCTATTATCAGAGAGTCCAAGGTTGATTGGAATTAAATCATCAGGTCGATTATTCGTTTGTAAATGATCGAGCATCATATAACTTAGCTGTAATTGCGTATTCGCATCTATATACTTTGAACGGATGTCTTTTGCGGAGTAAACTCCTGATTCTGTTTCAAATTGTACATCAGTTAAATCATTATTGTTTTTAAAAATCTTTGCCGAATCCTCAATATCACCTAATTCTTTTGAAATTACTCGAACACGGTCACTAATGAAGTCGGAAGTGTTTTTGGAAATAATGTTTTTGTCACTTATGGCGTCTTCATTATATTGATTTACCAATTCATCCAAAATATCCTGTGCTTTTTCTTTAGAATTGTCCTTCATTTTAATGGTTAGAATCGTAGATCCAGCGCCTAATTGCGCAATGGTGATTTTACCTAAATATTTATTTACGGCCGATTCAAGGGGTATGAATTTATACTCATAATTTCTACCTATTACATCATCATTAAAATATTCATTTTTAGAAATTTTAATTTTAACTCCTTTCTTAACATTCAGCCATTTATTGAGCGGATAAGTTCTTTTTTTACCTCCATTAACCAATTGAAGTGAAATGTTTTGGTGGTTTAAAATTGTAATGCCTGTACTGAAAGAAAATTCATCAGTTGTCGCTGAATCACTTTTTGAAATATTTACATTTATAGGACTTAGTTTATAGATTTCTCTTCTTTTAAAACCGGTTACTTTTCCTACGGCGTAATATTCCTCTCTCAGTTTTAATCGGTTGATTACGTTCCTCATTAAATTTCGAGAACTTAATATAGCTTTCTCGTTTTCAATTGAATTTCCATCTGCGAAAATGGATAAATCTTCAAATGCGGAAGTTTCAGACATTCCCGAACCTCCTTTTTGATTGTTTTTAATTAAAATGGTTGTTGAAGCCTCAAATTGAGGAACTTTATATCTCAGATAAATAGTGGAAAATACTAGCGCACCTCCTATTAGAATGGCAAAAAGTTTCCATCTTTGGACATATTTAAGCGCAATTTCTTTATAATTTATTTTTTGACTTGGTTCATTGTCAAAAAAACTAAGTTGATTATCTTCCATTATTTTGATAGTATACTTATTGCACTGAGTAAGATTGAAACAGTAGAAATTATTGGCAGGAATATTTGACTAACGTTGGCGTTACTCATTTTTGCTCTATTTGGTTTTACATAGACAATGTCATTTTGTTGAAGAAAATAAGTGTTTTGATTGAAAATGCTTTTTTGTGTTAAGTCTAAATTGTATTCTTTTAAAATTCCATTCTCTTCACGTAAGAGTTTAACTTCTTTTCTTTTTCCAGAAATATTCAAATCTCCTGCAATTCCAACTAATTCCATGATTGTCATTTTTTCATTTGGAACATTGTATGTACCAGGCACTTTAACATCACCCAAAATTGTCACTTTAAAGTTTATAATTTGAATTTGAACAATTGGATTTTGAATGTATTCACTCAGTTTTTTTTCAATTTCATTTTCTACTTCCTCTCTACCTTTATTTGCTACAAGGAATTTCCCAATAAAAGGAAGTTCGATTTCTCCTTGACTATTTACCAAAAAACCTCCTTTTGCAACACCTCCAGAAGAATAAGTAATTGTTGAACGTGCATTCGGTATTTCAGGGGTTAACATCTTGACAGCCTCTTCATTAGATGCTGTTAGTTTGATTTCAAGTAAATCATTTATTCGAATTGTGGGTGTGTATTTTTCGTGTAATTGAAGATTTTGTTGGGATAATTCACCTTGGAAATAAAGTGTTTTTTCAGCAGTCTTACATGAAAATAAACTTGCTATCAAAATAGAAACAAAAAAGAGTTTTAAAAAATTATAATTCATTAAATGGGTTGTTAAGAAGAACGTTTTCCTTTGAAAACAATTTTAAAAATAGCAACAAAAAAGTACTTTATATCTGTTGTGTATGGATTTTTTAATTTCTCGTCCATATAAACCAATTCTGCTTCAAGTACACTTTCTTTGGAGGTTCCAAAATCATGGGCAACGTATGGTGGAATACAGCCAGGTTTGTGGTGAATTCTTTTCTCTTGAATTTCTTTTGGTAAAGAGTTAAAGTAACTCTGACTTACGGGTCTGATTCCAACAAGTTTCATTTGAAATTTTAATAAATTCAATAATTGAGGAAGTTCATCAAGCCAATATTTACGGAATATTTTTGCCCATTTTGCAGCTCTAAAATCATTTTTTATTTTGCCCTTTTCATTGAAACCATGTGTATTAATCATGTATTCATGAAGATATTCTGAATAAGGATGCATGGTTCTTAGTTTGTACACTGTGAAAAGTTTTCCGTTTTTACCGATACGTTTAATCTTTAGTATTACGCCTTCACTTGTGGATTGTTTCAGTGGTTCTCCTTTTCTTTTTAAAATAAAAACATGATAGTTTGATTTTATAGGAAAAAAGTCGCAAATTTCAAATCCATTATAAACAAATCGACCTAAGATTTCAGCCTTTGACAATAAACGTTTTGATTTATTAAAAGTTAAAAATTGGTACCATTTTAATTTCGGTAAAATTCGGTAACAAACAAAATAAAGGAATCGTACTATTTTACCAATAATTGGTTTTTTTAAAATGATTTTTTTCTTTTTCCAATCATCAAGTGTCTCAACTATTCCTATGTAATAATCACTATTTTTATTTTTTAATGATTGATTAATACGGTTCAAGTGGGCATTTAAGTGCTTTTGATTTTGAAGAAAACCATCATCTATTTGGAATGAAAATTTACTTCCTTCTAATGAATTAAGGATTATTTTTTTTGCATTTTCAGGAGTAGGATTATTTTGAAAATCAGCATTCAAACTATTTTTCAATATATTTTTTATTTCCTCTATCTCGTCTTCGTGCGGGTTAATTTTATGCTTTGTAAGTTCAGATTGCGATGCAAACATTGTATGTGTAGTAGTTAATTGTAATTTGAAACGCAAATGTAGTTATTTTTGTTGCAAAATTGTAATTTGTCAAACGCACTTGTTCTACAGAAAATCTAGCCTATTCACCTAAAACTATCATGCTTAAAAAAGTAAAAAAAATCCCAGGATATTTCAAAAGTATTAACAAACGTGTTAACAAAATTGGTTTACTAAAAACCATTAACGAGTTAATAAAATACAATCGATTTTACTACAAGTTATTGAAGCAAAATGGAATAAAAGTAAATACTAAAACTATACTGTTTCATTCAGCATTTTACACCAAAGTAGTCAATCTGTTTTCAGGTATTTCGCACGAAGAATTAATGAAGGTAATTCCGAGGAGTATCACCCATGGAATTTACGAGAAGATAAAATTAGAACGTAAAGAAATTACCTACGATAAACACAAAATGTACGAAAGGATGCTCAAGGCTGGTATTGCAATACCCGAAATCTTTTTAGTAACTGGCGAAAACAAAAGTATTCTTATCGAAAACAAGTCTTTTGATGATTTATTAAAGTTATCAGCATCAGAACGAATTCTTGTAAAACCTCGATTTTCTAACGGTGGAGTAGGTATTCATTTGTTAGCTCCTAACGATTCAATTTTAGATAATCATATTTATCAAGCTTTCGTTTATAACCACAAGGAAATTATTGAGTTACAAGGTTCAGATTTTTGTGGCACAATAAGATACGTTATTTACAATAAATCGAAAGAGGAAAAATTCCCTGTTGCTGCATCAATTCAAATGAATGGAGGAAAAATCACAGATCACATGGTTAATGGTGGTTCTTACAGTGCTTCCATTGACCTAAAAACAGGTAAAATTTCCACTAAAGGATTGGACAGAACGGGTGAGATTTTAGATAAAAATCCAATTTCAGGAATAGAGATTTTTGGGTTTCAAATGCCTCTTTGGAGTGAGGTTTTGGATTTAGTGGAAAAAACATGTGATGTATATTCAGAACTTCCTTTAATAGCTTTTGACATTGCATTAACGGATCAAAAACCATTAATTTTAGAAATCAATGCTGGTTGCGGTACGGTGGCTGCACAATTCGATAAAGGTTGGTTAGATCACCCTTTTGTAACGGATTTTTTTAGTGTTAAATCTTAGTTTCTTGGATTAACATTTTAATTATTAATTTCGCAACAAATTAACAAAATGGAATATACAATTTTAAAATCAAAAATTCATACAGTACGCGTAACCGAAGCTAATGTTGAATACAAAGGTTCTATTACAATTGATGTAGCTTTAATGGAAGCTGCAAATCTCAAAAAATACGAGCAAGTTTATGTAAATAATGCTTCAAATGGTTCAAGAATTATGACTTATGTTCTGCCAGGAGAAAGAGGTTCTGGAATGGTTTGTATGAATGGTGGCGCAGCACTTCATGCAAGTGAAGGTGACACAGTTCATATTCTAACTTTCTGTTCTTTAAATGATGAAGAATTAGAAACATTCGTTCCTATCGTTGTTTTTACCGATGGAAACAATCAAGTGCAATCAATTGAAGAGTATTTATAAGCTCTAATTCATAAAACTTACGAAAGCACCTTTAATGGGTGCTTTTTTTTTGCAAATAATTAGAATAAATTATGATTACTAAAGACACTAAACTTATTCTAATTCTTATTGTTATTTACATTTGTGCTTTAAACTTGAGATTATGAAAAATGTAGGAGTGAATGGTTTTGGAAGAATTGGTCGTTATTTTACACGTTTGGCTTTATTGGATAATGCTGTGAATATTACAATGATTAACGATCCGGCTGATACGAAAACGCTCATGCATTTATTGAAATATGACAGTGTTCATCGTACATTTCCTCTTGATTTCACCATTGATGGCGACGTAGTAACTTTTGATAATGGAAAGAAATTAGTTTTTTCGCACGAGAAAAATCCTGAATTAATTGCATGGGGTGAAAATAATATCGACATCGTTATTGAATCTTCAGGATTATTTTTAACCAGAGAAGCAGCTTCTAAACATTTGGCTGGAGGCGCAAAAAAAGTTGTTATTTCAGCACCTGCAACCGACGCTGATATTCCTGCAATCGTACTTGGTGTAAACGATGAAGTTTTAAATGGAAATGATTCAATTATTTCAAATGCATCTTGTACAACGAACAATGTTGCTCCGATGATTGCTGTTTTGCGCTCTTTGTTGAAAATTGATTACGCCTATATTTCAACAGTTCATAGTTATACTTCCGATCAACGTTTACACGATGCACCACATAAAGATTTAAGAAGAGCTCGTGCGGCAGCTAATTCCATCGTTCCCACCTCAACTGGTGCGGCTAAAGCGGTTATCAAAATCTTTCCCGAATATAAAGGAAAACTAACAGGCGGAAGCGTTCGTGTGCCTGTTGCTGATGGTTCGATGACAGAGTTGACATTATTTACAGAGCAAGAAATAACTGTTGAAGAGATAAACGCTGCTTTCAAAAAGGCTTCTGAGACAAATTTGAAGGGAATTTTAGGTTACACAGAAGATCCAATTGTTTCTGTTGACATCTTAGGAAGTTCTTTTAGTTGTTTGTTTGATGCACAATTGACAATCGTATTGGGTAAATTGATTAAAGTTTCAGGATGGTACGACAATGAAGCAGGTTATTCAAATCGTTTGATTGATTTGGTGAAGAAAATGGCTTAATGTCAAAAAAAACAGGCTGATTTTAAAGAAATATTAATCTCTTCTTTCTCCGATTTGCTGACGCCACATCGCGTAGTACAATCCTTTTTCAGCTAATAATTCGCTGTGTTTTCCAGTTTCAACAATGACACCTTTTTCCAATACAAAGATTTTGTCGGCATGCATTATTGTCGATAAACGGTGCGCAATCAGAACAGTAATGTGTTCTTTTTGATTGCCAATAGAGCGAATTGTATTTGAAATAGCTTCTTCTGTAATTGAATCTAATGCTGAGGTAGCTTCATCAAAAACCAATAATTTCGGTGTTCGCAACAAGGCGCGAGCAATGGATAATCGTTGCTTTTCTCCACCCGAAAGTTTCATTCCTCCCTCACCGATAACAGTATCGATTCCAAATTCGCTTCTAGCAATTAAACTTTCACAAGCAGCTTGATTTAATGCAAAATTCAATTGTTCCTCCGTCGCGTCTGGTTTGGTGAAGAGTAAATTCTCGCGAATTGTTCCTGCGAAGAGTTGTGTGTCTTGTGTCACAAATCCCAATTGTTGCTGTAATTCATCTTTATCAATTGAATTTGAATCGATATCATTGTATAAAATCGTACCAGTAGGCGTCGCGTACAAACCAACGAGTAACTTCACTAAAGTGCTTTTCCCAGAACCGCTTGGCCCAACGAATGCAATTGTTTCTCCATTTTGAGCTTCAAAGGAAATATTACTTAAAGCGTCGTAATTTGCTGATTTGTGGCGAAAAGTAACATTTTCAAAAGCTAATTTTTGAATTGCATTTAAAGGAACTGGATTTTTAGGTTTAAGCTCAATTGGCGTGTTGATGATTTTTTCAAAATTATTCAAGGATGCTTCTGCCTCACGATAAGCAATAATCACATTTCCAACTTCTTGCAATGGTCCAAAGATGAAAAAGGAATAGAATTGTAAAGTCATAATTTGTCCGAGTGTCAAATTTCCTTTAAAAAGTAAATACAACAAAACAAACATAATCGACTGACGCAAAAGATTCACTGTTGTTCCTTGAATGAAACTGATACTTCGTATTTGTCGCACTTTTTTAAGCTCAAGCACTAGGATTTTTCGTGTGCGATCATTCAGTCGTGCCGTTTCTTGTTGCGTTAATCCCAAACTTTTAATTAACTCAATATTGCGCAAACTTTCAGTGGTGCTTCCTGCTAACTGTTTGGTTTCGCTCATAATTGTTGTTTGCACTTTTTTGATGCGCTTGGAAAGAAAGCTAATAAAGAAACTCAAACCAGCTGCTGAAAGTAAATACAATAAAATCAAACCCGGTTGAACGGTAAAAGCATAGACCATCACGAAAATAATACCAACGATTGAAACAAATAAAACGTTGATGAAACTCATTATGAAGCGTTCCGAGTCTGTGCGCACTTTTTGAAGAATATTCAATGTCTCCCCACTTCTTTGATCTTCAAATTCATTGTAAGCAACTTGCAAAGTGTGTTTCAAACCATCGGTGTAAATATCAGCTCCTAATTTTTGAATAATCAAGTTAATAAAGTAATCTTGAAAAGCTTTCGCAATTCGGCTGACCATTGCAACGCCCATCGCCGCTCCGATTAACAATAAAACACCTTTGACAAACTGAGATTCAGTGTAATCTTTTGGATGTGAAGCAAAACCGTCTAGAATTTTACCAAAAATATATGGATCCAATAAAGAAAAAACCTGATTGATACTTGCAAGAACAAGCGCTAAGAAAACCAGCATTTTATATCTGGAAAGATAATTTAAAAGTATTTTCATTGAATTGGAATTTTTGTATTTTATGGACAAATGAGATGAAAAGAATGTTCTTTATTATATTTATAAGATTAAGGAATTTAGGTAAATTGTCTTTTCTATTCTTGAATTTTAAATCAAATTGTTGTTTTTCCTTAGGGTTATTTTAACAAGGTTTCGGATTAAATAACCAATCAAAATACCGAGTGAAGCGCCGACAGTAACATCTGAAAAGTAGTGAACGCCAAGGTACATTCTGCTTACACATACAAGTATTCCTAACACGAGTAAGATACTGAAAATGATTGGTTTTTCTTTTTTGAAAAAAGGGTAAATAAAGCTTAAAAGCCCAAAAAAGTTAGCAGAATGTGAAGAAACAAATCCATATTTTCCTCCGGTGTAGAATTCGCCGGGTTTTATTTCGTAAAAATGTAATAAATCTTTGATGTGCTCATTGTGGGACGGACGATAACGT
This sequence comes from Flavobacteriales bacterium, assembly GCA_018883325.1. Classification (GTDB taxonomy): domain Bacteria; phylum Bacteroidota; class Bacteroidia; order Flavobacteriales_D; family Crocinitomicaceae; genus UBA952. Next base: position 37,511 of record VEQH01000002.1, on the reverse strand, counting down.
TCAAATAAATTCTTGAATAAATGAACGGAAGTTTGATCAGTTATTAAAATAACAACTAGCAAGCCCGCGAGAATGATTCCAAATTCTTTCCATGAATAGGCTCTTTTTAATAAAAAAAGTAGCAAGAGATAGAGTGGGAGCAAGCTGAATTTTCCAGAAATAAACCACATAATTTCATCAAGTAACGGAGTGTGTAAACCGTTAATAAAAAGAACTATAGCTCGGTCAATCGACTCAAGCTTGTTCATCAGCATTAAGATGTTTCCAGATTAAATCCTTTAACTCAACCAAACCTTGTTGTGCAACAGAAGAGATAAAAACAGCAGGAATTTTAGGTAATTCTTTTTTCAAAGCTTTCATCAATTCTTCATCCAACATATCTGATTTTGTTATTGCAAGCAAGCGTTCTTTGTGCAATAATTCAGGATTGTATTGTTTCAACTCGTTCAACAAAATGTTGTATTCTTTCTTGATGTCGTCACTATCCGCAGGAATCATGAATAACAACAATGAATTTCGTTCGATGTGACGTAAAAAGCGTAAACCTAAACCTTTACCCGCATGTGCACCTTCGATAATACCTGGGATATCAGCCATTACAAACGATCGGTGGTCGCGGTAGGAAACGATTCCTAAATTTGGACGCAAGGTAGTAAACGGATAATCGCCAATTTCTGGTTTTGCAGCGGTGATAACCGAAAGTAAAGTGCTTTTTCCAGCATTTGGAAATCCAACTAAACCAACGTCCGCAAGGATTTTCATTTCTAAAATCTTCCATCCTTCCAAACCTTCTTCACCAGGCTGTGCATAGCGAGGGGTTTGATTGGTTGGTGATTTGAAGAAGTTATTTCCCATTCCACCCATTCCGCCACGTTGAATGATAAACTCTTCACCGTCCTCTGTGATTTCAAACAAGATTTCTCCAGTCTCACCATCCTTTGCGATAGTACCTAGAGGAACGTCGATGTACACATCTTCACCTTGAGAACCTGTTTTAAGATTTCCAGCGCCATGAGCGCCATGTCCAGCTTTGATGTGTTTTTTAAATTTTAAGTGTAATAAGGTCCAAAGTTGTTTATTGCCACGCAAAATCACATGTCCTCCTCTTCCGCCATCACCACCATCAGGTCCACCTTTTGGGATGTATTTTTCACGTCGAAAATGCGTAGAACCTCCACCGCCATTACCTGATGTACAATGGATTTTTACGTAGTCAACAAAATTATCTGAAGCCATTATTTAATTTAAATGCGTATCGATTGCCGCGTATAATTTTTCTGAAATGGCGTCGATTTCGCCCACTCCATTGATTGTAGTTACTTTATTTTGAGCAACATAGTAAGGCAATACGTGAATCGTTTTGGTGAAATATTCATTGATACGTTTCAATAATTTTTCTGCTGCATCATCAGCGCGACCACTCACTTTACTTCTAAGCTCAATTCTTTCTTTAATTACTTCTTCAGGCACGTCCAATTGCAAAACAGTATTGATTGCTTGGCCTTTTCCATTTAAATAAGAATCTAAAGCTTCGGCTTGCACCACTGTTCTTGGAAAGCCGTCAAATATATATCCTTTTGCATTTGGATGTTTTTGAACTTCTTCTTCCAACATATCGATTGTTACAGAGTCAGGAACCAAAAATCCATCTGCCATAATTTGTTTCACACGTTGCCCTAATTCAGTATCATTTTCAATATGTGCGCGGAACATATCTCCCGTTGAAAGATGTACTAAATCATATTTCTCAATTAATCGTTCGGATTGTGTTCCTTTCCCTGCTCCTGGAGGGCCAAATAGCACGATGTTTAACATTTTTATTCTTCTTTTAATTGGTACAATTCTTTAAGATTTCTCCCTAATTCATTATAGTCTAATCCATAACCTACAACAAACTTATTTGGGATTTCAAACCCGATATATTTTGGTTTGTGTTTTCCTTTATATGCATCTGGTTTATACAACAAGGTACAAACTTCAACGGATTCAGGATAATTTGAATTTAAAAGTGTTATTACTTTATCGATTGTAATTCCTGTGTCAACAATATCTTCAAGGATAACGACATGTTTTCCATGAAGTGAAGTGTTTAGACCAATCAATTCATCAACTCTTCCAGTAGTTTGCGTTCCGTGATATGAACTTACTTTAACGAAAGAAATCGCAACATCATTTACAAAATTCTTCATTAGGTCAGATGCAAACATAAATGCACCATTCAAAATTGCGATGAAGAGTAAATCCTTTCCTTCATAATCTTTCTCTAACGCTTGGGTTAGCTTTGTTATGCTCGCTTGTATTTCCGCTTCAGAAATGAAAGGAGTGAAAATCTTGTCGTGAAGTTGTCGTTCTTTAAGCATATTGGAGTGCAAAGTTAAGATTTTAAAGCGTAAAAGAAAATTTTGAAAGTTTAATGAATAAAAGAATTGTACTTTGAGCTGAAAAGGAATTGATTTTGAAATTTAAAAAAATGGTTTTTTATGAATGTAATTTTTATAAGCTGAGGTTATTACTCTTTTTTGCTTTTGTATCAAGCCACTTTATTAAACCCATTGACAAATGTTTCCACAAAAGAAATGATTCTGTTTAAGATGCGATCACCTGTGGATTTACGTTGAAGAACAGAGGGTTTTTCTCCTTCTATTAAGTCGAGGATTTCTGTGCGAAGTGGTTCTCTTTCAGCGAAAAGATAGTTTTCAATGAGCAGTTCTGTTTTTTCTTCTGAAAGGTTTTCTTCTTGAACAATTTTTTTAAATGCTTTGATTTGTTCAGTGCTCCAGAATTTTTCAAACTCATTAGGTAAGGTGTCTGCGTCTTCAATTAAAGGTAAATTCTCTTTAATAAAGCGTTCTATGAGTTCACGTTTACTTCTTAGGTTTGCCTCTCCGGTAAGTAAATCAATGATTTCTTTTTGTTTCTTGGCTTTATCTTCGTCTTCTTCTGCGTTTCTTAAATTGGCTAGTAGTTTTAAAATGTATGTTACATTAATTTCGTCTCTATGAATAAGTTCCAATTCAAAATCTACATCTTCAAGTATTGATACTTTTTCTTTGGCCGCTCCTGGTTTTACTTTTTCGTAGAGGTCTAGGTATTTGCTTTTGTAATCTTCAAATTGTTGTTCCTCCATATCAAGGTCTTCCAATTCAAAGTCAGAAAAAGTGTTTAATACATTTTTGATACGCATTAACTCACGGAAAGCTTTGATAAATTCTAATTCTTCTTCCTCGTTTTTTAGTTCATTTACGCTGTCAACCGTTGGGGTTATTTCTAATAAAGCACTAAAAGCTTCGTTGAATTTTTTTACATAATCTTCATAGGGCTCCATGATGATAATGTCTTTCGCATCCTTGTTGGAGAATAAGGCAATTGCTTGGTCTGTAAGAAACTTTAGGTTTCTAAACACAACTATGTTGCCTTGTGATTTAAGGTCGTTTAAAATACGGTTTGTACGAGAGTATGCTTGTATCAATCCGTGGTATTTTAAATTTTTATCGACGTAAAGTGTGTTTAATGTTGGGCTGTCAAATCCAGTAAGGAACATGTTTACAACTAAAAGTATATCAATTTTCTTTTCTTTTACTTTTTTTGAAATATCGTTGTAATATTTATAGAATGAATCATTGTCTTTGGTTGAGAAATTGGAACCAAACAAAAGGTTGTAATCTGAAATAAATTCATCCAATTTTTCTCTTGTGTGAACGTTTAAACCATAGGCTGCTTTTGGTTCTGCTGCCATTCCAATTGATGTTTCTTCTTCAAAAGAATCAATTAACATTCCATTGGCATCTTTGTCTTCTTCATTTGTTCCATAACTGAAGATGGTCGCAATTTTAAGCTTGTGCTGACCTGCAACTTTCTTTGATTGAAACAATTCGTAATATTTTATCAAAGCATCGACACTACTTACGCAAAACATAGCTGTAAATTCTTTGTTGTGCGTTTTTCTGCTATGGTTAGCAATTATATAATCAGTTATTTTATCTAAACGAATGGGGGAATCCATTAATTCTTTTACATCAATGTCTTCTACTTCAATATCTATTTCTGACGTTGTTTCTTTTTGTCTGTAACGACCAACATATTCAACTGAGAACTTTAGTACATTTTCATCCTTGATTGCATCGGTGATTACATATTTGTGCAAGCACTCTCCAAATAATTCTGTTGTTGTGCGCTTTCCAAGTTCATTTTTTACAGCATTGTCTGCAAAAATGGGTGTACCTGTGAAACCAAATAATTGTGTGTTGTTGAAAAAAGACTTTATCCTTGCATGTGTTTCTCCAAATTGCGAACGGTGACATTCATCAAAAATGAATACAATTTTTTCGTTTGTTAGTTTTTCCATGCGTGTTAAATACTGCTTTTTACTTATTGCTGTATTTAATTTTTGAATGGTGGTAACGATGAGTTTAGTATCATCACCAAATTGATTGACTAGTGCATTTGTATTGTCTGTACCGTCAATGCTTCCTTTACTGAAGCTATTGAATTCTCTCGTTGTTTGGTAATCCAAATCTTTTCTATCCACTACAAAAACCACTTTTTTAACTTGTGGTAGGTTCATTAAAATTTGACTTGCCTTGAAAGAAGTTAAGGTCTTCCCTGAACCTGTTGTGTGCCAGATGTAACCGTTTTTGTTAGTGTTTTTTACGGTTTCTATTAATGATTCAACAGCGTAAAATTGGTAAGGACGCAAAACCATTAATGCTTTATAGGTTTCATTTAAAACGATGTATTTGCATATCATTTTTGATATGTTGCATGGTTCTAAGAAATCAGAAGTGAAACCATTTAGGATATTGGTAAGTCTTTTATTTTCTTTATCAGTCCAATAGAATGTTTGTTTGAATGATTGGGTTTTATTGTTTGCATAGTATTTTGTGTTTACTCCGTTGCTGATAACAAAAAGTTGTACGTATTGAAAAAGAGCTGCATTTGCCCCAAAAGAATGACGTTGGTAACGATTTACTTGATTGAAAGCTTCTTTCAGTTCTAGGCCTTTTCTTTTGAGTTCGATTTGAACCATTGGCAAACCGTTGATTAAAAGCGTTACATCGTACCTGTTTTTGTAAGTACCATCAATTGTTATTTGATGCGTTACTTGAAATTGATTTTGACACCAATGTTCTGTGTTGATGAATTCAAAATACAGATTTTCACCATTGTCTTTAATGATGTGTTGTTTTTCTCGGAGCGTCTTTGCTTTTTCATATACAGAACCTTTGCTAAGAATATTCATTACTCTATCAAACTCTTTATCTGTAAAAGAAATATTGTTGTGCTTTTCGAGTTGTTTTTTGAGGTTGGAAATTAAATCTTTTTCATCTTTCAAAAGCACCAAACTATACCCCAACTTTTGCAGTTGATCGATTAATTGTTCTTCTAGGACTTGTTCTGATTGTTTAGCCATTTATTTCCAAAGGGGTTCGTTTTGCCAATTATTCAAGAAACCAAGTTTGTAGATTGGTATAGTTGGATTGGTTTTAAAAAGTTCGAGAATTTTACTTTTTATATGGTGATTTGGCGTTATGTGATTACACAAGTAAACCATACTCGAAATGGTTAGAAAAGGCTTTTTTGTTTGTACTGCTGATAGTGGGTTTACAAACCATTTTCCAACTGGATTATTTAATTGCTCCGTTGGTCTTTTTACCATATTTCTGCTCCATATTCTTGAATGATGAGCAATAATATTTCTAACGTAAGTAATAGCTTCTAACCAACTTGAAAGTTCACTATGTAAATTCAAACCCATTTCTTTGGCAATGCTGGCTTTTTCAGGTAATTGATGCTTTAAGTTTTTATACAGTTTTGAAAGTGTTCCCATTGATGCGACTTCCAAAGTTTTCCAAGCATCGGCATCTTGATTGGGATAGCGGTATCGTTGGTCTTTTATAAAAATCTCTTGACTTCTGTTAAACTCTTTTTTCAGTTCATCTAAAGTATTTTGATGAATGGTTTTAACTGTTCCATCGGGGAGTGTTATTGTTGTACTTTCAAAAAGGGCAGTGTTTAAATACCACAAACCACCATAGCTTATTGCCAAATGATAAATCATTTTGGTGCGTAAAGCAATTTCAATACGTTCAATAGCATCAAATAAAATCAATCTTAAATGCCGGTCGAAGTTATAACGGTCAACAATATCTTCAAAATAGGTGTTTGGTTTTAAGGTATGCAACGAATAATCATCTTGCATATCCCACCAATAACCTTTTAGTCGGTAGTAACTAATGTTTTCTAAAAAGTGGGGAGTTGAAGCCTCATTGCGAAAAAGCATTCCTCGCTGTTTTAGCAAGACTATTTGGTCGGCTATAGTGAATGCAGGTTTAGTTGCCATAGCTATAAAAAAAACGACCCGCTTGCAGATCTTACGGTATGCAAAGCGGGTACTGTTGCGACAAATGTAGGTACTTTTTTGGAATCATTTATTTATTTTTTAAAAAATATATTCGAACCACTGAAACAATCTTATTTCCATATTTTCAAAATTAAACAATCGTGTTGTTCTTCTAGGACTTGTTCTGATTGTTTAGCCATTTACTTCATTTTTTGCTTCTTCATATTTTGTTAGCCAAAGAGCTTCATTTTGCCAATTATTTTTCATTCCAAGAGCGTTCGGATCAACATTGGGATATTTCACAAATAATTCGTTTAATTTTTCGGTGAAATCATTTGGTTTTATTGTATTAAGCAAATATTTCATCAAACATAAATGAACATAGATTTTATTAAATTCGTGTTGCTTTGGGATGTCAGAAATCCAATTATTAGGCGGTTTAGGAAGTAATTTTACAGTTCCTGGGAGATTCTTGTTCCATAATCTGCTGTGATGGGCGCAAAAATTTCTAATTTGAGCAATTGATTGTAGCCAACTGGGTAAAAAAGTGTGATTAACAGCTGCAAATTCTTTTGCAATTGAATCTTTAGATTTAACTGTATTTCTTAAGTTACCATAAAGTTTTGATAGAGAACCCAGACTAGTTTGTTCTAAGGATTTCCAAGCAGGAGGAAACCTTTTATCATCTTTGTGTTTACTGTAATGATTTTTTATAAATGCGTCTTTGCTTCTTGATAGTTCTTCATCTAAACTTGATAGGGTTTTAACAAGCGCCTGACTATCAGTAAATAAGTTAAAATTTTGAAACCACCAAGGGTCATATTCTAAGGACAAATGATAAATCAATTTTGTGCGAAGACTAATTTCAATTTTCTCAATAACATCAAATAATAATATTCTTAATTCTGCATCAAAATTATACAACGCCAAAACATCTTTAAAATGACTGTTGGGTTTGAAAATGTGCTTTTCTTTGTCTTCCTGCATCACGTACCAATACTCTCCTAAACGATAATAACTTATATTTTGAAAGTATCTTTCTGCAATTTTGAGATTATCAAATAGTAATCCTCTTTCTTGAAGTAGTGCGATTTGCTCCTCAATTGTAAAAGCTTGTTTTGTGAACATAAAAGTTAATTAAACAAGGAAAAAGTGAGAAATAACAAAGGGTATAAAAGCAAAAGACACACCCTGGGACGCTGATCTGACGGGTAGCGTGGTGTGTACTGTCGCGACAAATGTAGGTACTTTTTAGGAATCATTTATTTATTTTTTAAAAAATATATTCGAACCAATGAAACAATCTTATTTACATATTTCCAAAAATACACAATTGTGTTTTTCTAGGACTTGTTCTGATTGTTTAGCCATTATTGAGACATATTGTTAATTAAAGCGATATTGTGTTGAAAAATACAAATATTTACATATTTTTGCATATATAATTAGATATAATAAACGAAACATAAAGGATTGGGGTGTCCCCGGTCGAGTGATAGCCAAGAGTAATCTTGGCTTTTGCTTTTAAGGGAAAATTTTAAGACCATAGCGTTTTCCATTTTTGTGATAAATTTTGTTTTCTAATATGTCAAACGCTGGATTTGCACGCTTTGAATCAATAACATATCTAGCTAATGGATAAGCCAATAAATCTGCCATTTGCAAACCATTTATATTGTCTTTTTTATCCTTAAAAGTGATTTTTATCCCGATTGCTTTTAATCTATCAGGAGTAACATAAGTAGTACCTCTGGCAACTAAACGTTGAAAATGTTCTGATAAGGTTTTATCCTCTTTTTTACCTCTTTTTTCTATTATAATTTCAAGTTGCTTTTGATGACTTTTAATTTCATCTAAACAAAAAATTGCTCTTTCGATAATAAAAGACAATGCAATTTCATAAACGTCATTTGATAGTTTTCCGTAAGTGCTAATGTACTTAGATTTGTTAATTGCAGAAGATATTATTCGGTAATTACTATTTATAATGACGTTATTTAATTTTTCATAAAATTGTTTTTTAACATCTAAATCAAATAAAATTTGAAATTCTTTTTCACATTTTCTTATGTCTCTAGAGTGAAGAATAACTGATTTATTTTTCCAAAAGAAATGTTTCAGTTCATTTATGTTGGATTTTATAGAATCGTAATTTTCTTCCGATGTTAATAAACCGCATAGTAAAAACACAGGGAAAGAATTATCAAGGCTAACCAAACCGTGATCACCACTTTCGTCGATGAATAAATAATATTTTGATACTAAATTATTGTCCATATTACACAAACAACTGCTGCAACAAACCTTTTTTCCAAACAACTATTTTCTCCAATTGAAAATCAACATCACTTATCTTTTTGTCAATGCTGGAAAGGAATGAAGCGATTTTGGTTTGTTCGGGAAGGGAGGGTAAATTAATTTTTAATTTCATTAATTCAACTTTAGACATATTATAGCGTGTACTACCTTGTGCTAATTTTATAATTTCAGTTCTAAAAATTTCACTTCTAAATAAGTATCGAGAGAAATATGGGCTTAATATTTCTAATGAATTTGCTCGATAGCCAAAACAAAAGCTATTCAAATATAATTCTTCAACGTTATCTAATAACACCGAACTCATACCTATTTCCTTTGGGGTTTCAGATGAAACAGTAAAAAATACATCACCAAATTTTACCTTATTTTGCTTCTCATTCTCTGAAATATCAACCATTTCAAATCTTGACATATCAATTTGACTATTATCAAAAATCTGCTTGTATTGAATATATGGTTTTCCAAATCCAAAATTTTCTTTCGTTTTACCTGTAAGACCATTATAGGTTTCGCCTATCTCCCCCAATCTCTTCTCCTCCCAATCAGGGTAAGCATTGCCGATTTCGAGAGCTTCAATTGGTGATGGTTTAAAGCGAAGTTTTTGCGAGAAAATTTGTTGCATTGCGCCTTTCTTATATTGCTCTAACAGACTTTTTTCTTTTTTGAGTTCGCTAATTTTTTTATCTACAACTGTAAGGAAAGAAGCTATTTTGGTTTGCTCGGGTAGGGAGGGAAAGTTAAGGTTTAATAATGCTAATTGACTCGAGTATAAATGAACTACGGAAATACCTTGTGCTAAATTTGCAATTTCTTTTTTCTTAGAACTGTTTAAGTAATATGAAAGAAAAACACCATTTTTATTAGACTTAATGATATTCAAATCTCCACCCAATGCAATTCCAGATTTTAATACACATGAAGCAGTCGCAATATCGATTTGTGTTTCACCAGAAGCTGGAATAATTACATCGTTTGATTCGCTAAAAACTAAATCTTTTGAAGGGATATTAGTTCTTGATTTTATCAAGTCAATTGTCTCTCCATAAACAGTGTAAAGCTCTCCGTATCGAATACATTCAAATTCACCATTTTCGGTAATATCAGCTTTTGAAATACCTTTTCCCTTAGAAAATTGCGCAACTTCACCCAATTTTTTCTTTTCCCATTCTCCTTTAAACTCTGGAAAGCGCAATTTTGGTGTTTTATTTTCCATGGTTAAAACGGTGTTGAGATATTTAATTCTTTACAAAAAGCAGCTAATTCTTTGTCGGTGTTTTGTGTTTCTTTTTTAAATGCTTGTAATTCTTTTGCAATGCTTTCAATATCAATTTGTTCCTCTGCTTCAAAGGTATCTACATAACGAGGAATATTGAGATTGTAGTCGTTTTCTTCAATAACTGAAAGTGGTACAATTTTACTGTATTTTTCTAGTTCTGTTCGCTTGCTGTATGTTTCGATAATGGCATCAACATGTTCATCGCTCAGCGTATTTTGTGTTTTTACTTTTTCAAAATTATTACTTGCATCAATGAACAGAACATTTTCAGGGTTTTCTCTACATTTCTTAAAGACCAAAATGCAAGTTGGAATACTGGTGCCGTAAAAAATATTTGCAGGTAAACCAATCACAGCATCTAGGTAATTTTTTTCTTGGATAAGGTATTTGCGTATGTGTTGCTCGGCTCCTCCACGAAACAATGCACCATGCGGTAAAACAATTGCCATTGTGCCATTTTCTGCTAAATGATGAATCATGTGTTGCACAAACGCATAATCTGCTTTGCTACTTGGGGCTAATTTTCCGTATTGTGAAAAACGGTCGTCGGTTGTGAATAATTGGCTGGCACTCCACTCAGCGGAAAAAGGTGGATTTGAAACGATTGCTTCAAAGGTTAAACCTAAATGTTGTGGGTGTTCTAATGTGTCCTCTTGTTTTATGTCGAATTTACGGTAATGAACGCCGTGTAAAATCATATTCATTCGGCAAAGGTTGTAAGTGGTTCTGTTCATTTCTTGACCGTAGAACATGTTTACTTCTTTTACTTGCCGAGCGATTCTCAAGAGCAACGAACCACTTCCCGATGTGGGATCGTAAGCAGATTTAAGTTTTGTTTTTCCGAGTGTTACAATTCTTGCTAGAATGGTGCTTACTTGTTGCGGTGTATAGAATTCACCTGCTTTTTTTCCTGCTCCACTGGCAAATTGACCTATCAAATATTCGTAGGCATCACCCAAAACATCTAATTCTGTATCTTCTAATGCAAAATCTATTTTGTCAAGGTGCGAAAGTACTTTAGCAATGATTTCATTTCTATCAACAGGTGTTTTGCCTAATTTGGTGCTATTGAGGTCCATGTCTTCAAAGAGATTATCAAAATCATCTTCGCTTTCAGTTCCCATGGTGCTTTGCTGAATATTAATCAGCACTTTTTGTAAGTCTTCAATAATGAAATTACTTTGACCTTCTACATCACTGTTTCCACGTTTTGCAATTTCACTGAATAGTTCGCTTGGTTTTAAGAAATACCCTAATTGTTCTAAAGATTCTTCACGAATTGCTTGGATTAATTCTTGACCTTGAGCTGTGTTTTCGTTGATAGCTTTAAATGCTATCTTGTCTTGTTTCAATATTGCATCAGCGAAGATTTCCATTTTCTCTGAAAGGTATTTGAAGAAGATAAATCCAAGAATGTAATCACGAAATTCATCAGCATTCATTTTGCCTCTAAGGGTGTTTGCTATATTCCAAAGCTGTTGTTCGAGTTGTTTTTTTTGTTCTTCTGACATGGGTGCAAATTACTGATATTTTCAAAAATAGTTATTAATTCCTCTAGTTCTTTAATTCACACCTTTCATCAAAATAATGTGCACACTTTTTGACACACCAAACCAAATTTCATTGCAAGAACTACCAAATCAGCAAATATCACTTTGATTGATTGGGTTATCTGAAATTGTTCTAAGGTCAATAAAAATGGGGATAAACAAAAAAGCCTTTCAAAATTTCTCTTGAAAGGCTTGTGTTTGTGTGATCCCGTTTGGATTCGAACCAAAGACCTACTGCTTAGAAGGCAGTTGCTCTATCCAGCTGAGCTACGGGACCAAAATTCTTTATTTTTTTCTTTTCCTATCCCACTTTTGAGATATATTTCACGTTTCCTTGCCTCTTCTCTTGTCTCGTATTCTTCAAAAAAGAATAAAACCCAAGGTCTGTAAGCCTTTGTGGATTTTGTATATCCACGATTATGTTCTCCCACTCTTTTATCTACATTGGTTGTCATTCCAACGTAAAACCTCCAGTGAATTTGACTTTTTAACACATAAACAAAATGTTTCATTGTCAATTATTTATTCTCTGTTGCTCTATCTCTACCTGTCGGTAGACAGGCAGCTGAGCTACGGGACCAGAATTTATTTCGCAGTCGTAAGAATAATTCTTTCAACTAAAAATGTAACAACTAGTTTAATCAAAAAAGGGGGATGAAAGATCATCCCCCTTTTTGTCGGGGCGGCAGGATTCGAACCTGCGACCTCCTGGTCCCAAACCAGGCGCGATGACCGGACTACGCTACGCCCCGAGTAATCATCTAGTTATTTCAATTCTTTCCAAACGTCTTTCGGAAAGCGAGTGCAAAAGTAGTAATTTATTTCTAATAAACAATAGATTTGAAATAAATAACTTTCATTCATTTTTTTTTGCGGAGGGAGCGGGATTACCTTCGGTGCTCTTCGCTACGCTACGGGACGAACCCTGCGGATTCTCATCCAGCTACTCCTTTACTTCGTTGCGGAGGGAGCGGGATTCGAACCCGCGGTACAGTTACCCGTACGTCAGTTTAGCAAACTGGTGGTTTCAGCCACTCACCCATCCCTCCTTTGTTCAATGAACGGACGGCAAAAGTATAAATTAAATTTATTTAAAAATCGTTTTTTTTGAAAAAATTAAGCTGAATATTCAAAATTACCTTTTTCGCCGTTTATCGTGACCTTTTTATTCGGTGCAGACTCAACTCTTCCAATGATTTTTGCTGTTATTCCAAAGCTTTCCGAGATTGCGATTAAACTTTTTGCAATGTCCTCATTCACATATAATTCCATACGATGCCCCATATTGAAAACCTTGTACATTTCTTCCCAACTTGTGCCAGATTCTTGTTGAATCATTTCAAAAAGTGGTGGAATTGGAAATAAATTATCTTTTATAATATGTAACTCGTCAATAAAATGTAAAACTTTCGTTTGAGCTCCTCCCGAACAATGTACCATTCCGTGGATATCATTTCGGTGATTTTCGAGCATTTTTTTGATAACTGGAGCATAAGTTCGCGTAGGCGATAAAACCAACTTTCCAGCATCTATTGGCGAACCTTCAACTGTGTCCAATAAATCTTTTGTGCCACTGTAAACCAATTCACTCGGAACGTTGGGGTCAAAACTTTCTGGGAATTCATGCGCTAATTTTTTTGAAAAAACATCGTGGCGCGCGCTCGTCAAACCATTGCTACCCATTCCTCCATTGTATTCTTTTTCATAAGTCGCTTGACCATAAGAAGCCAATCCAACAATAACATCTCCTGGTTGAATGCGGTCATTTGAAATAACATCGGCTTTCTTCATACGACAAATGACAGTTGAATCAACGATGATTGTGCGAACTAAATCGCCAACATCTGCTGTTTCGCCACCTGTTGAATAAATTTCTATTCCGAACGAACGTAATTCAGTTAATAAATCTTCAGTTCCATTGATAATTGCAGATAAAACTTCACCCGGAATTAAATTTTTATTGCGACCAATTGTTGAAGAGAGTAGGATAGGACCCGTTGCTCCAACGCACAGTAAATCATCGAGATTCATTATCAAAGCGTCTTGGGCAATTCCGCGCCAAACAGATAAGTCACCTGTTTTTTTCCAATACATGTATGCTAAAGAAGATTTTGTACCAGCTCCATCAGCGTGCATCACCACACAATAGTTATCATCACCAGTCAAATAGTCTGGTACGATTTTACAAAAAGCTTTTGGAAATAATCCTTTGTCAATGTTTTTGATAGCGTTGTGCACATCTTCTTTTCCAGCTGATACACCTCTTGATTGGTAACGTTTATCGGACATAAATAAATTTAAGGCACAAAGTTAGAAATTTGAACTGTCTTCGGAGTTTTGCGTTTCTAATTCTTTTAAAATTTTCTGAACATCGCCTTCTGTTGCTGTGAGTTTATTTTTGCAGATGCGAATTAATTCTGTTGCTCGCTTTACTTTTTGTGCTAATTCATCTACATTTATTTGTCCATCTTCCATATCTGAAACAATTTCTTGTAGTTCATCAAACGCCTCGGTATAGTTTATTTCAGTCATTTTTAATTTTTAAAATTAAAGGTAATGCCTTTTTGAAGAATTTAGTCCAAAATATTTCACTTAGCTCTTATTCCTATTCATTCAAGCCATGTTTAAGGAAAAATAAAGCAAAGAGAAATAATCAAAATTGAGGATCAGTAATCGTACCTGTAAAAGTAATTTATTCTGAAAACCAAGAATTTCATCGAAGTGAGAACTGTTTTGTAAATATAAGCGAACAATTCTCGGCCTTGAATTTCATGGTTTTAGCTACTGAACTGAAACTGTTAATTTTTAGAATTTCTGTTCCGTCAGCTGACGGACTTAAAAAAATTCAGTTTTAGGAAGGAGTTAAAATTGTTCGCGACGAGTTGTAAGTATTTGATGAACAATAGTTTGCGAACAAAATAGAAATTCAGAGCCTAGATTTTTTAGCTTCGCTGCTACTACGTGGTGTTTCTTTTTTATCATGGAAAAAGAAAGTCAAAAAACTTATTAGCTTAAACCATGATTTATAGCTGATGATTTCATGTTACTTGAACAAAAGCGTATACTCAAAAATCAAAACTCCTTCATCTCCAAATGTTAAAAATTGCCTCACAAATTGGCTTACTCAAATTAAATGCTATTTTTATAAATCAATTACAAGTTTGGAAGAATTTAAAAACACAAAAAGAGAGCTCGACAAAGAGTTAAATCAATTTATAATGTTGTTGAATAAACTCTTGCCGCAATATCACCAACTTTTGAAAAGGACTGATTTGAGTAATCAAGAATTAAAGGAACTTGGAGATATTGAGCATTATCTTATTGGTGTTAACGCTAAAATAATGGAAATCAAGGGAAAACTTGAACAAGATTTATTTGGGCAATCACTTCATGTTTATTATTCGCTTAAAGCAGAAGCAAAAAATGGCGATCCAACCTCGAAATTAAAACTCGAAAAAATGAGAGAAGTTTTTGTGGAAGCACTTGAGTCTGGCGATGTGATGAACTATAATTAGCAATGTATTAATCAGATGAATTCGCTTTCATTCCAATAATTTTTCCTTTGGAGTTGTTGCGCAGTCTCCTTTCAGAAATGACAATTTGTTTTGATGTTTCAGTAAAAAAAAAACGCGAAGTATTTTCACAATTTATCTATCGTGAAAAGTAATTCAGAGATGTCACTTTTAAAAACAGTAAAAGTTGAAATGACATCTAAAAAGATTCCTCGTTTTACTCGGAATGACCTATAAATTGGGAGGGTATTGCGAAAATGCTACCCATTTTCGCCAATTATTCTATCCACAGACATTGTCAATCCGATTTCTATTATTGAAATTCTGCAAGTCATTTAAAATGAACAAGTTTCATTTCTACTAAAAACCATTTTTTCGAAAATGAATTTTTCAATAACTTTCTCTTTTTAAAATCGCTACTAAGTCTTTTTCTCGGTTGTATAAATCAATGTAAAAAACCATCCGATCACGATAAGCAACAACACTTTGATATTCGATAAAAATCGGCACTGAATTTTTTAGAGGAATGGGATAATTGCGTTCCAACTTCATAATGCTATCAAATATTTCACTAGTAATTGGTTGTTTTCTCCCAATGCTATCGTATTTCAAGATCGTTTTTGCCAATTCCTGCGGGTATTCACAACGCATACAACCGTGGGAATAACTTCTAAAAGTATTATTGAACAAACCTCTTGTTGGTGTGTCGTGAACGTAAACACTGTGCGAATTACTAAATTCAAATTTCACTAAGCCTAAACTGTTCCATTTTCCGGGTTGCTGCACCACTTGAAATGGGAAAGAGCTGTATTTCGACCAATTAATTGTTGTTGGGTCCACTTCTTTTTCTTTTGAATAAAGTTTGTAATGGTTTTTGGCTAAGTAGTTTTTATTGCGTTTTAAATCAGGTAAAATTTCTTTGGAGGCAATTGAATACGGTACTCGCCAAAACGGATAGCAGGTGATTCGATTAATATTTGAAACCAATTCTGGAGTTTGATTGGTAACTTTTCCAATAATAATGCGATGTTCACTTCTCAAGGTGTCATCCGAGAAAAAATATAATTTGAACTCAGGTAAATTGATTCGAACGTGCTTGGAAGGTTTTTTTGCTTGACTTCTCAACTTATCCAACGCAAGAGAGGCTCTTAAAACTTTGTCATAAGTGCTTTCATTCAAGGCTTTTACGGTATTGAATCCCAATTTTGCATCTGCACCAATTCCATTTTCCAACTGAAAGGCTTTTAAAGTTTCAATTGTCATTGCACTATCAGCCTCTTCTGACAGGTATTTTTTGGAAACAAGCACTTTTTTCACTCTTTCTAAAACATTTATTGAATCTTCTTTTTCTGTTTTTAATGAAAATGAAGTGGTGTCGATTGTGTATTTTTTACAGTAGTTATACAAATGTTTTGCAAGAAAGTGATAATTGGTGTCAATTGGCCCTTGTTTCAGTAAGAGTTTAGAGGCCGGAATTGTATCCAATTCTTTGATTTTTAGACGCAATTCTTGATGAGAGATTGTTGAAATTGCTTTTACTTTTTTTGCGGAAAAATCAAAAAAACCAAGATTTAAGTCGTTTACAATCACTGCGAAATTTGCTAGCATTAAAGCTTCTTTTTCAAGCGGATGTAAGTTTTCTTTTATTGATTTAATGCGTTGATTTGGAATCCCATAATAAAGTGATTGATTTAATTCAGCTTGCAATTTCATGCCTTTTTTAGAAATCGTTGAATCGTTAGAAAACACAGGTTTGAATCCCCTTTCCGAATAGAATTTAATAAGGGTTGTGCTTACTTTTTCGGAAATCCCCAATGATGAAAGGTAAGAAACTGTTGCAATTTGTTTCAGTTTTGAAGCCGCACTAAGTTTTTTATCCTTGAGGAAGTTTTTTTCGACTTCCGCTTGCTTGTATGCACATGCGAAAAGTAAAAAGAACATTAAAAAAAGGGGAATAATTTTCATCGTAAGTTATTTGAACGCTAAGTTCTATTAATTTTACTCAAGATACAACTAAATTTAAAGAATGAGTCTTGTTTTAATAATTATTGGAATAACAGTATTGATTTCATTCTCAGTGGAAAACAAGCCAGATTTAAAAGAAAAAATGCTTTTTATGCCCAATCGCATCAAGCATAACGGCGAATATCAACGAATGATAAGTTCTATTTTTATTCATGCTGACCTCAATCATTTGGTTTTTAATATGATTTCTCTTTATTTTTTAGGAAATCTTTTTGAGCAACAAATGATTCAAATTTATGGCGTTCAGTTGGGAAGCATTAATTTTCTTTTGTTGTACTTAATCGGGGGAGTTGCGGCTGAAATTTATCCATTTATTCGCCATCAAGAAGATCCTTATTATAGAAGTTTAGGTGCTTCAGGTGCGGTTTCGGCAGTGATTTTCGCAGCTATTTTTTGGAATCCAACGATGAATTTATATTTGTTTTTTATACCATTTCCAATTCCTGCTTATATCTTTGGTCCAATTTATTTGGCATTTGAATATTTTGCAATGAAAAGAGGAACAACAAACATTGCTCACGATGCGCACATTGGCGGAGCTTTATTCGGAATTTTCTTTGTTTTATTGCTGAATCCCAACAAGGGTTTGGAATTTTTTCAAGCGATATTTTAAACTATGGCAACACTTTACGTCAACAACAACGGTACAATTTTAACGGCAGATGCGCCGACAATTCACCCTGGAAATAGAGGTCATTTATATGGAGATGGCGTTTTTGAAAGTATTCGTGTAATGAATGGCAGACCTTTGAATGTGGTCAATCACGTAAAAAGAATGCTGGAAGGAGCAAAAGTTATCAAAATGAGAACTCCTGCATTTTATACAACTGCATTTTTTGAGGAGAAAATTATTGAGTTGCTCCGTATGTCAAATATCACTGAAGGAGGCAGATGTCGTATGTCTTTGGATCGCGCAACGGGTGGATCTTATCTTCCTGATTCAAATGAGTGTACTTTTTACATAGAAGTTTATCCGTATGAGGTAAGTCATTTTGAATTGAACGCCAAAGGTTTAGAAGTTGATATTTACCAAGATATTAAAATTCAAAAAAACTTTCTATCAAACTATAAAACGAAAGCAGGCTTGACTTACGTGATGGCTGCGATTGCTGCTAAAGAGAAAAATTTAGATGATTTGTTTTTATCCAATGATAAAGGAAATATCCTCGAAACCTCTTGTTGTAATATATTCATTGTTAGTAATGGCGTACTTTACACTCCTGGATTAGACGAAGGATGTTTGGCGGGAACGATGCGAATGCAAATTATAAATCTTGCAATTACAAACGGAATCAAAGTTTATGAGTGTACTATTTTACCACAAAATCTTCTTGCTGCAGATGAAATATTTGTGACAAATGCCATTCGTGGAATCAATTGGATTGGAGGATATAGAACGAAACGCTTCTTTAATAATATGTCGAGAAAATTGGTTGTGCTTCTCAATGATTATTGGGAAAGGGAGCTTGGGATTTAACTTGAAAAGCAACAATAGCTTTTGTACTAGCGCATTTAATTCAAGTTTGCAGCTTCTTTCAAGTCTTAAAATTTAAAAATGAATCAAGCAATCTTAGGTCTTCGAGAGAATTGGCGACAGTTTACAATCCTAGTAATAATCAATGCTTTCGTCGGCGGAATGGTTGGATTGGAGCGCAGTATTTTGCCACAAATTGCGGAAGAAGAATTTCACATTGCAGCCAAAACAGCTTTACTTTCATTTATTGTTGTTTTTGGGATTGTCAAAGCACTAACAAATTATTACACGGGTGCTTTATCGAATAAAGTCGGAAGAAAAAATCTCTTAATTATTGGTTGGTTCATCGCGATTCCGATTCCGTTTTTACTGATGTATGCGCCCACTTGGAATTGGATTATTGCAACAAATGTTCTTTTAGGAATAAGTCAAGGTTTAACGTGGTCTTCAACTGTCGTAATGAAAATTGACTTAGTTGGCGACAAGCAACGCGGATTGGCAATGGGACTGAATGAGTTTGCAGGTTATATTTCTGTTGCGATTGTTGCTTTCTTAACCGGTTGGATTGCTTCAAATTATGGAGTTCGACCTTATCCATTTTATATTGGTTTTGTCTTGGTTTTTCTTGGACTTGTTGGTAGTATATTTTTGGTTAAAGACACAAAACAACACGTTGCAAGTGAAAGTAGTTCGAGTAGTGTTCCTCGTTTACAATCTGTTTTTTGGGAAACAACTTGGAAACATCGAAACCTTGGTGCTGTTACGCAAGCAGGACTTGTAAATAACCTGAACGATGGAATGATTTGGGGAATTTTTCCAATCGTTTTAGCAGTTAAAAATTTCTCACTTGCGGAAATTGGAATCATAACTGCTGTTTATCCTGCCGTTTGGGGCTTGGGTCAATTGGTAACAGGTAAAATGGCAGACGTTCTTCCGAAGAAACTACTTTTGTTTTGGGGAATGTTGTTGCAAGCAATCGCTTTGTTGTTCATTATTTATGCTGAGAATAAAATACAATACATTGTTTTAGCTGCAGTTTTAGGTTGGGGAACAGCAATGGTTTATCCAACATTTTTAGCTACTGTCGCTGAAAATACGCATCCTCAAGATCGCGCGAAAAGTATTGGAATTTTTAGATTGTGGCGCGATTTAGGTTACGCAATTGGAGCTATTATTACCGGAATTATTGCTGATTGGTGGAATATTAATACCGCAATTCTATTTATTTCAGTTCTTACATTTCTCTCGGCAATTATCATTCAACTTAGAATGCGTAATTTGAAAAATTGAAAGAAATTATCGAGACTTTCAAATTTTAAATTGCTCCCAATCCTAAGCCTAAACTCATTATTATCAATAAAATAGCGACAGTCGTTTGCACAAATTTTAATGTTACTTTTTTTAATAATTTGTTTCCTAAAAATGCACCAAGAAAGGCAGCAAGTGTCGCAACAACAATTAAAGTTGCATTTGCATTTAAGTCTGATAGTTTTAAATGACTAGCATAAACAGAAAGTCGCGTGAAATCAACAAAACAAGAAATCACAACTGTTGTTGCCACAAAAACTTCTTTGCTTAATCCAATTTTTATTAAAAAGGCACTTCTTAAAGCACCTTGATTTCCTGACAATCCGCCAAAGAAACCACTTAAAATGCCACCAATTGGGAGTTGTTTTTTACCAAATTGAATGCTGTTTAAAAAAGGAATTAAATCTAAAACAGCGAAAAAAGCCAACAACAAGGCCATTGTAAATTTTAAAACTGACACTTCAACTATTTTTTCAAATGCAGTGTAACTGTAAAGTATTTGTGATGTTGGAATTTGCACTAAAACCCAAGCACCGATGAATGCTGCTACGATTGCTGGAATTCCAAAGCGAATAAGAATTTCTTTATTGGCATTTTTCCCAACTAAGAAAAGCTTGAACAAATTATTCAGAAAATGCACAATTCCTGTTAATCCAATCGACAATTCGACAGGAAAAAACAACATAAAAGCAGGAGTTAAAATGGTCCCAAGTCCAAACCCTGAGAAAAAGGTGAGTATTGAAACTAAAAAAGCAACAAGTGGAATGATAATAATTTCCATTAATTTTCAGATAAAAAGACCGTTGCAAAACTCGCTACTTGTCGTTACTCTAAAAATTTAAAATCCTCATTTACATGGGTAAACTCCGGGATTAAATTTTTAGAAAGCCTAAATTATCAACTTTTGAAACGGTCTTATAAATTGTTATTCAAATTTGTAAGTGAAATTCCTAAAAACCTTCTTTCAGTAGTAGCACTAATTTACTCTTACTAAGATTCGATTTTTTTCTTTCAAAAATACTTTAAAATAAGTTATTTGAATGAGTAGTCTTTGATAAGTTAGGAAGTTAAATTCTAAAAGTTTTTTCGAGTTTTAGGTTATAGATAGTAATTGAACTAAACAGGATGTTTAAGAGTTGAATCAATAAATTTTCTTGAGAATTTTGAAGCGAAATCCGATAAAGGAAGTCAACAACCACAAATTTTCTTAAATCTAAACTTGCAATCTCCATTTAAAGTAATATTGAAGCCAAATTAAATTAATCAGTATGTTAAACTTCGAGATACAAAATCCAACAAAAATCGTTTTTGGAAAAGATCAATTGCCAAAATTGCCGCAATACCTTTCAAATGCTACCACTTCAAAGAAAATTTTAATAGCTTACGGTGGTGGAAGTGCTGAGAAAATTGGATTGTTGGCAAAAATTAGAGCAGAACTAAAAGATTTTGAAATCACAGAATTTGGTGGAATTGAACCCAATCCAGAATTTGACACCTTAATGAAAGCCGTTGAAATTTGTCGCGAAAAGCAAATCGGTTTTATCCTTGCAGTTGGTGGTGGTTCGGTAATCGACGGAGTGAAGTTTATTTCTGGAGCAATTAATTACGAAGGCGATCCTTGGGAAGTTTTGTTGCGTTTGGAAGGAAAACTTTTTACGTCAGCAGTACCTTTTGGAACAGTGTTAACCATTCCTGCAACAGGATCTGAAGCGAACAGTGGTGCTGTTATCAGTCGTTCTTCATTGAAAGAAAAACGAACAATGGGCGGACCTTTATTTTTTCCAGTATTTTCGTTTTTAGATCCATCTGTTGTTGCAACTCTACCAAAACGTCAATTAGCAAATGGCATCACAGACGCTTTTATGCACACATTGGAACAATATTTAACGTATCCAACGGATAATTTATTACAAGAAAGAGAGGCGGAAGCAGTTTTGTCAACATTGATAGAAATTGCACCAAAAGTATTGGAAGACCCAAGTGATTACAAAGCAGCGTCGAATTTGATGTGGTGTGCCAACCACGCTTTAAATGGCAATCTACGATGTGGTGTTCCGACGGATTGGGCAACTCATATGATTGGTCACGAGTTAACAGCTTTATATGGAGTTGACCATGCTCAGTCTTTAGCGATAGTTTGTCCGCGTTTATTGGAAGTAAAATTCGAAAATAAAAAAGAAAAATTAGCGCAATATGCTAAACGAGTTTGGAATTTGACAGGTGAAAATCGAGCGCAAGAGGCCATTCAACAAACTGAAACTTTCTTCCAATCTTTAGGAATAAAAACGCATCTTTCTGACTATTCCGACGCTTGTTCAGATGCTCCAACAATCATTCGTAATCGTTTTGCAGAACGCAATTGGGTTGCAATGGGAGAACGACAAGATTTAGCTTTAGATGAGGTGGAATTGATTGTTAAAAACGCGTTGTGACAGAACAATAATTCAGGTTTCTTTCATTTTTTTTATTTCATCTGAAAGAAGTGGAATATTACTTTGAATAATTCCCCAAATCATTTCTGGTTCAATTGAATCATAAGCGTGAGAAATTACGTTTCTCAAACCAATTATGTTTTTTGCAGATGATATATTTATTTGGGGATCTATCTCGACCATTTTTTTTACTGCTTCACCAATGATTTCAAGATCTCTTTCAACTGCTCGTTGTAAAATGAAATCTGATTTGAAGCTATTGAAATTATTTTTAGTTTTTGATTTAATTGTTTCTATTTCAATAATTACTTGCTCAATATCTAATATGTACTTTAACAGTTTAGGCTACATATAAGTCTATTTTAGTATTTTCAATTTCTCTGATTAGAATGGGATTTCTAAGTGATTTTTTTGAAACAACATCAACTTTTTTACCGAGTAAATTTTCCATTTTTTCTGTAAATGAAAAATAATTATCAGCATAATTTAACACATCTATTTCACTAGAAAAAATCACTAAAAAATCTAAATCACTTTTGTCTGTCATCAATCCTTTAGCTGCAGAACCAAATAAAGAAATCGACAAAACACTATGTGATTTACATAATTCAATTATGTTGTTAAGATTGTCTTTTATTATATTATACATTTAAAATCAAAGTTATAATATTTAACTGTAAAATTATCAATTAGAAAAAAGTGAAATGATTGAATTTTTAAATAGGAAAGTAATTTCCTCTATAATTATATTCAATAAAAAAAGCCACTAAATTTCTCAAGTGGCTTTTTCATTTATTCAAATTTGATTAGTGTTTTTTACAACAATCTTTTTTGCCTTCTCCACCTTTCCAATTCCCATTTTCGTCATAGTGCGCCATACAGATTGCTTTTTCTTCATCAGAGCAACCTTTTTCGTCACACATTTTTGCACACTCTTCTTTTGTCATTTTTGCACATTCTGACATGTCGCACTTCATTTCTTTACTGTGGCAAGTTGCTTCACCGTGACAAGCTTTTTTGTCTTTGCAATTAGCATCACACTTACCTTCGTTCATTTCACATTTCGTTCCACATCCAGCTTCTTTGCTTCCACCTTCGTGTCCGCTTCCTAAGATTGGTGCGATAACCAAACCAATTAAACAAGTCAATTTGATTAAAATATTCATTGATGGACCTGAAGTATCTTTGAAAGGATCTCCAACTGTATCACCAGTTACAGCAGCTTTGTGTGCATCAGAACCTTTGAATGTCATTTCACCATTGATTTCAACACCTGCTTCAAATGATTTTTTAGCATTGTCCCAAGCTCCACCAGCATTGTTTTGAAATACTGCCCAAAGTACACCTGATACAGTAACACCAGCCATGTAACCACCCAACATTTCAGCGATTAATTGATTACTGTAACCTAATAACATCGGTAAAGTCGCAATTACAATTGGAAAACCTATTGTTAAAACTCCTGGCAACATCATTTCGCGTAAAGCTGCTTTTGTAGAAATTTCTACACATTTTCCGTATTCAGGTTTTCCTGTTCCTTCCATGATTCCTGGAATTTCTTTAAACTGACGACGTACTTCATACACCATGTCCATTGCTGCTTTTCCAACTGAATTCATCGCTAAAGCTGAGAATACAACTGGAATCATACCTCCAACAAATAACATTGCAAGTACAGGCGCTTTAAAAATATTGATTCCGTCAATTCCTGTGAAGGTCACGTAAGCTGCAAATAAAGCCAAAGAAGTCAAAGCCGCAGAAGCAATCGCAAAACCTTTTCCTGTTGCAGCAGTTGTGTTACCAACTGAATCTAAGATATCCGTACGTTGACGCACTTCTTTTGGTAATTCACTCATTTCAGCGATACCACCTGCGTTGTCAGAAATAGGTCCGAAAGCATCAATTGCTAATTGCATCGCAGTTGTAGCCATCATTGCCGAAGCAGCCAAAGCCACACCGTAGAAACCAGCTAATGCATAAGAACCCCAAATTGCAGCAGCGAATAAAATCACCGTTGGGAAAGTTGAAATCATACCTGTTGCCAAACCAGCGATAACATTTGTTCCAGCTCCAGTTGCAGATTTTTGAACGATTTTTAAAACAGGAGGTGTACCTAAACCTGTGTAATATTCAGTAACTGATGAAATTACACCACCAACTACTAAACCAACAATTGCAGCGAAGAATACACGCAAAGAAGAAATTTCTTGTGCACCTTCACCGAAAAATTCCATTGTCATTGTTGAAGGCAACATCCAGGTAACCAAACCGTAACAAGCAACAGCTGTCAATGCAATTGAAACCCAGTTTCCTAAGTTTAATGCACCTTGAACTTGTTTTTCTTTTGCGTCATTGCTTGAAATACGAACTAATAAGGTTCCGATTATTGAGAATAAAATACCAAAACCAGCAATTGCCATTGGTAATAAAATTGGACCGATTCCACCGAATCCGTTTTCTGTAATGTCACCACCCATGTCGTTAATTACATAGTTTCCAAGAACCATTGCAGCTAAAACGGTTGCAACATAAGAACCAAATAAATCGGCACCCATTCCCGCAACGTCACCAACGTTATCACCAACGTTATCAGCGATGGTTGCTGGGTTACGTGGATCATCTTCAGGAATTCCAGCTTCAACTTTTCCAACTAAGTCCGCACCAACGTCCGCAGCTTTTGTGTAGATACCACCACCCACACGAGCAAACAATGCAATTGATTCAGCACCTAAAGAGAAACCAGCTAAAGTTTCCAAAACAACAGTCATATCTTCTGTATTTGTCCATTTTCCTCCCATGAAGAAATGGAAAAAGAAAATAAAGAAAGCTGTCAAACCAAGAACTGCTAAACCAGCAACTCCTAATCCCATAACTGTTCCACCACCAAAAGAAACTTTCAATGCTTGTGGTAAACTTGTACGAGCAGCTTGTGTAGTACGAACATTTGTTTTTGTGGCGATTTTCATCCCCATATTTCCAGCTAATGCCGAGAAAATTGCTCCGAAAATAAAAGCAACAATAATTAATAAATGTGTTTTAACGCCAGGAACAAAAGTAATTCCCGCTAAAACTATACTCGCAATTAGCACAAAAACTGCTAAAAGTCGATACTCTGCTTTAAGGAATGCAAGTGCTCCTTCATAAATGTAATCTGAAATTTCTTTCATTTTACCATCTCCTGCGTCTTGCTTTAATACCCAAGCTCGCTTCATTGCCATAAATAGCAATCCGATAATTGCCATTACTATTGGCACATAAATCATTATTGATTCCATATTAATTTGTTAAATTATTTTAAAATATTAGCAAGCAAATGTATGTTTTTAAGTTAAACTTTGCAAATACGAGAAAAAAAAACAAAAAATTAGGGATTGATTTATTGCCACTTAAAGAAAATATACATCGATTTATTGTCGAGAAAACAGTAGAAGTATAAAATCATTGAGACTAAAAGGAAGGTACAAAATTGTAACAGAAGATTCCACCAGAAGAAATGACTTTTCATAGCAGAAAAATGAGGAAATGCGAAGAATTGTTGCTGAAACATATACGTAAGTTGTCTCTTCGACTGAAAGATAACCGTTAGGCTCAGAGAGAAAAACGATTGGTAAAACCGAGTACACTTAAAATATTTTTTTCAAAATCTCCATTCATTTCTTCAATTCAAATAATTTTGATAAAAAAAATTAATATGAGAACAAATCACGAAATAGATTACTTCATCCACGGTGAAGAAATGCAAATGGTAGAAATAGAATTGGATCCAAATGAAACGGCAATTGCGGAAGCTGGTGCTTTTATGTACATGGACGAAGGAATCCAAATGGAGACGATTTTTGGCGACGGATCTCAGCAGCAGCAAGGATTTATGAGCAAAATCTGGAGCGCGGGTAAACGCTTGTTGACGGGTGAAAGTTTATTTATGACAGCCTTTACTCACACGGGCATTGGAAAAGCTAGAGTTGCATTTGCGTCTCCCTACCCAGGTAAAATCATAGCTATCGATTTGATACAATATGGTGGGAAATTGATTTGTCAAAAAGATTCATTTTTATGTGCAGCTAAAGGAGTTGCAGTTGGAATTGAATTCCAACGAAAACTTGGAACAGGGCTTTTTGGTGGTGAAGGTTTTATCATGCAAAAATTAGAAGGTGATGGGATGGCATTTTGTCACGCAGGTGGTCACATCATGAAAAGAGTATTGAAACCGGGAGAAACTTTACGTGTGGATACAGGATGTATTGTTGCCTATACAAAAGAAGTGGATTATGACATTCAATTTGTTGGAGGAATTAAAAATACACTTTTCGGCGGCGAAGGAGTTTTCTTTGCAACACTTAGAGGGCCAGGAGAAGTTTGGTTGCAAACTTTACCAATTTCTCGTTTGGCATCTCGAATTTTACAATACGGAACAGGTCCACGTAAAGAAGAAGGAAGTGTACTTGGTGGATTAGGAAATTTATTTGATGGTGACGGAAGATAGTTTTTTGAATGTAGGATGAAAAATGTAGGATGTAGAATGTAGGATGTAGGATGTAGAATGTAAAATGTAGAATTTAGGATGTAAAATGTAGGATGTAGGATTTTGAATTTTACATTCTACATTTTCAATTCTCAATTTTTTACACTGTGCTCGTCGAAGTGTCAATTCTCAATTTTTAATCCTAATCCCGTTTTCTTCAATTGTAATTTTTTGTTGCTTGTATAATTTCCCAACCGCTTGCTTGAATAATTTCTTACTCATTCCTAATTGTTCGCGAATATCATCGGGACCAGAGTGGTCGTTTAGTGGTAGAAATCCATCATTCGCTTGAAGTTCTTCCAAAAGAAAAGAACTTGCTTGGTCAAATTTTTCAAATGTTAAAGGTTCAAATTGAATGTCGAGTTTGCCATCTTCGCGAACTAAACGAACATAAGCTTTCGCGAAAGAACCTCGAGGTAACATTTTTGAAATGTTATTTCTGAAAATCAATCCATCGTAGCGATTGTTCACAATTACACTTATACCAAGTGCGTTTTCTTCACAAATCATAATGTCAACTTCTTGACCATTCAAATCTTCTTTGCAAGGTTCAAGGAGTTTTTTCACACGCATTGTTCCATACAAACGATCTGTTGCATTATCATATTGAAGCGAAAAAAGATATTTTTCTTCTTGCTCCAAACGATGAAGTTGCTCGCTGAAAGGAACCAACAAATCTTTATCTAAACCCCAATCAACAAAAGCGCCATAAGGGTTGACGTGAATAACTTTTAAGTAGCGAAAATCGCCTAAATATAAATGCGGAACTTCGGTTGTTGCTACAATTCTATTTTCTGAATCCTTGAAAACGAAAACGTCAACTTCATCTTCCAACTCAAAATGTTCTTCCACATATTTGTTTGGCAATAATACTTCGTTTCCAAATTCATCTTCTAAAAATGCTCCAGGAGGAGTAAATCGATTGATTTTTAATTTATTTACAACACCTAACTGCATTAATCTAATTTTTTAGTTTTTTTTGATCTGTATTTACCTGTTGTCACCGACATATTTTCAGGTTTTCTTCTGTCTCTTCGCTTGCGTTTAACTTTTTCAATCACAGGTTCTTCCATCATAGACGCTGCTAAAGCGGCTTCACTTTCAGGCGTTCGAGCAACGTGCTTTATGTCTTCAGCCTTGTTAATATCTGTCGGGTCAATCCAATCTTTTTTCAAAGGAACTTTTTCAGGTTTCCCCGTTTTATCATTCAAAGCGTAAAAGTACTTTTTGTTTTTGTCTTCTTCAGGATTTACAGCAATAACATCTTCGTTTAAAACCCAAGTTCCTTCCGAATAATTGTAAGAATCGTAAGACATATCAGGAACATAGTAGGAGTAGACCCCAGCTAAACTTGGAGATTCAGGCGATAAATGATCGAAAACAATGCGACCGTATTTTTCTTCAAATTTCACTGTCATATTTGATTTGTCGGAATATTCGAAGATTACGCGTTTCAAAGTTGATTTTTTCACTTTAAAAACAGGACTTCCAAGTTTTAAATTGTTACCAGTAAAGGAAAGCACGTCGATTAATTTGAAATTACTTCCAGGCGTTCCACCATCCCAACCTAATAAAACGTATTCCATTTTATTGTTGCGCTCAAAAGGAATTATTTTGTAATAAAGTGCTCCGTACCAGTTTTTTGCGTCAATTACACCTTCAGGTTTAGCTTCATAAGCATCCAAATTATCTACTAATTCAGTCGTGATGATTTTATCTTTGTTTTCGTCTTTTCGCATCACAAAAGCGCAATAGCGATAAGTCATATCTGTATATTCCAAATTCCAATTTACAATTCTAATCTTCCCATCAGGACTGTCAAGTATTGCAACTGTTTTTAATTGTGTAAATTTATAATTGAAAGCATCTTCATTTTTCAAAAAAGCCTCCATCGCTTTTCTAAAATTTGCATTCAAATCATCGATTTCTTCATCTGTTTTTGCGCCACGAAGCGCTAGTAGTTTGACATTTAGTTCTGCTTCTTTTTCAGTTAAATCTTTTTGAGAAAAGAAAGAGAAACAATTTAAAAATACCAAGAAAGTGACACCTAAGATTTTCATAGTCTTACTAACGCAAACAAATTGGTTTTGTTACTGATTACAATTTTTTCAATGCTGAAATCGTTGCTTGTGGGTCGGCTGAATTAAAAACAAAACTTCCTGCAACTAAAGCTTGAGCACCTGCTTCAGCCAACAATTCCCCAGTTTCTAAATTAACACCTCCATCAATCTCAATTATTGCGTGTGAATTTTTCTCTTTTATCAATTTTGCCAATTTCTCAACTTTAGCAATTGAAGCGTGAATGAATTTTTGTCCACCAAAACCAGGGTTGACAGACATAATCAATACCAAATCCAAATCTTGAATTATTTCTTCTAATAAATGAACAGGTGTATGCGGATTCAAAGCAACGCCAGCTTTCATTCCAGCTTCTTTTATTGCGCCAATTGTTCGGTGTAAATGAGGACAAGTTTCGTAATGAACAGTTAAAATATCTGCACCTGATTTTTTGAAGTCTAAAATGTATTTGTCGGGATTTTGAATCATTAAATGAACATCCATTACTTTGTTGGAATGCTTGCGAATCGCCTCTAAAACAGGAAAGCCAAACGAGATATTAGGTACAAAAACACCGTCCATAACATCGATATGTAGCCAATCTGCTTCCGATTGATGCAACATTTCTGTGTCGCGTTGAATATTACCAAAATCACACGAAAGAACTGAGGGAGAAATAATCATTTTGTTTTTTCTACAAAGTTACTCTTCAAATTTCAATTCGAGTAAATAATAAATCTTAAAAATCAAGAAGGGATTTATAAGTTTAGTTTTTCCTTGTTTACCTCTGAGTTTTGAATTTTTGATGCTTAATTTTTAATTAGGATTTTTGGGTCAAGGAAAGAATTTTTGATTTTGGTGCTTGATTTTTGATTGGGGTTTACTACTCGAAGAAAAGATTTATTATTACTTATTTCGAAGTGAGATTAGGCTTCCTCTCCGTCAATTGACGGAAGGACGGAAGGAGGATGACAGTTTTTATTTTAATTCGAAAAAAGAAGTTTTGATTTTTGGTGCATCGGTCGACGAGAATTGTTACTGATTTTAATCAGAGTACAACTTTTCACTTTTTACGCTGAGCCCGTCGAAGTGTTAGCTTTTCACTTTCAACTTTCAGTTCTTCACTTTTTACGCTGAGTACTTCGAAGTGTTAGTTTTTCACTTTCAACTCAATTTCTCACTTTTAGTTCTTCACTTTTAACTTTACACTTTTCAATTCCTTATCTTTGCAACCTTAAAATTATTTAATATGGAAATCCCAAAGACGTACGAGCCTGGAGCAGCGGAAGAAAAATGGTATAAATACTGGATGGAAAAGAATTATTTTCATTCAACACCTGACAGCAGAGAAGCTTATACAGTCGTCATTCCTCCACCAAACGTGACAGGAGTTTTGCACATGGGTCACATGTTAAACAATACGATTCAAGATGTTTTGGTTCGAAGAGCTAGAATGTTGGGCAAAAACGCATGTTGGGTTCCCGGAACGGACCATGCATCGATTGCTACAGAAGCAAAAGTTGTTCAAAAATTGAAAGCCGAAGGAATCAAAAAAACAGATTTAACGCGCGATGAATTTTTGAAACATGCTTTCGAATGGAAAGACAAACACGGTGGAATCATCTTGGAGCAATTGAAAAAATTAGGAGCTTCATGTGATTGGGAACGCACACATTTCACAATGGACGCAGAATATTCTGAATCTGTTTTAGATGTTTTTGTGGACTTGTTTAAAAAAGGTAAAATCTACCGCGGTGTTCGAATGGTCAACTGGGATCCAGAAGCTTTGACTGCCGTTTCCGATGAAGAAGTATTGTACAAAGAGGTAAATTCTCGCTTGTTTTATGTGCGCTACAAAGTGGCAGGTTCTGACGATGAATGGTTGACAATTGCAACAACGCGACCTGAAACTATTTTAGGCGATACTGCGATTTGTGTGAATCCAAACGACGCGCGCTACAAACATTTGCACGGAAAAAAAGCACTTGTTCCATTAGTTAACCGTGAAATTCAAATCATTGCTGATGAATACGTTGATATGGAATTCGGAACGGGATGTTTGAAAGTTACGCCTGCACACGACATCAACGATTATGAATTAGGAATTAAATTCAATTTGGAAACGATTGATGTTTTCAATGAGAATGGAACGTTGAACAAAAACGGCTTGCACTACGAAGGAAAAGATCGTTTTGAAGTTCGTAAATTGATTGAAAAAGAATTAGACGAAAAAGGATATTTGGTAAAAACAGAGGACCACATCAATAAAGTTGGTTTTTCTGAACGAACAAATGCAGTGATTGAACCAAAATTGTCCTTGCAATGGTTTGTGTCGATGAAAGAATTAGCGCAACCTGCTTTGGATAATGTAATGAATGGAAACATTCAATTTCATCCTGATAAGTTTAAAAATACCTACCGTCATTGGATGGAAAACGTAAAAGATTGGTGTATTTCACGTCAATTGTGGTGGGGACATCGCATTCCTGCTTGGTATTTTGGTAATGGAACAAATGATTATGTAGTTGCAAAAACAGCAGAAGAAGCCTTGGTTTTAGCTTGTGAGAAAGCAGGAAAAGCAGTTGAATTAGCTGATTTGAGACAAGATGAAGATGTATTAGATACTTGGTTTTCAAGTTGGTTGTGGCCGATTTCTGTTTTCAACGGATTGACACGACCTGAAAACGAAGAAATAAAATATTATTATCCAACAAATGATTTGGTGACAGCTCCTGAAATTATGTTTTTCTGGGTGGCAAGAATGATAATTGCTGGAAACGAATACTTGGGAGATATTCCTTTTAAAAATGTATATTACACAGGGATTGTTCGCGACAAATTGGGACGTAAAATGTCTAAATCTTTAGGGAATTCGCCGGATCCAATTGAGTTGATTGAAAAATATGGTGCTGATGGTGTTCGTGTTGGAATTTTAATTTCTTCGCCTGCCGGAAATGATTTGCCTTTTGACAGTTCTCAATGTGAACAAGGACGTAATTTCACGAACAAAATTTGGAATGCATTCCGTTTGGTTTCTTCTTGGGAAGTGCGCGAAATTGAGCAACCAAAATCATCAGCTGTAGCGATTGAATGGTTTGAAAATCGTTTCCAAAAAGTATTGGTTGAAATCAATGACTTGTTCGATAAATTCAGAATTTCTGAAGCTTTGATGGCAATTTACAAGTTGGTTTGGGACGATTTCTGTTCGTGGTATTTAGAAATGGTAAAACCAGGTTACGAGCAACCAATCGATGCTAAAACGTTGGAAGCAACGAAATTTTTCTTTGAGAATTTATTGAAAGTGTTGCATCCATTCACGCCATTTGTTGCTGAAGAATTATGGCACGCTTTGCGCGAAAGAGCAGCAGGTGACGATATCATCATTGCAGCTTGGCCAACAGTAAAATCATTTGATGCGCAAAACTTAAAACAATTTGATTTGGCTTCGGATGTGATTACAAATATTCGTAACATTCGCAAAAGCAACAATATCGCAACGAAAGTGAAGTTGGAATTATTCATTCGCAAAACACAAGCAATTGAAACCGGTTTTGACTCAATCATTGTGAAAATGGGTAATCTTTCTGTTCTGGAATATGTTCAGGATAAAGTAGCCAATGCAAATTCATTCATCGTTGCTGGAAACGAATATTTTATTCCTTTCGGAGATACGATTGATGTGGAAGCAGAAAAAGCGAAAATCACAGAAGAATTGAATTATACCAAAGGATTCTTGAAAAGTGTTCAAACGAAATTGAGTAACGAACGTTTTGTTGCAGGAGCACCAGAAGCTGTCATTACCAACGAGCGCAACAAAGAAGCGGATGCTTTGGCTAAGATTGCTTTGTTGGAGGAAAAATTGGCGTCTTTGAATTAAAAATAAAGAATTTACAATTTTTAGAATTGAACCAGCTGTAATAGGCTGGTTTTTTTTTGATTTGTTTTTTCATTTCCTTTCGGATAAATATTCATCAATCAATGATTATTCATTTGATAATCTTTTAATTAATTTTTTGTTTTTTAATCTGTAGCATTCTCTATTAGGCATATTCCTCCTTCGCTTAGTATTATTTCTAAAAGAGATTTTTGTGATTTTAAAGAGTGATTTAGTATTCGTTGCAATTTTGATATAAACCCAAAACCACATTTGATATGTCGAATCTATGGTTTCGTAAAGCGGTCAAAAATATTCAGAAATGAAATCAGAATATTTACAAAAAAATTAAAAGCATGAAAAAATTATTACTTTCTTTAACCTTGTTCGCTTCATTAAGTGGATTTTCTCAAACTATCACTAAGGACAATTCAATTGTAGGTGGAAATAGTTCCGTATTTGATATCTTAGTACAATCCGATGGAAAAATTGTTGTTGCTGGTGGTTTTACTAACATGAATGGCAGCAGTGCACTTAGAATTGATCGTTACAATGCAGATGGTACACCAAGTACTTTTGCTTCTGGTGCTGGAAATAACTCGACTACAGGAACCAATGACTATATCACTTGCTTGAAAGAGTTAAGTAATGGAGACATTTTAGTTGGTGGAAATTTTACACGTTTTGATACTCAAGTTCAATCTCGAATTGCTAAAATTGATGCAGACGGTTTTCCAGTAACTTCTTTTGTACCTGGGATTGGACAAGGATTCAATGATGTTGTCAATTCAATAGATGTTCAAAGTAATGGAAAAATAATAGTTGGAGGTTTATTCACGGATTATGCTGGAAATACTGTCAATAGAATAGCACGATTAACAGCAAATGGAACTTATGACAATACATTTTCTATTGGTACTGGTTTTGATGCAAAAGTGAATAAAATAAAAGTACTTGCAAACGACAAAATTCTTGTTGCAGGCGATTTTTCTTCTTTCAACGGAACAACAGTAGAGGGTCTTGTGATTTTAAATTCAGATGGAACGCTAAATGCTGATTTTAATTTAGCTGGGGCTAATATTGTGATAGGTGGAAATGTAAAAGTTAGAAATTTTGAAATTCAATCAGATGGTAAAATTTTAATCGTTCCTTTTATCGGTGGTGGCAGAGTTTATAGAATTAATATAGATGGAACAGTTGATTCCTCTTTTACTCCATTTGACTTTAACACAGCAATCACAGCAATCTGCATTCAGCCTGACGGTAAAGTTATCGTTGGTGGACAATTCACACTTTTTCAAAATACCATCCCAGTTAATAAAATTTTAAGATTAAACACAAATGGATCATTAGACAATACTTTTACAGTTGGAACAGGTTTAAATTCAAGAGCTTTTGCAATTAAAGTTCAATCAGACAATAAAATATTAGTTGGAGGAGAATTTACAGAATTCGATGGTGAATCAATGAACTTTTTTGGAAGACTAAATAATTGTACTGCAAATAAAACTGTTTCATTAATCTATAACGGTGGTCTTAATGGACAAAATAGTTTGGAAGCAGTTCAAACGAATGCAACTTATGAATGGTTTAATTGCAGTGATTCGACTGCAATATTGGCAACAACAAAAGGTTTTGCGCCTACCACAAATGGTGATTATGCTGTTAGAATTACAACTGACGAATGTGAAGTAATTAGTGATTGTAAAAATTTCTACATCTGTCCGCTTAGCAATGCAGTTACCTTATCAGGAAATACTATTACAGTGACAACAATTCCAGCTCAGGAGCCTTTTTTTCAATGGTATGCTGAATGTGATACGGATAATCCAATTGCTGGTGCATCGAGTTCAAGTTTCACACCAACCACAAGTGGAAATTACTCTGTAGCAATTGGATCCAACTGGGAAGAATGCAATGTTATTTCAGAATGTATTTATGTGGGGTTAGTTGGTTTTGAGGAAAACAAACAAACTTCGTTCTCAATCTCTCCAAACCCAGCTAAAGAATTTGTAACGGTTTCAAACATCGAAATTGGTTCAACTGTTGCTTTTATTGACCTTACTGGAAAGACTATTTCGACTATAATCGCTCCAACTTCTAAAGTTGAAATGCAAACAACTATTTTAACAACTGGTGTTTATTTCGTTCGTGTTTCAGACACAAATGGAGAAACAGCGGTTGAAAAATTAATTATTGAATAAAACAAAATACCTACTTCTACTTGAAATCCGCAATCTTTATTGGTTGCGGACTTTTTAGTTATACACTGAACAAATCAAAGAAAGATTTAATTAAATTTTCATCGCACAAACCTCAACACATAATAATCTGATTTTAAAATGGTTTTCGTTAATTCAAATGGTAATTTCATTACTGAAAACGCTCGATTTATCAATTGTCGAAATAAAATCAAATACAAGTGCTTACCTTCGAGCAACCTAAAATGCATTGAACCATTTGGTTCACAAATTAAATTTGAATGAATAAAGTTTTTCAACAATTATTTTTTTGTTTTTTTCTTTTCATTCCATTTGTGTTTGTTGCTCAAGATGCTTTTTACCAATCGCTAAACATAAATAATGGTCTTCCATCAAACTCGGTTTATACCATTTTAGAAGATTCAAAAGGTTTCATTTGGTTTAGTTGCGATGAAGGATTGTTTCGATACGATGGAGTTCATTTTAAATCTTATCGTTCAAGGAAGCAAGAATCCTACTCTGGTAGCGGTATAATTGAGGATAGCAAGGGTAAAATTTGGTATCAGAATTTTGATGGTTTTACGTATTATGTCTCAAAAAATGATTCTCTCAAGCAATATCAAAACCAAGGTAATCCAATCTATTTTACACTTCATGCTAATTCAAAATACCTTTTTCTTTTAGAGGATAAATCAATTGTTGCGGTTGATTTTAAAACAAAGAAACAAGTTAAATCTTTTCCTATTAATAAAGGGTCAATTTTAGCTGGAGTTGTTTTTAAAGACGAGTATTACTTTTCAGCTGGATCAAATTTATATAAAATTTCATCCAATTTGAAGTTAGTCAAATGTGCAAAATTGCCATACGAAACGATCGAATACCCATTCTTTTTCACAGATAATCGAAACATTTATTTCACCAAGAAAACAGGTGAAGGAAATGCAATTTGGAAAGTGAATGAAAATAATCTAAACAAGCTCGTTAGTTTGCCTTCTGATATTATTGTTCAGAAAGCACGTGTATTAAACAATCAGTTGTCTTTAATGACTACACAGGGTTTTTATCGCTTCACCAAAGAGGGGAAATTTATCAATATACTTTTCAAAAACAAAAATATATCCGACGCAATTATCGATAATAAAAACAATTATTGGTTGAGTTCAACCGTTGAAGGAATACTCATTGTCCCAGACACAAAAGTTACTATTACAACATTTGAAAATTTATTTCCGTATAAAATATTGAGTGTTGATGATGAACTAATTTTCACGTCAAAAAATGAAAAAATTGTGCGTTTCAACCCTTCAACCAAAGAAGTAAATGTCATTCATTCTGGTGTAAATAATGCCATTCCCTATTATCATTATTTGGATGAAAGCAAAGATGAATTTGTATATGTTCAAAGCGATGGCTTTAGTTATTTTACCAAATTTAGTAATTATAAACAAGTAGCTAAAGTCAATGCTGCCATTAAAAAAATCGTAAAATTTGATGAGAAATATACTGCGTTTGCGGCAACAGGATATATGGGGTTCTACCTTCAAAAATCAGCGATTAACACAAAGTCAAAATACGATACTTATATTCAGAAATTACCCGTAGAAGAAATAGGAAGTTATATTTTTTATCGAATTCCACTTTCAAGTCGAGCAAAATCTGTATTCAAAGATGAAGCAAATAATACGCTTTATTTCATCACAAACAATGGACTTTTTTCGTGGAAAAATGGAATTTTAGTTGAACAGAAAGAAAATGGAAAATCAGTCGTATTGAGCAATATGTTTAAATGGAACAAGCAATTGTTTGGATTTGGAATTAATGGAGTTTTGCGAACAATCCCTTTTAACTCAAATAATTCAATTAAGAAATTCGAAAATTTACTGCTTCATAATGACCTAAAACAAGTAAAAGTACAGGAAGGAAAGTTGATTGTACGCACACGCACAACTATTTTAGTTTTTCAAGAAAAGGATAATATTTTGTTAAGCAGTTTTGATATTTCAAACTTAGAATGCAACGATTTCGCCTTGATAAAATCCAATTTAATCATCTCTACCTCAACGGGTTTAATTAATTGGAACATTAAAAATGAAATATCTAAACGTCCTAAAGGAAAATTTCAACTTTTGGCATTGAATGTAAACGAACAAAATTTTAAAACAGATAAAAAGTTGTTCTTAAATCACACCCAAAACTATATAACGATTGACTTCGCATTGTTAGATTTTGGAATTAAATCCATTGAAAATTTATACTATCAAATCAATGATGGGAAATGGGAACAAATTGATCCTCAGGTAAGAACAATAAATTTTCCTGCTTTAGCTGCTGGCGATTACGAAATTCGATTCAAAGGTTTAGTAAATGGAAAAGAGGAAAATTTTCATTCAATTCAATTTAGAATCGCAGCTCCTTTTTGGCTAACTCCTTGGTTTTTAAGTTCCATTATTGTGTTTGTGTTGCTTTTTTCATTACTGTATTATCGCTATCAATTGATCTTAATAAAAATCAGAAATAACTAGAATAAAGATAAAATTAAACTAGAATCAAACTTAAGTACGTCCTTACTTTCTTCCATAAAATCTCAAATAAAAACGCATTTTATCTTCAATGCATTAAA
>VEQH01000122.1 GCA_018883325.1 Flavobacteriales bacterium | reverse complement strand
AAAAATGTATCGATTAAAAAGCAAACCCCATAACAACACAAAGTAGGGCTAGCGAAAGCATCTGTCAACAATAGACTAAAGCCGAACCTTCACTGCGTTGCGCTTCGGTTTAGTCCTTCTATGTTATTACGGGTGGTGTAGAAATAGTTAGAACATTAGTTGCAGTTGAAGATGTGGCTGAAACTGCTGAACAACCTGCTGCGTTTTTGTAATTTACTGTTACTGTTTTACTACCCGAAGTTAACCATTTTAATGTTACAGAATTACTTGATGTACCAATTCCTCCTGATGTAATGGAATAATCAGTATTCAAAACACCTGGAACTGTCCAAACATAATTTGTTTGACTTGATTGTGTTGTATATGTTACATCTGTGTTTACACAAGCTGAGGCACCTGGCTGAACAGTAAACGATACTGTTGGTAAAGTATTCACCGTTCCACTAACAGCAACAGTTTTTGATGATGCATTAGTACTTGAGCAAGTTATGTTGCCCGAAGGAGATCCAGTAGCGGTATTCGATAATCTAACATAAACAGGTGTTGAAGCGATAGTTGCTGCTGATCCAACTGTTATATTATTCGAAAACGTAATATTATCCGCTGAAACCTCAAAACCTGTAGGAGCGGTCACTGTAATACCAGCCTGTAAATTGGATCCAACGACATTAAAAGTTTGTGATGTGGAAACTGAACCAGCGCAACTCGTGAATGCTGAAAGGCTACCAGATGTAGTTATTATTGGTGTGTATGATACAAATAATGCAAATCCTCCTGAAACAGTGCCCGCATCCGATGTAAATTGCAATGTTAAGGTTGTTCCAGCGGTACCTGTATAATTAACAGTTCCATTACCATTTGTAAAAGATGTCAAAAGAGTTCCTCCAGTCCCTGATCCACTGTAAATTTTTAGATAGTCACAACTACAACCTGACTCTAAATTATAAAATCCCGAGATATTTATTGTTGTACCAGCAACGTTGTTTAATACAATATAATCATTTCTACTATTATTATAACTTGTGTTATCTCCAGCATGATCTTTTAGTACAATGTTTGTACCTGCCGTGTTTGTTTGTGCTGTTCCACTTACATTAGTGGAAGTTGCGCACGATGGACTAGTAGTATATGAATATGTAACAGTCAAAGCAAAACCAGCTGCAACACTTGATCCATCAGAAGTCAGATGTACTGTTAGGGCTTGACCTGCAGTTCCAGTGTAAGAAATACTTCCTGAACCATTTGTTTTTGTTTGCAATATAGTCCCTGTGTTACCATAACCATTTCTAATATATATATAATCACAGTTACAAGTTTCTAATGCATAGGTGCCTGATATAGTTATCGTTGCGCCAGGTATTCCTGCAATGGTAATCCACTCATTTGTGCTATTTGCATAATTACCAGTGCTTCCACCCCTATCATAAATTGTAGTATTACATGCAACTATATTACCAGGAGCAATTGCTGCATTCTGCCCCCATCCGTTCCCAACTATTCCTAGTAGAAAAAGTAGCATCAAGAACGGAAGACGGAAAATGATTTTCGGATTCGATTTTTGAAGCTGATTTGAGTAGTTTTGTTTCATAGTATAAGGGTTTAATTTTATTTAATAGTGTATTATAAATGGCAGTTACTGTATAGCTGCCTTCGGCAGTGATTTGGTAGGTTTGATAAAAAAATTTATTTCAATACTATCCATTCATTATTTATTCATGTACAATCCAATAATTGCAGCCATCTGTGCGATCCAAAAACCCACCATCCATTTGATTAGGTCAACTTTGGTGTTGGCAAGATCTTCTTTTGTTGCTAGGGTTTGTTTTGCTTCATTAAATTTATGGTCAACTTTTGTTTCTAATATTTCCACAAAAGCCTCGGCTTCTTTTTCACCAAGTTTTGCTTTTAGGAGTTCGTAAAGTTTTATTTCTGAGACGATCATTTTAATTTAGAGTTGAGAGTTGAGAGCGAAAAGTTGAGAATGAAGAATTGCGGATTAGCTTCGCTGCTGCCTTCGGCGGTGTGGATTGTGGATTAGCTTCGCTGCTGCCTTCGGCGGTGCGGATTAGAAGATTGCAGATTGCAGATTAGCTTCGCTGCTGCCTTCGGCGGTGCGGATTGCGGATTTGGTATGTATGTTTAAAAATTTCATTTTAAAATAATTATTTGTTCAAATATAAACCAATTATTGCTGCCATTTGCGCGATCCAAAAACCCACCATCCATTTGATTAGGTCAACTTTTGTTTCGGCTATTTTTAAATCCAATCTTGCAATATCTTCTTTCGTAGCTAAAACTTGTTTTGCATCTTCAAATTTTTGATCAACTTTTGTTTCAAGAATATACACGAAAGCCTCGGCTTCTTTTTCACCAAGCTTTGCTTTGAGGAGTTCGTATAGTTTTATTTCAGAGACGATCATTTTGAGTTAAGGGTTAAGGGTTGAGGGTTTAGGGTTGAGAATGTGGAATGTAAAATGTAGAATGTAGAATGTAGAATTGAACCTCGACTTGCTTCGACTTCGCTCGGCACGAGACGCTCGGTTTGATGAGTTGCGAGTTGCGAATTCAGAATTCTTTTCGTTTTGGGTTGAGTAGTTGTTTTTCATGGTACTCTGTTTATTCTTTTAATAAGGTTTAATCTTTAAATACATCAATCAAGTTCACCGTTAAATCAGGGAAAACCACTGAAGTAACTTCATTGGCGCCATCAATAATATTATAAATGCCAACAGATGTATATTTATTATTTTCTAGTTTAAAAAGTTCCATGCTATTTGAGTCTGGGTTTACGATCCAATATTCACGTACACCATTTTCTTCGTATGTATTAAACTTTTCGTTATAATCTTTTTTCATCGTGCTATCAGAAGTGATTTCCACAATTAAATCAGGAGCACCAATTCCACCTCTGTCGTCTAGTTTGCTTAAATCACAAAAAACAGAAATGTCTGGTTGTACAACTGTGTCAATTTCTGAGTCGGTTCCTTTGTTTTTTTTAAGTCGAACATCGAAGGGAGCCTCGTAAACTTGGCAACCACATGAATCTAAATGATTACCTAATTTTAAGGTGAGCTTAAAAGATATTCGTTGATGTTTTCTTTTGGGAGCTGGACTCATCTTGTAAATCCAACCTTTAATCAACTCCACACGCTCATCAAATGCCCATGTAAGATAATCAGCATAAGTGTATCTTTTATTAAAATCTAGTTGAGATATGTTGGTTATTCGAGACATAAATCAATTAAAGAATGTAAAATTGAAAAATGCAGTTTTGTGAGTTTCAAATGTAGCCTTATTCAATTCAAACCAACTTGAATTCTTTTGTTCTAGATAGAAAAACGTAAATTTTTGATTCATAAAATTAGATTTTTGAGAAGAATTTTATAAATGAATTTTGTTAAATTACAATTTCATAAATAAAAATTAATATAATTATTGACGAGTTTAGGAATCAAATGTAAAAAAATCATTTGAAATAAGTATTACAATTATTAAATTTTGTTATTAAACAGCGAAATTTTGTTCTAAAAACTAACAAAAATTAACTAACTACATGACAAAAAAAATAAACAATTGATTGTCAGTAAATTACCTTTGGAAACATCTGTTTAAAACCTTGAAAATCAGTATATTAGATGATGTTACCACACAATCATTTAAGCCCGATTTCCAAGGTTAGTCACGAA
>VEQH01000075.1 GCA_018883325.1 Flavobacteriales bacterium | reverse complement strand
GTGCTACTCCGTGGTATCGGGATAAATCGATAAAGTGTTGTGAAGTAAATCGTTGTTTATCAGCGGTATTCCTTTTCACTTTACATAAAAACCAGTTATACTTCGTTGTTTCCTCTCAATTTAGCCCGCTAAATCTTCGATAAAACGCCTTGTCTAACAGATTTTTATGTTAATCTGAATTTCAATTTTACAATCGAACTCAGGTTAGAACAATTGTTTACATTCTTTTTTGCAATTAAAGCAATTCGAAAAAGTTTAAACTTCTCTAAACTAAAATATTAAGTTGATTTCAAGCTGATGTGAATTGCTTTTATAAGAAAAAAAAAAGATTGAATGAAGAAGTTTACTTTACGGTTGAATAAGTTTTAAACTTTCCTTTTTCATTGTAAATAAGTAGAACTTCAATTCCTAAAGATTTATTCTTCGCAAGAAATTCTTTCGTTTTATCTAATCCCATAACCATAAATGCAGTTGCAAAACCATCCGCAAGCGCACATTCTTTGGTAACAACGGTTGCGCTTAGAAGCGTTTGTTGTGCTTGCATTCCTGTTTTTGGATTGATTGTGTGTCCATATTTAACACCGTTTACTTCGTAGAATTTTCGGTAGTTTCCACTTGTGGCAATGGATTTATTTGAAACTTCAATTATATCTTGAATAGAACGTTCTCCTTCCGTTTTGGGAGTGTCAATTCCAATTCGCCATTTATTTCCTTCTTTGTTTTTTCCAGCGACACGGATTTCTCCTCCAAGTTCAATGTAATAGTTTTTATAACCTTTTTCGCTTATTAAGTCGGCTATAAAATCAACAGAAAGTCCTTGTGCAATGGCGTTGAAATCTAATTTAAGTCGCTCGTCGCGTTTGAAAAGAATAACAGAATCATTTTGAAATTTATATTTGAGCAATTTATGTTTTTCGAAGCTCACGAATTTCAAAATAGAATCGGCTTGTTCTTTTTTTAGTAAAGGTGTTTTGACTTCTTTGTAAAATCCCCACGCATCAATTAAAGGATAAACTGTTGGGTCAAAAGCGCCATTTGATAAATCATAAACGAGTTGACTTTTTTCCAGGCAAGTTTTG
Organism: Flavobacteriales bacterium; assembly: GCA_018883325.1. GTDB lineage: Bacteria > Bacteroidota > Bacteroidia > Flavobacteriales_D > Crocinitomicaceae > UBA952. Next base: position 15,008 of record VEQH01000075.1, on the reverse strand, counting down.
AAGTATTTATTTTTATCCGGAAAGGCGTGGTAAAATCCTGCTTGGTTGAATTTTGTTATTTCAGCATCGCTTTTGTAGGTTGAAAGAGACGCGTCAAACTTTTGTAAAAGTTGATCGATTTCTTTTTTTGTGATTTTCTTTCCTTCTCCAACTAGTTGAATCGTATAGGTTGTTCCCTGCGCTTCACCTTGAATAACTTCAAATTTTTCCGCTTTTTGTGCGCCTTCTCCACACGAAAATAAAAGTGAAAAGAAAAAGAATACAATTACACTATTTTTTAATGACATTTTCTCCAGTTGATTCGTTAAACCAAATAAAATCTGGTACTTGTGCGCCGTTTTTTGTGTAAGAATTAACACCTGCATCGTTTGTAATTTGTTCGTAAACAACTCCGTGACCATTTTCGTCAACAACCACTCTTCTAACGATTACTTTAATTACAAAATCATCCGCGTTTTTTATTTTGTAAACACGTTCAGTCATTTTGTTTTTTTCAAAAGGAACGCCGTTTTCATCTGTTAAGTTATTTGGAGTTAAGACTCTCGTATCGGTGTAATCCATTAAAACTCTGACTTGATTTGAACGTGCCTCTTGGTTTTCTCTTTCTATCGAATCTTTCTTGAAATTTGCATATTGAATGTTCTCAATTTTTGATTGCTGTTGACCTTGACGAGCAATTAAATCGTTGTAAACATCTTCTTTTACAAGTTGAGCTTGTGATTTATTTCTATCAATTGTTGCAATTTGATTCACGTATTGCTCTTGCGTTTTTTTATCAGTTTCAATTTTTAAATAGTCTGTTTTGTCTTTCCAATCATCAATGGTTTTAGATAGATTTTCTTGTAAAACTTTTGATTCTGCGTTTTTACGTTCTACCTCTTTTTCAGCTTTTAATTTTACATCTTCTTGTAAATACTGTGTTTTTATCGCGTCAGATTTAACTTCTTTTTGAATCATTTCGCTTTTGTTGGAATAGTCTAAAAATCTGTTTTTATCTTCCTCTTGTCTAACTGCAATCAATGTACTATTGAAATAATTGTTATAATCTACATTGTCCTTTACGTTTTGTTGATAAGTAAGCGGTTGAGCTTTGGTGCGCTCTGTGGTTAGAAACATATCGTTGTAAGCTGTTAAACTTGGGTCTTTTCCAGTTACTAATTCACCTGGTGCTGTTAATTTGATTGTTGTTGGCGTTGGAGGAGTTGGCGCAACTGTTGCCGTCGTTTTTGGTGTTGTTTTCACGAAAGCATTCAAGGAATCAATACTTTTTTGAAGCTGTGTTTTTTCAGCATTTGGAGCAATTTTTTTCGCAATTACATAATTTTTGATTGTGGCATTTAGTTTTTCCAAAGCTTCTTCATTCTTTTTATCAGCAATTGATTTGTAAGCTTTTTGTTTCTCTAAATAATAAGCTTCCATTCGGCTGATTTTTTCTTTCAATTCAATTACTTCCGGTTCATTGACTTTACTCTTCATTGGATCAGAATTCAAAATGTTTTTCGCAACACTGTAGAAATCTTTCCCTTTGTCGAAATTTTCTTGAGCTTTTGCTAATTGCGCTCTATACAATTGGTCTTCAGTATCTTTTTTAGCTTGAACGTTTTGAATTCCATCTTTTACCTCTTTTGAATATTTGTCAATCAACGTTTGGCTGGAAAAACGAGCAATAATCGGTTCTGTCGCGCGATAGGTTTTGATTGCATCATCTAACTTAGATTTATTGAGTAAATCACTCGCAGCTTTCAAATCTTTTTTCACTTGTTCTTCCAAAGCTGTATCTGATTGACCACCTTTTATTTTTGCAATTTCAGCTTCAATAAATGCTTTTTGATTGGGTTGAAAACTAATTGCTTGGTTGAATTTAGCAATTGCTTCATCGTATTTTTTTGCAGCTATGAATGAACTTGCTTCTTGCATTGCTTTTTCATAGCTTGCTTTGTTTTTCGCATTGTCTGCATCTTTTTGTTTTTCGATTGCAATTTTCTGCGCTTGTTCTTTCAGGTAAGGTTCAGTTGGATAAAGTTTTGCTGCTGCAGCATATTTTTCTTCTGCTAAAACCCAATTTCCACTTTTGAATGCCGCGTCGCCAGCTTCTTTAAAAATCGTGTAATCTTTGCGTTTAACTTCTTCAGCTTTTTGTGCTTGTAGATTCAAGTTTGTTGCTGCTCTATTTTTTATAATTAAAGTGTCTTTCGGAGCAACCACTAAAGCAGAATCGTAATAAGCAAGTGCTTTCGCATAATCTTTTTTGGTATTTGCCTGCTCAGCAAGTACAGTGAATTTTTTTGAAGCGTTGGCAGTTGCACCTTTTTCGTAAGCTTCGAGTACTTTTTTATCTAAATCTTCTTTTGATTTTGTATCAGGTTTAACGATAAATGTCGGTTGATCCCACGTGAATTTCTCAGCATAACCTATTTTCGCAAAACTTAAATCAACCCCTGGACGCAATTCATAAAGTTCAATTACAAGTTCTTCCACAAGTTCAAGTGTAGTAGCATCGGCTCTATTTTTATTGATTTTCAAGGTCGCAAGATCAAATAAAACTTTCTTAGAAATATATCCTGGCTTTGAAATCAATAAATCAATAGGCTCTTGAATCATGATTTTTCCAGAAATGGAGTAATTTCCAAAATTGTCAGTTACTGATTTAGAAATAGTTTTCCCATTTTGCATCATGTAAATAGTTACCCCAAAAAGCTTTGTGTGAGTTACAAAGTTATTGATTGAACCATCTAAAGAAATGCTAACACTTGTTGCTTGAGAGAAGCCAATCGAAGTGTAAAATGTACTTATAAAAAATAAAAAAAGTATTTTAGTGCGCATAGTTTTTAAAATTGAAATGCAGGTATAGAACGTAATACTATACTTTTGTTGCAGTTTTACAAAATTGGTGAAAAAACACGAATATTAAAATGCTTTTTTTTAATGAATTAAGTTTTTGGGAACGCAAGGAATATTTAGATGAAATTGACTTTGCAATAATTGGTTCTGGAATTGTTGGAATGAGCACTGCTATCTTCCTGAAAAAGCGCTATCCAACTGCTAAAATCACGATTCTTGAAAGAGGTTATTTACCCACAGGAGCGAGTACGAAAAATGCAGGTTTTGCTTGTTTTGGTAGTCCAACAGAATTATATGATGACCTACAAAAAAACACTGAACATGCAGTTTGGGAAACCTTTTTGTTGCGTTACCAAGGGCTTCAAACTTTGTTTTCTTTAGTTGAAAAGAAGAAAATCAATTACAAACCTTGTGCTTCTTGGGATTTAATCGCTGAGAATCAATTGGATATCCCCGAAGATTTTATCGCCTATTTGAATTCTAAAACGGAGCAGTTAATCAATGATAATAGCGTTTATTCAGATGATTCTGAACTACTTGCTTCCTTTGGGTTTAAAGGATTTCAAAAAGCGTATAAAAACAGTTTAGAAGGAAGTATCGATACAGGAAAGTTAATTACTGAACTGTATAAAAAAACGGTCGAAAATGGAATTCAAACTTTATTTGGAATTAATTTGGAATCTTATTCAGAATCGGAGAAAGAAGTAAGTTTAGCAACTAATTTTGGAGAATTGAAATGTGCACATTTGTTAATTTGCACGAACGGATTTGCAACGAAATTTCAGCAACTGGATTTACAACCTGCTCGTGCTCAAGTGCTGATTACCAAACCAATTCAAGATTTAAAGTTTGATGGAACTTTTCACTTTGACGCGGGCTATTATTATTTTAGAACAATTGAAAATCGCGTTTTAATTGGCGGAGGAAGAAATTTGAATTTTGAAGGGGAAACAACTGAAAATTTCGGAACGACAAATCAAATTCAAGATTCAATTTTAAGTTTATTGAAAGAAAATATCTTACCAAATTCACCATTTGAAGTCGATTATTCATGGTCAGGAATCATGGGAGTTGGAAACGAAAAATCACCAATTATTAAAAAAGTGAACAATAGAGTAGCTTTTGGTGTTCGTATGGGTGGAATGGGTGTCGCAATCGGTTCTGAAGTAGGAAAAAAACTAGCAACTATTTTTTAAATGGAAAACAAAGAATTCATCAATCCAATTGATCCTGATAAAATCACGGAAAATCCACACAGTTTGGAATATGCGCATCACGCAGGAAGCGCTTTAATCAAACCCGAAGATCAAGGAAAGTTGAAAGGTCGTGCGCTCGAAGCAATGGATCATCAAACAGATATGCAACTGAATCAAATTTATGAACAGATGCAATTGTTGGCTGAACAAGCGAAAAAATTAAATGCGAGAAAACAAGTTTCTGAATTTATTTATCAAGCAGAAATGCGCTTTGAGCCATTCATCAATCACACATATCACTTGTACCAACGTGATAATAAAACGTATGTGCTTTCGCTAGTTGGACCGAACCAATGGGGTAGAACCAAACAAAAATTTGAGTTTATCGCAACGGTAAAATTGTTAGCCGACCACACGTGGGATATTCTCGCGCAAAATCCTGAATTTCAATTTTAAAGAGTAGAATAATCCATTAGATAATTGAGTGTTTTTTATTGCCAAAAAAGTCATTCCAAGACGTCACTATTAAAAACGTCACAAGTTTAAATGCAATCTAATAAGATTCTTCGCTTCACTCAGAATGACTGATGAATATAGAGGGGAATTCGAAAATGCGTAGCATTTTCGCTATCTATCCTAACTGCTGAGTCATTCCGAATAAAATGAGGAATCTCTTGGTATTCAAGATGTCATCATTTCTACAAAGAAAATTCTTTTTCAAGGGTTTTAAGATCCATCCCAAAGGTAGGAAGGACTCATATATTAGGTGGAAAATTCGAAAATGCGTAGCATTTTCGCTACCACTTCAAACTAAGAGCCATTCTGAATAAAATGAGGAATCTCTTGAAAATAAGAAATAACGATTCAATAATAAAAAGCCTATTCGAGCGCCAATCGGCAAACCGTTACTTCGCTTTTTCAATACAATCCATAACTTTTTCAACCATCAATTTTGAACCAACATAGTAAGGAACTCTTTGGTGCAAACGTTCTGGTTTAATTTCCAAAATTCTTTTTCTTCCAGTTGTTGCCAAACCACCAGCTTGCTCTGCAATGAAAGCCAATGGATTACATTCGTAAAGTAGTCTCAATTTTCCTTCTGGAGCACTTAGTACATCTGGATAAATATAAATTCCTCCTTTGATTAAATTTCTGTGGAAATCAGCAACCAAAGAACCAATATATCTTCCGGAATAGGGCATTCCAGTTTGATTTTCTCTACTTTGACAGTAGTTTACATAATCTCTTAAACCTTGTTCACATTCAAAAATATTTCCTTCGTTCATCGCGTAAATGCGACCAATTTCGGGCATTTTCATATTTGGATGTGATAAACAAAACTCACCGATTGAAGGATCTAAAGTAAAACCATTAACTCCGTTTCCTGTGGTGTAAACCAACATCGTTGAAGAACCGTAAAGAACGTAACCTGCCGCAATTTGAGCTGTTCCTGGTTGCAACATATCTTCTAACGTTGCTTCTGTTCCAATTGGAGAAATGCGTTTGTAAATTGAAAAAATTGTTCCAATAGAAACGTTCACATCAATATTACTTGAACCATCCAAAGGGTCGAAAAGAACGATGTATTTTCCATTTTTTGATTGCTCGCTTTTGAACGCAACAAAATCATCATTTTCTTCCGAAGCAATTCCACAAACTTCACCGCCTTGTTCGAATGCTTTGATGAAGGCAACATCTGCAACTACGTCTAATTTTTGTTGCTCTTCGCCTTGCACGTTTTGTCCGCCTTGTGCTCCTAAGATATGATCCACTAAGCCCGCTTGACGTACGTCTCTTGAAACAATTTTTGAGGCAACTGCAATGTCATTTAACAAACGTGAAAATTCACCTGTTGCAAAAGAATAATCAGCTTGATTTTTTAAAATAAAATCTTGAAGTGTAGTTAATTTAGACATAAAATGAGATTGTTGTAAACAAAAAAGCCCGTCAATTGACGTTGACGGGCTGAATAATTCAATAATATTACATGGAGAACATGCTGCTTGTTTCCGATTCTGACATTGTTTCGATAGGATTCAATATCAAAGCTGGAATCAACGCGTCATTTGTGATGATGTATTGTTCGTAATTGCTTGATAATAAAGTGAACAAACCTGTGTTACTTAAATTCATGATTGCAATTAAATCAGCATCAACACTTGTTGCATATTTCACAACTTCTTTGTCGAAACCACTACTTGGAATAATTGCAGTTTTAATACTTATTCCTCTTTCTTGGAAAAACTTTTGAGAGAAAGTAATATTAGAAACAACTTGATTTCTTAAATATTCATCGCTTTCATCTGGTGTAACAACATGCACTTCAGAGTTGAAGTATTTTGCAAGATTAGCTACAACAGCTAATTTTTGTTTTGTTTCTTTGTGTAAATCCATTGGAACAACGATTAAATCGTATCCCGTTGGTTTGATTTTCTTTTCTTTTTCTTGAACGATAATAAATGGAACAGGAGAACTTGTTACCACTTTCAAAGCATTGCTTCCTGTGATGTGTTGCCAACCGTGAGCACCGTGTGTACCCATGATGATTAACTCTGCCATGTGCTCAGCAGCAAATCCACCGATATCTTCAAAAATATTACCTATACGAACGTTTGGAACAATTGTAATTCCTTGGTTGTTGTGTTTTTCGATAATTGCTTCCAATTTCTGAATTGACTCTGGAATTTGTGATTCTTTTGATACAACATGGAGAAGTTGAATCGTTGCTTCCAAAGGCTTTGCTGTTACAATCGCATGCTCTAAGGCAATGTCTGCTACGGAAGTAAAATCGTGAGGAACAATAAAAGTTTTAACGCTCATAAAATTTGGTTTTTGCAAATTTAAAAGAAACTCAGAAAGTATTGCCAAATTTTTTACCTTTATTTTCGTTCTTAATTAAAACGGAATTAAAAGGCACGAAAAATCGAAATCTATGGCTATCGTCGGTAAATTAATAAAGAAAACAACAGCAATTAGTTATAAGCGTAACGCAAAAAAAGGAGTTGAATACAAGCACCAATTAGAAGCCTTGCGTAATTTGCTCGAAAGTGCGAAAAATACCAAATTTGGATTCTATCACTCCTTTCATGAAGTGTTGAAAAAAGTGGATGCTGTTACCTATTTTCAAAAAAATGTACCTTTAACGGATTACGATACTTTCTATAAATTATGGTTGGAGGAAACAATCAACGGCGCAAAAGATCATACTTGGCGTGGAAAAATCAAGTATTTCGCGCTTTCATCAGGAACGACAGGTTCGCCTAGTAAACGCATACCTGTTACGTTGGAAATGATTCGTTCTTTTCAAAAAACAAGTTTACGTCAACTTTCTGTTTTACATGAATTGGATTTGCCCGAAAGCTTTTACGGAAGTAGTATTTTAACGGTTGGTGGCTCTACAAAATTGAATAAAGTTGGAAAGCATATTGAAGGTGATTTGAGCGGTATTTTGAGAAAACACACTTCTTTGGTTGCAACACCTTTTACAAAACCTGGAAAACGAATTACTGATTTAAAAACCTGGAATGAAAAGTTGGAGGCAATCATTGAGAAAGCGCCACTTTGGAACATTGGTATCATTGCTGGAATTCCGAGTTGGTGTATTTTATTGCTTGAAAAAATCAAAGAGCATTATCAACTAGATTCCATTCATGAAATGTGGCCAAATCTTCAAGTTTATGTGCATGGAGGTGTTTTTATGGATCCGTACATCAATCGCTTGGAGAAGTTGGGGACAAAAAAGATTCAATTACTAGATACTTATTTGGCATCTGAAGGTTATTTTGCTTATCAAACTTCACCACACAGAAAAGGAATGAAACTGCTACTGAATTCAGGAATTTTCTTTGAATTTATCCCTTTCAATTCCGATTATTTTGATGAAAATGGAAGATTAATTGATAAACACGACGCGCTGACAATTAGTCAAGTTCAAGAAGGAGTTGATTATGCGATGGTTATTTCTACAAATGCTGGTTTGTGGCGTTATTTAATTGGTGATTTGGTTCGATTTATAAATGTTGACGATTATGAATTGGTCATTACGGGAAGAATCAAACAGTTTTTGAGTTTATGTGGCGAGCATTTATCGTTGGATAATATCAATCAAGCTTTACTTTCTTTAAACGAAGAATTAGCGATTTCGGTGGACGAATTTACCATTTACGCCGACGAAATTGATCAACGCCATGTTTGGTATTTAGGTGTAGATCAAGTCGCAGAAAAAGAACAGGTTATGCAATTTATTGACGCACAACTTTGCAAATTAAATGACGATTATGCTTACGTTCGAAAATACAATTTGAAAGAACCGACAATTCACTTTGTTGCACCTTCGTTGTTCTACGATTTTCTAGCTTCTTTGGGAAAAACAGGCGGTCAAAATAAAATGCCACGCGTATTGAATAAGGAACAATCTATTTTATGGAATCAATTTGTGAAAGATAAGCAAGTAACGATTTAATCTAAATTGCAATAAAAACTTAAAATCCAACACAACTGACTTTATCCGTTTCTTTTTCAGATTTCTAAACCTTGATTTCAACATTTTTAAATACCTTCGTGACCATGAATTTTGTCATCGTTGATGTTGAAACTACTGGAGGAAGTCCCAAGAATTCTAAGATAACAGAATTGGCGATGTACAAATACGATGGTGAAAAAATCATCGATGAATTCATTACGTTAGTCAATCCAGAGCAGCAAATACCTGAGTTTATTGTTCGATTAACTGGAATCACGGACGAAATGGTTGAAAATGCACCGAAATTTTACGAAATCGCAAAGAAAGTATTGGAATTTACAGAAGATTGCATTTTCGTAGCTCACAATGTTGCGTTTGATTATGGCATGTTTCGCCACGAATTTAAAAGCTTAGGTTTCGATTTTCGCTTGCCTCATTTGTGCACAGTTCGAGCTGCGCGTTATGTTATTCCAGGCCATGTTTCTTACAGTCTCGGAAAATTAAGTCGAGCGCTTGAAATTGAGATAGTTGGTAGACATCGAGCAGGAGGTGACGCATTGGCAACAACCAAATTATTTGATTTAATTTATCACAAAGATCCCAATCATCTTTCGAATTTTATACAGCAAGAGGTGAACCCAAAATCTGTGCATCCAAATTTGAATATCGAAATCATTGATGAATTACCCAATAAAGCTGGAGTTTACAAGTTTTTGAATGAATTTAATCAGATTATTTACATCGGAAAAAGTATTCACATAAAGAAACGAGTAGAACAACACCTTCGCAATACTTCAACTGCCAAAGGATTAAAAATGATTCAAGAAATTGTGAGGGTTGAATATGAATTAACTGGTTCTGAATTGATTGCAATGTTGTTGGAGTCGGAATTGATTAAAAAACACCAACCGCTTTACAACCGAAAATTGAGAAAGAGTTCATTCCCATTTGGTTTGTTTGATGTTGAAGATGCAAAAGGATATTTGAACTTGACCATTCATTCGATTGCGAAAACAGAAAGTATTCCGCTCTTGCATTTCACGACGCGAAAAGAGGGAAATGATTATTTGACACACATCGTTGAGAAATATCAATTGTGTCAGAAATTGTGTGGACTTTATCCAACGCAATCAGGCTGTTTTCACCATTCAATCAAGCAATGTAGAGGTGCTTGCGTGGGCGAAGAATCGGCAGCATCATACAATGAACGCGTTTCAGAATTGGTTCGCCAATTATCGTTTGAAGGAAAATCATTTTACATTTTGGACAAAGGGCGCAACAAAGGAGAACGAAGTATGGTTTTAATTGAAAACGGTGCTTACAAAGGTTATGGATTTGCGCCATTTCATTTCAACGGCAAGGAACCTTCAGATTGGAAACGCTATATCATTCCTCAGAATGAAAATCGCGATATTAACACGATTTTAAATTTGTTTTTAAGAAAAGATACTTCTTTAAAAATTGTCGAAATCTAAAGTCATCTTTGGAAAACAATAACTAATTTCGTTTCAATGGAAGGCTTGGTTACAATTTTAGGTTCTGGAACTTCACAAGGTGTACCTGTGATTGCTTGCGATTGCCACGTTTGTTCGTCTCCGGATGCGAAAGATAACCGAACTCGCGCTTCGATTATGATCAATGTGCAAAATGAAAATTATGTAATTGATTCTGGTCCAGATTTTCGTAATCAAATGCTTCGTGAAAAAGTAACAACATTGAGTGGCGTGATTTTCACCCACGAACACAAAGACCATTTGGCAGGATTGGACGATGTGCGTGCGTTTAATTACAAAGAAGAACGCCCGATGGAAATTTATTGTACTTCGCAGGTGGAACTTGCCTTGCGACGTGAATTTCATTATGCTTTTTCTGAGGAAAGATACCCTGGAGTTCCGAAATTTGAACTCAATAGAATTGAATTAAATCCTTTTTCACTCAATCATAATTTGACTTTAATTCCGATTGAAGTCCTGCATTACAAGCTACCTGTTTTAGGTTTTCGTTTTGGGGATTTTACCTACATCACTGATGCAAAAACAATTAGCGAGGTAGAAAAAGAGAAAGTTAAAGGAACGAAAACATTAATTGTGAATGCCTTGCATCGTTCAAAGCACATTTCACATTTTAATTTAGAAGAAGCACTTGCTTTCATTGATGAAATAAAACCTGAAAAAGCTTACCTCACTCATATTTCTCATTTGTTCGGTCGTCATTCAGAAATAGAATTGACTTTGCCAGAAAATGTTTTTGTTGCATACGACGGTTTAAAAATTCCGTTCAATTATTGATTTTTAATTGATCTGTATTGTTTTACTTTATTGAGCATTAGTTTTCAAAACAGTAGATTTCTCCTTTCAGTCGAAATGACTACTTGTGTAGGTGTTTCAGCGAAAATGCGGAGCATTTTCGCATTTTTATCCCTTGAAAAGTCATTCCGACATTTGGAGGAATCTATTGGTACAATTGTGCGCATTCATATTGATTTATTACCTATAGATTAAAACAGCAATTGCTCATAGAATCCACCGATTTTAGTTGCTTTATCAATGAAGTGCATTTCTAAAATCCAATGTCTTTCCATTCCATTTTCATCTTTTGCGAAAATATCGGTTTCATTTTCAGGGTGGATGTAAAATCGATAATTGTCAGGGTCTAATTTTTCATGTGGAAATTCTCCAATCAAATGACCTGCAATCGGCCCTCCAAATTCCCAATTGTATTCTTTTGCTTTGTTCACAGCAAACTCAAACAACTCGTGAGCTCTTAATTCAGTGTGTGAATCAACCCATTCTTTAGTTTCAAACCAAGCTTTCTCGATGTCCTTTTTGAGTTTAAGTTTCAAGGGATTTGAGCCGAGGACATACGTTCTACCCAAATCTGCCTCCCATTTTTCAATGACTGGTCCAAAGTCAAAAAATAGAATATCGTCCGCTTGAAAAACGCGATTAGGTGGATTTACTTTGTAAGGATGCAACGTGTTTTCGCCACTTCTAACAATGCGTTTGTGCCAGTGTTTTTCAATGTTAAAAAGTTCTTTTGCTAATTGAAAGATTTCCGCATTTAAGGTAGCTTCGTCTTTTCCTGCGACAATAAGTTTTCTGTTTTCAACTTCGGAAAAGAGCGCAAGTGCTACATTTTCTGCATAAATTAATTTTGATTTAAGTGCTGACATTTTCGTTTGTGTTAATTCTTTGCAATCCCTTTTCTTTTCAACCAATGAAAGTAACGCCAAAAGTTGTTATATTATAAAAATTCCATCAAGAATGTACTATTTTTGACAATGATTCGTTTTGTATTTGTGAAAGCTAAAATTACCTTATTTTTCTTCTTATTTCTTGGTTTAAAATTAAACGCTCAACAACCAAATTTTTTCTCGCGCTCTGAAATCGGAGTTCACTTAGGATCAATGTATTACATTGGCGACTTGAATCAATTCAAACCATTTTACAAAAGTCAATTAGCTGGAGGATTTATGTATCGATTTACGGTACATTCACGACTTTCGTTGCGCGTTAATTATACCGTTGGAAATGTCGAAGCGTATGATAGTGATTCTAAAAAAACATTAAATGTCAATAGAAATCTTGATTTTAAATCACGTATTCGAGAGTTAGCAGGAGGAATAGAGTTTAATTATTTTCCTTTCCAATTTGGAAGTCGTCGCTATCCTGGAACTGCGTATTTAATTACTCAAGTTGGAATGTTTTATATGGAACCGACAACCACAATTAACGGTCAAGAAGTTAAACTTCAGAGTATTGGCACAGAAGGGCAGGGGAGCGCTTTAGGGAAAAAACGAAATTACAGTAATTACCAATTGTGTGTTCCTTTGGGGCTTGGGGCAAAAGTTACCCTCGGAAAAAGAGCAACTTTCAATGTGGATATTGCCATTCGCAAAACATTTACCGATTACATTGATGATGTAGGTTCTGATTTTTACCTTGATCCATCAGCGTTAGCAGCAGCAAATGGTCAGATAGCTGCCGATTTGAACAATAGAAGTTTGGATGGAAATCGTTACGGACGTCGAGGAAATTCTTCCACGAAAGATTGGTATGTTTACGCAGGTGGAATGCTCACCATTCGCTTAGGAACAGGAAATGTTTGTCCCAAGTTGAGATAATCCTACCAAACGCTTCAATCTAAACTTGCTTTTGAATACTTATATATTTCGCCCCCTCTAAATAGAGCTCTGAATGCTTTGATTTTATTATTTAAAGCGCACTTTTGAAAATTAAAGTAAATTAATCTTAATGAACCTTAAGTTCTTAATGGTTAAAATTAACCATTAAGGCATTAAGAAAATTAAGGGAGATTACTAGGGTAAATGCAAAATGTTGAGGATTTGAGCTTTAATATGGGTAATTACATAGAAGAAAAACGACACATTTTTAAGCCTTAAAAATAGTCAATTATAAACAGTGGTAAGATGAATTTTAATAGTTCTATGAATTATTCAAGTTCTCTTTTTCAACGAAAAAAATTAATCCTTATCAATTATTTATCCCTACGTTTTTTGTCTTGATTCTTTGTTGTTTTTTTTGACTCGTTTCAAACAAGGTTAAAAAAGTAAAATCAACATTATATTCCAAACCTTATTTTTTTTCCAAATGAAGCCCTTTGTTTTTCTTTTTTATTGAAAAAGAGAAAGATAGCTTTCGTTCATTCGAGTTAAATCAGCTTGAATTCATACGTTAAAAACGCCGTTTGTAAAGATTCTTTCCCATTTTTAGTTAACGGAAATTAGAGTAACTAAAAAATAAATACATTTGACCATTAAATTATATAAAATGAAACGTAGTTATGTTGTTTTAGGCGTTATTGGCGCTGTTATTTTGTTCGCTTTTTTAGGATATTACAATTCCTATAATAAAGCAGTGAAATTACAAGAAGGAGTAAATGAAAAATGGGGAAATGTTCAATCTGCTTATCAAAGAAGAGCGGATTTAGTTCCAAACTTGGTTGAAATCGTTAAAGGTGCAGCTAATAACGAAAAAGAGATTCTAACAAAAGTAACGCAAGCACGTGCTGGTATTGTTGGTGTTTCGGATGAAATTTCAAACGCTAAAAATCCAGAACAATTAGAAATGTTGGGTAAAAAAATCAATACAGCAATTAATTTGGCGTATGAAGCTTACCCACAAATTCGTTCAACTGAAAATTTCCAAGGATTGCAAATGCAATTGGAAGGAACAGAGAACAGAATCAACCGTGAGCGAGATTTGTACAACGAATCTATCAAAGAGTACAACACGCACATTCGTGGATTCTTCAACAGATTGTTTTTAAGCAGTGAAGAATTCCCTAAAAAAGAAGGTTTCAAAGCTGCTTCAGGTGCTGAAAAAGCGCCGGACGTAAAATTCTAAAACGTATGTTGACAGAAAAAGATAAAGATTTAATTCAAGCGGCTATTGCGCAAGCAGAACTTGAAACTTCTGGAGAAATCAGAGTTCACATTGATAAACAGTGTGATGGTGATCCAGTAAAACGAGCAATTGAAGTGTTTGAGGAGTTGCGAATGCACGAAACACAACTGCGAAATGGGGTTTTGATTTTTATCGCTTTTTCGAATCAGAAATTGGCAATAATTGGAGACAAAGGCATCAATGAGTTGGTGCCTTCCAATTTTTGGGACAGCACCCGCGACGTGATGATTGAATTGTTTAAACAAGGAAAATTCACAGAAGGTATTTGTGCTGCGGTTAAAGAAGCTGGTGAACAACTTGCCACTTATTTCCCTTTAGAAGAAGGAGATGTTAATGAGTTAAGTAATAAAATAAGCACCAACGAATGATCAAGAAATTTACAAGTTTAGTTCTTTTTATAAGCCTTTCGTTGAGTGTATTGGCACAACTTCCTGCGCCAAAATCTCCACCTCGACTTTATAACAATTTCTCAACAATTCAATTATTATCTCCTTCAGAGGAAGCTGAAATTGAGGCACAATTAGAAAAATTTGAGGCTGAAACTTCCAATGAAATTGCAATCATCGTTGTTGATGATTTAAAAGGTTATGAACCTTGGGAATACGCAGTTGAAATTGGAGAAAAATGGGGCGTTGGAAAGGAAAAAGAGGACAATGGTATCGTTTTATTAATTAAACCTACCAAAACAGATGGTGGCAGAAAAACATTTATAGCAGTTGGAAGGGGATTGGAAGGTGCAATTCCTGATTTAACCACCAATGAAATTATTGAAAACGAAATCTTACCAAATTTCAAGCAAGACAATTATTATCAAGGAATTAAACAAGCAGTTGATGTTCTTTCAAAGTTATCGAAAGGAGAATATAACTCAAAACAATACCGAGAAAAGAACAAGAAAGAAGTAGGTTTTGTGGGAGGTTTGTTGCTTGTTATTTTAATCATTATTATCGTCATCGTTTTAATTAAAAAAGGCGGTCGCGGCGGTGGTGGAGGCGGAGGAATAGGTCAGTCTATTGCAAGTGGTATATTCTGGGGAAGCATTGGAAGAGGTGGTTTTGGTGGCGGAGGAGGCTTCGGTGGCGG
>VEQH01000020.1 GCA_018883325.1 Flavobacteriales bacterium | reverse complement strand
AATTATTTCATAAATTTGATGTGGAAAATCAAAATTCGGAGGAAGCAGCTTCTATTATTTAGGGCTGTTTCCAAAGAAAATTTAATCAAAATTGATTAAGCTTTACACACTTTTTTGAACACTACCAAAAATTTAGGATTTAATCTTTAAATTGGGATAATCTATATAGGAAATACGACACATTTTTTATTCATCAAAAATAGTCAATCATAAACGGTGGCAAGATGAGTTTTAATAGTTGAATATAATTATTCAAGTTCTCTTTTTTCAACAAAGAAAATTAATCCTAATCAATTATTTATCCCCACGTTTATGTCTTACTCCCTTATTTTCAACTAAATTTTAATTCAGATATAAACTTAAAAAGGTTTAACAGCCTTACTCCTGCGAGGTATAAACGAGCTAACGTCAACGAACAACATTTAACAACTAAACTTAGAAAACACAAAATATTGTACATATATTTGTACATAAAAACATAAATTAATGGTCATTGCAAACATTTCAGATTTTAGAAAAGATATGAAGTCTTACTTCGATAAAGTGACAAAAAACTTCGAAACCTTGATAATTAACAGAGGAAAGGATTCTGGAA
Organism: Flavobacteriales bacterium; assembly: GCA_018883325.1. Lineage (GTDB taxonomy): Bacteria > Bacteroidota > Bacteroidia > Flavobacteriales_D > Crocinitomicaceae > UBA952. The sequence continues at coordinate 56,797 of VEQH01000020.1, read as the reverse complement.
TTGTAGTGATGTCTTTAGAAGAATACAACTCTTTAATGGCAACAAACTATGAATTATCTTCGCTGGCTAACGAAAAACGTCTTGATTCCGCTATTGAAAAATTGAAAAAAGGAAATTCATTTCCAAAAGATTTAATTGAGGAATAATATGAAATATGTTTTTGTAGATGAATCTTGGGAAGACTATTTGTATTGGCAGAAAATCGACAAGAAAAAAGTAAAGAAGATAAACGAACTACTAAAAGATATTTCTAGAACGCCTTTTGAAGGAATTGGTAAACCTGAACCATTAAAACACAAATACGCTGGGTTTTGGTCTAGAAGAATTGACGATGAACATCGACTTATTTACAGGTTTCAAGAGGATGAAATTCAAATTGTAAAATGCAGACATCATTACGACTAAATTTATCATACTTGCTGAAATTTAAGGTTATTTCGTTATCGCAACCAATGTGTCCCGCCCTAAATTCACTTTTCATGCTAACTCTTTATTTCCTTTTTCTTTTAAATCAACAAATCACTTAACAACTAAAATAAAATCAAATGTTTACAGTAGAACAAATCAAAGCAGCTCACAGCAAAGTGAAATCGGGTGCAGACTTTCCTTCTTACATCAAAGAAATCAAGGCATTGGGTGTAAGGCATTATAAATCCTATGTAACAGACGGACATACAGATTATTTCGGTGAAAATGACCACGTGGTAACAGTTCCTGCGAAATATGAAACCATTGCAGTTGCCGAAACACCAACTATTGAAAAATTTAAAGCTGAACTACTAGCCCACCAAAAAGGAAAGACCGACTACCTAACATTCATTAAAATGTGTGCAGAAACAGGTATTGAAAATTGGGAAATACGTATGGACAAAATGAGTTGCACTTATTACGACAAAGCAGGAAATACAATATTAGTGGAAGCAATTCCTCAATAAAATTGCCAAAGAATTGATTAGAAAATTCTTAGATGCAACAATTTCGTAATTGAGAAATAGAAACAAACGATGAAAATAGAAATAGAAACAGAACGACTGCTTTTAAGAGAATTAGATTATTTAGACACAGACGATTTATTTGAGATGGATTCAGATCCGGAAGTTCATTTGTTTATCGAAAATAAACCTGTGCAATCAATTGACGAAATAACAAAAATCATCGAATCGCTGAAAGTTCAATATCAAGAAAATGGAATTGCTCGTTGGGCTGTGCTTGACAAATTGACAAATGAGTGTGTTGGTTGGTCTGGATTAAAATACTTTAAGCAACCTTTGAACAATCACACTAATTTCTACGAACTTGGCTATCGTTTTAAAAAAAAACATTGGGGAAAAGGTTTTGCAACGGAATCTTCGACCGCAATTTTGGACTATGGGTTCAAAAACTTGAACGCTGAACGTATTTTTGCAATAACAGACCCGAAAAACGCTAATTCAAAAAAAGTATTAAAGAAGTTGGGTTTTGACTTTAAAGAGACATTTGATTATGAAGGCGACCCAACTGATTGGTTTGAATTGAACAAATCAACTTGGATGAATAAAAGTTCTAAGCGCTAAAATTCAGTAAACCCGATTGAAGTAATTCAATTGGAAAATTATACTAAAATCAATTTAAAATTGAATTAGATTAAATTAACTTACAAGCAATAAAACATTCCTTATTTTTAGCGTGAAAATTGATAACAAATGAAAAAAACAGCTTTGATTACAGGTGCTTCTAGTGGAATTGGTATGGAATTGGCAAGAATTCACGCGCGTAAAAATGGTGATTTAGTCCTTGTTGCGAGAAGGTTAGATGAACTAGAAACTTTGAAATCTGAACTTGTCGAAAAATACAAAGTAAAAGTTTGGGTTTTTCAGCAAGATTTAACACGTGTGGACGCCGCTGAGAACGTGTACGCTTTCACCCAAAAAGAAGGCGTGCAAGTTGACTATTTATTCAACAATGCTGGTTTTGGAGGTCACGGATTTTTCGTTGATCGTCCAATTGAAAAAGACATTGAAATGATTAATTTGAATGTCAGCGCCTTGGTTAAACTTAGCCATTTGTTTTTGCAAGATATGAAAAAGCGAAAATCGGGTAAAATTCTTAATACAGCTAGTACAGCAGGCTTTTTCCCTGGTCCGCTTCAAGCAACTTATTTTGCAACGAAAGCATTTGTTGTTTCTTTTAGTGAAGCTTTGGCACACGAACTAAAACCGCATAATATTAGTGTAACTGCTCTTTGTCCAGGGCCTGTGAAAACAGAATTTGAAAAAACAGCTGGAATGACAGGTGGAAATCTATTTGAAAAAGCTGCAAGTGCCAAATCTACCGCTGAAAAAGGATATCGAGCAATGGAAAAAGGGAAAGTTATTTGTATTTCAGAACCGATTCTAAATGTGCTCATCCGATTTGTCATGCCCTTTTTTCCAAAATTCTTAATTCCTGGAATGGTTCAAAAGATGCAAACGATTTGAAGTTAAACTATTGGCTTAACTTTCTGAAAATAAAACTTTATTCAAAAAAAGCGTGAGTTGACATTCCATTCTAACACTTCTCGCGGTTTTTAACATTATGATGTACTGATCAATTTCTAGTTTTGAATCTGTTTCAAAATGGATAAAAATATCCTAAATCTTTTCTTTTAACAACTCGCTCCGTCAAGTTTTGGCAGTTTGACGATTTATTTTCGTGTCATAAAAACAATAAAACATGGCACTTTTTAGAATTACAGCAAAGCAAAACAGCTACTCCAACGGACTGAGATTAGAAAAAGGAATGAACGTTGATGTTGCCTCCAAGTATTCGAGTAATCCAATAATGTCAAATGGTGGTCACGAAGTACAAGACGCTTTTCTTCGCATTTATGGCTTGGACTTAAAAAAATTAGGTGGCGGTCGCATTCCCGCACATTTGTTCGAAGTGGTGAAAATTTAAAAACTAGTAATCATGAAAAAACAGAGTGAAATTAAAGTGAGTAGGGTCTGCTGAAAAACACAAAACCTTTATTTTACCTTGTGTTTAGGTGATACATATTCTCTTAGATGCAAGGTTTTTTAGTTGTTTTTAGAAATTTCCTTGCATCAAAGATGATGTTATTTTGTTAGCCAGACCACGAAGTAGCGCTGAAAGCAAATAAACCATCTTCTTCGTTGCAGTCACCACGGAGTAGCACCGAAGGTAAATCGAAGTATTAATATACATCTTCATTGACTGCGTCTAGTCCCGATAGCTATCGGGACTGGCTCATTTGGCTTCGCCTCTTCTTCGAGGTCTGACTTTTTCAGCAGACCCTATTTAGACAAGTTTGCAGTAACGGATTAATGGTAAACACCTATGAAGCTTTGAGTGTTAAAACAAAGCATTATCAAGCAGCAATCGAACACAAGATTTTAAGTTTAAAAAAAGCACTTCCCTTATTTGAAAGTGAAATTGAAGAACAACTTTTGTTTCTAAAAAGACTTAACAAGGAGACAATTTCTTTGCGAAAAGTGTATGCTCGTTTGCTGCAATCCAAAGAGGCAGAACCGAGAAAATCAGCTATCAAACGTATTGAAAATTTGAGTAATATGTTGTTAAGCAGCCCCACTGACGCGCTAAAATTAAATTTAAGTTTCGAACAAAAAAGAAGTTTGAAACGTCCAATTGAACTGGTGGAAGCAACTAAAAGCACCGCCGACATTGAAATTCCAAAGATTCAAATTCTGAACTGTTATACTGAATCCTACAACAAACGACTTCATGCGGTCAACTGGCGAGAAAATCAACGAATTAAGGAGATATTAATTTCCATAGGTACTGGTTTAAACCTCACCTATGGAAATATGTATAAAACAATCAATGGTTTTAACCATTTTACAATTTTTTAAGCCCATTAAATCAAATGGCGAACGTGAATTTTTTAACATGAACTTCTATCCGTCTTTTCTATTTTTTAATTCTAAGGCAATCGCGTTCAACAACTGTTCCTCGGTTGGAAGATAGATTTTGTATTGACTTGCGATGATGTTTTTCTCATTTTCGGGAAGGGTGAATTTTACAACTCCGTCATTTTTATCTGCACAAAGTAAAATGCCAATCGATTTATTCTCATGCGGTAGTTTTTCAATTCGGTCATAGTAGTTGACATACATTTGTAATTGCCCAATGTCTTGGTGCGTTAATTTTTGTGTCTTAATTTCTACGATTACAAAACATTGCAAAAGTCTATTGTACAATACCAAATCAACAAAAAAATCATCACCTTCGATGTGTATTCTTTTTTGACGCGCCACAAATGAAAATCCATTTCCAAGTTCCAAAAGAAATTCTTGTAAATGTGTAATTATCGCCGTTTCTAAATCTTTTTCGTAGTAAGCACTTTCGCGTTTTAAACCCAAAAATTCAAGATTTATGGGGTCTTTGATGATTTCTTTTGCTTCCGAGGGCAATCGTTCACCGCGTGCTACAGCTAAAACGCTTTCTTTGTCGTTGCTCAGCAATAAACGTTCATATAAACCACTGTTTATTTGTCTTTCAAGTTGTCTGGATGTCCAATGATTTTTTATACTCTCGGAAAGATAAAAATCGCGCTTATCATCGTTTTCAAGAGAAATAAGAAGTTTGTATTGTGTCCAATTCAATTGCGTCCGCAGTGCGGACGCAATTGGGAAAGTTCGATAAAACTGTCTAAATCTTTCCAATTGTCTTACTGTATATGAAGTGCCATAAAGTGGTTCTAAATTTTTTGAAAGATACTTTATCAAGTATTTTCCATATTCAGCTCGTTCCTTACCCTTTTGCTCATCTTCAAAAATAAATTTACCAATGTGCCAATTCAATTGAACTTTATGAAAATCCACCGAACGAATGGCGCTTTCCCTTGTTTCCTCAATCAGAGAAATAATGGAATGTAATAATGCTTTGTTTTCTATTTCTACCATAACCTGTTTCTACTTATACTACTCGTTTCCAATACTATGAAATCACGAACGCAGTGCATTCACAATTCAATTTTCAACTTGATTCCAAGTTTTTTCTATTGAAGTTAGTGAATATTATGAGAATTACAAACAGAAATTTCTTAGAAAATAAGCTAATAGATCATCGAAAATTGCAACTGATTTTGAATGATTTCTAATTGTACCGCCAGTGGTGGCAGAATTAATATGCACGTATTCCATAGGTACGGGTTTAAACCCGTACCTATGGAATATGTACAAAACAATCAATGGTTTTAACCATTTTACATTTTTTGTAACCCTTTAAATCAAATGGCGAACGTGGATTTTTTTGAATTTATTGAAAGTACCAATTATCAAGATTTGAGGTTTTTGATTTCTTTATCAAAATAGCTTTCATAGGTTTGATCTTGAATGTATCTAAATTTTTGGAGGGGTTTAGGAAGCGAGATTTAAGGTTAAAATAATATTCATCCCTTTGGCTTTATAAGTAGCTCTAATGCGAGCTTGTGCCAATTCTGGATTTTCAATCTCTGCGATGCGTTCTGCACCAACTTGCGCTAACCATTGCTTGAAAGGTTCAGCCTTTGGTGACGGAATGGATTGGATAAGACGTAAAATGTCTTTATTCGTTCCAGCTAGTGTTTTTCTTTTTATTCCCGATTTATTTACCATAGCTATCTGGGGACAATTTGTCCCTAGGTAGACTCCAAGTTCTACATCTCTCTTTCTAAGTTTTTTTAAATAGTCAGTAGGATTTACAGAATCAGTGAGAACTTCAACAACATCAACTATTGAGAAATACCAATTTTCCGTTTCTTTATCAAAGAAAGACCTGATTGAAGCCTTTTCAAATATTTTTAAATTTGTCATATATCACTTTTTTGTTGTTCATTCCAATCAGAACGGATTTGTTTGTTTTCAAATAATCGAATGCTACCCATAAATCTTTAATAATAGTCCTTAATTAAATTCCCCTATTTAAAATTAAGCAAAAATCCTTTCAAATCAAACTTGATTTATGACTTTTTAGATGTAAAATTCCTGCTACACAAAATTCCTTTTTACGCTAACTTATGGCGGAGTGCAACTGTAATTTCGTGTCGTAAATCCGTATAAAATAGCTGAAATGAGAAAATTAACCAAAAATAAACCGTTGAAAGAAATGCCTGTTGATGCAAAAAATCAATATGAAATGACAGTAATTAGAAAGAAATCCCCTGTGCTTTCGTTAGAAGAGCAAGCCTTGTGTTTTATTGATTTTTTGAATAACGATGATTTTATCAAGAACCCCAATTTGAGGCAATTTTATGTTGAATTGGTAAGTCTGTACAACGCAGCTGTATTTCATGGAATGAATTACAAACCTAGCAAACGCTATTGCCTTTCGAAGTGTTACGTGCGGGAACTTGAATTTAGAAAGCCAGAAGGTCGAAAAAGGATGGATGATTATAGAAAATATAGTATTTTGAAAACAGAGGCTTACAAATCATTGGAACAAATATCCTTTGATTATTACACAAGTTTTCCTGAACATCAAAGTGATGTTGATGTAACGATTTACCGAAGTCTGAGGAGTGATATGAGTGATATTTTGGGCGATATATGTAGCACGATAAAGTTTAATCGTTTTTTCTCTGAATATGCGGATCAATTGGCAAGTGTTTCTGATCAGTTATACAAAGATTTTATTATCCACTGGGGTTCCAATCATTGTGTTGATTTAATTCGCGCCATCCACTGGAAATTAATAGATGACTTTACTTGGCATAACTGCAAATACAGGGATTCATTGACAAAATGAAGCTTTTTTTATATGATTTAAGATCGTCATTGGATTGTGAATCAACTTATGATTCCTCATTTGAGAATCTTAGAAAATATGGATTCTCTTTTGAAGAGATTTAGTAAAAATATAAATTAATTAAATGTTTAGTGAAATAAATAAGAATTTGACTTTTGAAAGTTTTATATCAATTGATACTAATTTGAATGAGAAGAAAATAGCGCAATCTTTCTCAAAAGGTGAATTAGACGAAAAAGTTATTTTCATTGCAAGTACATGTGGAAATGGAGCAACTCATTTGGCAAATGCTATTATAAATGAGATTAAATACTCTAAATATGACTATCTAAACTTTTCTTATGAGAAATATCTTTTATTGAAGAGTGATTATGACATTTCAAGCTTATTCGATAAACTAAGGAATTGTAAGAAGGTTATTTTAATAGATAGCTTTTCCAACAATGACGTGGAAAAAGAAAGGCAAATATTGGATGTATTGTCACATTCGAAAGCAAAAATTATCATAACAGGCTCTCATAAAGTAAATCTTCAAATCAATCACTTAAAAATTGAGCTTGTAAACGTCTGTAGTCAAATTGAACGTCAACTAATCATCGAAAAATTAATAAAAAGAAATCAGTCAAAATTATCTAGTTCGATTATTAAACAAATTTCTGAAATCAATTTTGACAGTGTAAGAGAATTGGAATCGTTCGTTACAGTATTAATCGTAAAGAATAAATTAGATAACAAATTCAAAATTGACAAAGATTCTATAAATCAGTTACTTGGAGTGTTTTATAAGAATGTTTGAAAAAACTAAACTCCTTTTCTTAGACGATTTTTGTAATCCTTCAGATTGCTTGTGTTTTACACGCTTAACAGTGAATACCAAAAATTAATTACGAGAATTGAAAGGGATTGTTGTACGAATTGATTATTTTACAAAAATTAGGCGAAGTCAAAACGAATGATTAGTATTTATATTGTAAACCATTATTAAAATGAAGCTGTTTTTGGATGATTTACGATTGCCAAAAGATTGCGTGAGCTTTGTCAAAAATCACAAATTAGATTCCTCATTATATTTAGCGGAGGACTGGCAAATCGTAAGGACATACAATGAATTTAAAGCTTGGATACAAACGCATGGTTTACCTGAATTAATTTCCTTTGACCATGACTTGGGGTTACCACAAAACCCGAATCAAGAGGAACAAAACGGAATGACTTGCGCGAGGTGGTTGGTGAATTATTGTATGGACCAATATTTACCACTTCCCAGTTATTTTGTTCATTCTCAAAATCCTGTTGGAAAAAGTAATATTGAGGGATTTTTAGAGGGGTTTAAGAAGCAAAAAGATAAGATATCAAAATAGTTTACTTGGCTAAATACAATTCTTCTTACGCCAGCTTACTTCGGGGTGCAACTTTAAATTTATCTCATAAATCAAAAATGGTAAGAAAACCTCTGGTTTTTCAGAGGTTTTCGATTAGTAAAGTAGATATCGAAATTAATCTTTCGGGAACCGTTCAATCAATTCAATTATTTCAGCTTCTTTCACTTCGTTTTCTAGTAGCATTGAAGCAAGTTTGACATAGTTTCTTATTTCTCGTCCGTTCATTTCAATTGCTGCTAATTTTGAAAGAGATTTGATTTGTAAGCCTGAGGCATTCAGGTTTTGTTGCCATATTTTTTCACGAGAAATAGCATCCAATTTTGGGTATTTGATTTTCAATGTTACACGACTCATTACGGCTTCATCTAGGCTGTTCATTCGATTGGTCGTAAAAAATAAGATGCCATTGAAATACTCAAACAATCGAAGAAAGATTCCAACAATTGCAGATTTTTCAAGGTTTTCATTTCGTTTAGAAAGAAAAATATCCACTTCGTCGAACAAAAGAATGGCATTCCATTTTTGAATTCTATTTAGAATCTTCGTCAAATTGCTTTCAAGTGCATTGGAGGAAGTTCCCAATTCTTCCACTTGTAAAACATAAAGCGGCTTGCCTTTCAATTCTGCATACACTTCAGCTGTAGATGTTTTTCCAGTGCCCGATTCTCCTTCTGCCAAAATAATCAAACCTCCACCTTTATTTACTACCAAATCTTGATGAATGTCGCGAGAGTTGACTGAAAAAAGTTTGTTTAATACACGTTTATTATCTTCTGGAAGAACAAGTTTATGAATAGCTGTTTGGTCGTATTGATATTCTTTTAAGTCTTCAACATGAACGAAATAATAATTTTTTCGAAGTAGAGAATAGACCCGAATGTATGGAAGCTCAGTTGTGAATAGGTTTTTGTTTTTTTCATCGTATCTATATTCCAATTCATTTTCTATAATAACTTTTCCATCATTTTCAGATGTATTCAAGTTTTTGAAGGAATTTCTAGCGTTATTTAAAGCATTGTATCTGTCGAATTCAATTTCAATACCTTTTCCGACCATCAAAAATTGTTCACCATTTCTAAGTTTATATTCTTGAGCTTTTTGAAGTAAATTATTGTACTCAACGAGAGAACATTTTTGTGGAAAGAGGTTGATTTCTTCTAATAAGAATCCAAAAGTGAAATCCTTGTTTCTTCCTCTTAGAAATAGAAGACTGTCTGAAAAAATTTTAAAGCCAATCCTACTAGATGTATTCATCATCTTTATTTCGTAACTAATCTCAATTCTCCTTTTTTCAAATTTTGAAGCATTGATTAATTCTATTTTGGCTTTAATCGGCACGAGTTTATCACCTAACTTGAGATCCAAATTAAATTCCAAGTCTTTTAGGTGCTTCTCATAAATTTCAATGATTGTTGAAAGTCCTTTAATTTTAATATTCCAAAAATCAACTGCTGATTCTTGGTTTTCTTTCGGTTTCAAGAAGTCAAAAGTTAATGTTGCTTTTGTTTCATAGTCAAGTAATGAGTCATTGAAAATAATAAATTGAAGCAAATCTCTACTTGCTTTGTTCGGGTCGATTTCGAAGAAATCTCCCTCTGATTTGTTCAATTCTTGAAGTACAAGAAAATCTGATTTAGAAATGTTTTCTTTCTCTTCGAGAAATTGTCGCAGTGTGCGTTTTTGAATTTTCATGGTATCTATTGTTTAAAATTTCACGCCTATTTCCAACGCTTTTTGTTTCCAAATAAGATTGTGTCCTTGCTCAACACCAACCAATGCATGAGCGATTTCATGTAAGATGATGTTCTGGATTTGTTCAATGTCTCTGTCAATACTAAAATTGACTTGTAAGGAGATTCTTTCCCCATTGTTATAGCATCTTCCCGATACTTCTGAGTGGTTCAGTAAACTGACTTCACAGTGTTTTATGTCGAATTTTTCGAGCAATTGTTGACAGAGAAACAAAACCTCCATCAATTTTTGCTTTTTCACATCGCAGTTGGTGTATTTATTTTTTAGCACATTTTGAACCTCTTTATCTATCATGTTGCGTTGCTTTTATAATACAGCACAAACTAAAGGATTCAAATCGCCAAAGAGTGACGTAGTCTTTTTGTTTTGGAAAATTAGGGCAATAAAAAAGCCAACTTTTAGGGTTGGCTTCATTTGAATTTTGTGAAAGTTCAGAATTATTTAAAAATTATCAAGAACAAATTTTACAATTTTGCCTTTTCTTTGAGTTATTTTTTCCTTGTCCCAAAACTCCGATTCGGTTGTCATTTTTTGAATTTCACGTTGCTGTTCAAGATGATTATAAGTATTTCTTTTTTCGCTAAAAGGTTTGTTACCAACCGAGCAATTATGAGATTTTGATAGAAGCAGATAATTTCCCAGACAGTCAATGTATTGATTCCTGAACTCCTCATCATAATCACAATATCCTGCTGCAATAGGTTCTCCATTAGTTGGAGTCTGTGGCGCAATATGCTCTAATTCGGGACTATCAATATCATCAAAACGAGTCAGAGAATATCCGTTTTTACCTAGATTTTTTTTAAGATGATTTTCATATTTCCAAAGCAAGAATTTTGATGTTGAATGATGCATTCCACCTTGAATTGCTTTTTCTAACTCATGTTTGTTCCAATATGCCCACCACCAAGAATCATTTGATACATTTTTCATCCATTCAATTCGATCAACAGTAGGATTAATATCTGGCATCTCTGAAGTAAATTTTTGAAAAACATCATTAATTCTTGATGTTAATTCTGCCCTAGTTCCGATTAGTCTATGCCTCAAAATTAGCGATTCAAATGAAGCACAAATTTTACAAATTTCATGTGTTTGAAGTCCGAATGAATATGCTTTAATTACAAATGGAATAACCGTTGTAAAGCTTCCTAAAGTTATTAATGAATGAATTTCAATATTTTCTCTTTCATCTTTACCGAAAAAAATAGTTAAATATTCAAAGCTAATCGCAAGAGAGTTCGTAAAAGTTCTTATAAAATAAATTGAATCGTTATCGGATAAAATTTTGTTTATTTTTTCAATTGCATTTGATTCCCACAGTGAATTAAAATGAACTCTTAATGTGTATGCTAAAACATCATCTTCGTCAATTCTGTATTCAATAGAAGAAATTGATTTATATATTTTCTCAAACCGATTTTTTATTTCTTCTATCAAATTAACTTTTTCATCACCTCCATAAAGGTGAACATTAAACATAAACTGGGCTTTAATTATTTCCAAGTTGGAAGGTTTTTTGCCACGATTATTTTGAAAAATAAACATTTGAATAGCTTCGGATTCATTTTTTACCAGATGTGTTGAACATGATGCCTCACAAATTGTCTTCAGCATATTGGTCAAATAGATATCGTCCTTGCCTGAAAATTCTTTCACAAAAAAATCAAACGCATTTACAATTCTTTTTGCTGATTCGGTATCTATACCTGTTTTATTTTTCTTGGTTTGGTCAACAACATAATCTTTAAACAATTGATTGTCATAATCTACTGTAGAAAATATGTAATTAGATTTACGCTTAATCATATTTTCAAGAAGCATTTCTTCTTTTTCAGTTAATGGTCGAATTGTATTTAATTTTGAAAATAGAGCAGAAAGGAAAATAACAATGGTAGTTAATCTTTGCTGGCCGTCTATTATTCCAAACACACTTTCAGACTTCTCTTCGAACAGAAAATGGCCAAAATAATAAGGAGTCGAAGCAAAACTTTTAGTATAATCATTTAAATCAGAAAGAAAAACATTAACGTGTTTTTGAATTTTATTTTTATCAAATTCCGTATCCCATGAATAGGCACGTTGATAGCTGGGAACATATATTCTATTACCAGCTAACATTTTATTTATCGTTGTTGAAGGTTCCATAAAAGTTTATTTCAAAATTTAAAAAGTTATTATTTTTAGGATATTATTTCAAATACCTCAAAAACAACTCCGCACAAGCCCTTGCATCACTCAAAGCATCGTGGTGATTAAGTGGAATTTTGTGTTCGCTGCAAAGGGAAGCGAGGTTGTCTTTGTAAAGTTTATAGGTACAATGTTTGTGATAGACTGGAGCACTCATTCCGTAAAATTCCAGCGTTTTTTCAAGAACAGGAAAATCAAAGCCAAATCCATTGTGCGCCACAACATGTTGGTCTTTTATTAAATGTTCGATTTGATGCCAAATTTTATTGAAAGTAGGTTCATTGGCTGTGTCTTCTGGTGTGATGCCATGAATGTCAATAAACTTGGGCCAATAATAATTATCAGGTGGTTGAACCAAAAGATTAACTTCTTGAGTGATTTTGCCTTTTTCAACGCGTACAATCCCAACTTGACAAATCGTATGTCGGTATCCTTGTGCTGTTTCAAAATCTATGGCAGTAAATGTGTTTGTCATGCTTGATTTATTTTCTGTACAAACTAAGGTGTTCAAACCGCCAAATAGTGACGTAGTGTTTTTGATTTAGAAAATTAGGGCAATAAAAAAGCCAACTTTGGGGGTTGGCTTTAGATGATTTTATTAATTAATATTTTAGGAATTTTTGAATTAATGGTCTCCACTCATTATTTGAAAATCCAAATGAAGTTGGGTGATTTATTCCGATTGCAACCGCCTTTCCACCTTCAAAGTCATATTCCCAAATTGTGGATTCCTTAGAATTTTCATTGATTGTATCAATCATTCTACACCGAGGATCGTTATCGGGGAGCCATTTTTCCCACATTCTTTGTGAACAAAAGATAATTTTATCTGGTTTTAGTTCATTTATGTAGTCCCAAAATGCAGGGATTACTGAATTAATATGAGTTAAATTTGGTTGATCGTCTGAGTCAGTTAATGCATGCTGTATCAAATTTGCATAAGCACAATTATTCCAAAGTTCGAATTTATCCTCTGGGTTGAAAATTAATCCCAAATTGGAATAAATTCTATATGCAGGATAATATTCTCCTGATAAATATTCCTCGATAACTTCCTTTGTAAATTCAGGATTCTCTTTTTGTTCACCACCATAATGGGATTCTCCAAAAATTAATATTTTGCCAAATTTTGAATTGTTATAGTTCTGTCCAATCCAAGGTTTGAATAGATAATTTTTCATAGTTATAAATTTTAGTTTATTCCACAAATTTAAGAAAAAGTTCACATTTTTAATGTTGGTTTCTTTCATATCTAGGTATAGACACATGTTTTGAAATTTATACTTTCTAAAGCATCCCACACATCACTGTCCATTGAATACCAGTTTGACATCCTCTAAAGTGCTTGTGTTTTTCAGTGCTTTGTTCAGGGATTTTAGTGCGTCTGGATCTTTTGATTCGATGAAAAGTTGAAGATTCGATAAGGTTGCTAATTCACTTTTGTAATTGATGAAAAGTGGGTCAATATCATCAGAATATGTTGCTTTCATATCTAATCCTGTGTCGAAATAATTTTTTACAGCTAAATATGAAATCGATACTTTAAAAAGTTCATCGAAGTAAAGTACGTATGCCTCATTCACATTTTTGTATTTCTTCAATGTGACCAATCGAAGCAAGGAATCTTTAGTTAAGAGTTGATTGTGTTCTTGATAAAATTGATTTTTAATAGACTGTAACCGAAAACGCAAACGATTGATTCTGTAAGTTTCTTTTAATGATTCAATTTTGGTTTTGATATCATTATTTGGACGCAACTTGTAAGCTAACTCTAGGTTTTCAATGGCTAACAAGGTGTCCGTAGCGAGCGTTTTATTCGACAAATTGACGAGTTTCATTATTTTACTTGTTGTCAGTTCTTCTTTTAAAATAATGATTTGATTGTTGATGTCCTCGTTATACTTCAAAGCATTTGCTTTTTCCAAGTAGTCAATAGCAATCAAAGTATCAGATAATAAGCTTTTATTCGCTTTGGCGACGAGATTATGAATTTCATTTGTAAGCATTTCATCTTTCAACTTGTCAATTTGATTAGTTGTTTCAATACTGTAAATCAACGTATTGGCTTTTTCAAGATAACTAATAGCCTGTAATGTATCGCTCTCAAGTGCTTTTTTTGCTTTTTGCGTAAATTGATTGTATTCTTCCTGCTTTTTTATAATTGCATTTAATCGTGTAATTCGTTCATCTACAGTGGCTTCAATTCTCTTCAATGATTTAGCTAAGTCATTATCTTGTTCATTGTAAGTAGATTTGTTTTCATAAGTGCTTTTTAAATCAGCAATTAAATTTTGGGCATAGAAATAATGTTCCAAACTCTTTTTAAAAGAATCTGATGAAAAGAGACTGTCAGCAGTTTTCAATACAAAAGTTAATGAATCACTTTTCATTGTTTTAATGTCTTTCTCAGCTGCGACAATATATCTTGCTTCATCGTAAGCAATTTCCATGATAGTTTCAGGTAAAAGAATTTCAAAATTGTAGCTTCCTTCTTCTTGTCTAACTTGTTTTCCTTTAAAATCGAAGAAATAATAATTTTCGATTCGATAAGTTTTGTTCTTGAAGTCAAAGGTTACCTTTTCCATTACTTCTTTTATCAATTGGTTATCGAATTTGGGCTTTTCGGTTCCGTAAATCATTTTTATCCAAAAACTAGCTCTACTGCCACTTTGCTCAATAATTTCATACGAAAGATAGTAGACGTCTTTTGTTTTGGTTTTTCCAACTTCTAACCATCTGTCGGAATTTTCTTGCGCAACCAAAATAGTGTTGAACACAAAAATGGAGAGTATCAAAAACAATACTTTTTTCATAATCAATGCTTTGCTTTTAATAGATTACCCCATTTTATTTAAAACCGCCTTTCTCTTTTCATCAAATTCTTCTTGAGAAATTAATTCCTTATCAAGTAATACTTTGAGTTGAGATAATTGCTGACTGTAATCAATTGAAAGAGATGCTACTCCTTCTTTTGGTTGAAAAAGAGGCTTGTCTTTGACGAATACACCTATCAATGAAACAATCACCGTAAAGTAAAAACCAAATCCTAAAAACGAAAATACACGTTCATTTAGTTGAGTGATACCCAGTATAATAATAACCGAAAAAACAAGACCAAGATAAAAGTCTAATTTTTTGAAAGCATTCTTGTTTTTGAGTTCTAAGAAATCAGAAGCAATACTCATTATTGACAGCAGAGGTAATAAATACAGAACATAAGTGACAATTAGAAATTCTTTATCTGATTCATTAATTGGTAATGGTAGTTGACCAATATCATTTAACATTTGCGGGATTGAAAAACCACTAAGTGTAATGAATCTAAAATCAAGCCAAGGCATAAAAAATGCAATTAAAAGAGCAATTGAAAAAACGGAAGTACGTTTCATAGTTTTTATAAAATTGTGCTGTTGGCTTTCGTGTTCAGCGTTAAAAAAAAGAAGGCGTGAAAACCTATCCAATTATTCGTTGAGGTATCGCCAAACACCTTGGGACATAAAAAGACACAGCATCCACGCCAGTATTGGCTGAATCACTGCGTAATCTTTGTGTCCTTTTTTAAAAATTGGCGATTTTCAACGAACAACAGATAACGCTTCTGTTATTAATATGTCCCAAATTTAGCAATATTATTGAACTAATTTTCAATATTAATCGACCAAACTTGTGTAGTTTAATTTTAAAAGTTGATACAATAATATTGGTTCAAAAACGCCAAATCTTGTCGAAGTAAGGTTTTATTTCAGAAATTTTTTAAATGAAAATTTCTTTTTCAGTCAAACAAAATACTTATTTAAAGATTAGGTTGAGTTTGACCAACATCTGATATCAAGTGAGTTGGGAATTGATTTTTTCTATCGTCAATAATATGTCAACTGGCTACGAACCAAATATATCTTAATTCTCAGCTGAAAGTTTAACCATTGAGTTAAAATCGAGCAAGATACCTTCTATATTCGATAAATAGAAATTTTTAAAAACATTCAACTTTCTCGCGTTAAGGATTGAAGAGGAAATCCTCCGACGAAGTTTCTTTTTAAAACTTGGCGGAGATTGCAACGAAAAGCCTGTTAAAACGCCCAAATTTTCTACCTTGCTTTTATTCAACTTTTAGGCTTTCAAAATAAAACCGTTTCAAAACTCGCTACTTGTCGTTACTCTAAAAATTTAAAATCCTCATTTACAAGGGTAAACTCCGGGTTTAAATTTTTAGAAAGCCTAAATTATCGCCTTTTAAAACGGTCTTATAATTTTAATTGTTGGCAAAATAATTCATTAACTACCCCAACTCTTTCAATTCCTTTTCAATCGCTCGTTCTCTATTTTTTAAATGCGCAGCATCTTCATACGACTGATTGTAAATTGCTTTCGTTTTCAAACGAATAATTTTCTTTAATTCAAGTTTTAGTTTAAGTTTTTTCCAGAATTTCATACCACTAATTTTAGTCAAAAGTAAATGCCTACTACGCCAAAACTGGTCGATATGCGCTATTACTCATAATTTTTTAGTGCCTTCTGAATGCGTTTTTTAACAGCGTCTTTCAACCATTCTGGCTCGAGCACTTTAACGCGTTCGCCTTGCTTTAAAATTTGTTCTTCTAACTCAAAATTCGGACGTACCAGCAATTCGATGCGCAACTCGTTTTCGTCGTCAACCACTATTTTTTGACTCGCATGAAGCGGTTGCGATTTGATGTATTTCCCCTGAAACGAATCGTAACTCAACACCACTAGCTCCAAATCATTTTCAGAATACAAACCAATCACATCGTAGAATAATTTCTTCGGATTCTTTTGCTTGGGCTTAAAAGTCGTTGCCGAAATTGTAAAATTGGAAACCCGCTCCAAACCATACGAGCGAAATTCACCTTGCGCATTCGTGCCCACAACATACCAACGATTCAAGTATTCTTTTAACAATTGTGGTTCTAAATCAATCCAAACCGGTGCTTGACTCCAGAAAGATTGGTAGTTAAACGAGATTTTTCTTCGCTCCACTATCGCATTCAAAATCGTGGGAAACAATTGTTCTTGATGTGGCGCAACTGCTTGGTCAAAGTCAATGTATTCAATACTTCCCGGTTGTTTCAATAACACTTCATTGATCATATTGGCACGGTTGAAAATCTCAAAAATCTGCATCCAATCGTTGAAATCGCGCTCCGTTTCGTGGTCAATAAAATACCCATTTTGCGAACGACTGTATTTGATGTCGATGTAGCACATTTCCCGAATCGTTTTCAAATCGCGTTGCAGCGTTCGCTCCGTCGGAAAAAAGTCCTTGTTCGACAAATTATCCATGATATTTTGAAAGGTACAATACGGATGTTGGTAAACGTAGTTCAAAATCATACTCAAACGTTCAATCGATTTCAGTTGTGACATAATTTTAATTTTTTGACGAAAGTAGTTGCTTAAAACGTCAATTGTTGGCGAAGTGATAAATTTTCTTTGTTGAAATGGTGAAATGCAAAACCGCAGAATCGCTAAATCGCTAAATTGCAGAATCGCTAAATTGCTAAATTGCAGAATCGCTAAATTGCAGAATCGCTAAATCGCTAAATCGCAAATTCGTCTAAGCATCCTTTCGATCAAGCAAATCCGCCTAAGCATCATTTCGATCAAGTAAATCCACAAAATCGCAAAATCGCAAATTCGCCTAAGCATCCTTTCGATCAAGCAAATCCGCCTAAGCATCATTTCGATCAAGTAAATCCGCAAAATCGCAAATTCGCAAATCCGCCTAAGCATCATTTCGATCAAGCAAATCAGCGAATCCGCCTCAGCCTCCTCCCATTAAAAAACACAAATCCCCTCAAAAAATTAAGCATTCTATTATCTTTGTAAGAAAAACGAATTAGATGGCTTTAAAATGTGGAATTGTTGGATTACCAAACGTGGGGAAATCAACTTTATTTAACTGTTTGTCGAATGCAAAAGCGCAGTCAGCGAACTTTCCTTTTTGTACGATTGAACCAAATATAGGAACGATTTCTGTACCCGATCCTCGATTAGAAAAATTAGAATCAATTGTGAATCCAGAGCGAGTAATGCCAACAACAATGGAGATTGTGGACATTGCAGGTTTGGTGAAAGGTGCTTCTAAAGGTGAAGGTTTAGGGAATCAATTCTTGGCAAATATCCGCGAAACAGATGCCATTTTACACGTTTTACGTTGCTTCGACGATGGAAATATCATTCACGTTGACGGAAGCGTTAACCCCATTCGCGACAAAGAAATCATCGATATCGAATTGCAATTGAAGGACTTAGATACCATCGAAAAGAAAATTGCAAGTTTGGCTCGCGTTCTAAAATCAGGCGATAAAGACGCAGTGAAAGAAAATGAATTGGCTTTGAAAATCAAAGATGGTTTAGAAAAAGGAATTTCAGCTCGCGGACTTGATTTCACACAAGAAGAAAAAGACATCATTCATAGATTTAATTTAATCACTTCAAAACCAGTAATGTACGTTTGTAACGTGGATGAAGATTCTGTAAAAACAGGAAATCATTACGTGGACGAAGTGAGGGCAGCTGTTGCACACGAAAACGCTGAAGTTTTGGTAATCGGTGCGAAAATCGAAGCTGACATCACAGAATTAGAAACTTACGACGAACGCAAAATGTTCTTGGACGAACTTGGTTTGGAAGAGCCGGGCGTAAATCGTTTGATTCGTCAATCGTATAGCTTATTGAATTTGTCAACGTATTTTACCGCAGGTGTGAAAGAAGTTCGCGCATGGACAATTCGCAAAGGAATGACTGCACCTCAAGCGGCAGGTGTAATTCACTCTGATTTCGAAAAAGGATTCATCCGCGCAGAAGTAATGAAATACAACGATTTTGTAACATTCGGTTCGGAAGCAGCAGTGAAAGAAGCTGGAAAATTCAAAGTCGAAGGAAAAGAATACGTCGTGGAAGATGGTGATATTATGCACTTTAGGTTTAACGTTTAATAAATAATTGCGAATTAAAAATTGCGAATTGCGAATTGGCAAAAGCATTTTTAATCCGCAATTCGTAATAAAAAATCCGCAATTAATATGATAGCAGCAAACAACCCCGCATTAACATCTTGGGTCGCAGTACCTGAAAACAGTGATTTTTCAATACAGAATTTACCATTTGGAATCTTCAAAACAGCGAATTTAACGCCACGCGTTGGAGTTAGAATTGGCGACAGCGTGTTGGATTTGAAAACCTTATTTGTTTTGGGTTACCTAGAAAATTTACCTTTTGAAATCAGCGATTTTGATAGTGAATACTTGAATCCGATGATGAAAAAAGGAAAGTTGGCAGTGAGACAATTGCGCAATCGCATTTCAAAATTATTAGACGCACAATTTCCAGATTTACAAAAAAATCAACACCATGTTGACCAAGTATTGATTGATGCAAACAGCGTTGAAATGTGTATGCCTGTTCAAATTGGAGATTATACCGATTTTTATTCTAGCAAAGAGCACGCAACAAATGTTGGAATCATGTTTCGCGACCCAGCTAATGCTTTGTTGCCAAACTGGTTATGGATTCCTGTTGGTTACCATGGTCGAGCTTCGTCTGTGATTCTTTCTGGTCAAGATATTCACCGTCCAAAAGGACAAATCAAGCCAAATGATAACGAAGACCCAATTTTTGCACCTTCACGTCAAGTAGATTTTGAATTAGAAATGGGCTTCATCACTTTCGACGGAAAACCGCTTGGCGACTCCATTTCAACAGCAGAAGCAGAAGATTATATTTTTGGTTTGTGCTTGTTCAACGATTGGTCGGCACGTGACATTCAAAAATGGGAGTATGTTCCACTTGGACCGTTCTTAGCGAAAAACTTTGCTTCGTCTATGTCTGCTTGGATTGTGACTTTGGACGCTTTGCAACCTTACGCCGTTGAAACACCAACTCAAGAACCAAAAGTGCTTTCTTACCTTGAATTTGAAGGAAAAAAATCGTACGATATTCATTTACAAGTTGCCATTCAACCAGAAAATACTGCTGAAACTGTGATTTCAAACTCCAATTTTAAATACATGTATTGGAACATGGCGCAACAATTGGCGCATCATACAGTAAACGGATGCAACGTTCGAACAGGCGATTTAATGGGTTCTGGAACGATTTCTGGACCAACCGAAGATTCGTACGGTTCGATGTTGGAATTGTGTTGGAAAGGAACAAAACCTTTGAAAATGAACGACGGAACTGAACGCAGATTTATCTTAGATGGCGACACTGTAATCATGCGCGGTCATTGCGAGGCAAATGGCGTTCGTATTGGATTTGGTGACGTAAAAACTAAACTCTTACCTGCAAAATAATTTACCTGCAACAACATGTTAGAATATAAGCCGGATATCAAAATTGACTTGGAACAAGAGCGCAAAGAAATTTTAAATGCGTTCAAAGGATTGTTACGTGCGTTAAAAAACAGAACGCGTGAAGACACAACCTTGATTCGTAAAGCGTTTGATATGGCTTTGGAAGCGCATAAAGATATGCGTCGAAAATCGGGTGAACCGTATATTTATCATCCAATTGCCGTTGCTAGAATTTGTGCGGAGGAAATGGGATTGGGAGCTACAGCCGTTGTATGTGCTTTACTTCACGACACTGTCGAAGATACGCATATAACATTGCAAGACGTTGAGGATTTATTCGGCCCGCGTGTGCGATTAATCATCGATGGATTGACAAAAATACCTGAAGTTTTTGACGAAAACGCTTCCATTCAAGCGGAGAATTTCCGTAAAATGATTTTAACGATTTCAGATGATTTGCGCGTAGTTTTAATCAAACTTGCCGATCGTTTGCACAACATGCGTACGCTCGGAAGTATGCGTGCCGACAAACAATTAAAAATTGCATCTGAAACCAAATTTTTATATGCTCCCCTCGCCCACCGTTTGGGTTTGTATTCCATAAAAACGGAATTAGAGGATTTATCAATGATGTATTGTGAACCAGATATTTACAAAGAAATTGAAACAAAATTAAAAAGTACTGCTGACGTTCGTAATCGCTTTATTCGTCGCTTCATGGCGCCTATTCGTGAGACACTTTTACACGAAGGCTATATTTTTGACATCAAAGCACGCACAAAATCCATTTCTTCCATTTGGCGAAAAATGCAAACAAAAGCCATTCCTTTTGAGGAAGTTTTTGATGTTTTTGCCATTCGAATAATCATTGAAACGCCCGTTGAATTAGAAAAACCAGATTGTTGGCGCATCTATTCAATTGTAACCGATTTCTATCAACCAAGTCCAGAACGTTTGCGTGATTGGGTTTCGACTCCACGTGCAAATGGTTATGAATCCTTGCATACCACAGTGATGTCGCCACAAGGACGTTGGGTGGAAGTTCAAATTCGAAGCAAAAGAATGGATGAAATTGCAGAGAAAGGATTAGCGGCGCATTACAAATACAAAGAATCAAAAAACGACGAAAGTAAATTAGATCGCTGGATTGCGGAAATTCGCGATTTATTAGACAATCCAGAAGCAAGCGCATTGGAATTCGTGAATGACTTCAAAATGAATCTTTTCAATGACGAAATCTATGTTTTTACTCCTAAAGGAGAATTGCGCGTTCTACCTGTTGGTTCCACAATTTTAGATTTTGCTTACGACATTCATTCAGATATTGGAAGCAAATGTATTGGAGCGAAAGTCAACAATCGTTTGATGCCATTGAGTTATCAATTGAAAAATGGCGATCAATTAGAAATCATTACATCTTCGAAGCAAAAACCGAATGAAGAATGGTTGAAGTTTGTAGTTTCCGCAAGAGCTAAACAACGCATCAAATCTTCTTTGAACGAAGAGCGCAAGGTAATTGCTATGGATGGGAAAGAAATTTTAGAGCGTAAATTCAAGCAGTTCAATGTGCGAATGAACTCTGAAAACATAAGCTTTCTAGAAAAATATTTTAATGTTCCGTCGGCTACTGAATTGTATTTCAGAATTGCAAAAGGAAAAGTTGATCTTGCCAAATTACGCGAATTGGAAGTCGTTGGTGGAATGATTCAACTCATTAAAAAAGAAAACGTTAAGAAAAATTCTCATCCTGATGAAGAAGAAAAATTCGTTGGAATTGATACTAAATCAGATACAATTCTCATTGGTGATGACTTCAAAGGATTTGATTATCAAATGGCTAAATGCTGTAATCCAATTCCCGGAGATAAAGTTTTTGGATTCATAACCATTTCAGAAGGCATTAAAATCCATCGAAACAACTGTCCAAATGCCGTTCATCTGATGTCTAAATATGCCTATCGCTGTATAAAAGCACGTTGGAAATCAGAGAAATTAGTGGAGCGAGTTGCTGCCATCAAAATTGTAGGAATCGACCAATTAGGATTAGTAAATAAACTAACAGAAATCATCTCCAATCAAAATAACGTCAATATGAAAAGTATTTCGTTTGAAACGGAAGATGGTGTTTTTGAAGGACGAATCAAAGTAATGGTTTACGATACTGAGCACTTGGAACAATTGACACGTAAATTTGAAGAAGTTGAAGGTGTTCAACGTGTTACGCGTTGGGATTCAGAAACTGGAGAGGTGATTGAGTAATTGAAAACTTAAGAATTGGATTGAGGATTGCGAATTGAGGATTGAAAATTGCGGATTGCGGATTGCGGATTGAAGATTGCGGATTGAAGATTGCGGATTGCGGATTGAAGATTGAAAATTGCGGATTGAAGATTGCGGATTGAAAATTGCGGATTGCGGATTGAAGATTGTGGATTGCGGATTGAAGATTGTGGATTAGTAGATTGCAAATATTAAGTTCAGTTAATCGACATCAAAAAAGAGTAAAATTGTAGCACGGTTTTTGAAAAAGTTTTTTTCGCTGTAACATTTCGAGGACTTAAGAGTCTTAGTTGTGAAATAAGAATTAAAAGAAAAACCTAAAACCTTTAAATATGCTACTTCAATCAATCGTTGGAATTGCTTTATTGTTCGTAATCATTGCTTTTTCTATTCAAATTTACATTCTAAAAAAACAATCAAATGCCATTTTGACAGGACTATTAAGTTTAATAGCAATTGTTTATGGCGCGTACCTTTGGATTTCAAATGGCGTTATTATCGAATACGGAACTGAAACTGAAATAAATTCGTCAAATGCTGCTTGGCTTTTTACGCTTGGGGTTTTGAATTTAATCACTGGATTAGGATTCGTTTTGACCTCACTTTTCAGATTTCTATATTGGTATATTCGAAAATGGTCTTTGGATAAAAAACTAACCGTTGTGCTTTTGATACTCTTTTTTGTGCAATAATATTTCTTGAATAAAAGATCTTGGAATTTATTTTCCTCCTAAAAACATGAACCTATTAATCTGATTACCTTTTGATTAAGCTTCTATTCTATTTTTATTTAGATTTTAATAGCGAAAATGACTTTTTAACAATGGACTGAGTTATCAACAAGTTCAATTGTTAAAAAATTAAAAAATGTAACTTCGCTAGCTTGAAAAATCAAGCATTTGAATCTAAATGAAAATTATGGGTAAAAAATTTACATTAAAAGCGAGCTTCGTAGCCTTGCTTCTTTCTTTTTCGTGCTTCAACGTATTTTCACAAGCGAATATCAAAGTAAAAGTTCTTTCCGTTGCAACAACAGGTAGCGTTGATTGTGATGGTTTTTTATCTGGAAATTCAGATTTTGCTTTTGAATACAGCGCAATTGACAATACCTTAGAACTAGGAAATAACAGTCCTGCGGCGTTTGGATTGACAGGAGATTTTAACTTTTCCTTCAAAAATGACGATAACGGACCTTGGAGTACAAATGTCAATAGTGTGTTTTTTGACCATGATTATTTATGTCCAACAGACGTTCCAGATTCTATCTACATCAATTGGCAAGGTTATGAAAATGATGCGCCGATTGTAAACTGGGATTTATTAGGTAACCTTTCTGAAGTTAGAACAGGTGTTCAAATTCACCCTGTACTCGTTCCAACTTCAACTGGAACAATTACACCAATTACTTTAACTGCAACAGGAACAAGTGGCTGTGGTACACAAACTTATACAATATCATTTGAAGTAATACGTACAGATTTATCAATTCAAATTATGGAAGATAATATCTGTGATGCTTTGTTAATTACAGCAGACGGAAACACCAATTCTTATGCTTACTGTGGAAATTACACAATTGAAAACGGTGAACCAATCTTTCAAAGTATTGGTGATGCAGGTCACGGGTCAGCTTGGTTCTATTTTACTTTACCAGCGAATTCAAGTGGAAACATTCGTATAGATACTGATTTACCAGAAACAAATTTCGGAACTGAAATCGCACTTTACCACGCAACAGATGGTATCGGTTGTTTACAAGGAACAAACAATTTTAACAATCTTCAAGTAAAAGAGAAGTTCAACTATTTGTCAGAGCATAGTTTTGCAGATGACGATATTCCTGTAATTGCACCGCAAGGAAAAGCAACAGGAAATTGGAATGGCGGTTTAATTTCTGAAGGTGACCCATTGATTCCAGGAGAAACTTATTACTTACAATTCAATACAGATGAACCGAATCAAAAAGGTTCAGTTGGAATCAAAATCACAGATTTAGGAGGAACGCCAACTGATTTCAACGATATTCCTTGTACATCCGTTTCTGTAGCATCCACTTCAATAACAACAACTGTTTCAAGTGAGTTAACAAATTCAAATTCACCAACACTAAGTTTAAGTTACTCTAGAGCCACAGACAGAGAAGCAGGTTCAACATTCACAGGAACAAATGCGGAAAATTATGTTGGATATTTTTATGCGTCAGCAGCTGGAACTTCGAATAGTATCGACGAGAATGTATGGTTCAATTTTGTTGCACCAAACAGCGGAAGAGTTTACTTTGAAGGAGAAGTCACTGGATTATTAAATATTAGTGAAGCAGAAGACATTGCACTTTATGGCTTAGACGATCGTTTTGCACCGGGACAACCAACTGATTTATTTTGTTCCAACCTAACGCAATTAGATGCATCTAGTGGAAGTGTTTCAGGTTCAAATAGAACTGCAAAAATCACCGCTTCTTGTTTAGAACCAGGTTATACCTATTATGGAACATTGGACCCACAAAGCTTTTCAACTGTTTCAACTGGGAAAATTTGGTTATACGACCCAAGTACTTCAGATATCATCAATAACTCACCTGCAAATGACATTTTGTGTTTAGCGATGCAAGATACATTATTTGAAGTACCAGTTATTCTAGCGGGAACAAATCCAACTTTTCAAGCAGTTGCAGGAACAAACAAATACGCTTGTAGAGAATATTTAGCAGGAGAGCCTGCGATTGATCCAGACCCAGCAAACAGAGCTGACCAAACAGTTTGGCATTATTTCACGGCACCTGCAACAGGAGCAGTTGAAATGAGCATCCGTGCTTATGTAGGTTTGAACCAATTAAGATACAGTGTGTATGAATTATTGAATGGAACAGATTGTTACGGAGGATTAAATCCAGCGACTTTTACTGAAGATGGAACCCAACAAACAGGAATAATCACGCCGATCATTACAGGAACGGCAGGATTTACAGGAGCTCAAACCTCAGCTTGTTGTTTAGTACCAGGTAAAAAATACGCTATTCAAATTGACGGTGGCGCACCAGGAGATGTTGGACAATACATTATTGAGTACATTCGTGAAGTAGCAAGTGATGCTGGAGATATTTATGCAACATTAGCAAATGGAGACACTGTTAAAGTTACGGAACCAGATACAGCCTATATTTGTTTTGGAGATACAATCACACCAGGAATTTTATTAAATGGAATAGGTCAATCTACAGCAGATTTACCAAATTGTTTATTAGCTGGTTACATTCTACATTCATCTGCTACAATCCCGACGAACTTAACGACAATTGTTCCAATAGATACTGTTCAATCAATCAATGGTGTATTTGTAAATAATGGAACAGGAAACGGTTCTTTTGGAAATCCTAACTTTAATCAAATCTATTACCTTTCTCCAGCAGGAGATCTTCCAGCATCTTGGGGAGATTTCAGTTGTATTAGCTCAACTGTTGAACCGGGAATTCCTGTTGTTTTCTTACAAAATTTGAACGCCGTTGTAAACTATGATATTGTTACTTGTACGGTTTCATTTTCTGCAACTGGAGGTTTAAGTAGTTACACGAATCAGCCTTATAGTTACACAATTACAAATCCGTTAGGTGGTCTTGCACAAACTGGAAATTTAACGCCAGGAGCAACAATTAATTACACAGGTTCGATTGCTGGAATTTACACACTTACAATCAATGATGGATCTTGTCCAAGAACCTTCACATTCGATGCTACAAACTGTGGAAATCCTTGTGTACCAGTTACAGTTAACGTTTCAAAAGCTATTTGTCAAGGTGCAAGTATTTTATTAGGAGGACAACTTCAAACGCTTTCTGGAGTTTACACAGATGTTTTCCCAACACCTGCGGGCTGTGATAGTACAGTAATCACAACCTTGACAGTACTTCAAGCACTTTCTTCTACTAATCAACAATCTATTTGTCCGGGAACAAGTGTTCAAGTTGGAACTTCAACTTACACTTCACAAGGCGTTTACACAGACGTTTTACAATCGGTTGATGGATGTGACAGCGTTGTAACAACGGTTGTATTTATGCTACCTTATCCTACTTCTACAGTTCAAGCAACAGTTTGCGAGGGAGGAACCTACTTCTTTGGAGGTTTAGAATTAACGGAAGCAGGAATTTACCAAGATACAGTTTACACGCCAGGTTCTTGTGACACCATTAAAACATTGATTTTAACGGTTGAAAATTGTGAGTTCCTAATAAGTAATGTATTGACTCCAAACGGTGATGGACAAAACGACACATGGAAAGTAAGCGATCCTACTGTCATTACAGGTTGTACAGTGAAAATCTACAATCGTTGGGGACAACCCGTTTATGAAACGAATGATTACAACAATGAATGGGCTGGAACGAAAAACGATGAAGCTTTGCCAGATGGCGTTTACTTCTACTCTATCAAATGTGATAATAAAGAATACACAGGTTCAATTAATCTTTTAAGATTTAAAAAGTAATTTATTAATAAAAGATTTAAAACCTTAAAAAATACGATCATGAAAAATATCATCATATTATCTACATTACTTCTTTCAGTAGTTGGATTCGCTCAACAAATGCCACAAACCAATGTTTATGGTTACAACAAGTACATCATCAATCCTGCCTATGCTGGTGCAAGTGGCTGTACTGAAATTAATTTCTCACATTTGAATCAATGGGTTAAAATTGAAGGCGCTCCTTTAACAAGTCTTTTAAGTGCAAATACAAGAATTGGAAAATCACTTGGAGTTGGAGGTCAAATTTTAATTGACAAAATTGGAATGTTGCAACAAGTTTCTGGTTTGGGTTCAGTTTCCTATGGTTTTACATTTGCAAATGTTCATCAAGTTCGCGCTGGACTTTCGCTAGGTTTCAATCAATATAGATTAGATCCATCTTCAGCAATTGTTTTCGACCCAAATGACCCAATTGTAACCGGAGGAAATCAATCAGCTGGAACTGTCAATACAGAAATTGGTTTTACATACAATTGGAAAAACTTAGAAATCGCAATGGCTTCGAAGCAATTAATTCAGGCTTATTCAAATTTTGGTTACGAAGGACTAAATGGTTATGGTTTGAAAAGACACGCTACAATGTATGCTTCATACAATGTTGACATCAATGACAAATGGAGTGTGAAACCTTCTCTTTTTGCAAAAGGAACAAGTAACGGCTATCAATTAGATATCAACGCAGATGCGATTTATAAAAATTTCATTTATGCAGGTCTTGGTTACAGAACACGAGTTGGATTGATAGCAAGAGCTGGAGTAAATATCCGAGACTTATTCTTTGTTGGTTATGCATACGAAACACCAATGAGTAACATTGCTGGTTACAGTGCTGGTTCGCACGAATTCATGTTAGGTTTGCGTTTCTGCAAAAAAGACAAAGATAAACCTGAGCAAGTAAAAGTTGCACCGATAGATTCTTCACAAATTGCTAAAGTTGAACCAATTATTCAAATCGACACGGTTTATATCGAGCGAGTTGACACTGTTTACATTGAGAAAATCATGGAAGCAAAAAACAACATGACGGAGGAAATGCAACTTAAAAACCAAGGTCAATTACCAATAAAATCTATTTTGTTTGAATTTGACAAAGCAATCGTTCAAAAAGTTTCTTACGGAGAATTGGAATCGTTGATAAATTTATTGAATACTCGTCCAAACTTAATCATCGCTCTGGAAGGTCATACCGACGCGAAAGGACAAGAATCCTACAATGTGAATTTATCGAAAAATCGAGTGAATGCGGTTAAAGAATTCATGATTGCTAATGGAATTAAAGAAGATCGAATAAAAATCAACTATTTCGGAGAAAACAAGCCAAAAGCTGAAAATGAAACTCCTGAGGGACGTAAAATAAATCGTCGAGTTGATATTTACTTTATAGTTGAATAACGAAAACAAGAAGAAAAAAAATCCGTCGTGAGTTAAATCATCGACGGATTTTTTTTTGAGAATACACTTTTGGACCAATATCAAAAATTCATCAGCCATAAATAGTATTTTGAGCTAATAAGTTTTTTGCCATTCTTTTTCCTTGATGAAAAAGAATCAAAAAATCAAGGCTCTGAATTTCTATTTTGTTCGCAAATCACTACTTAACAATAATTTATAACTCGTAGCGAACAATTTTAACTCCTTTCTGAAGTTGAAATTTTTGAAGTCCGTCAGCTGACGGAACAGAAATTTTAAAAATTAACAACTTCAGTTCAGTAGCTAAAACCATGAAATTCAAGGCCGAGAATTGTTCGCTACTATTTACAAAATAGATCTCACTTTGATTAAATTCTTGATTTTTAAAGTAAAATTCTTTTATTGGTGAGATTACGTACACTTATTTTTTTTTGATAACGAAATTGGTTAGTAAACAATTCTCTAATTTTAGTTAACAAATACCAGTTGTCAATGAACGATTTGTATCTTTCGATGTTATTCAATAAAAAAATATGAAAAATAAATTCTATTTCATTTATTTGATTTTGGTGCTTTCGACTACAAGTTGCAATGGCCAAGCAACTACTAAAAATGATAAACAAACGACTAAAAACAAAAAAGATATGCAATTAAATCCGTTAACCGAAGCTGAAAAAAGAGTTATTCTATTCAAAGGGACTGATCGTCCATTTACGGGAGAATTTACAGATAAATTTGATCGAGGAACGTATATCTGTCGTCAATGCGATGCTCCATTATATCGTTCAGATGATAAATTTCATTCAAATTGTGGTTGGCCAAGTTTTGACGACGAAATTCCAGGTGCTGTAAAAAAAATTAGAGATGCTGACGGACAAAGAATTGAAATTATTTGCGCCAAATGTGACGGGCATTTAGGGCATGTTTTTTACGGAGAAGGTTTTACGGATAAAAACACACGTCATTGTGTGAATTCAACTTCAATGAAATTCATTCAGAAAAAAGTTGAGTAGGTTGAAGTTTGGATTTCTTTGTTTTAATTACTCTTTGGCTGTAAGTCCACTATTTTCATTTTGAGAATAAAAACGAATTAGTTCTTCTACTAACTCTGATTTATTAAGACTTCCGTTTATCGTATAATTTGCTTGCTTGTAAATCGGTAATCTTTCAGTTAAGGTGATTTTTATGTATTCAAAAAGATCTTTCTGTGAGGCTAAAAGTGGACGTTTTACATCATTTTTTAGTCGGAAATAGAGCATTCCAACTGGAACGTCAATAAAAACAACAGTTCCGATTTTCTTCATTAAGGTGATGTTTTCATTGAAAATTGGCATTCCACCCCCAGTAGAAAAAACAGTAGCAAACCTGTTTTCCGAAATATTCTTAAGTAATTGATGTTCTAATTCGCGAAAATAAGACTCACCCTTCGAATTAAATATTTCTTGGATTGAGCTTTTTTCTTGCTCTTCAATGAGCTTGTCAGTATCTAAAAAATCGAAATTTAACTTCCTTGCCAGCAACTTTCCTAGGGATGTTTTACCGCTTCCCATAAAACCAATTAAAAAAATATGTTTTTTTTCTCGCTCCACTAATACTGATTTTCAAATACTTAAAAATTATTTTAAAATTTATTTCAAAAATAAGCAATATTCCTTTGCAGAATTACAATAAATACATATCTTTGCACTCGCAAAAACGATTTCGTAGCTCAGCTGGTAGAGCAATACACTTTTAATGTATGGGCCCTGGGTTCGAATCCCAGCGAAATCACTTCAAAAAGCCAAATTGTTAACCTTAACAATTTGGCTTTTTTGTTTTAATCTACTTTTCATTATTTAGTTTATCGTTTTCAACAGTTTGTGCAACTAAATTTCTATATTTAGTGTCAACCTTAAGCCTAACTAAAACTTTACAAAATGAAAGTCTTTCCACTACTTACATTCTTTGTATTATTCTACTTCAATTCATTTTCACAATTAGACTCCGTTTTTTGGTTTGTTGCCCCAGAAGTAACTCAAAGCCATGGCGACCGTCCGATTGTTTTTCGTTTTGCAACTTTAGCAACCCCAGCTACAATCTCAATTTCACAACCTGCCAATCCAAACTTTCCGATTCAAACAATCAATATTGCTGCAAATTCAGCCCAAACACTTGATTTAACGCCTTGGATAGACATGGTTGAGAACAAACCTGCTAACACTACCTTAAATTACGGTTTTAAAATATTATCCTCAACTAAAATCACAGCTTATTATGAAGTGAATCCTACTTGCAATTGCAATCCAGATATTTTCGCTTTAAAAGGAAAAAATGCCTTGGGAACATCTTTTATAACTCCATTCCAAAACTTCCTCAACAACGCTTCTTATGCGCGTTCAGGCTTTAATATAGTAGCAACAGAAAACAATACCACAATCGTAATTAATCCAACTCAGAATATAATTGGTCATGTAGCAAATGTTCCTTTTACAATTATACTAAATGCGGGAGAAACGTACTACGCAGAAGCGTCGGGAACAAGTGCTGGCTCACATTTAAGTGGCAGTTCAATTATTTCCAATAAACCAATTGCAGTTACTTTATCTGACGACACAGCAGAAGGAACGCCCTATGGAGGTTGTGCAGATTTAATGGGCGACCAGTTAATTCCAACGAACATTATTGGAAAAGAATACATTGCATTAAAAGGCTATTTGAACGGCCCTGACAAACTTTACATTGTTGGTGTAAACAACGGAACTCAAATCTCAATTGATGGAACGCTTGTAACAACAATCAACGCCGCTCAAACTTATGTTCACACTTTATCAAATCCAGCGGTTTACATCGAAACATCTTCACCTGCTTATGTGCTGCATCAATCTGGATTTGGTTGTGAAGTTGGTGAAGCAATCCTCCCTCCTATTGTATGTACGGGTTCTAATACAGTAGCTTTTGTGCGTTCAACCAATGAGTTTTTTGCTGTAAACCTTCTTGTTCCAGCTGGTGGAGAAACATCGTTTCTGTTCAATGGTGCAACTGGAATTATTAATCCTGCAAGTTTCAATTTCGTTCCAGGAACCAATAATGAATGGAAATATGCACAAATAGATGCTTCCTCTTTTACTACAGCTTTACAAAGTAGTCGAATTGAAAATGCAGCTGTCAAATTCCATATGGGACTGATTCACGGAGGATCGAGCTCTGGATGTCGTTATGGCTATTTTAGTGATTTTGCAACCTTGCGCTACCAAATTCAATCAAACAATGAAACCGTTTGTCAAGGCGACTCAATTGTTTTACAAACGAATGAATTACCCGGAGCAACCTACACTTGGACTGGACCAAATAATTTCACTTTTCAAGGCGCAACATTAACAATACCAAGTGCTCAATTAGTTCATTCTGGTCAATATCAAATCGCAGGAAACAATCCTGATGCTTGTGCTTTGTTGCCAGACACTCTTACAATCACTGTAAAACCTACACCTGCAAGTCCAACGATTTTCTCAAACAATCCCGTTTGTTTAAACGATACAGTTTCTTTTTGGTATAATCCAACAAACAACCTAACTTATAATTGGACAGATAGCCAAGGAAATCCTTTTGCAAACGATGACACACTGTTTTTCCTAAACGAAGCACTTGGTTCAATTACCGTGAATTTAACAGTAACTGATCAAGGATGCGTTTCTTTACCGACTTCTTTAACTTCAACAGTCATTCCAAATCCTTCTATTCAATATACTGGTGACTCAACTATTTGTGGAAATGAAATTGATTTTTCTGCAATTGCAACACCAACATCTAACGATCCTATTTCAGAGATAACTTGGTACAAAATTCCGACTAATCAAGCAATTGGGAATGGTGAAATGCTAGAAAATGTAATTTCTACAGCTAATCCATATGCTTTAGAATCTTATTATGTGGAAGTTACAAGTCAAAACGCTTGCGTTGGTTATGATACGTTTCAAGTTGCCTTCCACCCTTTTCCACTTGTCGATTTTGACTATTTAGATTTATGCGATGGTTCGAACGTTAGTTTTACAAATACCAGTACTTGGAATGGTACACCAAGTCTAAGTGATGTCATTTCTTATGATTTTGCTTTTGGGGACAATTCTTCTACTCAAAATCCAAGTACGACACATGATTATCAAAATTCAGGAACATTTACGGCAACATTGGTCGGAACAAGTGCATTTGGATGCTCTGATACAATTAATAAACCTATTATAATCTTACCAATACCTGAGAGTATGATTTCAGTTGTAGAATCATGTGGTCAAAACGCAATTTTTTCAACAGAAATAGCTAGTGGAAATTTGAATATTATAGCTTATCAATGGACGATTCCCAGTATTCTTCAAAACACACAAGCTAGCTTTAATTATACATTTCCGTCTGGAGGAACATACAATGGCGAATTAATTTTAACGGCTAGTAATAATTGTGACTATGAGTATCCTTTCAATTTTGTTATTACTCCAAAAGTAGAACTTCCAGAATTAGTTATTCCAAATATAATTACGGCGAATAACGACGGAATCAATGATGAAATAGTTATCGACGCCGTTTTTGAAGAATGTTTTGAATACGAATTGCAACTATTCAATCGTTGGGGAAATTTGGTTTACACAATGAAATCAGCTGCTGACGCATTCAAAGGATTAGACGAAGCGGGAAAAGAATTGATTGAAGGAACTTATTTCTACCATTTGATTTCAGACCAAGGAGAAAAACATGGGTTTATTACGATTGTTCGTTAATCTAATGCGTAATTTTGCAATATGAAACGAGTAGTTGTAGGTTTATCTGGTGGAGTTGATTCTAGTGTTGCAGCTCATTTATTAATTCAGGAAGGATACGAAGTTATCGGTATGTTTATGCGCAATTGGCATGATGAATCCGTTACAATTTCAGATGAATGTCCTTGGATTGACGATTCGAATGACGCACTAATCATAGCACAACAATTAGGAATTCCTTTTCAAGTAATTGATTTAAGTGCTGAATACAAGGATCGAATTGTAGATTATATGTTCCATGAATACGAACAGGGGCGCACGCCAAATCCGGATGTATTATGCAACAAGGAAATTAAATTTGACGTCTTTTTAAAAGCAGCCTTAGAACTCGGTGCTGACTATGTGGCAACAGGCCATTATTGTCAAAAAATTCAACACGAAGATGGAACTTTTGGTTTACTTTCTGGTGCTGATAAAAACAAAGATCAATCCTATTTTCTATGTCAAGTTTCACAAGAACAGTTATCTAAAGCTCTTTTTCCAATTGGAAGTCTTGAGAAATCTGAAGTTCGCAGAATTGCAGCTGAAATTGGTTTAGTTACAGCTGACAAAAAGGATTCACAAGGTTTATGTTTTGTTGGTAAAATAAGTTTACCTACTTTCCTTCAACAGCAATTAAAACCGAAAAAAGGAAGTATTATTGAAATTCCAGAGAATTTGGAAGTTTTTGAAAACTATAAATCTATCGAACCAACAATTGAAAATGTGGAAGTCTTAGCTGAGCCATTTGTATTTCATAAAGAGCAAGGAAAAGAGGTTCAACAACATCAAGGTGCGCATTACTACACAATTGGACAACGCAAAGGTTTGCATATCGGTGGGCGTCCTGAACCTAGTTTTGTTATTGGAATTGATACAGAA
This sequence comes from Flavobacteriales bacterium, assembly GCA_018883325.1. Classification (GTDB taxonomy): domain Bacteria; phylum Bacteroidota; class Bacteroidia; order Flavobacteriales_D; family Crocinitomicaceae; genus UBA952. The sequence continues at coordinate 22,564 of VEQH01000020.1, read as the reverse complement.
GAAAACATTGTATATTCAGGTCAGAAAGAAACGCATCCCGGTTTAAATAGATTTGCGCTTAAACTTGAAAAAGAAAGCTTCAATTGGATTCAATCGAAGCTTCATTATGATTTAAAAAATGGATTAAAAGCAGATTTCAGAATTCGATATCGTCAACCGCTTCAAAAGGGTATTTTAATCGAAAAGAATGCTGAATATTATATTTTATTTGAGTCCAAACAAAAGGGAGTCACACCCGGACAATTTGCGGCTTGGTATCTCAATAATGAACTAATTGGTTCAGCAATTATCAAGAATTAGTTTAAGTTTAAGGAAAAGAAAACAGAAGCTTTCGTATCTTCTTGAAAATTAGAAAATTTCAAAGTATCCATTAATTCTGCGACTTCAAAAACATTCAAGTTTGTTTTTGTTCCCAATTCTCTGTGCTTAGATAATTTACTTTGAGCAGACTGAATCGACTTATTACGTAAAGTTTGAATATAAGCTGTCATAATTTTTCGTTTAATTATGAGCACTTTACGAAAATAATTCTTGTAAGGTTACAAAACGATTAATTTTTTAATCAAACGATAAAACTCAGTAAACTATTTCCTTTTGAAAAAATCTAGGATTTTTTGTAAGAATGATTTTTTAGATTCGCTAAAATAACCATTTGTATAACCTCCGTAGCCGTAGCCATAACCATAACCGTAACCGTAACCGTATTTTTTATCAAATGGATCCGTGTAATTAAGTACAATTGCTAAATTATCTACAACTTCATCTTCAATAAAAGATTTAGGAATTGACAACATACGCTTTTGTAAATACCCAACTCTTGCTACATAAAGTAACAAATCTGCTTCATTTTTAACCACAGGTAAACAGTCAGATATTAAACCAATTGGAGAAGTATCCATTATTATATAATCGAAATTCTCGCGAAGATAATTCATCAATTCTTTGAACCTTGGTTTCAATAAAAGTTCAGCAGGATTTGGTGGTATGTCCCCCGCGTTTATAACACTCAAATCATATTTATCAGATACTGAATTAATTATGTCAACTGGAGTTAAAGCCTCGTCTATTATAAAATTACTAACTCCGATTGTCTTATTTAAGTTAACATAATCCAATAATTTTGGCATTCTTAAGTCCAAGCCTATCACGACTACTTTTAAGCCTGTTTTTGATAAGGTATTAGCAAGATTCATAGAAATAAAAGTCTTTCCTTCACCAGGCAAACTTGAAGAAAGCGCAATTGTTTTACAACCTACCTTATCCGAAAGCGAAAAATTTATGTTTGTTCGCAACATTCTAAACGATTCTGATAAGAACGAACGATCTGTATCATCAATTATGGAATTTGCTTTTTCACTTTTTGGAATTTGACCAAGTAAAGTCAAGTCTCCTAAGTCTTTTGAATCTTTTAATTTATTATCGAAAAGTTGTAACACATAAATAATACCAATAGGAATAAATATCGAAAGTATTAGACTTGCAAGATATAAAATTGGCTTTTTAGGAGATATAAGCGACCCTTCATTATTAGGAGGAACAATTACTTTTATATTTGTTACAGTGGCTGCTAACTCAATTTCATTCTCTTCTCTTTTTTGAAGCAGGAAAAGATAAAGTGATTCTTTGATTTGTTGTTGTCTTATTATTGAACGATATTCCCGCTCAAATTTTGGCATAGAATTAAGGTCATTATTGAATTTATTGAACTGTTTATTATACGTATCCTCCTTTAATTGGTAATTCTTTTTAAGATTAAACAAACTAATTTTTAGACTTTCTCTTATAGAAGTCAGTTGACTTTCAATTTTTAAAACAAGTGGATTGGAGGGTTTAGTGTTTTGTAATAATTTATTTCTATCCAAAACCAATTTATTATATTGTTCTGTTAAACTTATAATTGATTGATCTAAAAAACCAATATTTGAAGGCAATAAATCATTAAATCCTGTATTTGATTTAAGATAATCATCCAATAGTTTTACAAGGTTCAATTGAATTCCACTTTCAATAACCAGTTTTTCAGCATAACCTTTACCTGCAACATAATCAGTTACATCTGTTTGAAAATCAACTACTCCGTTATTGGTTTTATAACTTTCCCCTTCTAATTCAACTTCATTCAATTCTTCTAATAAAAAGCGAATTCTATCTTTAATAAAATTACTAGTATTTGTTTTAACTGTATTTTTATCATTCAAACCATCTCGTCTGTAACTATTTAAGACTTCATTTAATATCGCATTGTTTTTTACAACATTTGAACCTTGAATAGAAATTTTAACAACCGAAGACTCTTTATTTTCTTTTTCAACTAATAAATCGGCTCTTAACTTTTCAACAGCTTTTTGTTTGGACGTTATTATTACTTCTATTCTTTTCCCAATCCATTTATTATCAAAAGTCTTATTTTTATTAATTGTAATGTAACTATTTTCATCATCAATATTTATTCTATCTCCATATAAAAATTCTTTAACAGATTTATCATTTGATGTAACTCGTATTTTTGAATCGCTTAAAATTATAACATCTATAGTTTTAGAAAAATTAATTGTTGTCTCTTCATTTAAAATACTCTTAATTAAAATTGGAGATTCATCAAATAACTCTGATCTTCTTAACTTAGAATTATCGCCTAATAAAAAAGGCGTTACATTGAGATTTAGAGAATCTACTACTGGATACAAAACTGAATGACATTTCATTATTTCTAATTCATTCATTAAGTTTGATGATGACTGTACAAATTCCAAGTCCTCAAGGATGGATAATCCTGAACTATTTGATTTTCCATCTTCTTCATTAATTATAATTGAAGCTGAATTTTTATAAATTGGTATTGTGTAACTTACATAAAAATACACGATAGTTAGACCTAAGATTAAAGAAATCAAATAGATATACCATCTTTTTAAATATGGTTCAATTAATTCAGCTAAATTTATTTTTTCATGTTGAACATTAGATAGTTCTTTTCTTGATGTACTTTTCATCTAGTTATTAAAATTAAAGTTGACAGTAAAACTGCTGTAAATGAAATGAAAATAGGCCCATTTGTTTTAGCAAAAGTAGAATTAGCTCTGGATGCAAGATTGGGTTCAACATATACCACATCATTTTGTTTCAAAAAATACCCATTAGAACTAAAAATCTCCTTAGAAGTCAAGTCCAATCTAATTTCTATTTTTTTATTATCAACTTCTCTAATTAATAAAACATTATTTCTAACACCTGTTATTTTTAAATCACCAGCCAAGCCGATAGCCTCTAAAATGGTAATCCTTTCATTAGAAATTCTATAAGTACCTGGTAAATGAACTTCTCCTAAAACAGTTATCTTAAAATTTAAAATACTTAATTGCACAACAGGATTATTCAAATATTTTTTTAATTCATTTTCAATTAAAATAATTGCATCTTTCCTTTTTAAACCTGCAATTTTAATTTTACCAATTATTGGAAGATTCACCTCTCCATTTTCGTCTATTAAATAACTATTATTTCCTAAAATACTTGATGATTGTGAGCCGCTATTATTCGAGTTATTAAATAAAGCAACAGATTCAACATCTAAATCAGAAACTGTTATTGACACTAAATCATCTTTCTCTAGAATAGGTGAAAAATATTGAGAGTTGTTTTCGATAGTGGTTGAATCATTGAAATATACAAGTTTTTCCCTCAATTTACAAGAGGTGAAAAAAATAGAAAGAAAAACGAAATAAAAAAGGTACAAGGTATTTTGACGTTGCATAACTTAATAAGATTTTATATTATTTAACTGCTGCTTTTAATTTATTTAGTATCAAGAAAAATGAAACAATAAAGAAAAAAACTAAGCCAAATAAATAAATTTGACTTAAATGTTTAATTGCAAACACAAATAATAAAATCATAAAAATGTTGAATATACCTATTATCAAACTAACATTAAGATGAGATGTTTTAGAATAATCCAAAATAACATGGTGGAAATGTAGTCTATCGGCAGAAAAAGGACTTCTACCTTCTTTAATTCTTAGTACAAAAACACGAAGTAAGTCAAGTAATGGTACAGATAATATACTAAATATTATAAAAGGTATGTTTTGTAAAGGAAAATCGAAATTAGAAAGTTTATTAACTGGCATTGCAATTAACCTTAATGTCATAACTGAAATTAGAAAACCAATTAACATTGAACCTGTATCACCCATAAATATCTTTCGCTCCTTAGAGAAATTAAATTGTAAAAAAGCCAATAAAGACCCTACAAGTACTATACAAATTGATAATAAAAAATAACGTTCAAGAAAAAAATAAATAACCCCAAAACTAGAGAAGATCACAATACCAACGATTCCAGCTAAACCATCAATGCCATCAATTAGGTTCATAGCGTTTATTACTAAAACATTAATAAAAATAACTATCAAAAAACCTGTGAAATAATTAATTTCAAAAATCCATAGAAAGCCCTTTAAATTTAAAAGTTCAAAAGAGGAATGAAAAACAAGAAACATTCCAGATAATACTTGTGCAACTAGTTTTGTAGATGGAGCAACTACAACCAAATCATCTTTTAATCCAATTATAAATATTATGGTTAGTCCAGGAAGTAGAGAGTGTAAGATATTAAATTCATCGAACTTCTGAATGAAATAAAATGACAGCATAATTGTAACATAAAAAGCTACTCCTCCTATATTAGGAACTGCGTCAACATGTGAAGAACGATGATTAGGGAGACTATGAAAATTACTAACTTTTGCTATAGTCCTAATTTTGGGAATTAAAATATATGAAATTGTAAATGAACCAATAAATAATAAGAGTAAAAATACAAAAAATGACATATTTCAGTTCAAGTAGATTATTAGAAATTAGATCTGCAAAACTAACAAAAAAAACAATTGTAAATTATTTAATATGTTTATTGAGTATTAGTTTCCTTAAGAAGATTTTCCAACTGAGTTGCCAATAGGTCACTTTTGATTCAAAAAATCTGTATTAGGGATTATCTTAGCGAAAATTTCACGCATTTTGTGCTTTTCTCTTAAAAGAAGTGATTATAACTTTAGAAGAAAACATTAGTGTAATTTTATACACTCAATTTATTTTTTTCTAAAATTTTCTTTCTGGTAAACCTTTGAACCATTTATAAACAATATCACTTTGAGGCTTTAAAATCACCCAAGCAGTAACGATTATGATTTTTAAGTCAACAATGAAACTCCTATTTAATTGATACCATTGCTCTAATTTTCCTTTAAATGGATAAATTGTGTTTTTATAAAAATCCCAAGTATCACCGCCTTTATCTTTAACAGCAGAAATCAATTCTTCTTCATCTCTAAAAACTATTGATCCAATTCCTGTTAATCCAGGCTGTGCGTTGTAGATTACCTTTTTAACATCCTCGGGATAAGCATCAAAGCTAATAGGCATTACGGGTCTTGGACCTACAAAACTCATATCACCAAGCCAAATATTCATTAATTGAGGAAGTTCATTGATTTTACTTTTTCTAAGAAAACCACCCATTGGGGTAATTCTAGGGTCACGTTTTGTTGTAATTATTCCTCCAGCCATATTTGGACTATCTTTTAACATAGTAGCAAACTTTAATATACTGAATCGTTTATTTTTATAACCAACTCGCTCTTGCTTGTAAAATATATAACCTTCTCCTGTAAATTTAAGCCCAATAATAATAGGAATTAAGAGAGGAGAGAGTAATAAAAGACAAATAGTTGAAAGTAGGATGTCACATATTCTTTTAAAAATTAAGTACATTTTGTTTTTATTTAGTTATTACTTTTTAGTTGCTTGATAGCCAAAGTGCTTAATTACTGATTCGTGAATTTGCTGATTTGCTTGATTACCATAATACTTATGTGCGGATGCGCTAATTTGCGGATTTGCTTTATTGCCATTGTGCCTGGTAGCGAATTCGCAAATCTGCAAACATGTGCATAAGTTTTTATCATTTTTATTTATTGAATTTATTGTGTAAACTATTTAATTGGTTGGTTATTTTTTCAAGTTTTTCTCTTAAATCTGTATAATCCTTGTCGCTAATTATACTTAAATCGTTTGCTAAAATTAAAAAATTAACCACTTCTATCGCTGAACCAAATGAGATACTTATAAATCTTGCTTTATCTTTTTCTGTTTTTCTTGTCATTCCCTCAGCAATATTTGCTGAAATACTTAAACTTGCTCTTCTAATCTGTGAAATTAATCCAAATTTTTCTTCACTTGGAAAGCTGGAAGTTATAGTGTAAATGTCTTTAACAAAACTTCTAGAATTCTGCCAAACTTCCAATTTCTCAAAATAGAACTGCATTGTTTTTTATTTATGAATCGCAGATTTGCGAATTTGCAAATCTGCGATTAAGTGATTAAGATTTTACATTTTTTGGTCTAAGGTTTTTCCTGTTTCTATGTGTTGAAAATCAGGTATGTATTTTTGTAATAACTCAACTATTGAGGATTTATCGTAATTTCCAGAATCCATTAATTTCTTTAGTTCAAGGATTGTTGATTCAATTTCAGCTTTTGGTAATTTTCTTGCATTTTTAATTACTCCTAAACTTGAAAATGTTTCTTGATCTACAATATCGGTTTCAGTGTAAAATTCTTCGTATAACTTTTCTCCTGAGGTATCTGATTCAAAGAAATAAACAGGATAAGGATCTAAAGGTTGTAAGTTCTTTGACTTTTCAATTGCTTCTTTATCCGATGAACATACAACAATTTCACGATTCGACTGCTTGAAGAAATCTTCCGTAATTTCTTTAAAATAAGTCATTTCTTCTTCATCTAATTTCGGAAAGAAAATTTCACCTGAATTCCCTAACATACATGCCAACATGCAAATTTGTCCACTTTCTTCTGGTGAAACAAAGAATCTCTTAACATCTGAAGGGCAAGAAATTGGTTGGTTTTTGTATAAACGCTCGATGTAACCAGCAAGTAATGAACCATTTGAAAAAGCAACATTTGCAAAGCGAGCTGTGGTAATTTGTAATTCAGAACTAAAAGCCATGATTACTTCTTCCATCAGTTTCTTACTAGCGCCCATAACATTCACAGGATTAGCAGCTTTATCCGTAGAAACACAAAAGAAATGTTCTGGCTTGTGATTGACCAATAAATCTAAAAATTCCTTTGCTTTGAACACATTGTTTTCAATCATTGCCTCAATTGAATATTTGTCTTTTTCGCTTCTAACATGCTTATGGGCTGCGAAATTGGCAACAATGTGAAATGGTCCTTCCTCCACAAACATTTTTCTAAAAACTGGATCTCCAAAACTCATTGGATAAGTTTTATAATCTTCTGGAACAAATTGACAGTCAGAACTTCTAAGGTCTCTTGTTAATTCAGTTAGTCCGTTTTCGTTGGTATCAACAACATATAATTTTGAAGGTTCAAACTTTAAAATTGCTTTAATGTAAGATGACCCAATTGTTCCTGCTCCACCAATAACTAAAACTGATTTTCCTTTAATTTTAGCTGATAAAACAGAAGCATTTTGTGCTATATCTTTATTGAAAAAACTAGTTTCTCTTTTTGTAATGTATTTCCCAATGAATTCCGGAATGTCTATTAAGTTCATATTATATATTTTGATTTGTTAGTAATTTTGTTTATAATGCTGATGTGCAAATTTGCTGATTTGATTGATTTTCATACTGCTTAATGCTGATTCGTGAATTTGATGATTTGCTTGATTTTCATACTGCTTAATGCTGATTCGTGAATTTGCTGATTTGATTGATTTTCATTCTGCTTAATGCTGATTCGTGAATTTGATGATTTGATTGATTTTCATTCTGCTTAATGCTGATTCGTGAATTTGATGATTTGCTTGATTTTCATACTGCTTAATGCTGATTCGTGAATTTGATGATTTGATTGATTTTCATACTGCTTATTGCTGATTCGTGAATTTGCTGATTTGCTTGATATTTATACTGCTTATTGCTGATTCGTGAATTTGCTGATTTGATTGATTTTCATACTGCTTATTGCTGATTAGTGAATCTGCAAATCTGCGCTATCGCTTCATTTTCCGAAGAATTCTTTAATTTTAGTAACTACCTCCTGCATTTGTTCTTGAGTAATGCCCGCTGAACTTGGAATGCTTATACAGTTTTCATAAATTTTTGATGAACAATCATTTTCAGTCACATAGATATCTTCTTTGAACATTTGTAATTGATTCATCGGCATCCAAAATGGTCTAGATTGAACTCCATTCGCATTTAAAAATTCTAAAAGTGGTCGCATTTTGTTCGTCTTAAAGGTAAACAACCAACAGTTTGCAGAAACATCTTTTGAAACTTGTTGAAACTCAATATCCCCCACTCCATTTAATTCGTTTCGATAAAATTCATCCATTTTATGCTTACTTTTCAAAAGGTTTGGAAACTCTTCCATTTGAGCTACACCAATTGCTGCTAAAATATTCACCAATCGATAATTATAACCTATTTCATCGTGAATGTATTCCATTTGACTTGCTTTAGCCTGAGTAGTAAGGTGTTTTGCTTTTTTTGCTAGTTCTTCATCATCTGTAACAATTACACCGCCTCCACCTGTTGAAATGATTTTATTTCCATTAAAACTAAAAACCCCAAACTTACCAAAAGTTCCAGCGTGCTTCTTTTTATAATAAGAACCCAAAGCTTCCGTACTATCTTCAATGATATCCAAATGATATTTTTCCGCTATTTTTTGAAGTTGTTCAATGTCACCCATATTTCCGAGTACGTGAACAGGCATAATAGCTTTTAAGCGTTTTTGGGTTGTTGTGTGAAAACTAAAAACGCCAGATTCAGTTTCCTTTAGAAAAGTATTCGTAGCTAAATAATTTTCCAATAGGTCTAAATCCATTTGCCAATTGGAAGGATTCACATCAATTAATATTGGAGTTGCGCCCGTATATTTTATTGCGTTTAAAGTTGCAATAAACGTAATATTTGGAGCAATTACGTAATCATCAGCTGTGACACCAGCAAGTAATTGAGAAATGTGCAGTCCAACAGTTCCATTCATACAAGCGACGCCATACTTTGCTCCCACAAAATCTGCAACCATTTGTTCAAATTGATTGACATAGGAACCTGCCGAAGAAATCCAACCTGTATCTAGGCAGTCTTTTACGTATTTCCATTCATTTCCATTTAGGTGGGGTACTGAAAGTGGTATCATATATTGTGTATTAAATCTCAAAAATTTTCATAAACTATTTTCAAAAAAAAATGAAAATTATCGTTTGAACAAAATCTTAATATTTTTTTATGTGTTTACAATTGCTTTAATCTTTCAATGTATTTTACTGCTAATTTTTCTCTATCAAAATTTTCTTTTGCATAATTATATCCATTTTCTCCTTGTTGTGTAAGTAAAATTGGATTTTGAATATAATTTCGAATTACACTATTGAATGATTCTGCATTTTCAGGTTCAACAAAACAACCAGCATTTGCATCCTCGACCAATTTTCTTGAAACACCATCAATTGCCATTAATATAGGTTTTTTACATGACATATAGTCAAATGTTTTATTTGAGTAAACCGTTTTGAAAGTATCAACATTTTTCAATATTGATGCACCCATGTCAGAAGCCAAGATATATTTAAAAACCTCCTCTTTTGGAACAGGATCAATAAACCTAACATTTTTAACGTTCATATCCGAAGCCATTTTTTTTAATTTCTCCTTCTCCATGCCTTGCCCTATTAAAAGAAATAAAACATTGGTATCCTCTAACTTTTTTCCTGCCTCTAAAACTTGTTGTAGATGATTTGCAACCCCGTGTGCACCAACATAGGTAATTACAAATTTACCCTCAATTCCTAAGAACTTTCTAAATTCGGATGAATCAAATTCGTTTAATAATTTTTCAGACAAACTGAAATCAGCGGCATTTGGAATCATAATTAGCTTCTCTACACTAACTCCTTTTACCGTTTTTAATGTTTCATAAAAAGCAGGTGTTAATACATTAATCAATTTTGATTTTTTGTAAATAAATTTCTCAAATCGAAATGCAAGATTAATTATTAATTTATTTGTTAAAACGCCTGTATCAATTGCAGATTCTGGCCATAAATCTCTAATTTCAAATACCAAAGGAATTCTTTTAAATCTTGAGATGAGGTAACCACTAAATCCTACGAATAAAGGCGGAGAAGTAACAATTACAATATCGAATTTACCCTTCACATAAAATAATCCTCCCCACAATGAAGAAAACATAAATGAAAAATATCCCCATAGCCTGCCCGCAAAACCTTTATTATAAGATTCAGACACATGACATCTAAGCACATTTACTTTTCCTTGTTGTTTCTTAACAAAATATTTCCCTTTATATTCTTTCAATTTTTCGTTACCATTTGCATGCATCATACCTGAAACGACGGTAACCTCATGCCCTAAATCAGTCCATACTTTTGAAATTTCATTCCAACGCGAACCTCCTGGATCATTTTCCTCTAAAAAATATTGATGAATTAAAAGAATTTTCATGAATTTAGTTAATGCTCAAAGTTAAAAGTTTATTTACAATTCGTTCTGATGTTTGACCGTCCCATTTTTCAGGTGTAGTTCCCTTTTTCCAATTTCCAGAGAATAGTTTTTCCATTGCTGGTTTAATTGCATCTGGATTTGTTCCAATTAATTCATTCGTTCCTTCTGAAACAGTTTCGGGACGTTCCGTATTGTCTCTTAACGTCATGCATGGCACTCCCATCACTGTAGTTTCTTCAGTTATTCCGCCTGAATCGGTAACCACAGCTTTGGCTCTTTCCACTAAATAATTAAATTCCAAATACCCTAAAGGTTCAATCATGTGAAGTCGTGGATGAGAAATTCCAAGATTGTTCAACATAGATGCTGTTCTAGGATGAACGGGAAAAATTAATGGTAATTCATTTGAATTTTCTATTATTTCATTAATTAATTTTTTCAACTTACCTTCTTCGTCAACATTAGCAGGTCGATGAAGTGTCATTACAATAAATTCCTTTTCTCGTAAATTTATTTCATCCCAAATCATTGGTTTTCTAAACCTTGAACGATGTTTTAAAAGCGTATCAATCATCGTGTTTCCCACCCAAAAAATTCGATCGTCTGCAATACCCGATTCTTTTAAGCTTTTATTTGCGAAGTTGGTTGTCGTGAAAAAATAATTTGTGATACTATCTGTAACAAGACGATTGATTTCTTCTGGCATTGTCCAATCACCTGATCTAATTCCTGCTTCTACATGCGCTACTTTAACATTCATTTTTTGAGCAACAATAGCACAAGCCATAGTTGAAGTAACATCTCCAACGACAAGGCACAAATCCGTTTTTTCTTTTGTCAAAACTTCTTCATAACCAATCATTATTGATGCTGTTTGTTGCGCTTGAGTTCCGCCACCAGCACCTAAATTTATGTCAGGAGTTGGTATTCCTAATTGATCAAAAAAGCTATCACTCATGTTTTTATCATAATGCTGACCAGTATGAATCAACCTAAATGATATATTCTTTCCATTTATTTGCGCCTGTTTTATAGCATCGATAATAGGTGCTATTTTCATAAAATTAGGTCTTGCGCCAGCAATTAAATCAATTTTCATTTTTGTATTTTAACGTTGTTATTACCTTATCCTGAAATTCAATAATTTTGGAATTTCCATGTTCTTTCGCTCCGTAATAATCAGAATAAAGTCCCGATTTATCAGTTATGTCTAGTATTTTTCCATTCTCAATTGATTCAATTTCTAAATTATGATTATCACAATTCCATAATTGAATTTTAGGATAACTATTTAAATTCATTAGTTCATCTTCAACTTTCCAAACTAAATCTAATTTTGATTTTATAATTTTCCTTTGATGAACTGCTTTTTTATTTAAGAACCTAAAAGCACTGATTTTTCCTTCAAATACAAAATCATTTTGAGTTTCTATCCATTTTGCTCCTAAAGATTGTGACCAATAGTACCATATAAATCTACTTCCTTTAAGCATTTGAGAGTTTTTCCCAACCATAACCGTATTGTGAGATGCTGACCCCGTGAAATAGCTAACTGTTTCAGAATCGGTGTTGTATTTATAAGTACCCGAATCTCTTAAAATATTAATCCCTTTTACCCATATATCAACATGTAAGTTATCAGCATGTGCAGGTCTATCTTTGTGATTTCCACAACGAATAAATGTAAAGCTGGAATTTTCTCTTAATAAATAATAACCTCCGTCATTAAAAGATAAGCAGCCAAACTTTTTCTCTAACTTTTTGAAATCATATTTTGATTTGTTAATTTTTGAAACAAACCAATTTGAATCCTCCGTTAACGTTCTATCCGAGTATAAATGTTCACCAACTAACAATTTGTGTAGCGTGTTTAATTGGGCTCGATAATCTCTGTAATTTGTATCACTCAAAGGAAAAAATAAAGCACCGTCGTTAGAACCATAATTTGGTAGAAACCCATTTTCTTCTTGCAGACATTGATACAAAAAATTCAAAGATTTATAGGCCTTATCATAAACATTCTTAGAAAAAGGTTTATTGTTTATTTCTGAAAGTGCAATTCCAAAAGACAGCAGTTGTATTACTACTCGGTGATAATTCATACTGAATTGTAGAAAAGTACCATCGTTATAAATCTGGTAATCAATTTCTTGTTCAAACCAAGCCCTCCCTTTTTGAGACCAAAGTTTTGTTTCTGGGATAAAAGGAAATAATAATTCACTCAATGATAACATCAAGGTTTCAGTTATTGCGTGATTATTTCTAACTGCAATTCTCGAAAAATCTATATGATGATAAACATGATGCAATGACCAATAAATAACATTTTGAATTTTTTCCCAACGACTTTCAGTAAGACTTGGAGATTTTTTATAAAAATGAAGAGCAAAACACCAATTAATGATTCGTAAAGAAATTTCTTGGCTACATCTCCAATTTGGGCCTTTATTTATTGGGTTTTTATCAATCCAATCTTCAATTTGATTAAAAACATATTCTGAATTATCTTGATCGTTGTGAAAATCGTTTCTTATTATAGTTAGTAAAAACGTAAATCTAGACTTTTCCCAAACGTATTTTATATCTCCAGCATCTTGCGATAAATCCTGAATTTCTGACCAATGCTTATTTATATCATATTTGTATCCACTTTCTGGATTGGTTATCCAATCGTAATCAATGCCAATATTTTTCCATTCATAATTGAAATAAATTAACTCTCCATTAATAACCTTAGATGTAAATTCTTTTCCATAACTTGAATAGTTTTTTATTGAGGAAATTTCATCTTTTGGATTCACAACAAAGCTTGAAATATTACTTTTCCAAGTATCACAATTAATAAAATATTTGAATTCAGGATTGACTGGATGAAGCTTTTTTAACTTCCCCGTTCTTTTTTCAACTTCATGCCTGATTCGATATTTAACATATCGAAATCCCATGTTTTTCAAAAGCTGTAAAGAGGTAATGAGGTTCATTTTAAACAATTAAATTGATATCCATTTAGATTGTTTTAAACTTTCTATAGCTGCAAAAGACGCTTTCGTTGTATTTACTATTTCATCAAATGGAATCAATGGCTCTCCTCCGTTTTTAATTTTATCAATTAATCTTGTAAACTGAGCTTTGTGACCTTTATCAAGACTGGTTTTTAATGAACTAAATCCTTTAAATCCATAGCCATCAGTTCTTCTAAAATTGTCCATAATTAAAGTTCTTTCTTGAGAATAAACTTCTACTCTTTCTTTAGAATATGCTTTTGAACCATTTGAAAAATAGTTTATTACACCTGTTGAACCATTTTCATATTTTAACAAAATCGAAGCATTATCTGTATTTTCTTCAGGATTTAGCCCCATTGAATTCATACAAACAGCAACAACCTTACTTCCTGTTAGATAAGTTATTAAATCAATAAAATGACAAGCTTCTCCAATAATTCTACCTCCACCAATTTTCATATCATGAATCCAAACATTAGATGGAATATGGCCAGCATTCATTGTCGCAATAACATTCATTGAAGAATTCCCTAACAAAGATTTCATTTTTTCAACATGAGGAGAAAACCTTCTATTAAATCCAACCGTTACAATTTTACTATTCTCATTTTGAGCCTTAATTATCAAATCTAATTCCTCAAGGTTTAGTGCTAATGGTTTTTCTACAAAAACATTTTTACCAGCATTTAAGGTTTCAACAACCATTGAAGCATGAAGATTATGTCGAGTAGTTATAAAAACTAAATCAACTTCACTATCGTTAATTATTTCTTTATAGTTAGTTGTCGAATGAGTAAAACCATGTTTTTGCGCCAAAGCTGTTCCGCTCACTCCACCTTGACTAGCAATGTATTTGTAACCTGCACCACTATTTTTCAAGGCAGGTAGCATTGTCATTTTAGTGAAATTACCAGAACCAATAACACCAATAATACCTTTTTTCTTTTCAAAAACAGCAGAATTTAGAATAACGGTATTTGAAGGATTTAAATTAGTGGCTGAATTATATTTTAAAATTGAAGCAATAGATTTACTTGATCCAATTTCTCCATATATTTTCATAAAGTTATTTAGTTCAACAATTTCAGTGATTAGGTCCTCAACACAAATCTTTTTTGAACTAATTGCCTGTAAAATCGCTTCAAAATTTCTCTTTTCAGTCCATCTAACAAAAGGTAATGGATAATCTGTTCCTCTTTGTTCGTATTCTTCATCATAACGACCAGGACCATACGAACAAGAAACTTGGAAAGTTAACTCCTTTTCATAAAATTCAGCTCTACTTAATTCTAATCCAATTACTCCCACCAATATTATTCTTCCTCTTTTTCTGCTCATTCTAGCAGCTTGAGAAATAATTTCGTTGTTCTTCGCTGATGCAGTAATAATAACACCGTCTGCTCCTACTCCATCCGTGACATCCTCAATAAATTTAATAACATCCCCACTAATTGGATTGAAAGGAATAACTCCAAACTTCTTTGCTAATTCTAATTTAGCACTATCGATATCAACTCCAACAACCTTACACCCATTTGCAACTAGCATTTGAGCTGTTAACAAACCTATTAAACCAAGACCAGTTACAACAATTGTTTCTCCAAAAGTTGGATTTAACAATCTAATTCCTTGTAAGCCAATAGATCCAATCACAGTAAAAGAAGCTTCTTCATCTGATACATTATCTGGAATATGAGCAACTAAATTCTTTGGAACACAAACATATTCAGCATGTTGACCATTTGAAGCAACTCTATCGCCAACTTTAAACTCAGAAACTCCTTCGCCAACAGCAATCACTTTACCAACATTACAATAACCTAAAGGTAAAGGTTCCCCTAACTTGTTAAACACAGCTTCTAAAGTTGGCATCAAGCCATCCGTTTTAATTTTGTCTAAAACTTGTTTTACTTTATCCGGTTGTTGACGTGCTTTAGAAATCAAATTTGATTTACCAAACTCAACTAACATTCTTTCTGTACCTAAAGACACTAGACTTCTTGTTGTTTGAATTAATACCGATCCACGTCTTACAATTGGTGCAGGAACTTCTTCTAATATAGTTTCTCCTGTTTTAAAGGATTGAATTATTTGTTTCATTTAATATATGATTTTACGGCTCTAAATTTACCTGTTATTTCCCTTTCTATTTCGTCTACGTATTCAAAATGAACTTCAAGTGATGGACTTATTTTATTGTGAACTTCATCTCTTAAAATTTTCTCTTCATTTAGGTCATAACCCTTTCTTCTTACAATTCGAATAGTTATTTCACCAAGCTTACGTTGCACAACCTGAGCTTCTACGATATTGACAGTGTCTTTAAAAATATAATCAAATCGTAATATTTTATTTTGTTCAGGAGTAATTACAAAATCTTCATTTCTTCCGTTAACTTCTAATATTGTCTTTGACTCTCTTCCACATTCACATTTTTTTTCAATCCATGTGGCAGTATCTCCAACTTGATATCTTATAAATGGCATTGCAAGATTTGAAAAACCAGTTGCTAATACCTGCCCTGTTTTAGTTCCATCAGCATTAACTGTTGGATTATAACATTCAAGTATTCCGTACTCAAAATCCTCATGAAATAAATCATGTTCACATCTTGATGCATTACCGCAACCTTCAGAAAAGCCATATTGATCAGTTACTAAACATCCAAAAACAGATGATATTTTCTCTCTTTGATAATCAAGAAGAGCTTCTGCACCAGTAAAAATAACCTTTGGGGGGGCAGTGATTTTAAGATTTAATTCATCTATAATACTTGCAAGTGAATATAAAATTGAAGCATAACCACTATAGTAGACAAATCCACCTTTATTTAATCTATCAACAATATGAGGAACTTTTTCTTTGTTTATATGATGCATTGTAAAAACTGTCTGCTTCATTGCGTGGTTTTCTCTCCAAAAAGGTGGTTTTTTTTGTGATATTGGAACTGCAACCTGACCGGTAAATGTAGCATAAGAATCATCTGGATTAACACCAAATCGGTGTTTATGACGAAACCATAATGCCCATCTGTATTGGACAGCATCTTCAGAAAACAAAAATTGCAAGGACTTACCTGTACTTCCTGATGTATGAGCTTTAGTTACTTTACCATTAAATTTTGGATTAATTAAGTTTTGATAATTTTCTCTAACATCCTCCTTTGTCAGAATCGGTAATTTCTCTAAGTCTTTTATTGATTTAACTTCATTGGGTTTAAAATTATACTCCTTGAATATTTTTTGGTAGTAAGGAATGTTATCATTACAATATACTAACAACGATTTAAGCTTTTCATTTTGAAAATCTTCAATTTTTTTTGAATCATACCATTGAGAAACTAATAGCTCTTCATAATATTTTTTAAAATTGCCTCCTAGTCTGCTTTTTCTTTCTTGAAAACCTTTAATGGTACAAGCAAAATTTTGAAGAATGATTGGTAAAGATTTATATATTTTTTCTTTCATTTTCGTTTAAACTTTATAATTAGTTTTATTAAAAAATCTCTAAACTTATTCATTTTATTTTTCAAAAGAGTAACTATTTCAGCATCTTCAAAATAATATATCGGCAAGCCTTTGTTTTTATGAAAATGATTTTTAGAGTACCACGTTTTATATTGATTGTTCGATAGTTGGACAAATGGTGTCAATTTAGACATTGTTTTACTTGAATTTTCTTCTGTGTGTGAATATGAAAGAATAGATTTGGTTTTATCAAAACTAAAAAAATGAAATCTAAACTCATTTTTATCAAAACACCATTCAAAAGCAAGTTCTTCATTACAAAATGCAGGAAAGCTTACTAATCCATTGTGATAATAATTTTGTTTAAACATCCAATTTCCTAAACTATAAACTATTGGTTTACCATTATGTAATTCGAAACCTCCAATCCTATGAGGATGACAGCCTATTACACCACCTGCGCCGATATCAATAAGTTTTTTTGCTAACTCTCTCTCAAATGGTTGAGGCTCTGACTCTAGCTCATAACTCCAATGCATAAATGGAATTACAACAGCATTTGGATACTCCAAAATTAATTTGCTTACAGTTTCAATTACATGATTTTTATTGAGTGGGTTTACTCCATTTTGATTTACTGTTGCTACTTTACATTGAATAACTTCCCAACCAAAATTAATTATAACTATCTGCTTTCCATTTTCATATTTAACAATAGGTCTATTTGCTTGTTCTATATTTTCTCCAATTCCTCCAAATGATATTTTTCTTTTTTTAAGAAATTCAGTTGTTTGCTCAATTGATCCTGTGTCGAAAATATGATTATTTGCTAAAGAAAATCCAAAGAAGGGAAAATCCTCACACAACTTTTCAATTGCTGATATGCTATTAAAAACAGAATGATTATAATTTTTAGATAAATGATCATCAACTAACGCTCCCTCTAAATTACCATACCAACTATGTCTTTTAATTGAAGAGGGTAAATTTTCAACTGTTATTGCATCTTTAAACGGTAGTGCTATATCACCAACAAATATCATGATTTTATGATTTTTAAAAAATTCATAGTCCTACTTAGACTATTATCAAACCTTTTTTGATTCTCGTATCCATTTTGAACCAATTCATTTTGTAATAATTTATTGCCAATTAAATTAAAAAGTTTATTTGCTGCATCTTTAGCGTCTAATGGATCATAAAAAACTGCAGAATTTGAACATATATCTCTTGCAAAACTTAAATCCGTTGTAACAATTGGCAATCCCATGTACATAGCTTCTAAATATGTTGCAGAAAAAACTTCAAGCAAAGTTGGCATAAACAAAATATTCATTTGCTCATATAAGGAAGGGATTTGGTTAATTTCAACCTTGCCTAAAAAACAAATGTACTTATCATATTTTGAATCAAAATTTGTTTCATTTTTTTCTACTGTTAAATAAAATTTAAAATCATTTAGTTTTAAGAAGAGTAAATGATCGATTACTTTTGGTATAATATTTATGTTTTTATGTGGGTAATTTGCACTTAGACATAGAATATTATTCCCTGATTTAACATCTAAATTAAAGTTAATCCATTTATTTTTATTTAAAAAAATTTCATTCAGCGTATTATTTACAACAAAAGTGCTCTCTTGGTTGAAGTTTGACATTTGTAGAAATCGTTTTTTTGCATCAAATGTTTCAAAAATCAATTTATCTGAATTTTTATTAAATAAATACATTTGTACTTTCTCCATCAGAAATAATCGGATTTTGGACTTCAAACTTATGTTTTTAAAAAAGGGTGAATCTTTGTAAATGTAGTGCGGAATAGCATAACCTACAGTTTTTTCAACACTACTTTTATAGTAAGATGGACCAAAAACACAAAACACTTTATCGGGATTTAAATTATTTTCTATTTTTTTTAAAAAATTTCCTCTTTTAAATACTGACCGTTGATTACTTCTTGAAATCGTTATAAAATTTATATTTTTCTTAAAATCTTTATCAAAAAAATAATTTTGCATCTGTGGAGATAAAATAACGTAAAAAGAATCATTATTTTCTATAGAATTCAAATCGTTAATAAACGAGGTTGCCACTTGAATTCCACCACCAACTTGCAAATTGGAGCAATCAATTAATATTTTCATCGCTTAGCTTTCTTTAGTAAAATTAGGATAAGAATTGGTAAATAATTGACAATTGGAAATACTATTAATGAAATTACCCCATCTCTCCATACCTGAAACAAAATCATATTTAACAGCAACAAAAATAAAAAACCGCCATGTTTAATATTTACATCCTTGAAGCTAAAATAAACAAACGAAAAAAATCTCCCAAGTAAAAAAGGAACGATAAAAGCCCCTAAATATCCAAAATTAGCATAAGACTCACCACTTAATAATGAGACTTGTCCCATTTGTCCATAATCACGTCCTTTCGTTGAAATATCATGTTGCCATTGATTTAATTTTGGTTTATCCTTCCAAAGAGTTCTTGGCACCCAAAAAAACATAACAGGAATATAGGATTCACCGTAAAATAGTTTTTCTTTTTTTTCAATAGACCCTATCATTGCGGCACTTTGTTCAATAAAAGAAAGATCACCTGATTCGCCTTCAATGATATCATTTACTGATTTTTGTCCAATCTCTAATAAATTTATTTGTTCTTTTTGTTGAATACTTTTTCCTATTTGCTTTAGAGGGAAAGAAAAAATTAGAACAATAATCCCAATAAATACATATTTTAAAGGCGGTAATTTAAGATTATGAATTTTTAAGTAATACCCCATTAAAAACAATAAAGGTAAAATAACTCTGTATCTGTGATAACCTTGAATTGAGAATATCGTTAAAATTAAAATTAAATAAACAAGATATATTTTTTTAAACCCCTTCTCATAAATTAGTAGTAATGCTGATGTAACACCTAAATTCGTTAAAAATGATATAAAAATACTGCCTTCTGTTTCGCCTAAATCTTTTGTTTGTCCCGGTAATACAGCAAAACTTAGCGTTCCAAAGATTCCGAATAAGGTTGCCATTGTAATAAATGAATTGATTTTAGTTGAGTTATTTTCAATGTAATCTTCATACAAAATAACGTTATTAATTCCATTTTTGACAAACTTACTTTTCAATAAATTGAAACCTAAAAAAAAACCTAAGAGTGTGAGGTCAGAAACAATAAGTGCATTAACAATTTCGTCAATACTTACGTACTCAGAATACCAAAAATTTATGATTATATTTTCATCTAGTAGTAAAATTTGGAAGGCTCTAATACTAACAAAGAAAAAATGAAACATTAAAAACAAAAAAGTTGGATTCAACAAGCTTATTTCCTTCCTTGTGTACAAAAAAATAAAAATAATAAGAACTAAAATGAAATCTAGAAAAACCATTTAAAAGTTATTATTCAATTAAATTAATTATACTTTCTACCCACATTTCAGGATGAATTTGTTTAGACAATTCAAAACTTCTTTTTCCCATTTGTGATATTTCTTCTGTTGTTTTATTATTCATTTTTAACAAAACTAATTCTAATTCTTTTCTATTTTCTGATTCAAACAAATAACCATTGTAACCTTGTTTAACAAATGCTGTTGCTGCACCACAAATTGAAGTTGTAACTATAGGTAAACCAGCTGCCGCAGCCTCATGTATAACTACTCCCCATGGTTCGGATTTACTCGGTAAACAGAAGTATTTTACACTTGTCATAATTTTTATTATTTCATCTTGTGCCATAAAAGAATGATATTCAAGATGATCATTACTTAAATTTAATTTTCCTTTCAAGATACCGTCTCCAATTACAATAAGTTTGTCTTTTATTTTTTTTGAATCATAGAGTTCTTTATGAACTTCAACTAACATTTCAATTCCTTTGATTGGATGCAATCTTCCTAAAAATAAAATTCCTTCTTTATTTGAAGTGTTATCTTGTATGAAAGATTGTTCAAATAAAGTGGTATTAGCACAGTATTGAGGAAATATTATCTTGTTTTTAGCATATCCTAATCTTCTTTGATATTCATATTGGTAAATACCTGGTACTAACATATATTCAAAATAGCGTTTATACAAAAAATTAGAGAATAATACCGCGATTTTCTGTTTTATATTTCCCGTATAATGATTATCAGATGTACCCACAACAATTTTATTTTCTTTTTTAGCTACTAAAGCTAATTTTAAATAATCTTGTTCCATTCTGCCAGAAATTAATATCAATCGTGGGTTTACTGTTCTATACAAGACAACTAATTGAGAATAATTTAAATGTGATTTATCGTAATAATTAATTTTATCATGTGGTGGTTGCTGATATTTTGTTAATTTTTTGTCTTTTCCCCATGAAACAACATGCAATTCATATTCACTGTACTTTTCAAGTAAGGTATTAAAAGTTACAACATTATAAGGCATTATTTCTGCATACAGAATTAAGATTGTTTTATTTGGCATTTAATCTTTGAATTAGTTGTTTTTTGAATCTTTCCCAATTAAAAAGCTTCGATTTTTCAAAAGCTAATTTACCCATAATTTGTCTTTCGATAGGGTTTTTTATTAAATATGTTAGTTTATCAACTATTATTTTTGAATCTCTTATTGGAATAACAAAACCATCGGTACCATCGTTCAATAAATCAGGCGCTGAAGTATGATTAGTAGAAATAACAGGTAAACCTGTTGCCATTGCCTCTAAAATTACTTGTGCAAAACCTTCACAAATTGAAGGAAGAACAAAAACATCTGAATCTTTATAAAAATTTATAAGCTCTGCAAATGAAACATTTTGTTTTATATTTAACCGATTAATTTTAAATAAACTCAGGATTTCCTTATCAAAAATACCCCTTCCTACAATAGTTAATTCGATATCAAATTTATCATTTTGCATCTTTTCAATAGCTTCCAATAAATAGTAAATACCTTTTCTTTGGTTTAAACTTCCAACAAATAAAACTTTTAAAGTTTTGGAATTAATGTCTTTATCAAAAAAAGGATAATCTTTAAGATCAACGCCATAAGGAATAACCTCAATTTTTGTATTGATATTTTCTTGTTCCAAAGTGTATTTAGTAAATGAACTTGCACATAAAACTAAATCTGCACTTTTTGCTTCTAGATTTAACTGATGAAAATGATTGTCATTATTTTTTAGCTCATGCTCTTGACTAAGGGATTTTTCAGAAGCAGGAATCAATTTTATTTCTTCCTCAAAAAGTTTTTTAATGAAATTTGGTTGAGGATGTAATTGAAATAATATTTTTTTCAAATTAGGATTAAGAATATCAAAAGCTGGTAAACCATAATAACTATATGCAATTAAATCATAATCATATTTATTTGCAACTTTAGCAGCTTTTTTAGACAAGGCTTTGTCTTTATTAACTTGACAAAACTGCTTTTTAAATATTTTATACATTATCAACCAAAAAACAGCTGAATAACTTGTAATTATTAAATCTATTGGCAAATTATTCTGTTTTCTTGTATAATATCTAAAAAGATAATCATCTGTAACAAGATATCCCAATTGATTAGCTTCGTACAATG
>VEQH01000121.1 GCA_018883325.1 Flavobacteriales bacterium | reverse complement strand
AAATGTATCGATTAAAAAGCAAACCCCATAACAACACAAAGTAGGGCTAGCGAAAGCATCTGTCAACAATAGACTAAAGCCGAACCTTCACTGCGTTGCGCTTCGGTTTAGTCCTTCTATGTTATCAGCAAAATTAATGTTGAAGAAAATGACAATGATGATTGGACAGTAGAAAAATGATTTTTATTAAATTTGCACCGTGAAATATTTATCTTCCATATTAGCCATTTACGTTTTGTTGCTGACAGCAGCACCGAACTTAGTGGAGGACAAATGTTTTCAGGAGCAAACGACTGAACAATCCCAAGACAACCAAGATGATAAAGATTGTGGCGATTGTTGTTCACCTTTTATGAATTGCCATACTTGTGTAGGGTTTACTTTCCCGATAGCAAACTTTGCTTTACACTCTGTTCTTACCTATTCAGACAAAAAAGTTTCCATATACAAGGACAATACTACGTCTGACTTTTTCTCTGCCATTTGGCAACCGCCTAAGATTAGTTAATGTTTCAGTGCCTTAGGCACAATAACAAATTGCGGTGCTACGCACCGCCAATTCTTATTTTTCAAACATTAATAATCATTCAGACAATGAAGTTAAAAATCATTTTGCTGCTAATGGTAGCATTTCATATAAATACCGTATTCGGACAGAATACATTTAAAGCGGTCATAAAAGACAGCGAAACAAAAGAGCCGTTAATCGGTGCGACAGCAATTTTATCAGGAACAGCAACAGGAGCAACCGCAGATATTGACGGACTGATAACCTTAACCAATATTCCGAACGGAAAACAGGTAATTGAATTTCGTTATATAGGTTATGAAACACGAAAAGACACCTTTGAATTTCCTTTAACAACAATAGACCCGATTGAAATTTTTCTACAATCAGAAACAGACGAGTTGGACGAAATTGTGATTTCATCTACACGAAGTTCAAGAACAATCAAAGACATTCCGACAAGAATTGAATTTATTGCAGGAGAGGAATTAGAAGAAAAGGGAAATATGAAAGCGGGCGATATTCGTATGCTTTTGAGCGAAAGTACAGGCATACAAACGCAACAAACATCGGCAACATCTGCCAACGCTTCTATTCGTATTCAGGGACTTGACGGACGATACACCCAAATTCTTAAAGACGGATTTCCCTTATTTGCAGGAGCAGCAAGTGGTTTGGGACTTTTGCAAACACCACCGCTTGACTTAAAGCAGGTAGAAATTATTAAAGGTTCTTCATCTACGCTTTACGGAGGTGGAGCAATAGCAGGATTGGTAAACCTGATTTCCAAAACGCCAACTGATGAAAGAGAGTTGCGTTTTCATTTAAACGGAAGTTCGGGCAGAGGTTTTGATATAAATGGTTTTTACGGACAACGATTTAACAAAATCGGGACAACTGTTTTTGCCTCACATAACCGCAATTGGGCTTACGACCCTGCCAATATTGACCTTACAGCTATTCCAAAATTTGACAGGTATGTTTTCAATCCCAAGTTGTTTGTTTATTTCAGCGATAAAACAAAACTGAATGTTGGATTAAACACAGCCATTGAAAACCGTATCGGTGGCGACATACATTATATTCAGGGAAATGGCGACACTATCCACAGTTATTTTGAAGAAAACAAAACACAACGCTATTCTACACAATTGTCTTTTGACCATAAATTTAATGACAAAAGTTTTTTCAATTTTAAAAACAGCGTGAGTTACTTTAACAGGATAATCAACATTCCTAATTATAGTTTTGACGGCACACAAACGGCAACTTTCAGCGAAGCAAGCTATACCAATGTCAGGGAAAAAACAGAATGGGTTACAGGGGTAAATCTTTGGACAGACAATTTTCAGGAAAAGCAGTTAGATACTTTTCCGTTGAGAAATTACGACCAAATTACTTTTGGTGCATTTGCTCAAAATTCGTGGAAAGCTACCAAGTGGCTCAATCTTGAAACAGGTTTCAGAGCCGATTATGTTATTGACTATGGCATTGCATTACTGCCAAGAGTTTCGGCATTATTCAAAATAACGGATAAATTTTCTTCACGTCTTGGCGGTGGATTTGGCTATAAAACGCCAACCATTTTTACAGAAGAAAGCGAACGCATACAATATCAAAATGTAATGCCGATTGATAAAAACATCAACAAATTAGAACGCAGTTACGGAGGAAATGTTGATTTTAATTATCGCACCGCATTTGGCGAAAAAGTAACGTTTAGCATTAACCAACTTTTCTTTTACACCTATTTGGATAATCCTTTGTTGCTTGACTATCAAACAAACGGCTTATACCAATTTATCAATTCGGCAGGGCATATTGATACAAGAGGAACGGAAACCAATATCAAAATCGGCTATGAAGATTTTAAATTGTTTTTGGGCTATACGTTTACAGATACACGCTTGCATCAAAACGGAGTTTCAACAAATACGCCACTTACGCCAAAGCACAGGATAAATTCAGTTTTAATGTATGAAATAGAGGATAAATGGAAAGTAGGTTTGGAAGCGTATTATTTCAGCCCTCAAAAATTAAGTGACGGAGCAACAGGAAAACAATATGTGCTTTGCGGATTTATGGTTGAAAAGCTATGGGAAAAATTTTCTGTTTACATCAACTTTGAAAATTTCCTTGACGCACGACAAACCCGATTTGACACCATTTATACAGGAACAGTTACCAATCCTGTTTTCAGGGACATTTACGCACCGCTTGACGGATTTTTAATTAATGGCGGTATAAAATTAAAATTGTAAGAATTATGCAAAAGACAATATTTAAAATCATAAAAATGGATTGCCCAAGCGAGGAGCAATTGATACGAATGAAACTGCAAAAGTTTGATGAAATAAAATCATTGGAGTTTGATATTGCAAACCGAAAATTGACAGTTCATCATATTGCGGAAAGCCAACCTATACTTTCGGCTTTGGAAACTCTAAATCTTGATACAACTTTAATTTCAACGGAAGAAAATACAATAGAAATAGAAGCAGACACAAGCAGTATGCAACGAAAATTATTGTGGACGGTTCTTATTATCAATTTTCTGTTTTTCGGGTTAGAAATGCTGTTTGGCATTTTTTCCAATTCAATGGGATTGGTAGCGGACAGTTTGGATATGCTTGCTGACAGTATCGTTTACGCATTGGCATTATTTGCAGTTGGAGGAACGATTGCAAGAAAAAATAACATCGCCAAGTTTGCAGGATATTTTCAAATCCTTTTAGCTGTTATCGGTTTCGTTGAAGTTGTCAGACGTTTTATCGGAGTTGAAAAAATGCCCGATTTCCAAACAATGATTGTAGTTTCTGTTTTAGCCCTGATAGCAAATGTGATTTGTCTTTACTTATTACAAAAAGGAAAAAGTAAAGAAGCCCATATGCAAGCAAGTATGATTTTTACTTCCAATGACGTAATAATTAATTCGGGTGTAATCCTTGCAGGACTTTTGGTTAATTGGCTTAATTCAGGTTATCCCGACTTGATTATTGGAGCAATTGTTTTTGTAATTGTTGCAAGAGGAGCATACAGGATATTACAGTTAGCGAAATAAAAAGCCAACGCACACAAGCACACACATTTTGCAGCCGCTACAAGCCAACACGCAAACCAAAGCTGCAAAAAGAGTGTGCTTGTTCCCCCGAAAAAAAATGAATAAAAAATTTTCCTGCCCTTCTGAAAAAAGAAAAAATACCCGAACACACAAGCCGACAACGACACTTGAACGACATACAGACAATGGTTTACTAAGACGGTGGACAGAACGCCAGCTGCTAACATAGAAGGACTAAACCGAAGCGCAACGCAGTGAAGGTTCGGCTTTAGTCTATTGTTGACAGATGCTTTCGCTAGCCCTACTTTGTGTTGTTATGGGGTTTGCTTTTTAATCGATACATTTT
>VEQH01000019.1 GCA_018883325.1 Flavobacteriales bacterium | reverse complement strand
GGCTATAACATATTCGGGTTTTTCAGATGTTTTCTGTGAAATAAGATTAGCAACATACTTCAACTTCTTCACCTCCCAATGCGCTTGAATCTCTCCCAACCATTCAATCCCAGAATCCTTCATGGTAACAGTTGGGTCAAGTCCTGCCTTCAAGCGCTCTTCGGCAGGCAGGCCTTTGGTCACCGCTTGGTTTATGATGGCAGTGCGTTCTTCCTCCAACAAGTGAATCAATCGTTCTTTTTTGGCAATCAAAACATCAATTTGAGTTGTTTTTTGATAGAGGTATTTGGTGATTGTATTTTGTTCTATTGAAGGAGGAACTAAAAACTTTTGCTCAAATAAATCATTATTAGACAAATGCTTTACAGTCGTGTAATATGTTAAATCATTAATGATTTTTAAGTAGAATGGTAGTGAATAAGACAGATAATTGGTGTCAAGTTGATTAATTCCTTCAATTTTACATAGTCTTTGATTTAATAGGGCTTTACCTTTGTTCCATTTAACAATATTGAAATCACCATCCATTCCAATAATAAAATCTTTATCGTCAATTAAAGCTTCATTGACAATTTCTCCTTTGTAAAATGTTGTAATATTTTCGGATTTTAAGTCTCGAATTCGAACAAGAGGAAAACCATCTTTTTCGTCCATTGAAAAAAGACTGCTATTAAAAGGAAAGCCGTTGGTAAATTTTAGTACTTCCTTACCTCGCATTACATCCCAATGACTTGGAATTTCTCCAATCCATTCGACACCCGAATCTTTATAGCTATCGTATTTTCTCATCATCCTTTATTGCCGTTTAAATTTATCTTTTTCCCAATTTTCGGGATTTGCCACGATGTAATCCGAAATACGTTGGTATTCTGCATCGTTGCGAATAATGTGTTCGTGAAACAAACGTTGCCACCCATTTGGATATCCTAATCGATTGGCATATTTCGTAACCGCCGATTTGTAGGAACCTACCACCGCGGACAGGGTGTTTTTGCCGATATTTTGAAACCGTTGCGAACCTGGGGTGGTGGGGTCAAATAATTGTAGGTGCAGGGCATGCCCTGCACCTACAATTATTTGACCACCAACCGTTTCACCGTCCACCATTTGACCGTCCACCGTTTCACCGTTCACCATTTGATCACCCACCGTTTGACCATTATTAATTTCACGATCGTTGGGTTTGTCAATAATTATAATTCCATGAATATGATTGGGCATTACGACAAAATCGCCTAATTCAATATGCTGATGGTGTTTAGGTATTTCATGCCATAGTAAATGGGCAATAACCCCAACGTGGGATAAAATCATTTTACCATTTTTAATTTCACCAAAATAACATTCTCGATCTTGGGTACAAATGGTAACAAAATAGGCGCCATTCCAGCCGTAATTCCACCATTGTGCGCGGAAGGTTCCGTTGCGGTATTTGTTCTGAAATTTATCTTGAGACATTAGAGTGAAATTGAATTAAAGGGCCTTTTTTATATTCCTTAAACAAACCCTTTAAAAAGAGAAAACCTCCCAAGTGTGCATCAAAGAGAGGCATGGAAGGTGTATTATTTTGAGTTAAAAAACTTGCTAGTTTACTAGTAGTAACGCAAAAATGAATTAATTTTTTCGTTCTGAGCTGCGCAGAGGTATACATATATTTATTATTCATACCAATTTTAATTGATAACTGCTTTTAACAATCCATCTGTTTCTTGCTCCAATGCTATAATATCTGCTCTGATTTCCTCCAAGGAGCGCAAAGGCTTGTACTGGTAGAAATACTTGGTGAAGTTGATTTCGTAACCAATATTTGTCTTTGTTTCATCTACCCAAGCGTCTGGCACATGAGGGAGAACTTCTTTCTGCATGTATTCCTCAATGTTCATCAACAATGGAATGTTTTCCGTGTCACGCAATGAGGAATCTGGTTTTGGGTTACCTTTTTTATCGGTCACCACTTGTCCTTTGGCATTTCGCTCTGGTCGTTCTACCGTTACTTTAGCGTATCCAAAGGCTTTGTTCACGAATATTTTTGAGTATTCGCCTTCCTTGAATTCTCCATATATCTTGGTGATTTCTGCAATATGGTCATCGGATAGCTCATTACGTTTGTCACCCAATGATTTGCTCATCTTTTTGAAGAAATCAACTCCGTTAATCAACTGCACTTTGCCTTTTCGGTTATTGGGTTTGTGATTCGAAATCACCCAGATATACGTTGAAATACCAGTGTTGTAAAACAGTTGGTTTGGTAACGCAATTACAGCCTCTAGGAAGTCATTTTCGATAATCCACTGGCGAATACTGCTCTCGTTCTTTGTTTTACTCGGTGAACCCGAAAAAAGCGGAGAACCGTTGAATACAATAGCAAGCCTTGAACCGCCTTGGTCAGCTGGTTTCATTTTGCTCATTAGGTGCATCAAGAACAGGAACGAACCATCACTAACCGATGGCAATCCAGCTCCAAATCGCCCACCATGCCCCAACTGCTCATGTTCCTCTTTTACCTTTTTGGCAAACTTTTCCCATTTCACCCCAAAAGGTGGGTTGGTAATCAAGTAATCAAACTTTTCACTGGATAGCTGGTCTTCTGAGATACTGTTTCCTTTCTTGATGTTGGATGCGTTTTGACCTTTAATCATCAAATCCGATTTACAAATAGCATATGATTCTGGATTCAACTCTTGTCCGAACACCTCCAAACGTGCATCTGGATTCAGCTCATGTAGATACTCTTCCGCTACCGATAGCATGCCACCAGTACCAGCGCAACAATCGAATATGGTTTTGGTAATTCCTTTTTTGGTCAAAATCTCACGGTCATTTAAGAAAAGGATGTTCACCATCAACTTGATTACTTCACGTGGTGTGAAGTGTTCTCCAGCGGTTTCATTTGAAATCTCAGCAAATTTTCGAATCAATTCCTCAAACATATATCCCATTTCCATGCTCGAAATATGGTCTGGGTGCAAGTCGATTTCTTGGAAACGCTTCACCACCATGAACAACAAGTTGGCATCATCCATCTTGTTGATTTGGTTCTCAAATTCAAATTGCTCAATGATTTCTCTTGCATCCTCTGAGAATCCGTTGATGTAGTTTCGCAGATTTGATGCGATGTTATTAGGGTCAGCAATCAGTTTGTTGAAGTCAAATGGACTTCGGTTGTGAAAGTTGTAGCCAGCCACCTTATTCAAAATCGGGTCGAGATTCTGAATGTTGGTTGATTTCATCTGGTCATATTTTTTCAGCACTTCTGCTTTGGTGTTTTCCAGCACACAATCCAATCTTCTGAGCACGGTCAACGGAAGGATAACCTTTCCGTAATCACTCTGTTTGTAATCTCCTCGAAGTAGGTCAGCTATTGACCAAATGAAGTTAGCTGATTCTTTAACGTTTTTCATTGTAAGAATGTAATTTCTGTAAAGTTAAAAAAAGGAATCATTTTTTAGATTGCGTTCATTTCTTCACAAAAAGCTGAATCTGCTATTTTTTTTACTTATTTAAAACCTAGAATTCATTAACCAAAGCCCCATAAACACTTCCGGCTTTCAGAGCAATAAAACCTTGCCGTAAATTGACTTTTGTAAGGCTTTTTTGTGTTTTATCGCACTAAATGGATAAATTGCTGACCTTCAGAAGTAACATTGTTGAAGTCGCTAATTGTAAATTTGATGAAATAGACTCCTTCATTGCAATCAGTTCCGTTTGAAGTTCCGTCCCAAAGAGGAGCTGCTAAACTTAATTCAGCTACAATATTTCCCCAACGATTGAAAATTAAACCTTCGAAACTTTTTGCATTGTTAAGATTTATCGTGTAAAAATCATTTGCGCCATCACCATTTGGAGTGAAAATATTTGGTGTTTCAATTGAAATCGTGTTGTTTTGAAGCACAATCAAATCCAAGCTCAAAGTATCACTGCAAGTTCCATTTTCTGCAATTAAAGTAATGGTGTAAACTCCTTCTTCAGTATAAACAGAGTTCACTGAGTTTGTTGTGTTTATTGGCAATGTCGTACCATTTCCAAAGTTCCAAGTAAAATTGTTAGCGCCAGTACTGTTGTTTGTGAAAGTCACCGTTAATGGTGCATTTCCGCCAGTTGGAGTCATTGAAAAATCAACTTGCGGTTCAGCAACAATTACTGTGACGTTGTCGCTTGCCGTACACCCATTTGAACTAGATGAAACAGTGTAAGTTGTAGTCTGTATTGGGATAAAAGGAATGCCATCAATCACGCCGTTATCCCAAGTAAAAGGTCCCGTTCCTGTTGCTGAAAGTGTAATTGGTGAATTACTACAAATCAAGGTGTCATTTCCGGCGTTTGCAACCGTTGAGCCGATAACTACCGCAGTTGTGTAGGAAGTGGCACAGAAACCACTATTCGGTGTAAAAACATAATTACTTGACCCAACTGTTGATGTATTGATTGTGCTTGGATTCCAAGTTCCTGCAATTCCTTCAAACGACTGGGTTGGTAAATTAGTTGGTGTTGCGTTTACACAAAATGGACCAATTGCAGAAAATGTTGGAGTTAAAGGATTTGTGATTGAAACGTTAATTGAAGTAACACTTGCACATTGTCCTGCTGCGGGTGAAAAAGTAAAGTTGAAGTTACCAATACTTGCAGTTGAAATAGTTGCAGGATTCCAAGTACCAATAATTCCGTTTGTTGAACTTAAAGGTAATGAAGGGGCTGATCCGTTTAAGCAAATTGGATTTATTGGTGTAAATGAAGGTGTGATACTTTGGTTAATTGCAACGGTCATTGTGGTGGTTGTCGCACACGTGTTATTGATAGGTGTAAAAGTATAAGTTGTTGTTTGTGCGGAGTTAATTGCAGGTGCCCACGACCCTTGAATTCCGTTTGTTGAAGTGTTTGGAAGGGTGAAAACATCACCAACACAATAAGGCCCAAGTTGACTAAAAGCAGGTGTAACCGAACCACTAATTTGAACTGTTAAGGTGGTGGTTGAAGCACAAGACAAGTCAGTAGGAGTGAAGGTGTAAGTTGTTGTGCTTGTGTTGTTAATTGCTGGACTCCAAGTTCCAGAAATACCATTTGAAGAGCTGCTTGGCAACGTAAAATTTGTGCCAGTACAAAATGGGCCAACAGGGTCAAAAGTAGGAGTTGTTTGCGCTGGACTCAATGGAATTACAATTGTTGTGTCATAAGTACATCCATTGGAAGTTGTTACTTCACAATTATAAGTTCCTGCACACAGGCTTGTTAAGCTTGCAGTTTGACCAATGACGGTGTTTGAGGAGTTTGTCCAACTGTAAGAATAAGCAGGAATTCCACCGTTTGGCGTAATTGTAACTGAACCATTGCAACTGCAAGTTTCATCTGTAATTACGGATGTTGAGGTAATTGGAAGAATAGGTAAGCAGCTGTTGTTTAATTGGTTGATGTAAGATGCGTTCGCAGGATTATTTGGTAGTCCAGGAGTTTGATCATCAGGAGCTGCACACGTTCCTGCAATCCAATTTGATTGTAAAAAAGGATCGTTTGAATTGGTATTTGCAAAGTAATAAACCGTATTACTTGCTCCGCCTGCAAAATAAATAATGTTGTTTGAATTGTTATTCCCCCAACTAACTCCAAAAGTTGGAACTAATGTATTGGTAGGAGAATATGTTTGGAAAGAATCATCATTGTTTGACATTCCGAGCGGACCCCAAAGCGAACCACCTGCCGTCCAACCACTAGACGGGTAGCTTGTATTTCCTGCTGCTGGACTCACAGTCTGATATTCCAATAAGTTTGAACTTACGGGTAAAATTAAACGACAGTTGTTATCTGTTAGACTAACATCTTGAGCAGGAATTGCTGCGTTTGCATCTGCTTGATTATAAACAACAATTAAAGTTCCAAACGGAACACAAGACCAAATTGCATCGGTTGAAAAGCGAACTGCTCCAGCTGCTACACCTGTCCCTGAAGTATTTCCATTTGAAAAATAACCACTATTGTCATCGATTATCCAACCTCGTAAATCCATACAAGTTTCACAGTTTTGTGTGGTTGAAGTTGGAATAACCAAAAATTCAACATATTCTTTTGAACCTGTTGGACCTTGAGAAACCTCGTTAATTATAAGTGTTTGATTGTAGGAGAAATAAGAAATCAATAAACTAAAAATTCCAATTAAATAGAGTTTCATTGGTTATAAAAAAATGTCCTGTTTTTCACCGGTTTCAACGTTAAAATGCACGTATCAAGGAGAACAATGAAAAACCGAACAAAGTTAGGGATTAATACTAGTTCAACCAATTTTAAGCGAAAATTTAAAATAGAATTAACCCTTAGAAAATAATATACAATTCAAATCAAGAACTTTTTCTAAATTCACACTTCAATTTTTAAAAATGAAGTTTGTAAATTTTTTGTTTTTTAGTTTACTGTTTACTGTTACTGCTTTTTCGCAATATGCACCCGAAAATGGAGTAAAAGAATCAAAATCAGCATATATTGCGCTGAGAAACGTTTCAGTTTACGTCAATCCAACCACTAAAATAGAGAATGCGATAGTGCTGATTTCCGACGGTAAAATTGTGGAAGTTGGACAAAAAGTAAGTATTCCGTTAGGAACTTTGGAATACGATTTTAAAGGAAAAACAATCGTTCCTGCTTTCGTTGAATTGTATTCTAATGTTGGATTGCCAGCGCCTGGCGAACGGAATTATTCACAAAGACCGCAAATAGAAACTTCAAAAAAAGGCGCCTATTATTGGAATGAAGCCATACGTCCTGAAGTGGAAGCTTCCGTACTTTTTGATGTGGACGCGAAAACGGCAGAAAATTTCTCAAAAATGGGATTTGGTTTTGCTGTCACACACGTTCAAGATGGAATTGTTAGAGGTACAGGTGCTCTTGTTGGCTTGGGAAATACGAACACAAGAAAGCAATTAATTGCTTCCAATTCAGCTCAATTTTATTCTTTTTCAAAAGGAACTTCTGGTCAAACGTATCCTTCTTCTCAAATGGGATCAATTGCTCTTTTGCGCCAGGCTTTGTATGATTTGAAATATTATTCTGAAAATAAAAATGCAGAACAATCACTTTCACTAGAAAAATGGAGAGAAAATCAGAAATTGCCCGTTTTCTTTAAAACAGACGACAAATGGGAGATTTTGCGCGCTCTGAAAATCGCAAAGGAGTTTAATCAATCTTATTATTTTGTCGGCTCGGGAAATGAATACGTGATTGCAAAACAATTAAAAGATGAAAAAGCAACAGTTATTCTCCCACTAAATTTCCCTGAAGCTTACGATGTTAAAGACCCATATCTTTCAAGACAAATTCCACTCAGTGATTTAAAACATTGGGAATTAGCACCTTCTAATCCTTATTTGTTGAACGCTCAAGGTGTTAGTATTTGCTTATCAACTAATGGATTAAAATCACCTGAACAATTCTGGAAAAATCTTCAAAAGGCAATTTCAAGAGGTCTAAAAGTAAGTGATGCTTTGACAGCCTTGACGGTGAATCCAGCCAAATTAATCGGAGCAGATGCTTTAATCGGAACCTTAGACAAAGGAAAATTAGCAAGTTTCACTGTTTTTTCAAGCGACCCATTTTTAACCGAAGCAACATTGTTAGAATCTTGGAATCAAGGAACGCAGCAAGTAATTAAATCATTGCCTCAAGTTGCAATAAACGGAACCTACAATTTGAATATTGAAGGAAAAAATTATCAATTAGAACTTTCGGAGTCAAATGAAAAGCCTCAAGGAAAAATCCAATTGCTAAAAACGAAAACGGATAATCCATCCAAAAAAGATACAGTAAATGTAAAAGTTGCAGTAACACTTATTCAAAACGATATCAATTTACAATTCAATTGCGATGATGATAATTACAAAGGAAGTATAAACTTACATGCAAAAATTAGCAACAACGGAAGTGTTTTTGAAGGTGACGGAACTTTACCTAACGGAAAATGGATTCTTTGGTCGGGAATAAAAAATACGAAATCAGAGGAGAAAAAAGAAGCAACATTGATAAAAATTGATTCCAGCTTTAATGCAAAAAATTGGTTTCCAAACTTAGCTTTTGGTTACGATTCTATCCCCGAAGTTAGGACAGTAGTTTTTAAAAATGCGACTGTTTGGACCAATGAAAAAGATGGAATTTTAAAAGATGCAACTGTTATTACAGAAAATGGAAAAATTAAATACGTTGGAACAAATTCAGCGCCAACACCAACAAAAGCAGTAATAATTGATGCCAAAGGAAAACATTTAACTTCAGGTATTATCGACGAACATTCACACATTGCCATTTCAAAAGGAGTAAATGAAGGAGGACAAGCTATTTCTGCAGAAGTAAATATTTCAAATGTTGTTACCGCTGACGATATTAATATTTACAGACAATTAGCTGGAGGAGTTACAGCAGCTCAATTATTACATGGCTCAGCAAATCCAATTGGTGGTCAATCTGCGCTTATTAAACTAAAATGGGGACATACACCTGAGGAAATGTTGATTCCAAATGCACCAGTGTTTATCAAATGTGCTCTTGGAGAAAATGTTAAACAAGCAAATTGGGGTGATTACAATACCGTTCGTTTTCCTCAAACTAGAATGGGGGTAGAGCAAGTTTTTTACGATGGATTCACACGTGCGAAAGCTTACAAGCAAGAATGGGATACTTATTTGAAAAACCCGAAAAAACAAGAAGGAAGCCCAAGAAAAGATTTAGAGCTTGATGTTTTAGTAAATATTTTAGAAAGCAAGTGTTTTATTACCTGTCATTCTTACGTGCAATCTGAAATCAATATGCTGATGCACGTTGCTGATTCAATGGATTTTAAGATTAATACATTCACGCATATTTTAGAAGGATACAAAGTTGCAGATAAAATGAAAGCGCATGGAGTAGGAGGTTCAACTTTTGCAGATTGGTGGGCTTATAAATTTGAAGTGAACGATGCGATACCATATAACGCAAAAATGATGGCTGATCAAGGAATTGTTGTGGCAATAAATTCAGACGATGCTGAAATGGGAAGAAGATTAAATCAAGAAGCTGCAAAAAGTGTCAAATATGGTGGAATGTCGGAGGAAGAAGCTTGGAAAATGGTCACTTTGAACCCAGCGAAATTATTACACTTGGACGACAGAATGGGAAGTGTCAAGCAAGGAAAAGATGCAGATATTGTGCTATGGTCGGACAATCCGTTGAGTATAAAAGCTAAAGTTGAAGTCACCATGATTGATGGAAAAATTTTATACGAAAGTGCGCAAGCGAAAACTTTAGAGGAAAGAAATACATCTGAAAGAGCAAGAATTATCAATAAAATGCTTGAATCAAACGAAAAAGGGGAGCCGTCAAAACCTTTTGTTAAAAAAGGAAGAAAACATTACCATTGTGATACATTAGGAGAAGAAGGAACAGAAGAAGAAAACTTACATTAAGATGAAAATTTTAGCAATCATACTATTTGTTGGGTCATCATTTTTGACTTGGGCTCAACCAAAACGCATTCTTTTAACAAACGGATTTTTACACGTTGGAAACGGTGAAACAATGGAGTCTGCATTAGTTGGAATTGTTGATGGAAAAATTGTTTCTGTCAAAAATTCCTTGGCAACAACTATCAATAAACAAGAATGGGACACAATTGTAAATTTAAACGGTCAACATATTTACCCTGGTTTTGTTGCTCCAAATTCGACTTTGGGATTAACAGAAATTGATGCTGTTCGTGCGACACGTGATTTTGATGACATTGGTGAATTTAATCCACATGTTCGAACGCAAATCGCTTACAATGCTGAATCTAAGGTGATTTCAACCGTTAAAACAAATGGTGTTTTAATTACACAAGCAACCCCAAGAGGCGGAATTATTTCTGGAACTTCATCAGTTATGTTCTTGAGCGGCTGGAATTGGGAAGATGCAACGATTTTAAAAGATGATGGCATTCATTTGAATTGGCCTTCAAGCACAGAAGGTGGTGGTTGGTGGGCTGAACCTGCTCCAAAAAAGCGAAATGAAAACTACGAAGATCAAAAGCAAAAGATTAAGTCATTTTTCAAATTGGCGCTTGCCTACACAAAGTCAAAAGATGTAAAATTTGATTTGCGATTGGAAGCAATGAAATCATGTTTCATTGGAGAAAAAAGGGTTTTTATTCATGCTGATGACATTCAACAATTATTGGATGTAATGGATTTTGTCAAGGAATTCGGTATTAAATATCCAGTAATTGTTGGAGGCTATGATGCGCATTTAATTGGAAAAAGATTCAAAGATGCGAACATTCCTGTGATGCTTACGCGTGTTCATAGTTTGCCTGAAATGGACGAAGATGCAGTTGATTTACCCTATAAATTGCCTTATTTACTGCAACAGCAAGGAATTAAATTTTGCCTTCAAAACACAGGCGACATGGAAACGATGAATGCACGAAATATTCCTTTTTTGGCAGGAACAGCAATGGCTTACGGATTAACGGAAGAAGAAGCTTTACGCGCAATTTCCTTGAGTAGTTGTGAAATTCTTGGGATAGATAAATTGTTTGGTTCCATTCAAGTTGGCAAATCTGCAACGCTTTTTGTCTCGGAAGGACCAGCATTAGATATGCGTACAAATAAAGTGAGTTTAATTTTAGTTAATGGGAAATTTGAATCCGTAACTAACTTTCAGACAGACCTTTATAATAAGTACAAAAAGAAATATGAAGAAAAACAAAAATAATTTTGATTTCTCTGTAACATTTCCAAATCGAAGTCGTCCTACGAGCAACTAGGATGAATATTCAAGAATATAATCAAGCTGTAGATCAGTTCGCTGATGGTTTATATCGTTTTGCTTTGAAAAGTATTAACGATAGCGATTTGGCACACGATTTTGTGCAAGACGCATTTGAAAAACTATGGATTAAGCTTGAAACGGTTGATAATGCAAAATCTTATTTATTTACAACAGTTTATCACGCAATTGTTGATCATTCGCGAAAAGAGCAACGTACACGCGTTTACGCTGAGCAAGTTGACCGCAACCCAATTTCTGAATTGAAAGCAATTGACTTACACGAAATTCTGAATAAAGGGTTAAATGAAATGTCTGAAATTCAACGAAACGTTGTTCTACTAAGAGATTACGAAGGATATTCCTACCAAGAAATTGGAGAAATAACAGGATTGAGTGAGCAACAAGTGAAAGTTTATATTTTCAGAGCAAGAAAGTTTTTAAAAGAATATATTGGTACAATTGAGGCAGTAATATGATGATAACGAAAGAAAATATTGAAGCCTATTTACTTGATTTTCAAGAAGGAAATTTAAGTCAATTTGAAATCAAGGCCTTGATGGATTTTGTGGATTTGCATCCAGAGTATAAAGACGATTTTGACGTGCAAGCACTTCCAGTTGATTTCTCAATTGAATTCTCAAACAAAGAAAGCCTAAAAAAATCAACAGCAATTAAACCAGTTGTTTTTGATTCCATACAAGACAATGTAACAGAACTTTTCATCGTTGCAAAAATTGAAAATGAATTAACCGAAGCGGAAGAAATTCATTTTAACCGTGCACTTCAGGCAGATAAAAATTTTGAAGAGCAGTTTAAAGCATATTCCAAAACAATTATTCCAGTTGATAATTCTTTAATTTTTCAAAATAAAGATGAATTGCGAAAAGTTGGAGTAATTACACCGCTTTTCAATTTCAAACGTGCGTTATCTTACGCCGCTGCAGCGAGTGTATTATTATTTGCAGGTTATTTATTTTTTAGAACAAGTCCTAAAGTGGAGGAAGAGAAAAAGTCAGCAAAAACTGAAAAGATTAATAAAGAAAAAGAAATTACACCAAATTCGATTGAGGAAAAACCAGAGCTTATTCAGTTTGCTAGCGAGTATAAATCGGCAATAAAATCTAAATTTATTACTACTGATTCTTTGCCAAGAATAATTAATTCGGTACCTTCCACTGAAACGATTTTATTTGCGCAAGAGTTGAATATATCAGCTAATAATTCAGAGAATAACATTGAAGATAATGCACTTGCCTTGCAGAATGAAACAACAAATCCACCTGTAATTTTTACGGAAATAAAAGCAGAAACATTAACCGTAAAATCTTATTTGGCAAAAAAAGTCAATAAAGCGCTTTATGGAAAACCAAATCCAAACGACGACGAAAAATACGCTTCCTTCTCACAAAAAGTATCAACAGCAACAGGTATTTCGTTTGATTTTAAAAGAAAAAAATCAAGAGCCAATAAAGGATTTTACTTGAAAATAGGTAAGTTTTCAATAGAAAGAAAAAAAAATAATTAATCGCTGTAACATTTAAAAGACGAGGTCGTCCTACAGCAAAACAGAGAAAAAATGAAAACAATTTTACTTACAATCGCAACAATGAGTTGTATCAGTTTAACAGCTCAAGTTAATGAACCAACTGAACAAAAAGAAGGAACAGTTACAATTGATACCTTAACCCAAACAGTTACAATTGACAATGGTGGTGATACAACCCGAATCAAATTAGGAAAGAAAAATATCGTAATCGTTGAAAAAAAAGAAGAGGGTAAAAACGGTGAGAAGAAAGTAATCATCGATGAAAGAGTGATTATTGAAGATGGTGAAGATGTCGTTGAAATCGAAGATGAAGATGAAAAAGAGGATGGAAAAGGAGAAGCTCACTGGGCTGGATTTGGAATCAACACAAATGGTTTTTTAAATGCAGATGGCAAAATCGCAACAGGTGACGCAGCAGGATTTTTAGAGTTAGATCACGCAAGAAGTATCGGTTTTAACTTCAATTTAGTTGAAAAACGCTTTCCAATTTTTAGAGAATATGTTGGAATTACAACAGGTTTAGGTTTGCAATGGAATCGCTACGCTTTGAAAAACAATGTTGATGTAATGGTTAGCGCTGATTCAACTTATGGAGTAGAAAACTTAACCGTTGATTACAAGAAAAATGTGTTGCGCTCAACTTATTTACAAATTCCTTTATTGCTTGAAATCACAACAAATAAAGACAACGATAAAGCATGGCATATTTCTGCAGGAGTTGTTGGTGGAATTAGAATAGGTTCTAGTTTAAAAACAAAATGGGAAGAGGACGGAAAAACAAATAAAGACAAAGTGAAATCCAATCATA
This sequence comes from Flavobacteriales bacterium, assembly GCA_018883325.1. Lineage (GTDB taxonomy): Bacteria > Bacteroidota > Bacteroidia > Flavobacteriales_D > Crocinitomicaceae > UBA952. Next base: position 46,160 of record VEQH01000019.1, on the reverse strand, counting down.
ACTTCAATCCTTTTGAAGCGCATGCAACTGCAATTGTAGGTTACGGGAATATTAGCCTTTATGTAAATTATGGTCTTACTCAAGTATTTGAGAAAGGCAAAGGTCCGGATTACGCACCTGTTTCAGCTGGAGTATTATTACATTTTTAGGAATATACGTTTGATTAGTAGTTGAGAACCATGCATGGAAAGGAAACTAACCGTGCATGGTTTCTTTTTTTCCATATTTTTCCATCAAACTAGCCTCAAATTCTAAAAACGCTTTCCAGCGTTCATCAACATTTATTCCTTCTCCATATTTACGTGCAAAATGAAGAAAAGTCGTATAATGACGCGCTTCACTTTCCATCAAACTTCTGTAAAAACCACGTAAATCTTCATCTTCTAATTCTTCCGAAAGTATTTTAAAACGCTCACAACTTCTTGCTTCAATCATTGCTGCAAAAAGCATTTGATTTACAAAAAGTCCTTTTTTAGAACTATTCGTTTTACTTTGTCTTAAGAAAACAGATAAATCATTCACATACGGATCTTTGCGTTCAAAACCCAATGTCAATCCACGATCCAATAATTTTTGGTGCACTAAATTAAAATGTTCCATTTCTTCTTGACAAATAGCCGTCATAGCTTGCACTAAATCAGAATAATGTGGGTATTGAACAATCATTGAAATAGCATTGCTCGCGGCTTTCTGTTCACAAAAAGCGTGATCCACCAATATTTCCTCCAAATTTCGTTCAACAATATTTACCCATCTTGGGTCTGTTGCCATTTTTAATCCCAGCATCTTTCAAAATTTTCCGCAAAAATACAAGTATATCCATACATATAATATTTCAACCGAAAAGTCATACGAGTTTTGTATATTTGGGACTCTTATTAAAAAATATGTCTGAAATAGCAACAGAACAAAAACAACTTTCGGTCGAAAAACGTGAGTTGATAAAAGCTTTTAAGTTAATGGCAACCGCAAAAACGTTGGCAGAAAAATACGAAGCAAACAAAGAAATTACCGCAAAATATGTTCATGCAACTTCCCGTGGTCACGAAGCGATTCAGCTTGCAGTTGGAATGCAATTAAAACCACAAGATTGGGTTTCACCTTATTATCGCGATGACAGTATTTTGTTGGGAATTGGAATGCAACCTTACGAATTGATGTTGCAAGTTTTCGCAAAAAAAGACGATCCATTTTCAGGAGGAAGAACTTACTATTCGCACCCTTCATTGAATAGAGAAAATATGCCTAAAATTCCGCACCAATCCTCTGCGACAGGAATGCAAGCGATTCCTACTACAGGAATTGCGATGGGAATTCAATACAAAGAAAAAACTGGATTATCAAAACCAGAAGCTGGTGAAGCTCCAATTGTCGTTTGTTCACTTGGCGATGCTTCGTGTACAGAAGGAGAAGTTTCTGAGGCATTCCAAATGGCAGCTTTGAAGCAATTTCCTATTGTTTATTTAGTGCAAGATAATGGCTGGGATATTTCAGCAAATGCAAAAGAAACAAGAGCTCAAGACATTTCTCAATATGCAAAAGGATTTCACGGAATTGAGGTCCGAACAATTGATGGAAGTGATTTCATCGAATCATTTAATACGATAAAGGATGTTTTTGAAATCGTAAGAAATGAAAGAAGACCATTCATCGTTCATGCGAAAGTTCCACTTTTAGGTCACCATACATCAGGTGTGAGAAAAGAATGGTATCGTGATGATTTGGAGGAAGCAGCAACTCGCGACCCTTATCCAAAAATCAAAGCAAATTTGGAAGAGAGTGGAGTGAGTTTGGCTGAAATCATCAACATTGAGGAAGAAGTTCAAAAATTAGTAGATGCTGATTATGACAAAGCACTTAACGCAGAAGATCCAAGCCCAAGTTCTGTTACTGATTATATTTTTGCACCAACGCCAATCACAGAGGAAAAGGGCGAACGTGAACCAGCAGGAAAAAAGAAAACTGTAATGGTTGATTCTGCTTTGTTTGCAGTAAGAGAAATTATGCATCAACACCCAGAAGCTTTATTGTACGGACAAGATGTAGGAGGTAGATTAGGAGGTGTTTTTAGAGAGGCAGCAACTTTAGCGCAAACTTTTGGTGATGATCGCGTTTTTAACACACCGATTCAAGAAGCATTTATTATTGGTTCCACAGTTGGAATGTCGGCTGTAGGTTTAAAACCATTTGTTGAAGTTCAATTCGCAGATTACATTTGGCCAGGACTGAATCAATTATTTACTGAGGTTTCTCGTTCTTATTACCTTTCAAATGGTAAATGGCCAGTAAGTTGTGTTATTCGTGTTCCAATTGGAGCTTATGGTTCAGGAGGTCCTTACCATTCTTCAAGTGTAGAATCCGTTTTAACGAACATTCGTGGAATTAAAGTAGTATATCCCTCAACTGGTGCTGATCTAAAAGGATTGTTGAAAGCTGCGTTTTACGACCCAAATCCAGTAGTGATTTTAGAACACAAAGGATTGTATTGGTCAAAAATTCCAGGAACTGAAGGCGCAATGTCAATTGAACCAAGTGAAGATTACGTTATTCCAATTGGAAAAGCAAGAACGGTTTTGGAGGCAAATGATTCAGAGGTTGAAAAAGGAAATTCATGTGGTGTTATCACTTACGGAAGAGGTGTTTATTGGACTTTAGAAGCTGCAAAATCATTTGGAGGTCAAGTTGAGATTTTAGATTTACGAAGTTTAAATCCCTTAGATCACGAAGCAATGAATGCGTTATGTAAAAAACATAATAAAATTCTTTTTGTAACAGAAGAATCGGTTGAAGCTTCATTTACTTTAGGTTTAGCCGGAAGATTACAAAGAGATAATTTTAAGTTTTTAGATGCTCCGATTTCGATTGTAGGTTCGATTGATACGCCAGCAATACCTTTAAATTCAATACTTGAAGCTGAACTTTTGCCAAATGCAGAAAAAGTGAAAACAAGTTTAAAGGAACTTTTGAGCTATTAAATTAAATAGTATAAATGCAACTTATACTTGCCAAAACAAGTTATTGATTTCAAACTAACACCAAATGAATTTAAAAGTTTCTCTCTCAAAATTACTATTCATTGTTATTACTTATGTTTCGTTTGCTACTTATTCACAAGTAGTAATAAATGAAGTAATGATTAATCCACAAACAAGCGCAACATCGGCAGAATTTCAGTCATTGAAAATGTGTTCTCAAGTAACTTATGGAAATGAGTATATTGAACTTTACAATGCTTCTTCATGTCCCGTTGATATCAGCTGCTATTTGATTGGATTTAATGGAAATTTTGGAACTGGGATTGATGGAACTTTTAGATTTCCAACAGGAACAATTATTGCACCTAATGGATTTTTGTCGATTGGAGGACCAAACTCTGGGGCAACAATTAATTTAACAAGCCTTTGTGCGACTTCAAATTTAGCAACTGATACAGATAGATGGTTTATACCAAATGGAGATGGTTACTTGCTTCTTTGGGATGAAAACGGAATTCCACTTGATGCTGTTTATTGGACAATTGGAGCAAACGAAGCTACAAAATGGGGAACAGATTCTGATATTCAAGTTGCACCAACAACAATTGCAGCTGGTACAACTTGTCCTTTGGTCTCAACTTTACTTGGACCAAGTGATATTCAATTAAGTTCTGGAATCGTTAGCTATGCAGGAGAAGCTCCACAAATTGGAACTGTAATTCATAGAACCATTGATGGCGGAGCAACGTGGGAAACAAATGCAGTAACAACAATTAACGCTTGCAATGGTGTCTGTCAAACTGCAAACTCAACAATTATTACAAATGCAGTTATTGTTCAACCAACTTGTAACAATGCAGATGGAAGCATTACCTTAAATCCAAGTCCAGCAGGAACATATACTTACAGCTGGTCAAATCCTATTTCAAATACAACTAATACAGCAAGTTCATTAGCGCAAGGTAGTTACTCAATAAGTATAACGAATTCCTTGGGCTGTATGAAAGATACACTAATTACTTTGGTAGAAGATTGCGGAGGATGTAATATTGCTGCATCTGTTAGTGTGGTTCCCAATTCTGCTTGTGCACCTTGTAATTACAGTGGGCCACAGATTTTAATTAATGAGATAAATATTTATCCAACCAACGGAGATGGTTGTATTTTTGGAACTTCTCCAACGCCTCCAGGAAATGGTGAATGGATTGAATTATTTAATCCAAATTGGTGTGATTCTGTGGATATATCTGGTTATATTCTAGGAAGTTTTAATTCAACAGGAAACGCTCAGGGTACTTTTTTAGCAACCCCTCCTTATCGTACAGATGGAATGGCATTTGTATTACCACAAGGAACGGTTGTTCCACCATTGGGATTTGTTATTGTTAGGGGAGCAAATGCAGCACCTCCTACAGCGCCTGGAGTAATTGACATTGTGGTAAACAACAACAATAACAATCTTTGTATTGATGGAGGACTAACGGGTAGTAGGATGTGGTTCGCAAACGCAGGGGGATGGTTTGCTTTTTACAATGCTTCTGGCGTTCCTCAAAATGCGATCAAATGGGGGAATCCTACTGGAAGTGATTTAAATCAAAGTCCTTGTATTCCACCAAACAATTCTTTACCTGCAGGAACTACGACGTTACCAACTTACAATCAGATTGCAGCAATGGGGATTTCTGGAAATTTGAACGCTACAATACAAGGACAGACCTACAGAAGAATTCCTGATGGTGCCTCTTGGTCTTCAACGACTGCACCGGAAAATAGTTCTTATGGTTCTTGCAACGATCCCGCAAACTGCGCTTTGGTAACTGCAATTGCAAATTGTAATGGAACAGCAACAGTTAATGTAACAACAGGAACACCACCTTTTTCTTATCAGTGGAATGATCCATTAAATCAAACAACACAGACTGCTGCAAATTTGTGTGATGGCGTTTACCAAGTTTTAGTTACAGACGCAGATTTATGTACACAAACTTATACAGCAACAGTTACCACAAACCCATTTGATTTAACAGCAACCATTGTTCAACCGGGATGCAATGCGAATGATGGTTCAATTGCTTTTACACCTTTTGAAGCAACTTATACTTATTTGTGGACACCAAATGTTTCAACAACAAATGTTGCTAGTAATTTAGCGCCTGGCACTTATGATTTAACTATTACAGAAGGAAGCTGTTCGTTTGATACAACTGTTATTTTAGTCAATCCTGCTGCATTTACAACAACTGTTAGTCAGGTAAACACAACTTGTGGGCTTGATAATGGGAGCATTAATGTTGATGTTACACCAGCAACAGGAAACTACACTTTTACTTGGACACCGAATGTTTCTTCTGTTGATTCAGCTTTTGCACTTCCAGCTGGAGATTATAGTGTTGTAATTACAGATAATATTTGTGCAACAACACAGAATATCACAATTTTACCAAGTGAAGAAATGAGCTCAACGGCTCAAGTAACGCATACAACTTGTGCTCAAAGTGATGGATCAATATTTATAGATGTAAATCCACCAAGTCAATATTATTACACTTGGACTTCTGATGTTTCAACAGCTGATTCTGCAATAAATTTAGCAAGTGGTACTTATGTTATCAATGTTACTGATAGTATTTGTTTTTACGATACTACAATTGTCGTTAACGCATCTTTTACACCAACAGATTTATTAGCAAATATCACTGCTTCTAATTGTGGTACAAATAACGGTGAAATTCAAATTTCTCAAACTGATGGAGGAATCGCACCTTATCAATATAGTTTCTCTGGAATGAGCTATAGTAATATAATGGCGATGGATTCCTTAGATGCTGGAAGTTACGTGGTGGCTGTTCAGGATGCGAATGGTTGCGAATATCAAGAATCTTTTATTGTTCCAGAAATACCAGGTCCTTCTCAAATATTATTTACCAAGCAAAATCCAAATTGTGGTTATAATAATGGAGTAGTTGAAATTATTGAAGGAGTAGGTGGTGTTGCACCTTATACTTATGAATTCAACAATCAATTAGTTGGAAATTTAGTTCAATCTGATTTGTTAAATGGTTTATATTCTGTTAGCGCCATAGATTTATATGGTTGTAAAACAACAGAAACTATCATTTTAACAATGGAAGCAGGTTTATCAATTGTTTTCATTCCAAATGTATTTACACCAAATACTGATAACGCACTAACGAATGAAGTATGGAAAGTTTCAGCAACCTGTACACAGACATTCAAATGTCAAATTTTCAACCGTTGGGGTTCATTAATATACGAATTTGATGATCTGAATGGAGAATGGAACGGAAAAACAACCAAAGGAGAAGATGTTTCTGATGGTGTTTATTTTTATAAAGTAGAGCTAGGATATTTTGACGGTAGAAGTGAAATTTTCCAAGGACATATAACAGTAATTAGATAAGATGACAATTCAAGAAACTATTGCAAACGTTGAGAAATTCCATGATGCATTTGGAATTAAAAACAATTACCATCCGACAATTAATTTAACAGAAGATGAGGTTGAATTGCGTTTTAATTTAATGAAGGAGGAAAACGAGGAATATCTTGAAGCAGCTAAAAAAGGAGATATAGTTGAAATTGCGGATGCACTCGGAGATCAATTGTATATTTTATGTGGAACTATTTTAAGACATGGACTTCAATCAAAAATCGAAGAAGTTTTTCAGGAAATTCAACGCTCAAACATGAGTAAATTAGATGAGAATGGAAAACCAATTTACCGTGAAGATGGAAAAGTTTTGAAGTCAAGTTTATATTTCCGACCAGACATTAAATCTATTTTAGAAAAATAGTTATTCACGTCCTCGACTTGATTTCTTTATTGAAGTAGAAAAATCGCTTTCATTCTTATTCATAGTTTTGATTTTAATAATCTATGTGCTAATAATATGAAAGATATCTCTATCTATTTTACCCCTGTTGAGTTGGATAATTCGAATTTTCATGACGACCAAATAGGATCAAAAATTGTTGTAAATCAAAACGATTTTCCAGAAGTAAAAAAGAATAGTTGTGTTATTTTTTCTGTTCCAGAGTTTAGAGGAAATGCAACTCCAATTCAAAATAAAGTTAGTTCTAAATTTAGACAAGAATTATATGACTATTATTTCGGTGGCGATTGGAATTTTAATCTTTACGACTTAGGAGAAATTTTACCAGGAAAAGAATTAAAAGACACCTATTACGCAGTCTCAAGTGTTGTTGCCGAATTAGTTAAAATAAATGCAATCCCAATTATTATTGGAGGAAGCCAAGATTTGATTTTTCCCGTTTATAAAGGATACGAGAAACTAGAACAATTAATAAATATTTGTTCAATTGATTATGCACTTGATTTAGGTGAGCCAAATACTGAAATAAAATCAAATGGTTATTTAAGTCAAATACTTTTAAATCGACCTTGCTATTTATTTAATCATGCAAATATTGGTTTACAAATTCCTTTTGTAAATCCAAAACAACTTGACTTATTCGATAAGTTGTATTTCGATATTTGTAGATTAGGAGAATTTAATAATTCATTTACGAAAGCAGAACCTCATTTGCGCAATGCAGACATTATCAATATAGATTTTGAATGTATAAAAGCTTCCGAAGTAATGAATGAGAATGCTATTCCTAATGGTTTTTATGCGCAACAAATTTGTCAAATAGCAAAATATGCTGGTATTTCTGATAAATCTACAACCTTTGGAATTTTCAACTACAGTAACATCAATAATGTCTCCGACAAACTTTTAGCTCAAATTATTTGGTATTTCTTAGACGGAGTAGGGAGTAGAAAGGGTGATTTCCCAATAGGAAGTAAAGCAGATTATACAAAGTTTCGAGTTTTTCAAGAAGAATCAAATAATGAATTGATTTTTTACAAAAGCAATAAATCCGAACGTTGGTGGCTTGAAGTTCCTTATCCACCAGTGGATGGAAAAAAATACGAAAGACATTATATCATTCCTTGTAGTAAAGAAGACTACGACAATGCAATGAAAAATGAAATTCCCGATTTATGGTGGAAAACCTATCATAAATTGAGTTAATCTAAGTCTTAACTTTTTTCTGTTAATATTTCTATATTTAATAAATATTACCTATTTTAGCCACCTAATTTAGGAGGAAAATTTGTATTGAATCCTGATGCAAACCATTAAATAAACCATATGCTATTGAAAAACAGTTTTTTAAGCTTCTTTGTAGCGCTTATCTGTTTTGGGATTAATGCCCAGCAAGATAAGTTACTCACGCATTTTATTTATGATAAAATGACCATCAATCCAGGTAAGACAGGTATTGATATGTACAATGGTATATGTGGAACATCAATTTATAGGAATCAATGGGATAAGGTTAATGGTGCTCCTAATTCTGCGGTATTAAACATCGAAGCCAATTTGACAAAATTCTTTCCTGGTGGCGTTGGTGTAGCTTTTTACCACGACGCTATTGGTTTTGCAAGACAAAATAACCTATTATTAAATTATTCATACCCAATTCAAATTGGTCGTGCTGGAGTATTAGGTGTAGGTGTTGGTTTAGGAATTATGAATTACGGTATGGATCCTGATTGGGTTCCACCTACTCAAAATCCTGATAACTCACTTCCTGCTGGTTTTGCAGCGACAAGTTTTGATGCAAATTTTGGTTTGTACTTCCAAGGTAAAGATTTCTACGCAGGAATATCTTCAACACATTTATCAGCTTCTTTATTAAAGCAAGATGTTGCTGGGTTTGAGCAAAACTATCAAACAGCAAGACATTATTATGCAATGGGAGGTAAACAATTCAAAAAAATCGGTGGTGGAAAAGGTACTATTGACGCACAGATTTTATTGAGAACAGATTTAGTTAAATTTTCTGGAGATTTGAATGTTAGATATATTCACCCACTTGCTGATAAAAAACAAGTATACGGTGGTATAACAGCTCGTTCATCTGATGCTTTTGCTTTGATGGCTGGTTATACTCCGATTCCAAAACTAACAGTTGGTTATTCTTACGACTTGACATTGAATAAATTAGCGAGTATTTCGAGAGGTTCGCACGAGCTTGTTGTTAAGTATTGCTATTATTTACCTCCACCACCAAAACAGAATGCACGTCATCCTCGATGGTTGTAAAAAAAATAGTATAAAGAAAATTGTAACCATTTATACAGTTCTTCCGTTATATCCAAACCCAAAATCCTGTAGCAAGTTAATTTGGAAACTGGTAGAACCAAAAAAGATAAAATGAAAAAGTTATTAAGTGTTTTTACAGTATTAGTATTACTTTACTCTTGTAGTGAGGTTGAAGGAAATCTTGTAGGCGTTAGACGCGATACATGGTATCCTGATGTACTTGGACCAGGTAAATTACCTATTGGGATGGTTTATGTCCCTTCAGGTGGTTATCAAACTGGTGAAGATGATGAAGACATCATGGGATTGCATACAGCAAGGATGAGAACAGTATCTGTTCCTGCATTTTATATGGATGCAACAGAAATTTCAAATAATGAATATCGCCAGTTCGTTCATTGGGTAAGAGATTCAATTGCTCGCGAAAAATTATACAGAAGAAGCTTTGATGATGAGGCTGAAAGATGGATAAATGTTCCTGATAATTTCTTCAAAGAACCATATAGAACAATTATTGATATGGGTTCTGATGTTCAAGGTGGTAACACTTCATTCCAATTAATTAATGATACTATCAATAACGCTGAAGTTGATAAAACTTTATTGACAATGATGGGTAATTATGAAAAAGGAAAAGGAAAAGGAAAGAAGTTATTGAACGGTTATTCTTTTGATCAAAAAAATTATCCTTCTAATGCAAATGCTAAGAACACAGGAGATGTTGTTGTGTCTGAAGCAGAATTAAGAGGAATTATGCAAATGTACTCTGGTGCATCTTCAGGAAAAGCAGTTAGCAAAAATAAAGCTGACAAAACATTGAAAGGAGCAAATAGCAAAATTGTTTATACACAAGGCGGACGTGTTGAAAATAGAAAGTATTTCACTTTGAATTGGGAAGAGTTAATTGATTACAACGATCCTCAAATATCTTTCTTACTTGCGGATATGTACTACAGTGAGCAAGAGCGTTTTTACAAAAGAAGAGAAATTGATACACGTTTATTATTCTTCGATTATTACTGGATTGATTATAAAGAAGCTGCTAAAAAAGGAAAAGTAATAACTAAGTCTGTAGATGCACGTAAAACTTTTGCTTATGATAGTTTAAGTGCTGAAAATGGTACTGCTTTATATCAAAGAGGTAGAAGAGAACCGTTAAATAAAGATTATAAAACGAATGATTTACACCGTTCAACTTTATATACTGTAGATCAAAACACAAATAAAGTTTGGGTTGATACTACTATCTATAACAAAGGACGTCAGTTCGGTGATCCTCAAGGTGGATTGGTTGATAAAGCTGTTTACAGTATTAATGATACTGCTAATTTAAAAGGTACAATCCTTGAAAATCCAGGACAAGACTTGGATTTAGGTTATACGAATAGCAAAGGACAGCACAATGCAATTCGTGGGCATACTGATAGAAGTCGTTTCATAATCAAAGAAAGAATTAACGTTTATCCTGATACTTTATGTTGGGTTAGAGACTTTACTTACTCTTTCCACGAGCCAATGACTCAAAATTATTTCTGGCACAATGCTTACGATAATTATCCTGTTGTTGGTGTAACTTGGACGCAAGCTAAAGCATTTTCAGTTTGGAGAACTCAAGTTTATCATAGCTGGTTGCAAGCAAATGGAGACTTATTTGTAAATGATTTCAGATTACCAACAGAGTCAGAATGGGAAAGAGGTGCTAGAGGAGATTTAGATTTAGCACAATATCCTTGGGGAGGTCCTTACATTAGAAATTCTTCTGGATGTTTCCTTGCCAACTTTAAACCTTTGAGAGGTAGATATTTTGAAGATGGAGGTTTCCATACAGTAAAAGTTTATTCTTACAACCCGAATGGTTTTGGTTTATTCTGTATGGCAGGAAATGTTGCAGAATGGTGTTCAACAACTTTCGATGAATCAATGTATGAATTTTCACACGATTTAAGTTCTGACTATGACTACCAAGCAAAAGATGGTGATCACCCAGTGAAGAAAAGAAAAGTAATTCGTGGAGGTTCTTGGAAAGACATAGGTTATTACCTAATGAACAGTACAAGAACTTATGAATACCAAGACACCGCTAAGTCTTATGTTGGTTTCAGAAATGTTATGACACACTTAGGTCGCGGAGGTCGTGATATCGATCAAGAAAATGGTGAGGAAATCCAAAGTGATATCCAATTGAAGTAGTAAATTCATGTTTAATTCTATAAATAAAGTTTAATTTAAAATCAAGTGTTATGAGTGGTAAAGGTGGTTTTTTACACAGTAAGTCTTTTAAGACAATTATGAAGCATTTCTTTGGATGGGGTGCAGCGATTGTAATTATTGGTGCATTATTTAAAATTATGCACTATCCGGGTTCTGACATCATGTTACCTGTGGGGTTAGGATTAGAGGCGTTAATTTTCGTAGTAATGATTTTCGTTCCTGATCATCCTGATTATCACTGGGAAAGAGTACACCCAATTTTAGATCCAGACTTAACAGTTGAGCAATTACACGAAATGTCTCCTAACGCTATGATTGGCGGACACGGTGGTGGTGGTTCTTCATCAAATGCTGATTTAGTTGCTAAACAATTAGAGGATGCAGGAATTGATGAAAAATTATTAGCAAAATTGAAAGATGGAATGTCAAACTTGGCATCAAATGCAGCTTCTTTAGGTGCAGTTTCAACTGCTGCTGGAGCAACTGATTCTTATGTTAAAAGTTTGGAAACAGCTTCAAATAGTTTGACAAAATTAACTGAACAATATGCTACTTCAGCTAAAGCTATTGCTGGGATTACAGCAGATGGAAATGGTAATTTTGGTGAAGAAATGCAAAAAATGGGTCAAAATTTATCTGCATTGAATAATGTTTATGAATTACAATTGAAAAGTTCTCAAGAATATTTGACTGGACTTTCTCAAATGGGTTCTTTACAAGAAAACATTAAAAGCATTATGACAGATTTATCTGCGTCAGCAAAAGATACAACTATCTACCGTGAAAATATGGCAATGTTATCTCAAAACTTAACAGATTTGAATAATGTTTATGGTAATATGTTGAAAGCAATGAGAGCTTAATCATTTAATATTTTTATTAATAAGTTAATATAAGAAAATATGGCAGGTGGTAAGGAAACCCCAAGACAGAAGATGATTGGGATGATGTACTTGGTGCTCATGGCGATGTTAGCTTTGAACGTATCGAAAAGTATTATTGATGCTTTCGTTGCAATTGAAGAAAACATTCAAATCGCTTCTCAAAATGAGCATGCAAGAGGGCTTGAAAAAAGAGTTGAACTAGAAGAGAAAATGAAAACTGGTGATACTCCTGAAGTAAAAGCTAAAGCAAAAAAATTAATGGATTTTGTCGATCAAATTGATAAAATTACTGCTGAACAAATTCAATATTTGGATGCGTTGAAGTTAGAGATTTTGAATGAGATAAAAGAAGAGCCTGCGAAATTGAAAGCAGGTCCTGAATCGATTATCATGGTTGATTTCGATAATAAATTTCCTTTACGTCCAATCCGCATGAACTTGGCACATGTAACAAACAAGGATAAGTATGATGAATCAATGAGAATTTTTGGTATCGACAAAAATTTGAAAACTCCAACTGAATATGCTTGTAAACATAAACCAGGTTTAAAAGGAGGTATCGAACTTTGGAATCAAATGAATTCTTACAGAGGAAAATTGTGTGAAATATTAGTTGCAAGTTCATCAGACTCTGTTAAATATTCATTTGTAGATCCTAAAATTGTTGAATACAAAGATTTGGCAGATTTACAAAAGAAAGTAAATGAGGCTATGAAGAAATCAAAAATTAAAAGTGATGATCTTCAAGAAGTAACTAAAATTTATACTGCTTTAACAAAAAACGAATCTTGGGTTGATGAACACGAACCAGGTGGAGTTCATTGGTTGGCAAAAACGTTTAACCACGCACCTTCAGTAGCGGCAATTGCTTCTCTTTCTGGTTTACAAAAAGAAATTTTAACTGCAAGAGCAGATGCTGTTAGTTTGATTCGTTCAAGATTAGGTGGAGGTGATTATTCATTCAATAGTATTCAAGGTTTAGCGTTTCCAGAATCTTCAGTTTTAAATCCTGGAGATCAATTCGAAATGACTGTAATGATGGCTGCTTATGATTCAGATAAACAACCTGTTGTTAAGCCTAGTCAAGGTACTGTAACAAGTGTTGCTAACGGTCGTGCGATTGTTAAATTAACTGCACCTTCAACAGGTGAAATGAAAATTACAGGTACTGTTGGTGTAGCAAATAAAAGAGGTGAAATTAAAGAAATGCCTTACGAAACTAAAATTCAGGTTGCTACAAAAGCAGGAAGTATTTCTTTACCTGAGTTGGCAGTTCTTTATACAAGTTGGGATAATAAAGTAGTTCCTGTTACTTCTGGTACAGTAAGTTCTGATATTACCGTACAAGGTGGTACAAAAACTAAAAAATCTTGGACAGCTGACGGTCAGAAATTTGACGGATATTATGTTAATGTTGCTCCAGGTACAAGACAAGTTGTTATCGCATTAAACGGTAAGGATAGAACTGGAAAATCAATAAACTTTGGTTCATTTAAATACAAAGTGAAACCTTTCCCAGCCCCATTAGTTCAAGGTGGTACTATTTCTAAAGCTAGTGGAACAAAAGTTATCGTTGGTTTAGGAGCAGATAGTCCATTTACTGGTGTAACTTTTAATGTAACAGGTGGAGAAATTACCGTTGGAGATGTAGTTACATCATTTACAGGTGACCGTGTTCCTGCTGCTGCTATTGCAAAAGCTAAAATTGGTAAAAAAGTTTCAATTGATGTATTCTACACAAGAAACGGAATGAAAGGAGTTCCTATTTCTTCAAGTTTGAAAGTTGTTCCTTAATGTTTTTTTAAATTTATAGAGACCATGAAAAATTTAATTCTATTATTTTGTTTGAGTGCTAGCGCTTTCTCAATTTATGCTCAGGATCAACCACCTCGTGGTCCCTATAATATATTACAAGGAGGAGTTGTTGATGGCGTAGTCATTAAGGATGAAGTTCCTGTTAGGGAAGCTATTCCGTATGAACATGTTAGACTTGCAGATTATGTTTGGTCTAAACGAGTTTTTTCACGAATAGATTGTAGAGAAAAAATGAATCATGATTTGTTCTTTCCTTATGATTATTTTGAAAGTAATGGTTTAAGTTCAGACTACAAACCAAAAGATGCTTCAGAAATTGATGATCCATCATGGTACAAAGATCAGAAAAGATGGTCTTTATGGACTGTTATTATGAGACATGTACTTTTGGGAGAGTTAACAGTTTATGAAGTTTCATCAGAAGCAAATCCTTTAGTTGAAGATGGATACAGCTTAAAGTACCCAATTGAAAAACAATCAAAAAATGATTATTTCGAAGTTGCGTCTTACAAAAACAAAATCAATCGTTTAATTGCAGCAGGAGGAATTGGTCCTAAATTTACTATCGCTCGACCTTTGTCTGGAGATACTTTACCGATCCAAAAAACAGCTCAAACTTATAGAAGATTTGTTGACTCTTTGGCAGCAGATCCAGATTATGAAGAGCTTGTAAAAGGTTTTGCCTTCGAAGATGGAGAGAGATGGTGGAATGCAACTAAAAAAGTTGATGATTTAGTTAGAAAAGATGCAATTTCAAGATTTATTTCTTCTAATAACATAGTAGCATACAACATCAAAGAAGATTGGTTCTTTGACAAGGAGCGTTCTATGATCGATAGAAGAATTATTTCAATTGCGCCAGTTGCAAGATATACTTACGAAGATGATTCTTCAACAATTTTGTTCGAAAGAGGTAAGATTTTAGCTTATGGTGATAATGGAATTCCAATGTATTTTGACGACGCAACTAATTCTTATGAAGAATATAAAGGAAAAGTTGATGAGCGTGAAATGTTTTGGTTATACTTCCCTGAGTTAAGAAATATCATCGTAAACTACTATGTTTATAATGATAAATCTGATTCTCAATGGATGTCTTTTGATGATGTTTTTTGGAAAAGAAAGTTCACAGCACAGATTTATAAAGTTTCAGATAAATTCGACAGAGAATTGGAAGACTTTAAATACGGTGTTGATGCACTCTATGAAGCTGAGAAAATCAAAGATGACATGCGTAAATGGGAACATGACGTTTGGAATTATTAAAATGTTAGTTTAAATTTCAAACCCCATCAATTCTATTGGTGGGGTTTTTTTATTTTTGTCAGATGAAATTAATAGGTAATCGAATAAGTTTTAATGATTCCAAAGAAAAGTTTACTGTGGTTATTGAACCAGAAAAAAATGGTTTTGTAAATTCCTTAATGGGTGCTTGGCTCTCAATGTGGTTAACGATAGGAGTTATTGTTATTTGGTCATTAGCTACACTTAATTTGAAGGAGCAAGAGCAAATTATTCTTTATGTTTTTTTAGTTTTTTGGTTCTACTATGCTTTTAGAGTAACTCGTTCATTTCTGTGGTTGTTGTTTGGAAAAGAATTAATAAAAATTGATGAAGTTTCACTAACGATTAAAAAGTCAATAAAGAACTACGGTCAATCTATTCCATATTATTTTGAAAATATAAAAAACTTAAAGTTTGAAGTTCCAGAGAAAAATTCAATACAAGTAGTTTGGGAATCTTCACCTTGGATAAATGGTGGCGAGCGTTTAAATTTCGAATACTTTGATAAAGTGGTTCGATTCGGTAGAAAATTAAATGAAAAAGAAGCGCAGTTACTGTTTAATGTAATTGCAAAACAATTAAAAGAACGATCTAAAAAGTAATATATGTACGGAAAAATAAAGGAATTCTTGACTGATGAATTAAATTCGATTGAGTCAAATGGTTTGTTGAAAAAGGAAAGAATAATTATTACTCCTCAAGGAGCGAATGTGAAAATTAATTCTGGTGAGGAAGTGGTGATAATGTGTGCAAATAATTATTTGGGTCTTTCATCGCATCCAGAGGTAATAAATGCTGCGAAAAGTGCACTAGATTCTCATGGTTACGGTATGTCTTCTGTTCGTTTTATTTGCGGGACTCAAGATATTCATAAAGAATTAGAGCGTAAAATCGCTGATTTTTATGGTACTGAAGATACAATTCTTTATGCAGCAGCATTTGATGCAAATGGTGGTGTTTTTGAGCCA
This sequence comes from Flavobacteriales bacterium, assembly GCA_018883325.1. Classification (GTDB taxonomy): domain Bacteria; phylum Bacteroidota; class Bacteroidia; order Flavobacteriales_D; family Crocinitomicaceae; genus UBA952. The sequence continues at coordinate 29,886 of VEQH01000019.1, read as the reverse complement.
TTATTTGGTGAACAAGATGCAATAATTTCAGATGAACTAAACCATGCCTCGATTATTGATGGTGTTCGTTTGGCTAAAGCTCATCGCTATCGTTACAAACATTCAGATATGAATGATTTAGAACAGCAATTAATTAAAGCACAAGATCAACGCTTTCGAATAATTGTTACAGATGGTGTTTTTTCAATGGATGGAGATTTAGCTAAAATGGATGAAATCTGTGCTTTGGCAGAAAAATACGATGCGTTAGTAATGACTGATGAGTGTCATTCAGCTGGATTTATTGGCAAGACTGGTCGTGGTGTACCAGAACATTTTGGTGTGATGGATAAAGTTGACATTATTACAGGAACTTTAGGAAAAGCGTTAGGTGGTGCAATGGGTGGCTATACCACAGGTAAAAAGGAAATTATTGAATTATTACGTCAACGTTCACGTCCCTATTTGTTTTCAAATTCTCTTGCACCTGCAATTGTTGGCGCTTCATTAAAAGTATTTGAATTATTAAGTTCAACGACAGAATTACGAGATAAATTGGAAGAAAACACCTTGTTTTTTAAAGAAAACATTAAAGCAGCAGGATTTGATATTAAACCTGGAGATTCTCCAATAGTTCCAATAATGTTGTATGATGCAGCCTTGTCTCAAAAATTTGCGAATAGACTTTTAGAAGAAGGAGTTTATGCGGTTGGATTTTTCTATCCTGTTGTAGCTAAAGGTCAAGCTAGAATAAGAACACAAATATCCGCTGCACACTCAAAAGCTGATTTAGATAAAGCTATTGCTGCATTTATTAAAGTTGGAAAAGAGTTAGGTGTAATAAACTAAATTTTTACTAATAGAAAATATAATGAAGGGTAATGAAAATTTACCCTTTTTCTTTTTATAGAAAATAAGAATTATTTTTCTTCGTATGTTTTAATGACCTCCCAGATTTTTTCAGCTGATTGATCCCAATCAAATTCTTGACTTCTTTTTAATCCGTTTTGTGATAATTCGTTTCGAAGTTTTTCGTTGTTAAATAATTCAATCATTCCGCTTGCAATTGAATTTATATTGAAAGCATCACAATAAATTGCGGCATTTCTAGCGATTTCAGGTAAACAAGTTGCATTTGCTGCCAGAATTGGGACACCACATTTCATAGCTTCAACTAAAGGAATTCCAAAACCTTCGAAATAAGGTATGTAAGTTAATGCAAATGCACTAGCAGTAACCCTTGTAAGTTTATCAAGTGGAAGATGCCCCAAAAAAATGATGTCTTTTTCAATTTCTTTTGGAATCTGTAAAAATTTATCTTTCCACATAGCACTTCCAACAATCACTAATTTCAAATCATGTAAATCTTTTTTAGCAAGAGCAAATCCCTCGATTAAGCGTTGTATGTTTTTTCTTGGATGAATGGAGCCAACAAACAGGAAATAGTTTGAACCAAACGAAAATTCTTTTTTAATGGCTAATTTTTTATCTGTAGTAATTGGTTTGTATAAATGATTGGGGGCATTATAAACAACACTAATTTTTTGCTCAGAAATAGAATACGTTTTTGAAATGTCTTGTTTCGAATAATTTGAAACAGTCAAAATATGTTTTGCTTTTCTTGCGAATTTTGGAAAAAAGTATTGAAAATACATACGAACTAGTCGTGGAACATCTTTTGGATAATATTCAAAATTGATGTCGTGGATGGTAATAATTTGGGTCACTGAAGTTAGTAATGAACAAAATCCGTCAGGTGACCAAAAAACATCAATTTTGTGTTTTTTCAACGCTAAAGGAAGTGAGAATTCGAACCATAAGACCCAAAGAAACGGATGACGAGTTGGAGGAAACAACACTACCGTTTTAACATTCGGCGGAAATTTTAAGGATGAATCTACAGCTCGATCGAAAAACAAAATAAACTCATGTTCAGGATGAGATTCACAAATCCGTTTGGTTATTTCATAGGAATAGTGTCCAAAGCCTTCCATTTTTTTTGGAAGAATATTGCGTGCATTGATTCCTATTCTTGTCACAATTAAAACTCTAAAATATAATTCGTTTCCTTCTCTACACCAATTGTCGTTTGTGGCCCGTGACCACAATAAACAACTGTTTCATTTGGAAGTTTGAACATGATATTAAAAATAGAATCCTTTAAAGTTTCTAGGTTTCCTCCAGGCAAATCAACTCTTCCAAAACTTCCCCTGAAAAGAACGTCTCCATTTATTACAAAGCCTTCTTTTTCAAAATAAAATACAACATGACCTGGTGCGTGACCCGGCGTATGATATACAATTATTTCTAGCTCACCAAACGTTAGTTTTTGATTGTTTTCAAGTGTTTTAGTTGGTAAAGGAGAAGGTTGATAGCCTTCAAAACCGTACAAATGCGCGTAAGATTCAACCGATTGAAGAACTTTTAAATCATCGGGATGTAAATAATAGTCAACCTGGTAATTGTTCAAAATAAATTGATTCCCAAGAACATGATCGATATGCGCATGTGTGTTTAAAAGGGCAACAACATTCAATTTTTCATCTTCAATAAAAGAGATTAATTCGAATTGTTCTTTGCTTGAATAACATCCTGGATCGATTATCACAGCATTTTTTTGCTGATCCCAAACAACATAAGTGTTTTCTTGAAAAGCATTAAATTGAAAGGATTGAATTGAAATTGACATCTATAAATTTATTGGGCAAAGTTAATGTTAATATTGCTATCTCAATAAATTCACATGTCCTGTTAATTGATGTTTTACACCAAGAAAATCAACATAAATTAATTTCCAAGTATAAGTTCCATCTTGACATTTTTTTCCTCGATAGGTTCCATCCCAAGAATCATTGATCGAATGCAAAACTTTAACTACTTCTCCCCAACGATTAAAAATGGTACATTCCATTTCTTTTAAATTGCCACCGTATATTCTAAAATAGTCATTTACATTATCTCCATTTGGAATAAAAGTGTTTGGGACATAAATGGTTGCATCATATTTTATGTTCACGTAACTGGAATTTTTACAACCATTTACATCTTCAAAATACACGAAGTAAGTTACGTTTTGATTCGGAGTTGTTATTGGATTAGGACAATTTACACACGAAAGTCCTTCTGTTGGAAACCAAGTGTAGGTTCCTGGAATATGGCTAAATGCTTCTAATTGAATGACATCATCGTAAAAAGCGTAAATAGTCGGACTAACTTGTAAGCTAGGATAGGGATGGACAACAACTTCTACATAAGCTGTGTCATAACAACCATTATTATCTTCTCCAACAACCATATAATTTGTGCTTACCGAAGGCTTTACTTCCACATAATTCCCAAACTGCCCAACTACTGTATTGAAAGGATGCCAAAAATAATTTTCCGCACCATTTGCCCATAAAAAAGCTGATTCTCTTGGACAAATTACGGTGTCGTTTCCTGCATAAACATTTGCTGTAACTATTCGAATAAAAACGGAATCCCTGATTGTTCCACATGCGTTTGCAATATCAACAAAATACCATTTGTCAATTGGGGGATTTACTTCAACTAAAGGACCGTTTACGTTAATAACATATTCATTCGGACTCCATGAATAGTTGTTTCCTCCTGATGCTAATATTCCAATTTGACTTCCAGAACACATATTCATTGTATCTGGTAAATTAGCGATAGGAAGTGAAAAGTAAACGGAAATTTTCACTGAATCACTCAATGTACAACCATTTGGCGAAGTAACACTTGCAATGTAGGTAATCGTTGAGTCAGGTGTTGAAGAAGTGTTAAATGTGTTTGTACTACTTAAATATTCAGGTGGACTCCATGAAATTGTTCCCGAACCTTGAACTTGAAGTGGCACAGTTGTTCCCAAGCAAATACTTGTGTCAGGTGTAATGCTCATCGAATTATCAAAAACAGGAAGTGTTACATTTAATGTAACAGATCCACAACTGTCAGAAATTACAACTGTAAATACGGTCGTTGTTTGAACAGTTGCTGTAGGATTAGCAATCAATGGATTGTCCAATAAATTGGCTGGACTCCAACTGTAATTCGCACCTCCATAAGCATCAAATTGGTAGCTTCCACCTGGACAAACTGGATTTGGAGGTTGGACAACTCCACCATTAAATGCACCAACATTTACTTGAATGGAAACAGAATCAGAGCTAAAGCATCCACTTGTGTCGTAAACTACTAATTTTACATTGTAAATTCCAGGAGCAGTGTAATTGTAAATTGGTTCAAAAGCGGTTGAAGTATTTCCATCACCGAAATCCCATAAATAAGCATTACCGTTGGTGCTATTATTTTGAAAATTAACAGATTGAGGAATACAAATTATTGGTTCAGGTTGCGCTGCTATTGCTTCAATGGAACTTAATTCAAATTTAAAAGTAGCCATATTACAATTGTTACTTTCATTTGTAGGCGACCAACTTCCTTGAGTACTTGTAAAACCATTAGGATTTCCACCACATGCTCCACAAACGGCATGGTAAATTCGCCCAGCTTTATCAAAACGACTTGTTCCTCCGTCAACATGGTTTGAACTACTGTTCATTCCTCCCATAAAGGTTGCATATTTTAAATTAACAGCATCTTTACCAAGAACTGCGAGATAAAAATTACTTCCATTCGTATTTAATTGAAACGCATTTGGTGTAACTTGAAATCCGGTTGTCGTTGATCCAGTTGCTTGTCCGCTTGAATTTAGATTTCCTCCCCAACCAGCTATATAAATGTCGTAGCAATTTGAAATTAAAAATGCAGTTGGTGAAATTTCAACACGACCACTGCTTGCACCAATCATAGTTGTCCAATTGATGTTTATTAAGTTGGTGGTGTACTTGCGAATAAATTGACCTGAATTAGGATTTCCATAACATCCAGGGCTTATTTGCCAAGGAGATTCAGTTTGACCATAAACGTAAACAGAATTGTCAATGTCGGTTTGTACAAAATAGGTTTGGTCATATTCCGTCATTCCCATATAAGTTCCTGACATCAGTGCGCCAGAAGTTCCGTTCATTCGAATGACATATCCATCCGATAATCCGCCATTGTAGGACAAATCGTTACCTGAACTTATTGGTAAATTGGAAGAACTTGTTCCACCAGCCACAAAAACAGAACCATCTGTTCCAATTGTAATTGAATTTCCTGTTTCTAAGCCAGAACCTCCAAAATATGTGCTCCACGATAAATTACTTAAGTTGGGAGTTAGTTTGAAAATAATAGCATCTTGATTACCACTTAAAGATCCTTGATTGGCAGAAACGGTAGGGAAATTATTCGATGCAGTTGTACTTGAAATGTAAACATTCTGATTGGCATCTAAGGTGATTTCACCTCTGAATTGATCTCCATAGTTATAATGTAATGAGTTTGTGTTTAGTCCATCTGTTCCAGAACCGCCAACAAAAGTTGCAGCAATTAGTGAACTACCATTTGAACTTAATCTAGCGACATAAATATCTGCTCCATTGAAATTCAAAGAGTTTTCAGTAACATTTGGTCCACCATTAAACGAGTTGTCATAAGGTGTTCCTGGCATTGGGAAATTATTGGATGAAGTTACTCCATAAATGTACAATTCGCCATTTGGAGCAGCGACAATACTGTGTGGTGTTTCATTTCCAGCGCCTCCAATGTAAGTGGAAAAAAGTAAAGAATTTCCAGTGGCATTGTATTTTGTTATTCCTACATCCATTGGAAAAGAGCCTGTTCCACTATTGTAAGTGTTGTCAAAAGCGCCTGAGGTAGTAGGATAGCCAACACCAAAAACGATTCCTCCACCAAAAAGATTTGAGTTGACATCAGGAGTTGCTGTAAATCCCCAATTGTCAGCAGTGGAACCTGTGAATGTGGCAAAAGTTAAACTAGGATCTATTATTAATTGTTCGTTTGTATTGTAACCGTTAGGAAATTGAAAAGAAATAGTATTGCCTTGTTTTTTGAATCTACATTTTACTTTCGATTTAGAACCGTCCGGAGAAATTGTCCAAGCAATTGGTGCAGATTGAATTATTTGTCCAAAGCTATGTTTAAGAATTAGCTGCCCTGATTCGGTAATTTCAACTTGGTTGGCTCCTTCTATTTCATATTGAATTTGCTCGGGATTCGCGCCAACGGAAACCTCAAAATTGTAACTAAGTTGTTCGTTTTTCCCGTCGTAAAAGATGTTTATACCATTATATACTTCATTAAAAGTTACGTGATCAAAACTGAAAATATTCGATTTCCATTTAGAAGGATTGTTTCCAATAAAATAATTGGCATAGTGTTTCGATGGATTTTTTTCAGTTTTTGATGGGTTAGGATTAGAACCAATTAGCTGTTGCTTAATTGCATGATAGTGAATAATTCCTTCCTCAGAATTGTCATGATTATGACCACTTTCCGAATGGTTGTGAGAAAGTGCGTCTGTCAGGAAAAAGGTCATTCCTTGGTTTTCAAGGTACATTTTACCTTGATTCAAGTCAACAGAATATTGAATTTTTTCATCCCATTGTCCACGATTTGGTATCATCCAAACCGATTGTGCTAAAAGGCTTGGAATTGTAAAAAGTAGAATAAGTAGAAAAATATTTTTCACGGATAGCTAAAGTACAATATAAATCAAAATCAATCAAATCTATATACTTCTTTTAACGAATCAAGTTGCCTAAAGGTTTGAGAAATCCTAAGAATTCTGTAAATCGAAATAAATTTTAAAACTGATTTTATAATTGATTCGCCGCAAAAAAAAATGAATTTAATAAGTTGAACCACAAATCTTTTAATTTGCAACTTGTCACTTTTCTTTTTTAGTTCTTCATTCTTCGCTCTTCAATTCTTCACTTTTCACTTATCTCTTACCCCATCAACGCATACTAAACAGTCAGGTCCAACTTCTATCACTCCAAGTACAAAACAACCCCACTTTGGTAATCAACAGAATAATCAAATGTCAAAGTTTGAGTGCCGATAATTCCTGAAGGGAAGGACCAAGTAATGATTTTTGTGTTTTCATCGAGTTTACCGTTGTTGTAATTTCCTTCTTTCACTTTGATGTCTTCCATATTTGAAATAGGGAATTGGTCTTTAACAACAAATGGAATTTTCGCACCACCATTATTTTTGATTTTTATCTCCCAAGTAACCTCAAATTTCTGGCGTGAACCAATGGTTTTTGATTTCGATTTTTCTTTAATTCTTGTTCTGTCAACTGTGATTTTATTGTCTTTTCCGAAAGAGAATGAAAGTGTGTCTTTTGTTGAATTAACATCTAAATACGATTTACCTATAAATGTTCCGTCGAAGTAAATATTTGATTCTCCACTCATTAAATTTAATTTTTCCCAACCAGAAACCTGCGCTGCTAAATACACACTTGGGTCAATTTTGGGAATAACATGATACTCATAACTTGCGTTTAAATCATAGCTTGAAATACTAACGCGGTGATCCATTCCATCGGTTGGTATTGACATTTTTGAAGCAATCGCATATTCAACTCGCAAATCTTTCTTTTGAATTACGGTCGAAACTGTTTGTGCGTATTCATCCTTTTTATAACTCGATTTTTCACTTGTAACAGTTTTTCTATTTCCATTTTGATTACTGTTACCAATAATTCCATCTGAAAATTCAATTACTTCTTCCATTACTTGAATATCTTGACTATCATAGGCATACTGTCCACCCATAAGTGATTCATTTTCCCAATTGTAATTTTCTCCAGTTGCGTAATTTTCGGTGACTTTAAGTAAGGATAAATCGAGGCCATTTGGAACTAGGAAGAATTTTAAATATGGTGAAGTAATTTGCAAGTACTTCTCAGCATAACCTACAAATGACGCATTTAAATACATTTCACCTTTTGGAACTGTAATTTCAAATTTACCTTCAAAATTGGTAACAGTACTAATATTCGGTTTACCATAGAACGCCACTTTCGCAAAAGGCATCGCTTCGCCAGTTGACGCATCAATGACTTCACCACGCAACTTTTCACCTGAAAAATCAACAACAGGAATTGATCTTGTAACCGTTTGTCGCTGTTGCGGATAGTTATTGTAGTAAATATACCAAGGAGAAATTGTTGGTTCTTGCGCATTTTCATAAGGGTCGTTGGTTGAAAGAACTAAATCCACATTTTTCCATTCGATTCCCGTTGTTTGGCTCACATTTGCTTTCGCTTCTAATCGAACTGGTTTCCCGATTCCATCACTTCGCATATCGTAGTAAGGTTTCCAAGTTGCTTTGGGCGAAATATAATTGAAAATAAATTGCGCATTCGTCGTCTTTTCGACATCCACTTCTACCACAATTTCAGAGTAATTGATAACAGGTTTGCTTCTTTGTGAAATAATTTCTTGTTCAAGCTGATTCATTTTCTTTTGTAAATCCTCCAGTTCTGTTGTGATTTGAGAAAGGCGATTGGTTATTTCTGTCAATTTTGTGTGCATAAACAAGTATGCTTCTTTTAATTCCGCGATTTTTAGACCTTGTTCGTTTCCTTTCAAATCACGGTTTTGCATCAATAAATTTTTGTCTAATTCCAAAATTGTATATTCATCACGAAGACTTAAATCTTTTGCAGCTAAGGCTTTGCGTTTTAAGTTGAGGTTTTTCATCTCTTCGTTACTGATTTTTAAATCCTCATAGTTTTTCTTTGTGCGAACGGAAAGAATAGTTAAATCACCAATTGCTTTCACCTGAACCGTATTTGGATCGATGAAATCAGTTAATTTTTGAAATATAATCTCTTGTTTTCCAGGATTCAAAGTGAGTTTATCTTCGTGTTGAATTTGAGCTCCTGTAAAGAAAACGGTAACTTTCTTCATTTCTGCGTTAGCTGTCACTTCTTTTTGTGCAAAAACGGATATTATACCAATAAAAAAGTAGCAAATAGACAAAAGATTTTTCATAGAATTAGTTTTAAAAATGAAGGTACAACTAATTGTGTTTTCGGTTCAAGTTTAAATCAAAATTCTTAGATTAATTAGCGAGTGACTACAATTTTTTGGGATTTAGTTTTACCTTGTTGAGTAAAAACAGCATGATAGATTCCTGCATTTAGTTGTAAACTTAAAGTAGATTCAACTTCACCTTCAAATACGATTTTTCCATCAGCAGTATAGACTTTAAAATCTTGAATAGGTGATGAGCTATTAATGGTTACAACTCCAGTATTCGTTGGATTCGGGAAAATTGAAATCACATCATCTTCAGACATTTGAACCACTCTGATTGGAGAATATTCAAAAGCTCCGTCGTAGTCCGTTTGTTTCAAACGATAGTACGAAGTTCCCATGTATGGATTCAAATCTTTCGAAAAATAAGCTAATAAATCAGTGCTATTTCCTGCGCCTGGAACAAGCGTTACAACTTCAAAATTTTCACCATCTTGACTTCTTTCAATGGAGAAATAATCATTGTTGTGTTCAGATGCGGTTTGCCATGTCAGTTCAACAATACGATTTTTCATTTGCGCATTGAAAAACAATAATTCAACTGGCAAAGGATTCAATGGGGTAGAAGAAGCAAGTGTAAAAGCATTGAATGAGCCACAATCAGTACATGGTGAGTCCATTTCAATTGTTCCATTTTCAGCTAAACCACTAATGTTTACATCACCATCAATTACCCATTCAGTTCCATTCCATCGAACAAGCAATAAGTCAGCAGTTTCGTAAATTCCACAAGAAAACAAGTCGAAGTTTAAGGTCATTCTTACTGTGGAATTTCCTCCTGTTGGGTTCATTACCCAATATTCACAACGGCTTACATTATTTATTCCCGCTCCAAATGAAGTTGGATCTAAGGAAACTTCCATTGGATCAGTGTATTGGTAAAATCCTGTGAAATGATCTGAGATAGATGATGGTGCTGAGATACTGATAGGTTGCATTTGTATTGAATCACCAACAGGGAATGTAAAAGCCGTATTCCCTGTTTTTCTCACCACACCATCCACAAATTTTGTATCACTAAAACCACTGTAATTTGAACCTGCCAAAAAGTTTAGAAATTGAGTTGTTGCGTCTGATCGATCCGTTATTAATTTTCCTCTTGCAAACGTTAAAGTATTGATTACTTCCAATTGATTATCCAATTTCGCACTTGAGTCATTGTTTAAAACAGTATTGTACGTTGTGATTTTTGAGCTTCCATCGATTAATTGATAATCAGTTCCAGTAATGTAAATTGTTCCACCTGAACTAGTAAAAGTTCCATTATTGGTAAGGTTTCCGAATAAACCAATTTCTGTATTTGGAAATACATTCACATTTCCCAAGTTTCCAATTGCTTCTTGCGAAAAAAGGGAGCTGGAGATGAAGAAAAAAGAAAGTAATAGGATTCTCATTTTTTAATGTATTTCGATTTTGGTAATAACTTAAGTAGATTATTTTTTCTCAAGTGCTTCAATTGAAGCTTTATTCGCTTTAGCAGTTTCAAATTCAGGATAAATTTTTAAAGCTTCTTCAAAACACTTTACTGCTGATTGAGCATCTTTTAATTCATAACTTACAAGTCCTTTTAAGTTTTGAATCGCAGCATTTAGAGGAACTTCTTGCATTTCATCTTTGTTTTTATTCATTGCAATTGTCGCTTTCAACTCTTCAGTTTTAGTTAGGCAAGAATTAATTGTTACCATCGCTTCAGCCAAACGTTTAATTTCAAACTGTAACTGAGCTAATTTATAGCCGTGGTAACGATTTTTTGAAACGTTAAATAAGGTCTCATAAGCACCAATTGCATCCAAAGCCGAACCAATTTTCGACAAACAAATAGCGTTTAGCTCCAAAAGGGTTTGGTCATTCGGTTTTTTTACTAATAACTCTTTACACATTAAATGACAACTTACAGCATTGTTAGTGTTGTAGTATAAAATCGCCAATGAATCTTTGAACGTACTATTTTCACCTTCGATTGCTACGATAGCTTGTGAAGCAATGATTGCAGTTTGAAAATCGTTGTATTTTAAAGCGTTTTTGTAGATAGTTAAATTCAAATCAGCTTTTGGCTCTGCTTCTTTTGAACCTTTTTTCTGAGCAAATGCACAAGTTACACTTAAGAGTATGATTAGGGATGTTAGATGTTTTTTCATTAGGACTTTTAGGATATTAAGACATTAGGATTTAAGGATATTAAGACAATAAGACATTAGGATTTAAGGATATTAGGACATTAAGACATTATGATATTAGGACATTAAGATTTAAGAGGGATTGAGAATTTTCCAATCTGCAATTTTCCAATCCGCAATCCACAATCCGCAATCCACTTTCAACTATTTTTTATTTTTTTTCAATTCTTCAATCTCTTTTTTCATTTCTTCGATTTGAGCTTGTTGTTCTTTGATAGCATTAACTAGAATCGGAACTAAGTTACCATAAGAAATACCCATCATCGTTTCGCTATTCTCATCTCCACTAACCACTTCAGGAACAACTTTCTTCACTTCCTGTGCAATAAATCCAACTTGTTTTTCACCATTGGCTTTCATTTCATAATCTACCGAACGTAATTTCAATACTTCATCAAGACCATATTTTGAATCTACCACATTTGTTTTCAAACGTAAATCTGAAGCATTTGTCCAAGTACCAGCGGATGTAACGTGTGCACCTGACCCCATGTGAAGTGGATGTTGTGGATTATTGTTTCCAACTCCAAAGCGACCAGAACCATCAAATCGAGCCCATTCAGTTGTCACGTTCGTTGAGTTGATTTCACCAAATTTGATTCCACCGCCACCGCCGCCTTTGTGGTTTAAAATTGAAGTTGCTCCATCACAACAATCTCTGTTCCATTGAATATGTGTTCCTTGTGTAGCAATCGATTGACCACCAGTAATTTGCAAACCACCTTCAATTGTCAATTTAGAAGTTGCAGTTGTGGTTCCTATGGCAATGTTTCCACTGCTGTTGATTCTCATCCTTTCTGCTGCGACAGCGGTTCCATTGTTTATTGTAGAAAATGTCAAGTAAGCACCGCCATTTCCGTCGTCAATTCCTTCAATTTTAGCGCCTGCACTTGGTCGTACACCCCACGGACTGAAATGTAATCCGGTTGTGTTTCCGCTGCCTCCAACTCCTGCGATTCGAATGAATGAAGCATTTGTTGATCCATGATAAACGTCCAAAGGAGCTACCGGAGTACTCGTTCCTATTCCAACTCGATTCGTGTTGGCGTCCACATTAAGCGTAGTTCCATCCACCGTAAAATGACTAGTACCTGTTGAAGCTGTACTTGTAAAGGCCAAAGTGTTTGTTCCTTGTGCAACTGTTCTGTTTCCAGTAAGTGAGCCATCTCCGTTATAAATAGTCGTAGCTGTAGCCGCATTTAAGGTTGTTCCAGTAAAACTCAAGCCTGTTCCTAACGTAATTTCCTCTATATCTCCTGATCCCGTTGTGGCGCGACCCAAAAGACGATTGTTGGCTGAAACATTTTGCATTTTAGCATAAGTAACTGCGTCATTTGCAATGGTAGTTGAATTGCTATTGGCAGCTGCGGTAACATCACCTGTTAAAGCAGCACGTTCGAAGCTAGTACCATTGAGGGTTACAGAAGTACTTCCTGTATATGTTGAACCTGCTGAGATAGTTGTCCAAGTTGGTGCAGCACCAGCACCACCTGAAGTCAATACCTGTCCAGCAGTACCCGCAGTGTTATTTGGCATTAGAGCACCTGAAAAACGCACATTTCCTGTAACATCCAATTTTTCAGAAGGAGCCGTATTCCCTATACCGACATTTCCAGAAAGATTCCAAAAAAGTGCATTAGTTCCATTTGCAGTTCCTAAGATTCCACCGCCCCAACCAAATAATCGTGGTCCATCAGCTGTACCATTATAGGCAACTCCATGATTCAAATCGTTTCTCAAGTAAAGCGGATTGTTATTCAAATAAGTGGTTACTAAATTGGTTGTTCCTGTAACTCTTAAGGTACCTGAAACATCGAGTGTGTTTGCAGGTGTAGCAGTACCAATTCCAACACGATTATTGTTCGCATCCACATTCAAAGTAGTTCCATCCACTGTAAAATGACTCGTTCCTGTAGAAGCTGTACTTGTAAAGGCAAGTGTGTTTGCACCTTGAGTCACTATTCTGTTACTGGCTAAGGAACCGTCGGCACTATAGATATCCAAAATAGAAACTGAAGTCCAAGTTGGGGCAGCACCAGCACCTGCGGAGGTTAAAACTTGTCCAGCAGTACCAGCAGCATTGTTAGGCATAAGTGCTCCAGAAAAACGCACGTTACCTGTAACATCAAGTCTTTCAGAAGGAGCAGTACTTCCGATACCAACATTTCCGCCACTTGTAATTACCATTCTTTCCAAAACATTGGTCGAAAAACGAATAGGGTGGGCGGAAGAAGTCCAAATATTCATTCCTGGTGTGGAATTACCGCTACCATTTACTGTACCTGTTCTATTCAAAGAGATATAAGCATTAATATCTGTGTTAGATAAATCCGTGTTGTATAAATGCATTTGAGTGAAGTTTGCATTTCTTTCAATGTAAATATTATCGTTGGAGTCATTGTTGGTAATGGTGTTATCTCCGAATTGAGCTCTACCATTAACACTCAATGTTGAATTTGGTCCTGATGTACCCACTCCTAAGCGACCAGTTCCTGTAATTCGGACTAATTCATTACTTGTTGTAGCAGATGTCCCAGCATAAAAAACATGGCTTGCCGTGGTATTTTCTACTTGGTATTTCAGCGTATTGTTATCTATACCAAAACCATAAATTTGATTGTCATTGTTTGCTACCTCAAATAATACAAGTTTTCTTCCCGTTGTGTTAGCAAATTGTAGTGGAGCATTCGGTGAAGAAGTTCCAATTCCTAAATTTCCAGTACTTGTCAAATTCATTCTTTCCGCGATAGAACCAGCGTTATTGGTTACAAAGCGAATTGAACCAGAAGCAGAACCAGTTGCATTGTGATTTAAGTTTAAAAATTCAATGGATGAAGAAAATCCTAAAGCGCTGTTTCTCGCTGAAATTGCTGCGTAATTATTGACAGTATTGTTTGTGTTTACAAGCGACAAATTTGAGGCTCCTGCCACCGCAGTCGTAGTTGTTGTGTTGTCCACTTTTACAACATCAGCACCAGTTCCTACAACGTGCATCGTCATTTGTGGAGTATTGGTTCCAACACCAACACGATTCAATGCAGCATCAATACTAAATGTTGTTCCATCCACGTTAAAATGTCCAGCACCCGAAGAAGCAGCACTAGTGAAATCAACTTTATTTGACCCCATGGAAATAGTTGTAGTCGCGTCGGTTAATGTTCCTCCAAGTTTTACGTCGGATCCATTGACAGTCAAACCATTTGAAGCTGTTATACCTCCCGGAATTGCAGTTGAACTTAATGTTCCGTTGGCATCGGCTACCACCATTCTTGAACCTGTCCCGGCAAGTGAACTTGAACGAATATTTCCAACTACATGAAGTTTTTCAGAAGGAGAAAGTGTTCCAATTCCTAGATTGTTACTACTTAGCACCATAGCTGCCCCTGATGATGCATTTCCCCAAAGTAATTTCCCTCCTGTGTTTCGATAAGCGATATCACCCGCCGAAGCATCGTTAAACCATTGACCATTACTTTGTACATATCCTATCCATGCTTGTACTCCCGGGCCTCCTGAACCAATTCCAGAAGGACCAGTTGTTGGTAAATTAATCCAAGTTCCATTCGTAAAAGACTGAATCAAAGCTCCACCGTCAAAACGTGCAGTTCCCGCTACATCCAGTTTTTGGGAGGGAGTTGCGGTACCAATTCCAACTCTATCTGTAAACGCATCAACGTTTAAGGTTGTACCATCAACGGTAAAATGACTGGTACCATTTGAAGGCGAACTTGTAAAAGAAAGTACATTAGTTCCTAATGTCACGGTTCTATTTCCTGATAATGAACCATCGGTGTTGTAAATGTTTGTTGCACTACTCGGTGTTGTCCAAGTCGGAGCGGCTCCAGCACCTGCCGATGTCAAAACTTGTCCAGCAGTACCCGCTAAATTGTTAGGCATTAATGCGCCAGAAAACTTGATATTTCCGGTAACGTCCAAGCGTTCTGTAGGACCAGTATTTCCGAGTCCTACATTACCAGTTGAGTTCCAAAACAAGGCATTTGTACCGTTTTGAGTTCCCAAAAGTCCACCAGCAAATCCATACAATCTTGGACCGTCTGCTGTTGTATTCCAAACAAGACCGTGATTTCCATCACTTCTTAAAAACAAATTATTTGAATTCAAATAAGTAGTTCTAAGATTGGTAGTTCCAGTAACTCGAACAGAACCATTTACGTCAAGTTCATTATTCGGTGTAGTCGTACCAATACCAACTCTGTTGTTATCTCCATCAATGAAAAGTGTATTGGAATCAAAATTCAAGCTACTTCCGGAATTAAAGCCAACTGTTCGCGCTGTTGAAGCTGGAATTGAACCATTGGAGCCGTATAAATTAGTTGCTGCTTGATTGTCAATTTTTGACCAACTTGATCCCGTTGAAACATAAAACCCAGGAGTGACATCACCCGCGGTTGCTGTGTTGTAAACCATCATCCCAGCAACAAATGCAGAAAGAGGCGAGGCACTACTCGTTGATGTCAAAGCCAATCTCGGAATCAAAAGTCCTTTGTTAGTGGACTCCAATTCTAAAACAGCATTCGCATTTAAAGAAGTTGGATTGTTTCCAATTTTTTGCTGACCATAAACGCCTCCTACCAAAGTTGCGAGGACAATTATTAAGGTTACTTTTTTCATTTCTTATGCTTTATTTTTCTTGGACTTAGTTTGTATTCTTATTCTGTAATTACCCACCAACTTGTTCCATTACTTTGAACCGTAATAGTTTTTACAAAATTTAAAGTACTGATAGTTTGAGTTGTAGAATAATTCAATGCAGGACTAAAAGTTAAGACATCAGCGTCGTTGTCAATTTTACGAATCACAATTACTTTTCCTGTATTCGTCGATGCAGAAGGTAGTGTTAAAGTCATTCCAGCACCAGGTACATTACAAAGAATAGTGTTGTTAGAAGAAGTTGCTGTGTAGTCTGCTGTAACAGTTGCAATAGCAGCGTTTGCGTTGATTACATAAGGTGAAGCAGAAGTTCCTGCACCCGAAATAGAAATGCCTGAACCAGCAGTTACAACAGTTTCTGAACCATCAGCAATGGTATTATCATCGTTTGCAGCAGCCCAAGCTGTTCCATTCCATTTCATTACTTGTCCAGTTGTTGCAGACATTTGATTCAATTTCGCAGCGGTAATGGATGCGTTCGCTAAATCATTAGTAGCAATAGTTCCGTCTAAAATTTTTGTAGATGTTACGGCATCGTTTGCGATAGTTAATGCGTTGCTATTCGCTGTTGCAGTCACATCTCCTGTTAATGCAGCACGTTCGAAGCTTGTTCCGTTTAAGGTTATGGAAGTACTTCCTGTGTAAGTTGTACCCGCTGAAATAGATGTCCAGGTTGGAACTGATCCAGGACCTGCTGAGGTTAAAACTTGACCCGCCGTACCTGCGGAATTGTTCGGCATCAAGGCTCCAGAGAATTTAATTGCTCCATCAACATCTAATTTTTCTGAAGGATCTACCACACCGATTCCAATATTTCCACTACTTGTATTAGAACCATCACCATCAACGTTATTTCCGAAAATTAAATTCCCGATACTTAATTGATTACTTCCAGTGGCAATTGGTGCGTTAATATTTCTACCGATTAAAATATTTCTACTTCCTGTTGTTAAATTACTTCCTGAATTAGAACCGATGACAACGTTATTATCACCCGTTGTGTTCAATGCTGCATAAAAACCAATTGATGTATTATGATTTCCAACAGATGAATTTGACATAACATTTGTACCAACAGCAGTATTAGCAACACCTGTTGAACTCAAAGAAAGTGCATTTGACCCAATTGCTGTGTTGTAACTTTGAGTATTGTTTGTTAATGAATTATTTCCTATTGCCGTATTGTTGTATCCTGTTACGCTACTTTTCAAACTTGAATATCCCAATGCTGTATTCTGACTTCCGTTTGTTAAACTTTCTCCAGAGCTGAATCCAATAAAAGTATTTTGTTCACCTGTTGTATGCGATTTTCCTGCGGAGGAACCGACGAAAGTTAATCCTCCAACTATTGATGTTGAATTTCCTGCAAGATTACCAACGAATACATTGTCTGTTCCAGAGTTAGCATTTCCAGCTCCATTACCGATTAAAATGTTTCTAGCGCCGCCAGCACTTGTACCATTTGAACCTACACCTGCATCTTGTGTAATATGGCTTGTCGTGTTTACAAGTCTTAAATCTCCGCTTGCGCTTAGTGTTGTTCCCGTCAAAGTCAAACCAGATCCTAAAGTGATTTCTTCAATTGTCCCAGCACCTGTCGTCGCACGTCCTAAAATTCTATTATTTGCAGATACATTTTGAATTTTTCCATAAGTAACCGCACTGTTCGCTACATCAGCAGTTGCAATCGTTCCATCTAAAATTTTTGCACTTGTTACAGCATCATTTGCAATTGTCAAGGAATTGCTATTTGCTGTTGCTGTTACATCTCCTGTTAACGCCGCTCTTTCAAAGCTTGTTCCGTTTAAGGTTACCGAAGTACTTCCTGTGTAGGTAGTTCCAGCTGAAATTGTCGTCCATGTTGGTACAGCGCCTGCACCTGCTGATGTTAAAACTTGACCCGCTGTTCCTGCTGAGTTGTTCGGCATCAAAGCTCCAGAGAATTTCACATTTCCAGTTACATCTAGTTTTTCTGAAGGTGAAGCATTTCCGATACCGATATTACCTGTACTCAAAGTGGTAGCAGAACCATCAATGTTATTTCCAAAAATGATATTACCAATATTTAATTGATTATTACTAGTCGCTGAAGGAGCATCAATGTCATATCCAATTATTAGATTTTTTGCTCCTGTTGTAATATTATCACCCGCTTTAAAACCAATAGCAAGATTATTACTACTTGTCGCTAATTGCAAAGATTGCATACCGATTGAAACATTGTTACTACCTGTTAAATTTGATGAAAGTGATTGTGAACCAAAAGCTGTATTACTACTTCCTGAAGTATTTGCTGTTAAACTTTGATATCCATTTGCTGTATTGTTATTTCCTGTAGTATTGGACATCATGCTACGAGCACCACTTGCCACGTTTAAATAACCCGTTGAATTGTTAAATAAAGTATAGGTTCCTAAAGCAGTATTTTCAAATCCTGTTGAATTGGACAACATTGACTGTGTTCCAAAAGCAGCATTACCTCCTCCTGATGTATTTTGTCTTAAAGCTAAATAACCAAATGCATTGTTATTGTCTCCTGTGTTACTATTTCCAGATTGATAACCGACAAATGTATTCGCTGAACTTGTAGTTCCTGATAAACCACTTTGATACCCAAGGTAAGTATTCGCTCCACCAGTTGTATTGGACTTACCTGTTTGATACCCAATAAATGTTGACCCTGATGATGTTGTATTTGCATTTCCAGCTTCTTTTCCTATGAATACATTTTTAGTTCCTGAATTACTATTTCCTGTCCCTGAACCAAGCATAATATTATCTGCACCACCAGCACTAGAACCATTACTTCCAACTCCAGCATCTTGTGTTACGTGGCTAGTTGTATTTACTAATCGCAAATCACTTGAAGCACTTAATGTAGTGCCTGTCAAACTTAATCCTGTACCAAGCGTAATTTCTTCAACCGTTCCAGCCCCTGTTGTTGCACGTCCAAGTAATGTGTTATTTGCCGAAACATTTTGAATCTTCGCATACGTTACAGCGCTGTTTGCTACGTCTGCTGTGGCAATTGTACCATCTAGGATTTTTGCACTAGTTACTGCGTCATTTGCTATTGTTAATGCATTGCTATTAGCTGCTGCGGTTACATCTCCAGTTAACGCTGCTCTTTCGAAACTTGTTCCGTTTAAGGTTATCGATGTACTTCCTGTATAAGTTGTTGCTGTTGGCAAGGTTGTCCAAGTTGGAACAGCACCTGCACCCGCTGATGTTAATACTTGGCCAGAAGTACCAGCTGTATTGTTTGGCATTAAAGCCCCAGAGAAGCGGATATTTCCAGCCACATCTAATTTTTCACTTGGAGTTAGTGTTCCAATTCCAAGTTTATCACCATTTAAAGCCATTGCGGCTGCTGTCGAGTTATTACCCCATAATAATTTTCCAGCTGTATTTCTATATGCAATGTCACCTGGAGAAGCATCGTTAAACCATTGTCCAGAACTCTGAACGTATGCAATCCAAGCTTGAGCTCCAGCACCACCAGTACCAATACCAGAAGAGCCTGTTGTTGGTAAATTAATCCATGTTCCGCTGTTAAAATTTGAAATCGTTGCTCCATTCACAAATTGAGCAGTTCCATTCACGTGCAATGCATTTGATGGAGTTGCTGTTCCAATACCAACACGATTATTATTACCATCTATGTATAAAGTATTCGCATCAAAATTTAAGTTACTACCACTTCCAAATGTAACCGCTCGTGTTGTAGAGGCAGGAATTGAACCGTTGGCTGAGTATAAAGTTGCTGGACTTGCATTATCAATTTTTGTCCAACTAGTTGAACTTGCCACATAAAATCCGGGAAGTACATCTCCAGCAGTAGCGGTATTATATACAATCATACCCGCAACGAAACTCGAAAGTGGCGCTGCACTGTTCGTGGATTCTAATGCCACACGAGGAAGCAGTAATCCTTTGTTTGTAGATTCTAATTCCAAAATAGAGTTGCTATTGATTGTGGTTGGATTGTTTCCAATTTTTAACTGCGAATACGCTTTAAAGGTTAAAAATGAAACAAGTGGTAAAAAGACTAACTTTTTCATTGTAGAGTTTTGGTTCAAAAAAAATATTGCTGGATGACAATAAATTAATGTTTCCAAAAATAGAAGCTAGCAAATTAGATTAAGTCTTTGAGGGATGAACGTAAAAACTTTGTATTTGAATGACACAAAGGGATAGAAAAAATACAATAATAATTTTAAATTTATTTTTGGATTTTTTGTCTAAGACTTGAGATGTATTTCCTTGAAATTGGTATTGTGAAATCCTTAATAAAAACTGCTGAACTACTCAATTTTTGAATTTGATTTGTATTAATTATATATGATCTATGAATTCTCATAAAATCTGAATTAGATACTTTTTCTAAAAACCAATCTAACGAATTCCTAATGGAATGTTTTTTATTCAAACAAACTATATCAATGTAATTTTTTTCACTTTTGACATAAAGGATAGAATCTACATTTAAAAAAACATCATCGTATCCATCTTTAAATGAAATCGTAGTTTCTTTCTTTTTTAAGTTATGTGACGCGATGTTGATTGCAGCATAAATATCTGCTTGTTTAAATGGCTTTGTAATGTATGCTATTGGCTTTGTTTTTGTAGCTTTATTTATTATTGTTGCATCAGAATGTGCTGTTATGAAAATAAATGGTGTGGGTTGGTTTAGATTTAAATATTCAGCAATTTCAATTCCATCGAATTCATTTTTCATGTGGATATCGAGTAAAACCAAATCGGGTTGAAAATTGGAAAGTGTTACTAAAGCATTTTCTTTATCGTATGCTAACTCTATGTGTTCAATTCCACTATTCTCTAAAATAATTTTCAGATGTTCTGCAATAACTGCTTCATCTTCTACAATTAATATTTTTTGCTTGTTTAACATACTTCTAATGGAAATTCAAATTGAAATAAAAAATGGTTTGTGCTATCAATAGTATAATGACCTCCAAGTTGAACTGTGAAAATATGAACCAAACGTGATCCAAGTCCTTTTTTGTTTATTTTCTCTTCCGTTATTCCTGAGCCATTATCTTTAACTGTTAATGTGATGGTTTGTAATGTTTCATTTTTTTGCAGTTGAATGAAAATGATTGGGTTTTCTTGCGATTTAAAAGCATGTTTAATCGAATTTGAAACCAATTCAGAAATTATCATTCCAACGGCAATACATTGTTTCACTTCAAATAAAACATCTTCAATTTCAATTTCAAATTTAATTGGCAAATGCTGTCGGTTGATCATTTCATCAATGGAGATTACTAAATCATGGATGTATTTTTTTGCAGCAATTTTTTCTATGTTATCGTAATTGTACAAAAGTTCATGAACCAAAGACATTGCAGAAATTCTTCTAGAGATGTCAATTAAGCTGTCTTTTTTTGTTGAAGAACTGTTGGAGTCGATTTCCAATTCAATTATCGAAGTAATGAATTGAAGGTTGTTTTTTACGCGATGGTGCACTTCTTGCAAAAGAACTTCTGACTTATTTAATGAAAGATTTAAACTTTGATTGGAAAGTTCTAATTCTTTTGTTTTGATTCTAAGTTGGTTTAAAATATACATTCTATTAGAAGCCAAATAAATTACGACTACAAGTAGAATTAATAAACCGAAAATTCCAATATAGAGGTTTTTTTGATCCTTTTTTTGCTCCTTTATTTTTTCTTGCGAACGTTTGATTTCTTTGTTTTTCTCTTTGAGTAGTTCTTCTTTTTTTTCAGATTCGTATTTTGCTTTTATTTCTTTAATTTCTCTTAGATTTCTTTCTTTATAAAGTAATAATTCAATTTCCATCGCATATTTATCATAATTCATTGCCATGTAAACATCGTTCAATAAATCGTAGTTACCTCCAATTAAAATATAAATGGAAAGCAAGTTGGAATACCATTTATGTTCCTTTGCGATTCTTTCTGCTTCAAAAGCTAGTTGATTACTTTTTTCATATTCCCCCATTTTTCGATAGGTTCGAGCGATATTTTCAGTTACAAGCACCCAATTTCGTAATTGCCTACTTGCATACCAAAGTTCTCTTGCCTCCGAATAGTTCAATAAAGCTTTGTCAAATTGATGCAGATTTTCATAATTGAACCCCACTTCATTTAAAGAAGTTGCTTTCTCGTGAAAAAGCCCACATTTTTCACTTAAATCAATAGCAATTTTTGAAAAGCGAAAGGAAGCGTTGTGATTTCTTGTTTCAGTTTTAAGCGCAGCAGCTCTGTTATTAAGTAAAATCCGAAGTTTGTTTTCAATTTTCACCTTCTTTGACTTTCTTAAAGCGATATTGATGTATTTTTCTCCGTCCGTAAAGTTTTGCAAACTTCTATAATATTCCGCAAGGTAAACTGTAGCTCTGATTATACTTTCTTCATATTTCTTACTCTCAAATATTCGCTTGGCTTTGAGCATCAAATACAAAGCTTTATCAGGCGCATTTGTTAACTGATAATTTTTCCCTAGTTCAAGAATTACAAGTCCTTCTAAGTTTTTATTTTTGGAAATTTTAGACCAATAACTAGCTCTTTTTAGCGCAATTTCTGCTTTTGTATATTCTGCTAATGAAATGTAAGCCCTACTTATAAGTAATAAAGCTAAAGTTTTTTCAGATGGATTATTATTTAAAACACCAATTTCAAATGCCTTAGTTGCATTGAAAACTATTGAATCAGGGTGATCAATTTTTGCTAATTTATTTTGAATGAATTTAAAATTTGAAGATAGTATCGAATTAGAAAAAACATTCAAATAGGAAAAGAAAACGAATAGAAAAAATAAATACTTCATCGTTTTCGTAAAAATATAAAAAAAGACAAAATACCCTAGGTTTTGTTATAAACAGCAGAGTTATGTATTCAAACAACTTGTTTTTGTGTTTATCGAAAGGTTTTTTACCTTAATAATCACTTGTTTCAATAAAAATTTAATCAAATACCAAAATCGTATTTTTATACCAGATTCTTTAATCTTTCAGGACTTAAACTTTACCTTTTTAAACTTCATCAGGTTTTTCAATGATTTCAAGTAATACTTTATCGATTCTTCTTCCATCAATATCAATAATTTCAAATTTGTAATTATCGTAAATGAAGTTGTCTCCTGCTTTTGGCATTGCCTTC
This sequence comes from Flavobacteriales bacterium, assembly GCA_018883325.1. Lineage (GTDB taxonomy): Bacteria > Bacteroidota > Bacteroidia > Flavobacteriales_D > Crocinitomicaceae > UBA952. The sequence continues at coordinate 6,954 of VEQH01000019.1, read as the reverse complement.
AGTTGATCCATTGCAAATCCCGCAATTGTTGTGTATTGACTGTGATTAAATTCAATTATTTCTTTGTTGAAATACTTGTTAAATTCAAAAAGTGGCGTTCTTCCATCGATTAAAAAAGTTCCATCTTCTCGCTGTGTGATTTTTTCATTTTCATCGTCTTCCTCGTCAGGTAAATCGCCAACAATTCCTTCAATCAAATCGTGAAGTGTAATAATACCGAGCAATCCACCATATTCATCAATTACAAATCCAAAATGTTGTTTCGTTTGTCTGAATGAATTGATGATTTTAAAAGAAGGTGTGTTTTGAGCAATAAATAAAGGTTCTTCAAGAATGTCTTCAATTGAAAATGTTGCTTGATTGTACTTTTCAAGGAAATCTTTAACGCGGATATAACCTTTTACATTTTCTAAAGCTCCTTCACTAACAATAATTTTCGAGTGACTAAATTCAATTATTTTATTGAAAATTTCCTCTTTTGATTTCTTAATGTTTACCCACTCAACTTCCGAGCTATGTTTCATTAACGATTTTGCTGTTTGGTCAGAAAAACTGAAAATATTTTGATGAATTTCACTTTCTTCTGTTTCCAAAACGCCAGATTTCCCTGCATTGAGCAACAAAAATTTTAATTCTTCTTCGCTAATATGATCACTATTTGATTCTTTTGTTCCGATTAATTTCAGTATCAATTTTGTAGAGATTGAAAGTAATTTTACAAAAGGATAAGAGGCGAAAGTGAAATATTTAATGATTGGAACACAAATTAAAGCTATTTTTTCAGAATTGTTCATAGCAATTGTTTTTGGCACCAATTCACCGATAACAATCGTAAAATAGGTGATACTGCCAATTACTATTATCAAAGAAAAAGTATGAATGTAAGCTCCGAGAAACGTAATGTTTGCTAGCGATTTTTCTAAATCATCTGTCAAAGTCGCTCCACCGTAAGCACCAGAAATAATACCAATTAAGGTAATACCAACTTGCACCGATGAAAGGAAGTTTTCTGGATTTTCCAGTAGTTTTAAAACAGTTAGCGCTCTTGTATTTCCTTGAGCAGCTAAATGTTCCATTCTACTTTTTTTAACAGAAACTAAAGCGATTTCCGACAAAGAAAAAAAACCGTTTAATAAGGTTAAGAATAAAATAATAAATATTTCCATGATTTTGTAAAGGTACAAACTCTGACCATTACAAAATATCTAATTCAAATTGAGTGTGTATAATCGTACAAGTATGTTTGAAGGTATCAATGATAATTTTTATTTCTCGAAATAAATTAACTGATTAACAAGAGATTCCTGATTTTATTTGGAATAACAATGCTGTTAGAATAGGTAGCGAAAAAATAAAGCATTTTCGCTGGGACATCTATAAAAATTTGATTTTTTCGACTAGTTTGAATACGAAAACTTAAAATTACATTTTACAAACTTTTCACTAACTCTAGCGCTTTTTCGATATGCCCCAAAGGATTGGTTTGAGAATTATAAACACCTTTAACAATTCCATCAATTCCGATGATGTATGTTACACGACCTGGAATCAAACCAAAAAGATTTCCTGGCACACCAAATAATTTTCTTACTGTTTTGTTTTTGTCCGCAAGTAAAATAAATGGAAGTCGGTGTTTGGAAGCAAAAGACGCGTGTTTTTGTTCATCGTCAGAAGAAATACCAATAACCTCACAATCAAACTCTTTGAAGTCTTCGTAACTATCTCTAAACGAGCAAGCTTCTTTTGTGCAGCCTGTTGTATCGTCTTTAGGGTAGAAGTAAATTACTAGCTTTTTCTTTCCAATGAAATCAGAAATTTTTATTGTTTTCCCTGTTGCGTCCGGAAGTTGAAAATCAGGACATTTATCTCCTATTTGTATCATTTTAATTTTCGTTTAATGCTTGTTTAAATCTATCTAAAACGCGTTCTCTTGCAAATTTATGTTCTACAATCGGTGTAGGATAGGAGTTTGTTCCGAATTCTGGAACCCATTTTTTGATGTAAGTAAATTGTTTATCGAATTTTTCTTGTTGCGCACTTGGATTAAAAACTCTGAAATATGGTGCAGCGTCACAACCAGAACTTGCTGCCCATTGCCATCCGCCAATATTGCTTGCCAAATCAAAATCCATCAATTTTTCAGCAAAATAAGTTTCGCCCAAGCGCCAATCCATTAGTAAATGTTTGGTTAAAAAACTTGCAACAACCATTCGCACTCGATTGTGCATAAAACCTGTTGCATTTAATTCTCGCATTCCTGCGTCAACCAATGGATATCCTGTTTTTCCTACGCACCAAGCTTTGAAAAGTTGGTCGTCTTTTTCCCAAATGATTTTATCGTATTGCTTTTTAAAGGAGTTTTTAACCGAATGTGGAAAGTGAAAAAGTATCATTTGATAGAAGTCGCGCCAAATCAATTCGTTCAAATACGACTCATTTAAATGCACCGCTTTTTGTGCCAATTGACGAATACTGATTGTTCCAAAACGTAAGTGAACACTCAATTTTGAAGTACCTCGAACGGCTGGAATGTCGCGTTTTTGTGAATAGTTGATGATGATTTCTTCATTCGGTAAACGCTCAGGAAAAGGAAATAATTGGGTGGTTTCAAATCCCATTTCTTGTAAAGAAATTAGTTCTTCAAAAGCTGATTTTTGTAATTTATCACTGTATTTTAAAGTAGGGTAGGAGGAAAGGTAAAAATCATTGAGTTTCGCTTTCCATTTGCGTGAGTAAGGTGTGAAAACGGTGTATGGTAAACCATCGTCTTTGACTACTTCATTTTTCTCAAAAATCACATGGTCTTTGGCACCGATAAACTCACAGTTTAATTTTTTTAGACTTTCAAAAATGGATGCATCACGTTCCAATGCATAAGGTTCATAGTCACGGTTTGTAAAAACTTTTTCAATTCCATGCTCTTCAACAATTCTTGGAAGAATCTCCAAGGGTTTGCCATAAAACACTTTAATGTCAGAACCTAATTGTTGATATTCATCTTTTAAACGATTGATTTCTTGATGAATGAATAAAACACGTTGGTCATTTTTTGGAAGTTTATCCAATATGTTTTTATCAAAAATAAAGATTGCTTGAACTTTTAAACCAGATTTTAATGCTTTGTAAAGTCCTGCGTTGTCTTCAATTCTTAAATCACGTCGATGCCAGAATAGTGCTTTATTACTCATAACGTATTTAACAGAATTACTCAGGATTTGTTTACAATTCTGTTACAATTTCCTTTTCTATTAAATACCTTACTAATTACCTAAAGATGCATTATTATTAATAAGAGCTAGTTGCGCCACCAACATTTTCAATTGGATGCCAAGTTGTTTTAATTTCTTGTAAGTCAGAGATGTAATGTAAAGCTTGTGATTTTTCTGAATTCCAATCAGGCGTATAATCGAATTTACGTTTCAAGTTATCTACTGCTAAAATCGAAAGTTCTTTTTTGAAATTATCTTCTAAATGCGAAACTAGTAACGCATTAACATCTTTATGACTTGCTAAAGTTGGTGCCATTTCCGCAGGAGAACCAGTTAAAATGTTCACAACTCCTCCGGGTAAATCAGAAGAATTCAACACTTCGGCAAAAGTCACAGCGCACAAAGGTAAATTTTCGGATGCTAAAACAACCACTGTATTTCCACCGCAAATTGCAGGTAAAACCAAAGAAACTAAACCAATTAAACTTGTTGATTGCTCGGCAATAATTCCGACAACTCCCATCGGTTCACAACTCGAAAAATTAAAATGCGAACTTGCAACAGGATTAACGGAACTCAAAATTGCGTTGTATTTGTCACACCAACCTGCGTAGTAAACGATTCGGTCGATACTTAAGTTAACTTCCTTTGTCGCATTTGCTTTTGAGAGACCTTGTTTCATCAATTCATCAACAAATTGAGCATGTCTTCCTTCCAGCATTTCCGCAATGCGGTATAAAATTTGTCCGCGGTTGAAAGCAGATCTTTCAGCCCAAGAGCCTGCCGCTTTTCGAGCCGCAACAACAGCATTGCGCACATCTTTTTTAGACGATAAACAAATATTTGCCAAGGCTTTTCCTTTTTTATCCAAAGGTGTATAATATCTTCCTGACTCGGTTCTCGGAAATTGACCTCCGATGTATATTTTATATGTTTTTAGAATTTCCAATCGTGACATAATTTATATTTTACATTCTACATTCTTTTCAACTCAACTTAACATATCCACTTAATCCGTGAACTCCACCTTCGCGGCCAAATCCACTTTCTTTGTAGCCTCCGAAAGGAGAAGTTGGATCAAATTTATTGTAAGTATTTGCCCAAACAACTCCTGCTTTCAATTTTGTTGTAAGGTTAAAAATACGTGAACCTTTATCTGTCCATACGCCAGCCGCTAAACCATAAGGAGAATTATTTGCTTTTTGAATCACTTCATCCACTGTTCTGAAAGTTTGAATCGTCAGAACTGGACCAAAAATTTCTTCTTGTGCAATGATACTTGACTGCGCAACATTTAAAAATAAAGTAGGTGCGCAATAATATCCTTTTGAAGGTAAGTCGCAAGCTGGTTGGTACATTTCAGCACCTTCTTTCAAACCAATATGAATGTATTTATTAATCGTTTCTAGCTGTTTTTTTGAGTTGATGGCGCCAATGTCAGTGTTTTTATCCATCGGATTTCCAACGTATAAACTTTCCATTCGTTGTTTTAATTTTCGGATTACTTTTTCAGCAATTCCTTCCTGCACAAATAATCGTGAACCAGCACAACAAACGTGACCTTGATTGAAGAAAATACCGTTGATAATTCCTTCAACTGCTTGGTCGATTGGTGCATCTTCAAAAATAATATTTGCCGATTTTCCACCTAATTCTAAGGTTGCTTTTTTATGTGTTCCTGCAATTGCCTTTTGAATGATTTTCCCAACAGCGGTCGAGCCTGTAAAAGCAATTTTATTTACATCCGCATGATTTACAATTGCAGCACCAGTGTCGCCATAGCCTGTAACGATATTTACAACGCCATGTGGTAAACCTGCTTCTTCGATGATTTCAGCTAATTTCAAGGCTGTCAACGAAGTGGTTTCAGATGGTTTTAAAACAACTGTATTTCCTGTTGCCAAAGCGGGAGCAATCTTCCATGCTGCCATCAATAAAGGAAAATTCCAAGGAATAATCTGACCTGCAACACCCAATGCTTCTACCTTGCGATTCGGGAATGCGTATTCCAATTTATCAGCCCAACCTGCGTAATAGAAAAAATGGTTGCAAGCTAAAGGAACATCAATATCTCGCGATTCTCGTATCGTTTTGCCAGCATCCAAAGATTCAATAACCGCAAATTCTCGTGCACGTTCTTGCATCAAACGAGCGATGCGATAAATGTATTTTGCACGTTCCGAAGCAGGCATTTTCGACCACACATTTGTATATGCTTTTCGAGCCGCTTTCACCGCTAAATCAACATCTTTTTCATTTGCGTAAGCAATTTCTGCTAATACTTCCTCCGTTGCGGGATTGATGGTTTCAAAGTATTTTTTGGACGAAGGTGCTACCCATTTTCCGTCGATGAATAAGTTATATTTTTTATTCAATTTGATATGTCCCGTGCCTTCTGGAGAGGGTGCATATTCCCAAGTTGTTTGTTCTTGTGCCATAATTAATCGATAGAAAAATAATCTGAAGATTGATAAACTCCAGTTTTTGTTTTTAGAATTTGCATCAATACATCGTTTGCTAAACTACTTGCTCCAAAACGGAACCATTCGTTCGTAAGCCATGCATCACCAAGAATTTCTTTTACCATAACTAAGTTGTGCAAAGCCAATTTTGATGTTGAAATTCCACCTGCAGGTTTCATTCCAATCATAATTCCTGTTTCGTCGTAGTAATCACGAATCGCCATCAACATTGTGTAGGTAACTTGCATTGTTGCTGCAGGTTGAATTTTTCCCGTTGAGGTTTTGATAAAATCAGCTCCAGCATAAATGGCAATATCGCTCGCTCTACGAACATTATCCAAAGTTACCAATTCGCCTGTTTCTAAAATGACTTTCAAGCGCGCCGCACCACAGGCTTCTTTTATGGCTGCAATTTCATCGAAAACAAAATTGTGTTCGCCAGCCAGAAATTTACCGCGGGAAATTACCATGTCGATTTCATCTGCTCCAGCTTCTACTGCAAATTTTGTATCTGCAATTTTCACAGCCAAAGGTGCTTGTCCAGAAGGAAAGGCAGTTGAAACGGAGGCAACTTTAACGTTTGAATTTTGCACTTCTTTTTTTGCAATCGCCACCATTGAAGGATAAACGCAAACAGCTGCGACGGTTGGTAAACCCGGGAATTCATCGTGTAGATGTTGTGCTTTATAACACATTTGTTTCACTTTTCCGGGCGTATCTTTACCTTCGAGCGTTGTTAAATCAATCATATTCAAGACCATTTTTAGCCCTTGTTCTTTGGATTGATTTTTAATACTTCGAGTTTGAAAACGCGCAACACGTTCTTCCACTCCGACCTTATCCACAGTGGGCGAAGGCGGAATTGTTAAAAAATTTGGAGTTTTATTTGACATAATCAATTTCTACTTTCAAAAATAGGAAAAGATAACTAGATAGCGCTAATTAAGCCATTATCCGTTATGTATCAAGTCAATCTAGAATCGGATTTAACCATTGAATTATTCAAAGGTTATAAGTCTTTTGCTTATTCAATTTAATCTGAGTTTCTTGTTTTCCTGTTTACTCGATAATTTTTGGAACTTGAAATTACAACTGTTTTTTGTTTTTAATGATATAAGTGTGGAAAATGTGATTTTTCACACGTTTTGGACACTTAAAACCTGAGTTCGATTTATAAAATTGAATTCAGACCGCTCAGAAACAATGAGTTACGAACAATACTTTTGAAGATTTATCGGGATAAATCAATAAAGGATTGTGAAGTAAATCGTTGTTTATCAGCG